>JBBRNJ010000076.1:0-43889 GCA_038230375.1 Polyangiales bacterium | reverse complement strand
CACTGGCGGCAGCGAGCAACAGACGCCAAGCGTCGCTCGTTCGCTTCAGGGGCCCTGACAGCGGCCCCGCCGCGTTTTTCACGCTGCCGCGCGCAAGCCCGAACGGAACTGAGAACTGGGACGCAACTTCCCGCAGTAGAACTAACGGCGTATGGGTTCTTCCGGGAGTCAGGGCTTTCGCGTTGCCTCGACGCAGTAGGCGGAGCACAGGAACATGCCGCGCCAACCGGAAGCGTCGTGTTCCAGCTTGAAGCCCTCCTCCCGGAAGCGCTGGCCGAGCGGCTTCTCCATCATCGGAAGGGCGGGGTGGTAGTGATACCAGTGGAATTTGACGTTTTCGAAGCCGTTTCGCGTGAACAACGTCTCCATCTCGAACGGGTTGTGGAACTTCGCGAGGATGGCGTCGTAGGGGCGCACCGGAGGCATGTCCAGCGCGAGCCGCGGGGATATCTGCGCGACGACCGCGTCCTTCACGTCGGCCGCGACGCCTGCGAGAAGGTCGTCTCGGATGAACTCCAGCGTGAGTCGATTGAAGGTGAAGAGCGAGAAGATCTTGTTGCGGAACTCGATGAACGCCTGGCCGCCCGGCTTGAGGATGGCGGCAATGTTCCCGATCACCAGGTCGTCGTTCTGCACGTGCGGCATGACGCCCATCGCAACTACTGAGTCGAAGGCACCGCCCTTCACCGCGTGGGAGTAGGTGACCGAGTCTTGCACGTCGCCCCAGAAGATCTTGGCGGGGTCAAGCCCATGAGCGGCGAAGTTGGCCTTGGCCTTCTCGACCATTGGTTTGGAGATGTCGAAGCCCCACGCGTCGTCCAAGCCCGCTTTTACGACGGTCACCAGCGGCGTTCCCTCACCGACACCGACCTCGAGGACGCGCTTGCCGCCGTGCTTGATAAGGCTGTTGACCAAAATCTGGAGACGGAAGTAGTTCGCTGGATAATCCTCCGAGGCCGTCAGATTCTCGCGCTGATATTGCTCGTGATATTCAGCGGCAGTTGCATCGTAGTGGGAAGAAACGGGCTTGCTCATTTCATGGCTTCTTTCTCGTGAGTGACGTTGCGTCGTTGCACGCTGTCAGTCGTTGCTTCGCTATCACTTCGGTCCACTCCGCTCTGGTCTGTGCGCGCGAGCTCCACCATGCGGCGGAAGTCCGCATTGCGCGCGAGGAGCTGCTCCCACGTGCCTACGTCCACGATCTTGCCCTTGGCCATGTAGACCAGGCGGTCGCACGCCCGCACCGTGCTCAACCGGTGCGCGATGATGATGATGGTCCGCTCGTTGCGGAGGCTCTCGATCGCCTCGACGATCTCGCGCTCCGTCGCACCATCGAGGGAGGAGGTGGCCTCGTCAAGCACCAGGACGTGCGGATCGCAGTACAGCGCCCTTGCGATCCCGATGCGCTGGCGTTGTCCACCCGACAGGCGCACGCCACGCTCACCGACCATCGTGTCGAGACCGTCCGGCAGCGACATGAGGTGCTCTGATAGGCGTGCCGTCTTGGCCGCCGCGATCACCCGTGCCTCGTCAATTTCCTTGTCCTCGAGACCGAAGGCGATGTTGCGGCGGAACGTGTCGTCCGAGAGAAAGACGGTCTGTGGGATGTAGCCGATGGACCGTTGCCAGGCCTCCATGGTTCCAGCGACAAGTGCCTTGCCGTCCACGCGGATCTCCCCCGACTCGGGCTCGAGCAGGCCGATGAGCGTGTCCGCGAGCGTCGTCTTTCCAGCTCCCGATGCCCCCACCAGCGCGATGGACTCGCCCCGCCTGATTTCCAGTGTCACGCCCGTGAGCGACGACGACGCAGCGCCAGGATAGCGGACCGCTACGTCCGCGATTTCTATCTTCTCCATCAAGCGGAGGGGCGCCACTTCAGCGCGGCGGCGTCCGATCTTGCCATCGCCAGGCATCGGCTCCATGGCCGCCCAGAGCCCGTCGAGAGACGGCTTGCAGTAGCGCATCAGCGACACGCCGCTCAGGATGCGCGAGGCCGAGGGAAGTATGCGGATGGACGCGACGGCCAGCGCACCGAGCATGGGCAACACCCGCTGAGGGTCGCCGGACCGCGAGAGCGCAAGCAGCGTCACGGCGACCAGCGCAGCGACGCCGCAGGTCTCGAGAATATTCTTGGGAAGCATGGAGAGCTGACGGTGCATCGCCAGCAGCTTCCCAAATCGCTGTCCGCGTGCGCTGAACGCCTGCACGAAGAAGTCCTCGGCGCCGAGGACTCGCGCCTCCTTGATGCCGCCGAGCCCTTGCTGGAGCCAACGCAGCATGTCGGCTTGCACCTCACGCTGCTCTTCGCCGATGAGCGCCGCCCGGCGGTGAATCGCTTTGTAGAAGACCACACCCACTCCCCCCACGAGCAGCCCGATGCCCGGCACGATGAGCGGCTCCAGCGTGATGAGCAAGAGTAGGATGACGCTGACGCTGAGCACCTCTACCGCGATCACGAACATGGTGCATATCACATGCGTATAGACCTGAGAGACCTCGGTGTGGACGTTGTGAATGAGCTCAGACGAGTTGTGCCGCAGGTGGAACCAGTACGGCCGTCGCATGTACCGCTCCATGAGCAGGTTCGACGTGCGGATTTGGCGGCTATAGATGAACCGGTTTTGCGCGTAGTCGACGAACGCTAGATACACGTTCTTGACGAGGAAGGTGGCCACGAGCACCAGCCCCGCGAGCGTGATCATTCCGAAATGGGTCCTGACACCCGCGGCGTCGCGCACCCAGCGCAATGTGGCGTTCTCATCGACCAGGTGCGGCCGCCCGAGTAGCGAGACGAACGGCATGACGAGGCCGATCCCCACCGCCTCCATCATCCCTCCGAGCGTCATGAGAAGGAGCAAGCCCGCGCCGAGCCGCCAGTCCCGCTTCGTGCGGAAGACGAGGCCAAATGCTCTCTTGAAGATCTCCTTCACGAGTGTGGGTCGACGGCCAACGCGCTCAGAAGAGCGTGTAGATGAACGGGGCTGCCACCGTGCTGGAGAGCAGGAACAGGCCGCCAAGGAGCAAGAGGACGATCAGCATGGGCAAGAGCCACCACTTCTTGCTGGAAGCAAAGTAGCCCCAGAACCCACCGAGGAACGAGGTCTTCTCCTCGGCCATTGCCTCCAGGGCATCGTGGTCCTCTTCTTCGGTGACCTTAGATTCCGTCATGATGCATACCCCGCTACGTGTGACTCAGTATTGCTTGAAGTAGCTGCTCTTGTCGTCGCTCTCGACGTAGTCCTCCCAATAGGAGTCATCGCGAGGGACCAACTTACGCTTCATCGTGTCCCGTGACAGCAAGCGGAAGACAAGTCCAAGGGGAATGAAGAAGACAACATAGGTGACGAAGAGGAATACTGGCTGCGTCAACATGCCCATCGTCACGCCGAGCCCCATCCACCCGATATAGAGCAGGCGCCCGAGCGGCGGAATCAGGCAGAGGAGCGGCAGAGCCACCGCCAAGGCCCACAGGACATGGGATGCGAGCTCGTGGTGCTTCACGTACGCCTGATACGTGCCGATGCCCCCAAAGCCCACGATGAAGACAAGCGCCAGCTTCAGGCGGTCGGACGCCTCGGGCTGCTTGTTGATCTCGCGATAGGCCTTTAGGGACATGTGGGGTTCAATCGAGCTGAAACTGCGTGAGGTAGGCTTCTCGATCCTTGGGGAGAATCTTTGCCGGCTGGTCTTCCTTGAGAAGGAGATAGTCGTTCAGAACCAGCGCGTCCATCTCGGTGTTGAGGAAGCAGTTCAGCGCCTCTGACGGGCGATTCACGATCGGCTCCCCCCGGACGTTGAAGCTGGTGTTCACCACGATCGGGCTGCCAGTGAGCTTCTCGAACGCCTTCATCATGCGGTAGAAGCGTCCGTGGCGTTCGCTGTCGACCGTCTGCAAACGGGCCGAATAGTCAACGTGGGTGATGGCAGGGAAGTCGGAGCGCGCGACGTTGACCCGTTTGCGGAGGTCCGGGTCCTTCATGGCCTTCTTCTCCTCGTCGGAGAGCTGCTTCCGGAACTTCTCGCGTACCTGCGCCACCATGAGCATGTAGGGGCTCTCGTGCTTCTCCGATATGTCGAAGATCTCGCTCGCTCGCTCCCTCAATACACACGGCGCGAATGGCCGAAACGACTCCCGGTACTTGATCTTCACGTTCATCTTGGACTGCATCTTCACGTTGCGCGCGTCCCCGATGATGCTGCGGCTGCCAAGGGCGCGCGGGCCAAACTCCATCCGGCCGTTGTACCAGCCGATGACCTTGCCCTGCTCCAGGAGCTCCGCGATCCGCACGAGCAGCGCCGCCTCGTCGGTGTGCCTCGTGGCGACCGCGCCGATTGAATCAATCGCCGCCTGAATCGCCTCCGGGCCGAACTGCGGCCCGAGCAGCGAGCCCTTCTGGCTGTCCTTGCCTGGGACGACCTTGCGCGGGTTGCCGAGCAGCTGGTGCCATGTGAAGAGCGCCGAACCGAGCGCGCCCCCGGCGTCGCCCGCGGCAGGCTGCACCCAGACGTCGTCGAAGGGGCCTTCTCGCAGGATGCGACCGTTCGCCACGCAGTTGAGTGCGACGCCGCCAGCCAGCACCAGATATTTGGTCTTGGTCTCCTTGGCGATGTGGCGGCACGCCCTCAAGACGATGTCCTCAGTGACCGCCTGGATGGAGGCGGCGAGGTCCATCTCGCGCTGCGTGATGTCGGACTCGGTCTTTCGCGCAGGCCCTCCAAACAGCTTTTCGAACCCGATGCCCGTCATCGTCAGGCCGGTCGGATAAGAGAAGTAGTCCATGTTCATCCGGAACGACCCGTCGGGACGGATGTCCATCAGCTTCTCGCGGATCGTGTCTGCGAAGCGAGGCTCACCGTACGGCGCCAGGCCCATCAGCTTGTACTCACCCGAGTTCACCTTGAAGCCGGTGAAGTAGGTGAAAGCCGAGTAGAGCAGCCCAAGGCTGTGTGGGAACGAGATGCCCTTCTGCAGCGTGATCTTGTTGCCGTCGCCGAAACCCCACGTCGTGGTTGCCCACTCACCGACGCCGTCACTGGTGAAGATGGCGGCCCGCTCGAACGGTGACGGAAAGAACGCAGAGGCGGCGTGGGACTGGTGGTGGGCCGTGTAGACGAAGTTTTTCTTGTAGCGACCGCCGAGTCCCTTGCGGAGCGCACGGGCCAGAAAAATCTTCTCCTTCACCCAGACCGGCACGGCCGCGCGAAACGATTGGAAACCCTTGGGCGCGAACGCCAAGTAAGTCTCGAGGATGCGGTCGAACTTGCGGAGCGGCTTGTCGTAGAAGCAGACATAGCTCACGTCCTCCATGCGGAGCTTCGCCTCTTCGAGGCAGTACTCAACCGCGAGCTTGGGGAACGCCGCGTCGTGACGGACGCGCGTGAACCTCTCCTCTTGCGCAGCGGCAATGATCTCGCCGTCGACCACGAGCGCCGCGGCGCTGTCGTGATAGAAAGCAGAAATTCCGAGGATTGAGGTGCGCTTAGCCACGGCGTTCTATTAGTCTGCGATGCAGGCGAGTCAAGAATTGTCCGTTGCTCCTGCAGCCGTTCGCATTCATCTGTGGGCTCCTCGCCGCTGGATGGACGAGCGGCTATTGTGGGAGACGGCGGGAGATGGCTGATCGCTCGCCCGAAGCTGATCGCTGGCCCGAACTGGGTTTCCATTTCACGCGCGTTCGCGCTACGGTCCCGCCGCCTTCAAATGCGCCTCTCCCTCCACGATGGAAACACGTACGATGGGACGTCCTTCGGCGCAGCGCGAGACGTAGCAGGCGAGGTCGTGTTCAACACCGGGCTCACGGGCTACGTCGAGACGCTCACGGACCCGTCGTATCGCGGACAGATTCTGGTCCTCACCTACCCGCTGCAGGGCAACTACGGTGTGCCGGTGGGGCCGTTCGAATCCTCGCGCATCCAGGTGCAAGGGCTCGTGGTGCAGCAGTACACGGCGCGACCCAGCCACCATGCGCTCGTACGCACGTTGGGGCGGTGGCTCGAGCAAGAAGGTGTCCCCGCCATGTTCGGCGTGGATACGCGCACGCTGACGCGTCATCTGCGTGAGCACGGCACCTTGCGCGGTACGTTGCACGTCGGTGACACCGCGTCATCGGACACCCAGGAGATCGACCTGGCGCGCGTGTGCGAGCTCACGACCCCGAACGAAGTCGTGCGCTATCCAGGCAGCGCGGCGCGCGTGTTATGCATTGACGCGGGCATCAAAGAGGCTCTGATTCGGTCGTTTACCAGCCGTGGCGTCGCGGTCGTGCGCACGCCGTTCATGCATGCGTGGGAGCCACTTCTGGAGGAAGTAGATGGCGTGCTCCTTGGCAATGGCCCCGGAGACCCAGCGGCGCTGCTGCCGCTCTGCGCACGCATCCGGGAGAGTGTCCTGGCACGTGGCATCCCCGTCCTTGGCGTGTGCCTGGGGCACCAGCTCCTTGCCCTGGCCGCGGGTGCAAGAACGTACAAGCTGCCCTATGGGCACCGCTCCCAGAACCAGCCCGTTCAGGACCTGGAGACGCTTCGGGCGTACGTGACAAGCCAGAACCACGGATACGCCGTAGACGACACGTCGCTGCCCGCGGATTTCGAGCCCTGGTTCCGCAACCTCAACGACCGAACCAACGAAGGCATCCGCCATCGAACCAAGCCATTCCGCTCCGTGCAGTTCCATCCGGAAGGTGCAGCAGGCCCGCGTGACACGGCCTACCTGTTTGATGACTTCGTGAGAACACTGATGCAGAGGAGACAGCGTGAAGGCGAACGGCGCACAAGCGCGACCTGAGTCAGTTCTTGTTCTGGGCTCCGGTGCACTTCAGATCGGCCAGGCAGGGGAGTTCGACTACTCGGGCTCGCAGGCATTGAAGGCCCTTCGGGAGGACGGCGTCCGCACTGTCCTCATGAACCCGAACATCGCCACGGTCCAGACGTCCGAGGGATTGGCCGACGTTGTCTATTTCCTCCCCGTCGACCCACACTTCGTCGAGCAGGTCATCATCGCCGAGAGGATCGATGGCATTGTACTCGGCTTTGGCGGACAGACAGCTCTGAACTGCGGGCTCGAGCTCGATGCGCGAGGCGTTCTTGCGCGGCATGGCGTGCGCGTGCTTGGCACCCAGGTGGACAGCATCCGCTATGCGGAGGATCGCAAGCTATTCAACGAGAAGCTCGCCGAGATCGACGTGATGGTGGCACGCAGCAAGGCGGCGACCACGCGTGAGGAGGCCCTCATCGCTGCGCACGAGATCGGGCTTCCCGTGATCCTTCGCGCGGCATTCTCGCTTGGCGGCCGCGGGTCCTCGATCGTGCGGCAGTCTTCGGAGCTGGAAGCGGCGATCGAACGCGCATTCGTGGGAGGGTCGCAGGTTCTGGTCGAGGAGTGCCTCTCCGGCTGGAAGGAGATCGAGTACGAGGTTCTCCGGGACGCGGCAGACAACTGCATCACCGTCTGCAACATGGAGAACGTCGACCCGATGGGCATCCACACGGGTGAGTCCATCGTGGTCGCGCCATCGCAGACGCTCGACGATCGTGAGTACCAGATGCTACGCGAGGTGGCGATGCGCACCGTGCGGCACCTGGGCATCGTCGGCGAGTGCAACATCCAGTATGCACTCGATCCAACGTCGCGGGACTATCGCGTGATCGAGGTCAACCCCAGGCTCTCGCGCTCCTCCGCGCTTGCTTCCAAGGCCACTGGGTATCCGCTTGCGTACGTGGCCGCGAAGGTCGCGTTGGGATACACGTTGCCAGAACTCCAGAACGCCGTCACGGGCACCTCCGCGTTCTTCGAGCCGGCGCTCGACTACCTGGTCTGCAAGGTGCCGCGCTGGGACTTCGACAAGTTCGGCGGCGTCGATGATCGCATCGGCACCGAGATGAAATCGGTCGGCGAGGTCATGGCCATTGGCCGGTCCTTCCCCGAGGTGCTGCAGAAGGCGCTCCGGATGTTGGAGGTGGGCGTTGCGGGCCTCGACGGAAGTGCCTTTTCGTTCGAGGACCTTCGCTCCGAGCTCTCCCATCCGTCGCCTCGCCGCATCTTCGCGATCGCCCACGCGTTCGAGGAGGGCATGTCGGTCGAGGAGGTGTGGTCGCTCACTTCGATCGATCGCTTCTTCCTTTCCCAGATCGAAGACATCGTGACGGCGGGCCGGGCGCTCGGGGCGCTTCGCGGAGCCGCCGCGCTCACACGCGACACGCTGCTGACGGCGAAGCGGCTCGGAATGAGCGACCGCACCATCGCGGAGCGCATAGGCGTCGTGGAAGCAGACGTCCGCGCTGCGCGTCACTCGCTCGACGTCCGGCCGCGTATCGCGCGCATCGACACCATGGCGGCGGAGTACCCTGCCCGCACCAACTACCTTTACACGTCTTACATGGTGAGCCAGAGCGAGGCGCTCACGAGCGCAGCGGAGGTGCCCGCAAGGGAGCGCATCCTGGTCCTGGGCTCGGGCCCATACCGCATTGGCTCTAGTGTCGAGTTCGATTGGTGCTGCGTGAACGCTGCGACAACCGCACGCGAGTTGGGCTACGAGACGCTACTGCTCAATTGTAACCCAGAGACAGTCTCCACCGACTTCGACATGTGCGACAAGCTCTTCTTCGACGAGATCTCGATGGAGACCGTCATGGAACTCTGCGAGCTCACGCGTCCGTTCGGTGTGATCGTCTCCATGGGTGGGCAGACGCCGAACAATCTCGCGCTCAAGCTCGCGGCCGCCGGCGTGAATATCCTTGGCACGGCGGCCACCTCGATCGATCGCGCCGAGGACCGAAACAAGTTCTCCGCGCTCTGTGATGAGCTCGAGATCGATCAGCCACGCTGGAGCGTCGCGGTGAGCGCCGCGGACCTTGGCGATGTGGTCACCAGGCTGGGTGGGTACCCCGTGCTGATCAGGCCATCCTACGTTCTCTCAGGTGCGGCCATGCGGGTCGCTCACAACGAGGGCGAGCTGCGTGCGTACCTGGAACGGGCGACGATCCTCTCCCCGGAACACCCGGTCGTGATCTCCAAGTTCGAGACCCACGCACGAGAGCTCGAGGTCGACGCAGTCGCCGATCACGGAAAGATCGTGCACTGGGCCGTAACCGAACACGTCGAGAACGCGGGCGTCCATTCCGGCGATGCGACCCTCGTGCTGCCGCCTCAGCAGCTGTACCTGGAAACGATTCAGCGGGCCCGCAAGACGGCGGCGCGGCTGGCGCAGGAGCTCCAGGTGACGGGCCCGTTCAACCTGCAGATCCTGGCACGCCACAACGAGCTCAAGGTGATCGAGCTCAATCTGCGCGCCTCGCGCAGCTTTCCGTTCGTATCCAAGGTCATCGGCACCAACTTCATTCGAGAAGCGACTTGCATCATGCTCGGGCGCCACGATGCACTGGCGGCGCGCGGTCAGAGCCCTATCGAGCTGCCGTACGTGGCCGTGAAGACCCCGCAGTTCTCGTTCCGTCGTCTGTCTGGCGCGGACCCGGTGACCGGCGTCGAGATGGTCTCCACGGGCGAGGTCGCGTGTTTCGGAGATGACTTCGAGGAGGCGCTCCTGAAGGCGATGCTTGCGACCGGGTTTCGCTTTCCAGAGAAGGGCGTGCTGCTCTCGCTCGGTCCGGTCGGCGACAAGTACCGATTCGTGGAGGAGGCGCAGCAGCTGGTCGATCTTGGACTGCCGCTGTTCGCCACGCCGGGCACGGCGGACCTGCTCGTGGGCCAGGGCATTCGTTGCCACAAGCTTGAGAAGCGCACCGGCACCACGGGCCGTCCGATGGTGGAGGGGCAGGGCATCGTATGGCCCAGCGCCGTCGAGCGCATGCGGGCGGGAGAGATCGACTTGGTGATCAATGTACCCCGTGAATATGACGAGAAGGGTCGCCCAGACGGCTTCTTGATCCGAAGGGCGGCGGTGGACCTGGACATTCCTCTCGTCACAGACCTCTCGCTCGCACGCCGATTGGTTCGCGCGATGGGTCGATACAAGAAGCAGGACCTCAAGGTTCGGCCGTGGGCCAGCTACGTGCGGAGGGCACAATGAGCACGGATGGTGAAGAGAAGGCCGCGGACTCGACGAAGCAGGCCACGAGTGACGCGGAGCCTCCTGCGAAGCCGGCCGCCGTAAGGACAGAGGTCGCGGAGTCGCGGTCTACGCCGACGCCCCCGGCCAAGAAGGTCACCAAGAAGCGCAAGCCCACGCCGACCACACCGCGCCAGATGTTGAAGCGGACGCTCGCGGCTGTAGTGGTGACGCTCCTCGTGCTCGAGGTCGGGGTGCGCATCATGTTCCACGTCCATGAGAACGGAGTCCACGAGCGCCTGGCACAGGGCTACCCGCCGCACACGTACCTTCGCGACTTCGCGATGAATGCGGACTACCGGTTCATCAGCCTGTACACGATCAACCCCGCGCGCGCGAACAACGAGGAATACCAATTCGACAAGTTTGGTTTCCGCATGGACAGCAATCGGCTCGCCTTCGGGGAGCCGACGAAGTGGAAGCTGATCTGGATGTACGGAGGCTCCACTGCGCAGGGTCTGGGGGTGCGGAGCGAAGAGACCATCGCCGCGACCCTCAACAAGCTGCTGGCCAGAGACGGCTCGAACTACCGCGTCATCAACATGGGGCAGGGTGGGTTCACCTCGACGCAGGAGCTCTTGCTGTTCACGGAGGTCCTGCAGTCCGGTTTCAAGCCAGACATGGTCGTGTGCTACGACGGCATCAACGAGCAGCCGTTCCAGGGTGATTTCCTGACGAACGGCGCGCCGGAGTGGGAGAAGCACTCGTCGAAGGCCGGGATCATCCTGGACGTGCAAGGTGCAGAGTCCGTGCACTCACTGCTGCCCCTCACGCTCACGCGCCTGACCAAGATCGACGACTTCATGACGTCCATCCAGAATCGCCTCCACCCGCCAAACGCCACCGCGCCTGCAGCAGACAACTGGGAGGTCGTGGTGCGGCGGCACCTGGTCTCGCTCAACATGATCAAGGCGGAGGCGGACCATCTGAGTGTCCCGTCGTTCTTCTTCTTCCAGCCCGTGATGGAGTACGAGAGCCACTACAAGCTGCGGACCTACTCCGCGGAGGAGCAGAAGAACCAGGTGCCCGTGATGAATCGCGGCGAGCACGAGCGCCACGAGGCACTCCTCGCGCCGGCGGCAGCCGATCTCAAGGCGTCGCTTGGGGCCGAGTTCTTTGACATCTACGACACGTTCCGGGCGCACGACAGCGAGAACCTCTACGCGGACCCGCGCCACCCGAACGGCGTCGGAAACGCGATCGTGGCGGAGCGAATCTACCGGGAGCTCAAGGCCGCGACCTCCGCCCGATGAGTTCGATCTTGGAAGGCGCACCACGTGGTGCTGCAGGAGATCAGGGCCGCGGTTGACAGAGCTTGTCGCCGATCAGATTCGCCGCGACCCTGTGCCCGTTCTCGTTCCAGTGCCCTGCCCCGAGCGCCGCGTTCGAAAAGCCGTGCGTGAACGTCTTGTTTGCTTCGGCCCACTCTTGCATGGGGCGCGCGAGGGAGATCACCTCGATGCCGTTCTTATCGGCGAAGTTCCCCAGCCGCATCTCAGGATAGAAGAGATCAGGCATACCGATTCGCTTCATAGTCTCGGCGCGGACGGTCGGGTCGGGATGCTCCTGCGGGCCCGAGCCGGAGAGGACAAGCACGAATCGCGCGCCGTGTTCGACGACCTCGTCTCGGATCTGTTTGACGAGCGCCTCGGACATGGCCCAGCAGTCTTCCCATTCCTTGGTGTGGGGCGGGGCGAGCACCAGATCGCTTGGTCCCAGGTCGCCAGTGGGCTGCGTGCCTGTCGCAGCTTGGTCCTTCTCCTGCGCCTTGGCGTTGCGCATGTTCTTGGCGCGATTGAGGAGCTGGAGAATTCGTGAGTAGTCGCTGACTGCCTGCAGCGTCCGCCAGCGCGTACTCGAGCGCGAGCGAACGGACGCCATCTGAAGAAAACTTTCATCCAACACAAGGGCGTTGTCGGGGCCGAAACGAAAGAACGGAATCTCCGGGCTGGTGTGGAAGTATTGCACCTGATTGTCCCGCACGTCGTTCAGTGAAAAGAAACTCAACACCACCAGGTCCGGCTGGTACGCCCAGACGCGGTGGCGCAAGGTCTGCAGCTCTTGCGCGGTCGAGAAGCCGGAGACACCGAAGTTCATGAGCCTGACCCGGCGCTGGCCAAACGGCTTGCACTCGTTGAGGCGAGCCTCCACGAGTCGAACGAAGGTCTTGTCGACCGGTACCTGTATGGCTTCCACCACCGAGTCGCCAAGGACGGCTACCCGGTATTCGTCGGTGCCCTTGGCCTCGGTGATCTCCCGCTCGTCACGCATCCCTGCCGCATTGACGATCACGTATGACTCACCCTCTTCCCGGTACCAACCCTCCGCGCCAGGACGCAGGCGTCCGGCCGTGTGCTCGTCGAAGGTATAGAAGCTCGGATAGGAGAAGCCGACGATGCGTAGTGCGATCTCGCCGATCAGCACCGCCAGCAAGACGCCGAAGGCGATTCGCGCGCTCTTTTTTCCCAGTCTTCTCAGCATGCGTCGCGCAACGTAGCATCTTTGCCTACGCAAGAAAGGGGCTCTGCTCGGCCTTTCGCGGTGCCTCAGCGCGTCGACGTGAGCTCGAACAAGTTTTGGCTGTAGTAGCGCACCGAGAGGTCGTTCTTCGTGAGCTTGTTCACGATGCGCACTACGCGTTCCACATGGCTGCGCGACATGCCGGGGAACACGCCGCGCACGTGCTTCGCGGAAAGATAACGCTCCCAGAAGAAACCACGAACAACGGACTTGCCGCGCTCGATTGTCGCGAGCCGCGCCTCGGAGAGCTTGAGGCGCGTGCGACTCGGCGCGACGCTATGGCGCCGTGCGGCTTGCATCTGCTCCTCGACCGCGGCAAGGAAGCGCGGCGTGGAGTCTTCGTCGAAGTTGGAGAACATGTTCCGCGCGCGGTCGGGCAGCGTCTTCTTCTCGCCCTCGCGGTGCGAGTCGTAGCGAGGCTCCAGCATTTTCTGGATCGCTTCAAGCGCTGCGTCCTGTGTGGTGACGCGATGGCCGAAGAGCGAAGGTAGGTAGAACTCGTGTCCGCTGTCCGGCGTGGGCGTGTACGTCACCGTCGGCGTGCCCATGAGATGCGCTTCCAGCGCGGTCGTGCATCCTGCTTGCACCATCACGTTGCATGCGAGGAGCCACGCGGCAACCGAACCCTCACGGACTACGTGAATGTTGGGCACGCCGTTGAAGACGCCCTTGAACCAGTCGATATCGTCTCCGGGATGGGGCCTGACGACAATGTTGATGTCCTTCCGCGCAATGCTGAGGCGGTGGAGGAGCTCGACATACTCGGGCACGGTGCGGGCGACGCGACTCCAGAAGCCAACGTAACGAAGCCGGCGCTGGTCGTTGGTGGGCACGTAGCCGTTCATGGCAGCAAACGCACCATGCGGCCCCTGCGCATTCACGATCTCCGTGAAGTTTGAGTTCACCAGGACGAAGTTGCCGAAGCGCTGGCGAATGTTTTCCACGTCACTCATGAAGAGGTCGCGGTACTTCGGTTGATAGAGGTCGAAGCGAGGGTGCCCGGTGGTGCGGATACGGTCCTTCTTGTCGGGTGCGCGTAGCTGGTAGTGATCCCTCTGAAAGTTCCCCCACGTGCAGACGAGGTCATCCTCGTGAACAAGCTGCGGCTTGAGCTGGAAATCGAGCTCGTACTGCCACTGCGGCTCGGCGTCGGGATAGACGGCGCCCTCTTCCGATAGGTGCAGCACCTTCCAGCCACGGTCCTTCGCCCGATAGTAGAAGTCAGGCTTGTCCGTGGTGGGCGAGAACAGGTGCTTTCCCACGTACACACCGCCCGGGATTTCCTCGGTGAGGTGGAAGCTGGTCGGCGCAAATGCGACGAACGCGCGATGCTCACGATTGATGAGTTGCCCGGCGAGAAGAAGTCGCGAGTCCAACTCGCGCGCGAGGCTCTCGACGGGAAGGACGATATGAAGTCGGTCACTCATGACGTTTTCTCATGACCATGTGGCTCGGAGTGCGCCGTAAAAGAGATGGTCTTCCCAGGTTTGGCCTGCGGGGTCGACACCCGCGCGCAGCTGTTTCTCGAAGCGCCCCTCGTACTTGTAACCCGCGCGCTCGAGTACGCGTTGGCTGCCAACGTTGCCGTCATAGAGGCCGGCCTGTGTGCGGTGGATGCCAAGCACGTCGAAGGCGAAGCGCGTCGCGAGTCGGACCGCCTCGGTGCCGGCGCCCTTGCCCCACGACGAGCGTTCACCGATGAAGTAGCTCACGTCGGCATTCGAGTGACGCGGATGGATAGGCCCCACCTTGATGTTGCCGATGTGCTCTTCGTTGTCAGCCTGGCAGATCGCGAGGAGATAGTTGTCGGGCGACGCGACCATCCCGGCGACGAACGCGCGAATGGCGTCGAGCGGCTGTGGCGCCCACCGCGTCTCCAGGTAGCGATTGACCGCCGGGTCAGCAAGCCATCGCTCGTACCTCGGCGTGCAGTCCTGCAGCGTGACGCAACGGAGCTTCACATGGTCGCCGTGGAGCCACGTGCCGGGCGCCATGGCCTTTGCCGTTGTCACGGTCGCACCCGCCGACAGCGCAGGTTTTTCGCACACGAAGAGAGTTGTGTCCGCAAGGGAACGAACTCTACTCTGCGGACCGCTGCGCGTGCAACGGGATCACCACGCAGAATTTGCCATGAATGGCCGACAAAGCGTGCGCAACGCGCGGTCTCTTCGCTTGCGGAGCCTCGTGAATTGCGGCAGAACCATCGGCATGGCGAACAACACGGATTCCGCGCAGAGCATCATCGAGAAGCTGCGCGGCGTGACGGCGGCTCGGGTTGGTCGCAGCCTGCGTGCGCGCATGGTGCATCGGCTGGGAAGATTCGATCTCGTTCGCGCCATCTCGGCGGCTGGTACGAGGCAGGGCTCAGATTCCATCCGCTCCGCGCTGTTCCCAGAGCTCCGCATCACCCGAGTGATGGAGACGCTCAATCGCGACGGACTGGTCCTTGATCTCAAGCTCCCGGCCCGTTTCGTGGACGACCTGCGTGCGTACGCAGACAAGAGCCCGCGGTACGGCAACTGGAACCACGCTTGGGGCTACCGGGAAGGCGAGCGCGAGAAGGCCGAGGCCGCGGCTGGTAGTCCGTTCGTCCTCTCCGGCTTCTACAACAACATTCGTGACTGTCCCGCGATCAAGGAGCTCGCGGAAGACCCGTTCCTCTTCGAGGTCGCGCGTCGCTGGGTTGGCCCGCGAACGAAGGTCATTTCGACACACCTCTGGTGGAGCCATCCGTACGATCGCATCAGCGACGCGGAGCGCAATCACTATGCGCAGAAGTTCCACTACGACATTGACGACTTCAAGTTCCTCAAGGTCTTCTTCTACCTCACCGACGTCGACGAGGACTCTGGCCCGCACATCTACGTGAAGGGCACGCACGTCGGAAAGCGGCTCAAAATCATGTTCCCATTCCGCCGCCTCGAGGACGACGAGGTTCTGGCAGAGTGGGGAACATCCAGGATCGTGAGCATCCAGGGGCCCGCGGGCTCAGGTTTCATCGAGGACACGTTCGGCATCCACAAGGGGCAGCCGCCGCGCACCAAGGAGCGCCTCTGCTTCCAGATCCTCTACGGCCAGTTCGACTATGGCTTCAACACTGAGCGTGTGCCCGACGAGAAGCTCGCCCGCATCCCGCTCTGACGCCCCGCGCTCTGACGGCCCGCAGCATCCCTGTCTGATGCCCTGCAGGAGTTGCGGGGCGCAGATTGCCAGGCTATACCGCGGCTGCCCCCATGCTCAGCCGGCTGCGCGAAATTCACCGTGAACTCTACCCACACTCCCCCACGCTGCGGGTGGCGAACCTCTTCGTTCGTCCGGCCATGCAGCGGACTGGCGCGTTCGTCAGCGAAGGCTACGACCACGTATGGGGAGCGTACGAGGCGCACCTCGATCGTTGCCAAACAGTGGAAGAGTGGCTCTGCATCGACGGTTTCGACGATGCCGCCACCACCCACATGCGTGATGGGCGGCTGGTTCGTCGCGCTCGCTGGGACTCCAATCGGTACTGGCACGACGAGATCGAGAAGACGATCCGGGAGCATTTCCCACGGGCGAAATCGATCACCGAGTACGGCTGCGGCGTTGGCCGGAATGTGATCGCTCTGTCGCGGCGCTTTCCGGAGATGAAGTGCTACGGCTACGAGCTGGTGCAGGCTGGCGTCAACGTGGCCGACCGCGCGGCGAAGAAGTTCGGTCTAGACATCGAGTACGCCCAGCTTGACTACGTGCGCGACCCTCCAGCGAAGTTCATCCACCCCGAGTCAGATCTCGCGCTGACCGTCTTCTCGCTCGAGCAGATCCCATACGCCAGCGGCGTGGCGGTGAAGAACATGCTCGACCATTCCAAGATGGGTTCGATTCACGTCGAGCCGGTCCCCGAGAACTACCCGAAAAGTTATCTTGGGGTCCTCGGTCGAGTCTACTCCAACCGCGTCAACTACCTCCGCGACTTCGACGCGATCGTGCGTTCGCTGCCGAACCACGGCGTAAGCTTCCGCACGCTGCCCTCGAGCCACAACCCGCTCATCCCAACGCCGTCGGTCTACACCATCGTGAAGTGATTCTCCACGGCGTGGTCCGCAGACCTGAGACGCGGGGCAGGCGACGTCGAGAGGATCAATGGCTGTTGGCAACCCTGTCGAAGAAGGCGAAGCTCGCCTCCGCGGACTCGGACCAGACCCAGTGCCCCAGCTCCGGGATCTCACAGTACGCGACGGGGGACCTGGTCGGACAGCCTGCATAAGTCACGCACTCGGCGTAGGCAGTGGTCTCCTGCTTCACGAGATCGCATCCGTTCACGTACGCCCAGTACTGCGCGGAGAACCGGCCGCTCTCCAGCGACACTCCGAAGTCCTTCGTGCCGTGGAGCGCCATCATCGGGATGGGTTTCTGTTGGGGGCAGCCCGCGTATCCGTTCGGCCACTTCTGCTTCTGGTTGTACGGCGCGCCGGCGGCGGAGGATGCGATCGCGCGCAGCACGCCGGGGCGGTGACACGCGAACACGTTGATGAAGAATCCGCCGCTCGAGTATCCGGTCGCGAACACGTGGGACGCGTCGATCTTGTACTCGCGGGTCAACGTGTCGATGATCCCTTGCAGGTACGCTTCGTCCTCGTTGCCGTCGAGCGTCTCCAGATCCCACCCGCCGTCGGGATAGGCGAGGACCGCGCGCGAGCCCGATGCGCGCTCGTAGGCGTACGCGCCGTGGAACGAAACCGCAGAGCCGCCATCTCCGTGCAGCACCAGGATGAGCCAGGGAGATGGGTCCAGGACCTTGGGCGTGACCACCAGGACCTGGCGCTCTCTGCCCCCAGCGGCAAATGTACGCTTCTCCGTGGTGGCATCCATGAGCGGCGCGGGCTTTCCGTGCGGCACGATCGCGCCGGGATCCTTCGCGGGCAATAGCACGTGCTCGTTGCCGCGATGAAACGAGCTCGGCGAGACCACGAACCCCAGCGGCAGGAGCAGGACGATCACGATCGCGAGGAGCACCTTCGTTCGCTTCGTCATGGTCAGGACTTCTTCGCGTGCAGGAGCTCACGCAGCGCATCCGGTCCGTCGCCCAGGTTCGCCTCGCACCAGCACGCGAGCGCGAACGCGTACCAGAGGATCAGCGGATCCCGCGCGCGCCACTCGCGGAAGCGACCGTGCCCCAGCGCGCCGGGCGAGAGCAGACCAAAGCGCTGCAGGCGCGCAGCAGAGAACAGGCGCTCACACGCGCCGTCGAACGAGGTTCGCAGCCACTTCTCGACGGGAACGCCAAAGCCCATCTTCTTTCGTCGCGCGAGCTTCCGCCCGAAGCGCCGCTCGTGCAGCGTCTTCAGCACGCGCTTCCCCGCGAACGCGAGCGTGAAGCGCTGATCGAGCCCGAGCCCGAGCTCCACGAGCCTGTGATCCAGGAAGGGCACGCGCGCTTCCAGGTGACACGCCATGCTCGCGCGATCCACCTTCGTGAGCATGTCGTTCGGCAGCGGGTTCCCCATGTCGGCGGCGAGCGAGCGCTGCAGCGCGCTGCCCTCCGCCGCAAGGAACCGGTCCTGCGCCATGCGCTCGAACATCTCCGCGCCCCCTGGCGCTTGCATGAGTGGCGCCGTGCGCGACAGGGCCGCGAACTGCGTGAGTTGCGTGTAGACTACATCATCTGCGCCGCCGAGCCCGCGCGAGATGCGGCCCACCTGACGCGTCACCTCGCTCCACCTGGACGTGCGGTCCATGCGCGAGGGAACGAGGCTCAGCGCGCTTGCGAGGGAGTCGCGCAGCCGCGGGGTGTGCACGAAAGGTTGCCTGAGGAGGTTGATGCGGTACTTCGTGTAGCCCGCGAAGACCTCGTCTCCGCCGTCTCCGCCCAGGGCCACCTTGTAGTTCTGCCCGACCACGCTGGAGAGCAGGTACACCGCAAGACTGGAGGAGTCGCCGAATGGCTCGTCGTAGGCGAGTATCGCGTCCGCGAGCTTGTCGCGCGCCTTCTCCTCGTCGAACATCTCCACGTGGATGGGCACGCCGATCTTTTCGGCGGTCTGCCGCGCGAACGGCGATTCGTCGAAGCGCGTCTCCTGGAAGCCAATCGTGAATGCGCGCACCGGTCGCGCGGACTCCTCCACGGCATAGGCGGTGATCAGGGAGGAGTCGATGCCACCGGACAGGAACGTGGCGATGGGCACGTCGCTCTCGAGGTGCTCGTGAACGGCGCGCCGCAACGTGCGGTCGACCTCCACGCAGGCGTCGTCCAGCGTGCGAATGCTGGCCGCCTCTCGCGAAGGACGCACGCGGTAGTACGTCTCCCTCGTGCGACCATTCGACTCCAGGTCACAGACCAGACGCGTCGCCGGCGGCAGGCGCCGCACGCCCTTGTAGATGGTGGCGTCCTCCGGCACGTAGCTCCACGACACCATCGCGTGAGCCGAGATCGGATCCAGCTCGAAGCTCTTCGTGAACGGCGCCACGCTGCGGTCGAAGCACCGTAGCTCCGACGCGAACGCCAGCGCCTTGCCCGTATCCACGACGAAGAGCGGCTTGATGCCGAAGCGGTCGCGGCTGAGCACCACCTGCCTGCGCTTGCGATCGTGGATCACGAACGCCCACATTCCCGCAAGGTGCGCTTCCACGTGCTCGGGGTCGTGCTCGTACAGGCGCAGGATGACCTCCGTGTCGCTGCGCGTGCGGAAGCGGACGCCCTTCTTCATGAGCTCCTCGCGCAGGGCGGGCGCGTTGTAGATCTCTCCGTTGTAGACGAGCGCGATGGACTCGTCGTCGTTCAGCATGGGCTGCTTCCCATGCTCCACGTCCACGATCGCGAGCCGCTTCATGCCGAGCGTCGCATCCGGGTGCCACGTCACGCCGCCACCATCGGGACCGCGATGGGCCATGCGTTCGGACATCTGCGAGACCAGCGCAACGGCGCCGTCTCTCGACGAATCGAACGACACGAGCCCTACGATGCCGCACATGCTATGCGGCGCCCCGGCAGACGGTGGGTGAAATATGCAGTGAAATCAATGGTATGGGGTGGTGCTGGGCCGGATTTTCGCGACCGTAGCATGACGCTTGGTTGCGCGTCACGGCGGGAGTGCTCAGAGAGTTCTCAGACTCGCGCGGACCCGCTACGCTAAGGCCACGCGATGGGCGCCCGCATGTACCAACCCGGGGAGCTGATCAGAGGCACGGTGTATCGCGTGGTCCGCCACGTGGCCACCGGCGGCATGGGCAGCGTCTTCGATGTCGAGGACACGACCGTCGGCAAGCGCTACATGCTGAAGACGCTCCATCCGGATCTCTTCGGTCGGAACGATCTCGCGCGGCGCATGGAGCAAGAGGCACGCATCCTCGCTCGCCTCCAGCATCCCAACATCGTCGAGGTCGTCACCGCGGGTGAGACCCAGGACGAGATCCACCTCCCGTACTACGTGATGGAGCGCCTCAACGGGCAGAACCTCCGCACGGTGCTGGAGAAGAAGGGCGCGCTCGACCCCATCCACGCCTACCGCATCGGGATCGATCTGCTCGACGCGCTCGCGCACGCCCACGACAACGGCGTCATCCACCGCGACGTGAAGCCCGAGAACGTGTTCCTTCACAGGAACCTCAACGGCACCACCACCACGAAGCTGCTCGACTTCGGCATCATGCGCCTGCTCGATACCGCCACGAAGACAGACACCATGGGCCGCTTCGTGGGGACCATGCGCTATGCATCACCGGAGCAGGTGCTCACGAACCCGCTCACGCCCATGACCGACGTGTACTCCGCGGGCCTCGTCATCTACGAGATGCTCGCCGGGCAGGGGCCCTTCGACGACATCCGCGATCTGGCGGAGGTGGGGCGCGCGCACATCCAGTCGTCGCCGCCGCCGCTGTCGCGCTTCACGCAGCTCCCGCGCGAGGTCGAGATGCTCGTGATGAGCTCGCTCGCAAAGGAGCCGTCGCATCGGCCAAAGGACGCGTTCCGCTACGCCAGTGAGCTGCGCCGTATGCTGCGCGATGCGGAGTCCGCGCCGCGCGCCCCGCAGACGCAGGTGAGCCCGCTCACCGCGTCGCCATCGCAGGTGGCTCCTCACGGACCACCGAACGCGTACGCGAGCGCTCCCACGCGCCAAGAAGCTCCCATGGGGCTCGACTCCACGCAGATGCCGGACACGCGCGTGGGCCCGCTGCAGCCGCCTGCCTCTGGTCCGCATGGCGTGCCATCGACCATCCAGACCGGGCCCGTCTCCGCGCACGCCTCCACCATGGCTGGTTCGCACGCGCCCATGACCGGAGACGAGGCCACGCTGCTCAACCTCGCGGACGCGGCGGCCCAGGCTGCGGCGCGCGTCGCTGCAACGCCGTACGCACAAACGCCGTACGCGGCCACGCTTGCATCGATCGGCACGAACCCCGAGCCCGCGAGCGACGGCCCCACGATGGTGAAGCCGCCCGGCATGGCACCAGGCATGGTCCGCGCGGAGCCTGTCGGACCCACGCTCGCGTCCAACGCTGGCCTCGGATACGCGGGGCATGCCGTGGGGCCGAACGCGCCGCAGTCGCAGGTGCCGATCCCATCCGCCGCACCGCCGAGCCCCGCGACCGCGCTCATGCCGCAGCCCGCGCGGCAGCAGCAGATCTCGCAGCCCTTCGACGCCTTCGAGGCGTCCCGCGCGCCACACACTGCGCAACCTGCGACGCCGCTCATGCGACCGCGCACGCCGTCGGTTCAGCCGCCGCCGCCGCCGCAGGCTGGAGCTGTCGATCGCAGCGCGGAGACCCGCGGCTATCAGCCCGCCGTCGCGGCAAGGGCTCCAGGGACGGATACACATCGAACCGACGAGAACGGCCGCACCATCGCGGCCAACATGGATCTGGTCTTCCCGCGCGGCCACGGCGCGATGGCTCAGCCGAGCACGGGCGGCGTCGGCGCGGTGTCGATCACCACATCACGACGCGACGCGCGCGGAAAGACGCCGGCGGTGCTCACGGGGATCCTGCTCGCGGTCGTCGCGCTCGTCCCCACTGGGTTCGTGATGCGTCGCATCGTGCCGTCGCGGGCAGCGGCCGCGGTGTCGCGCGCCGTGGACCTCCCATCGACCGCTGCCGTCGCTACTCCTCCCACGACCATCGCCTCGCTCGCTCCGGTCGCTCAGCCAGCCTCATCAGGCAGCGCTGCGATCGCCTCCGCGGCTGCGACCGCCTCGCAAAGCTCCTCCATCGGAAGCTCCGTGGTTGCCGCCGCCGGCGCGCCAACAACCAGCCCAGCACGTCAGCCCGGTGTGCGCGTGGGCACCGGAAAAGCAGCGACAAAGCCGCCGGAGAAGCCCGCCGGGGAGCCCGCTCCCAAGCCCGCGGTGCCCACCAAGCCAGGCGAGCCGGGCGTCGATCTCTGACGCTCGGCGCTCCCAGGTCCGGCGAATTAAGCGTTTTTGGAGACAGGGCCCGCTAGCCAAGGTACGCTTTCGCGGTGCCGTCCGACCGGGACAAGCAGCTGCCGCGGCCGAATCCTCAGATCGGCGCGGACCACGGCGTAGATAGGGCGCCCCTATCCGAACGTTCGCGCCGCGCGAGCGAGTCGGCGGGGCAGTCCAGTCTCTCCTATGCCTCATCGGGGCCCACGAACGTGCCAGCGCCCGTGCAGGTCAAGACGGACATGCCGCCGGTCATCCTGGATCCTGTCACGGCGCCCGCCGACGAGTCGCCCGAGAGCACGCGATTGCCGCCCTCGTTCGAGAGCGGCTCCAAGGTGAAGGCCAAGGGGCATATCTCGGGTCCTCCATCTTCGTCGCCGGTGTCCTCTCCGCGCGTGGTCGCCGAGCCGGCCAACAACGCCTCCGGCTCGTTCAAGGCCAATGCACCGCTCGCCACGCCTGCGCCCAGTCCGGCTTCAGGACGCACGCCTGCTCCTCCGCTGACCATCGCCGATCTGCCTCCGATGCGAAGCCCGTCCAACACCGTCGTCGTGAGAGAGCGGCGCGCGTCGCCGGTCGAGAAGGCCATCGCGTTCGCCATCGCCCTGCTCCTGTTCTGCCTGCTCGGCACCGCCGCGTTCTGGTGGGCACGCCAGTAGATGCGTGGATGGCTCAGCGCCGCCGAGGCGGCCTGGCCTCCGCTTCGAGAGTGCGTGGATGGCTCAGCGCCGCCGAGGCGGCCTGACCTCCGCTTCGAGAGTGCGTGGATGGCTCAGCGCCGCCGAGGCGGCCTGGCCTCCACGACCACGACGCGCGGATCTTCGGGCCAGCCGTGGCGTGGATACTTTCGCATCAGCTCCTTGCGGATCTGCGGATAGTGCCGGTCCCAGAAGCCGGCGAGATCCGTGGTGACCTGCACCGCGCGCTTGTTCGGCGCGAGCAGGTGGAGCACGAGCGGCACGTTGCCCGCCTTCGGGGTCTCCGTGGTGCCGCAGAAGTCCTGCAGGTAGGACTCGATCCATGGCGGCTTCCCGGTCTCGTATTCGATCTGCGTGGTGCGCCCGCTCACGAGCTTGATCCGCTCCGGCGCGAGCCTGTCCAGCCTCTCGCGCCCTGCCGTCTCGTTGACGACATAGTCGAAGAAGCCAGCGGCTCGAACCTCGGCGATCGTCGTGCGTCCCTCACACAAGGAGAGCAGGATCAAGGACAGCGCGTCGTCGGCAGGCGGCACCACGGACGGATCCTGCGATGCGGCGAACCGGGCGCGCAAGAGGAAGCGCTCCAGCTGGCCCTCGCCGCAGAACGCAGCGAACCCCTTCGCCCGCGCCGCGCGAAAGAGCACCTCCTGTGCGCGAGGATCGTGCGCGGCGTCCAGCGTGCTCTCGTCGATCGCGAGCCCCTCGTACACGAGCTCCTTCTTGCCGAAGACCTTCTCCTTTGCGGCGTCGAACTCCACCGAGACGCGCTCCTCCGTGCGCTCGGGGAACAGCTCCAGGACGTCGAGCGGATCGATGCCGCTCGCGATGCGCACCACCGGACGCGCGGCGCCACGCTCGCCCGGCATCCGTCGCTCGGTCGCGTCGATCGCGCACATGAAGATCGCGTGGCGGACCACGCTCGCCGGGTCCAGCTCCGCCGCGCCGAACCCCGGCATGATCAGCTCGCGCCCACCCGGGCGTTTCCGGCGGCACACCCGATCCGGGAACCCTGCCAGGAGCGCGAGCCGTAGCGCCGCATCCCGATCCTTCGCGGCGTCGAACGGCGGGCGCGTGCTTCGCTCCATGGCCTTCCGCGCGGCGTCTGCGGACATCACCGCGCGCATGTCCAGCCCAAGGCTCTGCACGGCGTGGCGCGAGAACGAGGAGTCGCGCGCCTCGTTGAATGCATCCAGCATCGCGATGGCGTCGGAGTCCTCCGTGGCGCGGTCGTCCGTCTTCTGGCCGCCGAAGCTGGCGCGCGCCTCTCGCCGCAGATCCTTCTCCGACAGGATGGCGGCAAGGGTGATGGCTGATGTGTGGACGCCGCGCCGTTCGCCCTCGATCACCATGCGCGCGATGCGCGGATGAAGCGGGTGGGACAGCATCGCTCGCCCCGTGTCGGTGACCTTGCCGCTGGCGTCGAGCGCGCCAAGCTTACCGAGCAGCGTGACGGCGGCGCTCCACGACCTCTCTGGCGGCGGTTCGAAGAAGGCGAGGTCCAGCTTGCCGGCGAGCGCGAGCTCCAGCGCGGTCTGCGACAGCTCAGCGCGCGCGATCTCTGGAGCGTCCTGCTCCGGCCGCGAATCAAAATCGGCCTTCGTGTAGAGGCGGACTGCGCGACCGGCGCGCGTGCGCCCTGCGCGACCTGCACGCTGGGTGGCCGACGCGCGCGACACCTTCGTGATGGAGAGCTCCGACATCCCCGACCATGGCGAGTACACGGCCGTGCGCGCCAGACCAGAGTCGATGACGGCGACCACACCGTCGATGGTGATGCTCGACTCCGCCACGTTGGTCGCGAAGATCACCTTGCGTGCGCGAGCATCGCCCTTTCGCACCGCGCGATCTTGCTCGTCTGGCGTCAGGTCGCCGTGCAGCGGCAGCAGCGTGAGGTCCAGCGCCTGCGCCACGCTCTCGCTGGCGGCGAGCGCCAGGCGGATCTCCCGGGCACCGGGCAGGAAGACCAGGATGTGCCCATCGGGCTCCTCTTTCGCCGCCTTCCGGACTGCGCTCGCGACCTGCACCTCCAGCGGCCTGTCTGCCAGGCTCGTCTCGTACTCGAGCGCCACGTCGAACCTTCTGCCTTCCGTGCGCACGACCTCCGCGCCCATGAACGCAGCGAACGGCGCGGCGTCCAGCGTGGCGCTCATCGCGACGAGCTTGAGGTCGGGTCGTGCCGTGCGGCGTAGCTCGCAGAGGAGCGCGAGCGCGAGATCGCCCTGCAAGTGGCGCTCATGCACCTCGTCCAGGATGACGCAGGATACGCCGCGCAGCTCGCGATCGGAGAGCAGACGTCGCGTGAGGATGCCCTCGGTCACGAACGTGAGCCGCGTCTTCGGACCGGTCCGTTCCAGGTGGCGGACCTTGTAGCCCACGGTCTGTCCGGCCGGTTCGCCCATCTCGAACGCGACGCGGTCCGCCGCCATGCGCGCCGCAAGACGTCGCGGCTCGAGCACGATGATCTCGCCGTCCAGCGCCGGCAGGAGCGCCTGAGGCACGCGCGTGGTCTTGCCCGCGCCCGGTGGCGCCTCCACGACCAATGCCCCGACGCGCGTGAGCGTGCTGACGATCGCGTCGAGCGCGCTGTCGATGGGGAGCTCCGTCGGCCACTTTCGCGTCGGCATTCGCCGCGAAAGATGTCAAAGTGCCGCAAGAAATGCAGGAGAAATACGACGTACTTCTGTCATCTTTCGTGAGCCTTCGTCTGGGCGGACCTGCGCGGCGGCTCACCACGTGCACGTCGACCGACGAGATCGTCGCGACCATCACCGACGCCGCGCGGGAACGAACGCCGCTCTTCGTGCTCGGCGGCGGCAGCAATGTCGTCGTTTCGGACGCGGGTTTCGAAGGCGCCGTTCTCCACATCGCGTCCCGCGGGATCCACCGCGAAGACCGCGGCGACGACGTGCTCCTCGACGTGGCCGCAGGCGAGCCATGGGACGAGCTGTGCGCGTTTGCCGTGTCCGAGGGGCTCGCGGGCATCGAGTGCCTGTCTGGCATCCCCGGGCTCACCGGCGCAGTCCCCATGCAGAATGTCGGCGCGTACGGGCAGGAGGTGAGCTCCGTCATCGAGCACGTGTCGGCGTTCGATCGCGACGCCAACGAGAGCGTCGTCATCCCGGCTTCGGCGTGCGCGTTCGGCTACCGCCGCAGCGCATTTCGCGGTCAGAGTCGCCATGTCATCACCAGCGTGCGGTTCCGGTTTCGCCGTGCGAAGGAGGCTCGTGTGCCGTCGTACGCCGAGCTCCTGCGCGCGGTCGGAGTCGAGGATGGCGGCCACGCACCGCTCTCGCTCCTGCGCGACACCGTGATCGGGCTTCGCCGTGGCAAGGGCATGGTGCTGGACCCCTTGGACCCGGAGTCCGTGAGCGCGGGCTCCTTCTTCACCAACGCCGTGGTGCCTGCGGCGGAGGCGGACCTTGTCGCTGCGCGCGCGTCGCTCGGCGCAGGTGAGTCGATGCCCCGCTTCCCGGACGCGCCCGGCATGGTGAAGCTCTCCGCCGCGTGGCTGATCGAGCGCGCGGGATTTCCGAAGGGCACCACGCGCGGCAACGTGGGAACGTCGCGAAAGCACAGCCTCGCGCTGGTCAATCGTGGGGGCACGGCGCACGAGCTCGTCGCGCTTGCCGCGGAGATCCGCGATGGCGTCCGCGCCCGCTTCGGTGTCACGCTCACGCCAGAGCCCATCTTCGTGGGTGTTGACTGGCCCGCGCCGCGCTGAGCGCAGCACTCCGGCGGTCACGGCAGGAAGGCGGCCTGCAGCACGATGGCCAGCGTGGCGCCGAGCACGCCCGGAAGCACCCACCGATCAAGGCGCTCCTCGTCGAGCTGCGCCGCAGTGAGCGCGAGAAGCGCGCCGAACAAAAGCGCGGTCAGCAGCCGCCACGAGAAGCCGGCGTGCTCGGTCCAGTAGATCCCGCGTGGATCTGGCTCCACGCCGGCGAAGGAGCCCACCACGCGAATGACGGCGTACGCGGCGATCGCGGAGCACGCGCCGAGCGCGCCGGCCAGGGCCGTGCGACGCCTCACGCGCGATCCCGCTCTGCCTTCCGGTGCGCCTGCACACGAGGACACTCCGGGTCGGGCCCATGACGCTCGGACACGAACGAGGACACCACCTTGCAGCCGCCCTTGCATACGCGGAAAAGCGTGCAGGATGCACATGGTTCGTCGGGCGCAGCGTTCCACGCGCGGAAGGTGGCAAGCCCCTTGTCATGCGCGGCCGCCGACAGCGCGTGTCCGCTGTCGTCGCCAGTGAACGAGCAAGGCGCGACCGCACCGCGTGCGCGGACGGCCCACAAGTTCTCGCCGGCCTCGCAGCCCAGCACGCCATGCCGCGACAGCGCGTCTGCATCGGAGAACGGGTCGTGCATGGAGAGGAGCGGCACCAGGGCGCAGTCGATGCGCACCCGCGCTCGCCCGTGGAGCAAGGTGATGATCGCCTCCACGTCGGCGCCCAGCGTAAGGACCTGCTCGCGCGAGAGCCTGCGCGTCAGGTAGTCGAGCGAGCGCGCGCGGCCGCTCGGCTTGTAGCGAAGCAGCTGCACCTCGCGGGCGCCCAGCTCCACGGCGCGAAGCACCGTCTTTTCCAGGTGGGGGAGGCTCTGGCGCGTGAGGACCACGTTCACGCCGACGTGTACGCCGGCCCTGGTGAGACGGTCGATCGCGGATTCGGCCCCGCTGCTGCCGCGGAAGCCGCGCACCTCCGCGTAGGCGTCGCCGCTGCCGTCGTAGCTGACGTTCACGGCGGTGAGCTCAGAGAGCGCGCGCAGCTGCGCCTCACGAAGGCCCAGGCCGCTCGTGGTCGCCACGACGGAGAGCCCGTGAGCCTTCGCCGCGCGCACCACGTCACCAAGGTCGTCGCGGGTCGTCGGCTCTCCACCCCCGAGCGCCACGACGAACACGCCAAGCCTCGCGAGCTCGCGGAAGCGCGCCTCCAGCTCCTCGAGTGCGGGCTCGTGACCGTCCGGCTGCGCATCCACGTAGCAGCCCACGCATCCGGCGCCGCAGCGCTCCGTGACCGCGACGTGAGCCTCGAGTGGAGGCCTTGGACCGGGCGCGACCGCCGTGCGCGGGACGCCGAGCGCCTCTACCGCATCATGATCGAGCGCGACGAGCACCGGCTGCTCGTCCAGCATCGCCCACGCGCCCCACGGTTCATGTCGGAGGCGCATCGGTCTTCTCTTCGTTCTCTGCTTCCATCACCACGGGCGCGGGCTCACCAACCACGCGGATGGCGTTCCTCTCGCGCTGCACGGCGGCCGCGACCGCAGCGAAGAGCGCGCCGCCCACTGCCGCGGTCACGAAGAGCGTGTCGACCACGCTGCCGATGCTCGAGCAGTTCGCGGATGGGCCCTCGCGCACGGCGAGCACGCCCTGCGTGATTCGCGGGTTCGGTGTGCTGGGCGGTGGCGTCGTCTTCATGTTCATAGTCCGAAGTCAGTGAGGTAGTCGGGACCCGAAGCGTACAGGCTGAGGAACGCGGCAGCCACGACCGCGATCGCGAACGCCGCCGCACGCACGGCCGCCGCCCCGCGGACGACCGACGCCACCTGCGCGCCCAGGAGCGAGAGCAGCAGCACCGCGCCGCCGAGGAGGACGAATGGCAGTGGTGACGCGCCCTCGAAGCTGGTTGCAGCCAGGCCGCATGCGACGATCACCCCCGCCGCAAGTCCGGGAAGCGCCAGGGCGCGCACAGGTGGACGTGCGATGCGCGATCGCGCCCTTCGCATGACGAAGATCGAGGCGACCACGGTGACCGCGAGCAGGCCCGCCGCCACGAACGCGAGCGCCCGACGACGCACCAGTTTCTCGATCCGCCCGCGCACCTCCGGCGAGACGCCGCCCGCCCGCGCTGCCTCGCGCGCGCAGTTCATGTCGCCATGCCGAAGACAGGCCTCCGCCATGAGGCTCGCGATGTCGGTACGGGTGACGTCATCCGCGGCTGGGTCCGCGAGCGTGAGCCTGGCGAACACGATCGCTTGCTCGTCGTCGTGTCGGCGCGCGTGCGCCATCGCAAGGAAGCGCCACGCCTCCAGGCGGACCTGACCCTGGGGAAACGACCTGCTCGACGCGCCGAGCTCGGCCAGTGCGCCGGAGTCGTTCGCGCGCGCCGGATCACGGCGGACGCGCTCGAGCGCGATCAGCGGTGCGAAGTCGCCCTCGGCATGTGTGCGCAGGAATGCGGCGCGTGCGCGGGCAGCCGCCGCGTGCGCCCCGAGCGGCGCCAGTGACTCCGCGCGCTCGTACGCGCGCAAGGCGTCCGCTAGCTCGAGAGTCTGCTCCTTCGATTCCGCGACCGTGAACGCAGCATCCGACGCGGGGAGATCCTCCGCCCGCGCGACGCCGGCATTCAACGCGAGCAGCAGGAAGAGCAAAACGGCACAGAGGAACCGCACGGCGGCCACTGTAGGCGAGAATGGCTTTCGCTGCTCACGCGTACTACTAGCCAACATCTAGATGCGAAACCGCGCCTGGCTCCTCTGCTTGCTGACCTGCATGGGATGCGGGCGAGGCTGCGATGAGAAGCCATACGTTCCGTACCGGGTCGGGGACGAGGCATCGACCGACGCTGGCAGCGCGACCGATGCGCAGTCGCAGTCGGCGACAATCGACGGCGGCGCGAGCCTGACGGCCAGCCTGATCCCACCGCCGCTCGCCACGAAGATGGATGTCGCAGGGGTCGAGATCGCAGCGGACCCCGGCAAGGTGCTGGTGCACGCGACGCTTGCGGGCACGGCGGAGCGCGGCGACGTGCTCGTCGTCGTACGTCCGAAGGCCGCGCCTGCGCCGCTCGATCTTGTCCTCTTCCACCTCTCTTCGCATGCGGTCGCGAGCACGAAGAAGGTGCTCACCGTCGGCGAGGACGTCGTGGACCTCTCCTGTACGCCTCAGGTAGCCAAGGAGGATCGGGGTGATGCCGCGTTCGAGCTCGCGCTGTCCTTCGGATGCGCAGGGCACGGTCAGCCGCCGTCGCGCAGCATTGCGCTCTTCTCCACGGCTCCTGGCGTGCGTCTCCGCTATGCGGCAGAGATACGCGATCGCCCAGCCGATCCGCCGCTGGATGCGCACATCGACGTGACCGACATGGACAAGGACGGCGTCCCCGACGTGACGCTCGTGGTGTCGACCGAAGGGAGCACCGCGAAGGTCGTGATGGTGGACAGGTCCGCGGGGCTTTCGCGGAGCGGTGGCGAGCCGGAGGCCTCCTTCGGCGCGCTGGAGCACGCGGCGGCTGCGCGCGCCGACAAGAAGGACGGGAAGGCTGCGCTCGAGTCGCTGGGCCGCCTCCGCACGCTCTACCGCGCCATCTGCCAGGACAAGCCGCGCGTGCGCCCGCTCTTCGGCGTGTCGGCACCTGCGTGCGCGGACAGCCCGTCCATGCAGCGTGCGCAGTCCACCTATGCACGTGCGCTCGCGCAGACAGGAGAACGCGTGCGCGCGGTCTTCGAGCTGGATGCCGCGACGCGCATGGGAGGTAAGGCAGACGTGATGACGCTCGCGCCGCTGGTCGTCCGCAAGGCCGTGAAGGAGACGAAGACCTTCGATCGCGTGGTGCAGAAGGGCGCCGGCATCTCGTTCTCGCCGCTCGCGTTCGACGCCGACGGCGCGCTGGTCCTTCGCGTGTCAGAGGCCGACGGAGTCGTTCGCGCGGACAGCGGCGAGCCGGCGCAGATCGCTGCGTGGCCGCTGACCGTGACGTCGCCGGACGCGGCGCAGCGGCTGCTGGAGGTCTATGATCCATGCGACGAGGGCGCACTCAAGCTCACGCTCGCGGGCGCGACGTCGTCGGAGGACGTGAGCCTTCCGGTGGAGCCGCTGTTTGGTCGCAAGTGCGAGGGTACGCGGGGCGGCGCCGTGTCCGCCGCGCCGATCGCGTGGACAGACGGGGGTCTCACGCTGGTCGTCACGGGGCAGCTCGTCTCGGTGCGCAACCTGAAGGCGGACCGGCCGGAGCGGCCCGCGTCGTTCGCGGCAGGCAAGGGCGGCGCAGCTTCGCAGAAGGGACCGCACCTGGTGGTGCGCACGCCACTCGGCATCGCAGTGGATGATGGCAAGCGGACCGTGCTTCTGGTCGACGCTGACAAGAAGCCAGTGCGCGGAACCGCATGTGTGGTGTCGGATGACGGAACCAAGGTCGCCTGCACGGATGGCGACAAGCCGGTCCTCTACGTGTTCTGAAACAGGACCACGCTCAGATTCCGGGGTAGCATCGGCGGTGCAGCACATGACGACCGTCCGCCGAATGTCGCTCGCGCCAAGGTATCTGCCGGCGCTCTTCTTCGTGCTGGGCCTGCTATCCGGGCCGATCGCGGAGCCCGCGGCACACGCCGCCGGTCCGGAGGACTCGATGCAGTGTGATCGCGCCGGGGAGCCGGGTCGTGTGCGGTGCAGCGTGGAGGTCCGCGCCACGGAGGGCCTTGGCATCTCGTGGGCAGAGGTCGAGATCGTCGGCGTCCCCGAGTTTGCCGTGCCTCTGCGCGGCCGCCTGGGTCCGTCGGACGCGGCCTCCAAGGAGCCGTCGCGCTGGCGATTTCCGCTCGCGCTCGCGTCACGGCGTCTGGGACGCGGTGAGGTGACGGCGCGCATTCGCACGGTGGAGTGCAACGCGGACAAGCGCTGCGTCACCCGCGAAGCGCTCGTGAAGACGGAGATGGTCGTGGGGTCGCCCTAGACGCCGCGAATTTGGCCCGTCCAGGCGCCGCCAAGTACGAATGGGAGTCATGCAGCTCCCTGGCTCGCTTCGGACGTCCACGCTCGGCGATCTGCTCGGGGCGATCTTCCGCGCGGGCGCCACGGGCACGCTGGAGCTCGTGGAGCAGAGCGGGCGCACGCATCGCGTCTTCGTGACCTCCGGCCGTGTGACCGCTGTGGACGTGGACCGCGCAACGCCTTCGCTCGCGGAGATGTTGCGCCGGCTCGATGCCGTGGACGAGGAGACCCTGCGCCGCTCGCTTCTTCGCGCGCTCTCTGCGCGACAGCTTCACGGCGAGGTGCTGGTTCGTGAGTTCCAGCTCTCGCCCGAGGTCGTCGATCGTGCGCTCCGTCAACAGCTCGCGGTGCGCCTTCACGTTCTGGAGCAGCTGGCAGACGCGCGCGTTCACTTCCGCGCCGCGATGCGCGCGCCGCGCGGGGCGCTGACCGACAGGCCTCTCACCTCCGACGAGTTCCTGCGCGGCCGTGCGCGCGCGCGCGATCGTGCAGGCGCGCCGGCTCCGCGCTCCTCGTACGGCCGCCCGAATGGCATTCCGGATCCGCATCGCGCCCGCGCGTTCCAGACACTAGGTGTGTCGTTCGACGCGGGTGAGGTCGAGATAAAGGCCGCGTATAGGCGCCTCGTGCGGGCGTACCACCCGGACCTTCATCCGCATGCGCGAGACGACGAACGCCGCGCTCTCGCCGCGCGCTTCTCCGAGGTCACCGCGGCGTACAAGCAAATCGTCGCCGCGTGATCGCGGCGCGAATCGTCCCAGCCGCGTGATCGCGGCGCGAATCGTCCCAGCCGCGTGATCAGCGGCGCGAATCGTCCCAGCCGCGTGATCAGCGGCCGAGGATGGCGCGACCGGCTCCAGCTGCGTAGACGATCGCGTCCTCGTTCAGCGGCGCGCTCCCGTTCATGAGCTCCACCGAGTAGAAGCGAAACGCGCTGTCCTTCTTCCGTTGCAAGAGGAAGCTCAGGGTGAGGACACCTGGCTCGGAGCCGCCCTTGAAGCCGATGTACGAGAACAGCGCGGCATCGTCCGGGATGCCCGGATTGATCGAGAGCGCCTTCTTCACCTCTGCGGTCGCCGGCGCGTCGCCGTAGTCCTTGAGGTTCGACATGACCTGACAGAGATCCTTCGGCGTGGCGAACCATTCGAGCGTGTCGACCGCGATCGGGTTCACCCAGCTGCCCACGAACGTGCGCGGATCCAGCGTGTCGTCGTACGTCTGGAGCTTCTGGCGTTTGTCGGCGACGGTGCCCGCGAGGAAGTCCGTGCGCTCCTGCGACGTGAGCATCAGCTTCAGGTCGAAGAGCTCTCGGGTGCTGAAGAAAGGCTGATTGTCAGACGGCTGGTGATGACCGTTCCTGGCGAGCGCGTCCTCCACCGTGGTGCGCCCCAGGAAGAACAGGAGGTGATCGGTTGCAGTGTTGTCGCTGATGGAGATCATGTTCTCCACGTACGCAGTCACGGGCAGCTTGGTCCCGGTGGTCTGGTCCTGGAACGTGCCAGAAGGCAGGGACTTCAGCTTGTCGTCGATGGCGATGGTGTCCGTCCACGCATGCGCGCCGGTCTTCACGCTCTCCGCGAGCGCGGCCAGGATGTAGAGCTTGAACTGCGAGCCCAGCGGGCGGCTCGTGTCCGCCGCGACCGCATGCAGCGGCGAGCATGCGCCCTTGTCGATGGTGGCCGCGAGCACGCTGACGTTCGGCGCAAGCGTGGCGAGCCGCGCATCGACCGCATCGAAAGAGGTGAGCGCGGGGTCCGCGTCCGGTGCCTGGTTCGCGAGCAACCCATCGATGAGGCCCGCGGCGTCCACGTTGATGCTGAGGCGCCAGATCTGCCCGTCGCCGCGATGGAGGAGCGCGACCAGCGCGGTCGGCGTGGTCTTCCCTTCGAAGCCGGTGAGGCTCCAGGGCTTCATCGGGGAGAGCTGGCTGAAGGTTGCGAGCACCTGGTTCGCGGGAACAGCCGCGAGGAAGGCCTTCGTGAAGTGGGTGTTCACGTCCGCCGCGGTCACCTTGGCGCCGTTCAGGCCGGCGAGCACCCAGGCGAACGCGTTTCCAGCGGGCGTGTCGGGCGTGGCAACGCCGCCGTCGCTGACCTCCGTGGCGCCATCGCTGCCTGCATCTTCCGTGACCACGCCCGGATCGATGGGAGGGTGAGAGGTCGAGGAGCAGCCAACCGCGGACACCATCGCAGCGCCAGCGACCATTCCAAGGCCAAAAAGAACCCGCTTCATGAGCCCAGTGGTAGCGCGGAATGTGCCGAAGTCGAGGTCGAGGTCGAGGTCGAGGTCGAAGTCGAGGCCGAGGTCGAGGTCGAGGTCGAGGTCGAGGTCGAGGTCGAGGTCGAGGTCGAAGTCGAGGCCGAGGTCGAGGTCGAAGTCGAAGTCGTCGTCAGTGCAGCAGCTGGAGGCCCTGCAGCTGCAGGCGCGCTTCTGGTGTGAACCTCGAATCGGGGAACCGCCTGATCAGGGTGCGCCACGTGTTCTTCGCGTCGTTCCACGCCTGGATATCCATCTGGCAGAGCGCGAGCATGTAGATCGCGTCGTCCTGCACCTCGCGGTCCACGGAGTTCTCCGACAGCGCGACGAGGACGGGGATCGCGTCCTTCTGACGCGACAGATGGCGGTAGGCCTCCGCCATGCCGAGCTTCACGCTCGGAGCAATCGCCGAGTCCTCCTTGTATTTCAGCGAGTCCTCGTAGAGTGTCGCCGCCTCTTGCCAGCGCTGCACGCGGGTCTTGTCGAGCGCCTGCTGATAGCTGAGCACCGCGAGATCGTTCTTGGCGCGCTCCGCCGCGTCCGCGAACACGCCCTCCTCTGTCTTGGAGAGGGCGCCCTTCTTCACGTTCTCGAACTGCTCGACTATCTCTACCTTCTTGCCCTGCCTGATCAGCTCGTAGAACTGGGCCGCGCGCGCCTCTGCGTGGGCGCGATCTTCGTCCTTCTTGCGCGCCTCGTTGAGCTCCTTCTTGAGGCGCTCGTTGTCGATCGACTTCTGCTCGGTCTCGGCCTTGATCTGATCCACGCGTGCGTCCCACGCGAGCTTCAGGGCTGCAAACACGACCAGGACGAAGACCACATAGGCCGTGGCGCTGTTCCACGAGAGCTTGCGCTCGTACGACTGCTGCCGCTTCGCGATCGACTTGATGTCGGCGCTCAGCGCATTCGTCAGGTTGTTCGTCTTGATGACGAGCCCCCGCGACTCGATGATCTCGCGCTTGATGTCGCGCAGCTCTTCGTCGCTCTCGTTCATTGCAACGCCCGTGAATTAGCACAGCTTGAAAGCCTGCATAGAAGCTGCTACTTGGCGACCCCCATGGCATCGACGCAGGACATCCGCAAAGGCCTGAAAATCCAGATCGACGGCATTCCGTTCCACATCCTGGAGCACCAGTTCGTCAAACCCGGCAAAGGCCAGTCATTCACGCGCTGCCGCGTTCGCAACCTGATGACGGGGCACCTGGTCGAGAAGACCTGGAAGTCGGGCGAGTCGGTGGAGCTGGCGGATGTCGAGGACGTCGACATGACCTACTCCTGGTCCGAGGGCGAGCAGTACGTCTTCATGAACTCGGAGACAGGCGACCAGCTCCACGTGGACAAGATCAAGGTCGGCGACGAGTCGCGCTTCCTCTCCGAGGGGCTCCAGGTGAAGCTGACCCTGTTCAACGGAAACCCGATCGTCGTGAATCTCCCGCCGAACGTCGTCATGCAGGTCGTGGCCAGCGAGCCCGGCATCAAGGGCGACACCGCGAGCGGCGCCACCAAGCCCGCCACGCTCGTCACCGGCACCACGGTCAACGTCCCGCTCTTCATCAAAGAGGGCGAGTGGATCAAGATCGATACGACGAGCGGCCAGTACCTCGAGCGCATCAACAAGTAGAGTCCCGTGCGAAACACCTTCCTCGTCCTCTCCCTGCTCGTTCTGCCCATGGCAAGCGGCTGCAAGAAGAAGCCGAGCCTCTACGACAAGCCGATCGAGGAGATCCAGGCGCGCGCAGCCAAGTTCGAGCCCGTCTTCGCCGTGGTGAAGACGCTCCCCACGGCGCCGCCGCCGCTAACGCATCCCTTCGTCCCGGCGGGCGTAGCGTTCGACACCGTGAGCACGCCCGGGGTCAACGACCCGAAGCCGTATCTGGTGCTCCATGCGGAGGACCTGGCCGCGCCGCCCAAGTACTACGCAACGACGGCGGCCCCACCCCTGCGCCTGAATGGCAGCGGCGCGTTCTCGGGTTGCGCCGCCGGTCTCACCGAGGTCAAGGCGACCAAGGCAACGTTCATGAACGAGAACACGCTCATGGCGTGCACCGAGTTCAAGTACGCTTTCCTGGTTCACACGACGCGCTACGTGGCGCCGGCCAACACGAGCGGAGGATCGGACACCGTCGAGGGGAACACGCGCAAGATCGTCGAGGCCTTCACGCCGGGGCACGTGAGCGCGGAAGTGACCATCTACGATCTCGCCAACGGTCACGCGGTGGGCGGGTTCAAGTACGACGCGACCTCCAGCAGTCAGCCCAGCATGGACGGCGGTTTCGTCGGAGCGCTGGATCGCGATCTCGCGAAGAACGCCAACGCCGAGGCGAAGGACGCGTTCTACGCTGCGATGAAGGGTGCCTCCGCGCCGACGGCGAGCGCGAAGCCTCCGCACGCGCCGAAGTCGAAGTAGGTCAGAAGGTCGGCGGTGCGTCCGTGAGGTCGGTGGTCGAGGATGGACCACCTGTCTCGATCCATGTCGCCGCCACCCCCCGCGCGCCCCGCTTAGCTCGCCAAAAACACGACGTTGAGGTGTCTCATCCAGCACCGTGATGAGGGCTCGTGGCTGCTCCCTTTTGTCCTCGTCTCGCGGTTGCGACACCGCTCCTAAGCCGGTTACTTGCCGTGGTTTAGCCAGTTTTCGCGGTCTTAGTGACTTGCGTTCAATGGCACGTTGAATGCAATTCAATAGTCCGAGGTCGGAAACAGATGAAACGCTCCAACGCAGCCTTCGCCACCATGTCGCTGCTCGTCGCCGTCGGCGCCATGCCGACGGTCGTCGCGTGCGGCTCCGACGTGGGCGGTTCTTTGGACGGCACGTCGGGGGACACGGCGCAGCAGACGGGGCCGCTCGTTGACGACCCCGGTGGTGGCCGCGAGGATCAAGCTCGGGATGGTGGCCATGTGGCGCAGTCATCGGGGCTGCCGTGCAACGTGGATGCGATCCTCGCGAAGGACTGCCGCAGCTGTCATGGCGCCTCGCCGACAGCCGGCGCACCCAACTCGCTCGTCACGTGGGCGGATCTCCAGGCCGTGTCGAAGAGCAATCCGGGGAAGACGGAGTTCGAGCTCACGAAGGCGCGCACGCATGACGACGTGCGCGCGATGCCGCCGCCGCCCAACACGCGCCTTTCCGCGGCGGACCAGGCCGTGATCGATGACTGGGTCGCGAAGGGCGCGCCGAAGTCGACCGAGGTGTGTGGAACGTCGTCGCAGCCGTCGGGCGACGGCACGGAGCCGCTCACGTGCACTCCGGACCTTCACTTCGCGCCGGCCGCGCCGTACGAGATGGCGCAGAGCCAGCTCGATCAGTACGTGTGTTACGGCGTGGACGTGCCGGCGGCAGCAGCGAAGCACATCGTGGCGTTCGCGCCGAAGATCGACAACAAGAAGATCGTCCACCACGTGCTGATGTTCCGCTCGCCGACCGCCGTGTCGGGCACACCCACCGCGTGCAGCGCGGGCGGGTCGATCCAGTGGAGCCTGATGTTCGGCTGGGCGCCGGGCGGCAAGAACATGTACATGCCTGCGGAGGCTGGCTACCCGCTCGATCCGAAGGCCACGTCGCACTTCGTGGTGCAGGTTCACTACAACAACGCGATGGCGCTCGCGGGTCAGAAGGACGCGACGGGCATGGACATGTGCACGGCGGCGCCGCGCAAGTACGAGGCCGACGTGGTCGCGTTCGGATCGATGAACTTCACCATCCCGCCGAACGCCGCGTACAGCCGCACGTGCACCCTCACGGTGCCGCAGAGCATGGACGGGCGCACGTTCGTCGCAGCGATGCCGCACATGCACAACCTTGGCACCGCGATCGACACGAAGCTCACGCCGAAAGCCGGCGGCGCCGCGGTCGACATGGGTGGAGTGACGAACTGGAACTTCCAGAACCAGTACTGGCTGCCGGTGACGGCAACCGCCAAAGCAGGAGATACGGTAACGACGCACTGCGCGTGGAAGAACACGACCAGTGCACCCGTGAAGTTCGGAGAAAATACGGAAAACGAGATGTGTTACTCGTTCACGATGTACTACCCGAAGGTGACAGCCCCGCTCTTCAGCTGGATGACACCTTCGCTCACGGCGAGCTGCAAATAGCAGGCGCAACGCACGGGTAGTCGGGCCGCAGGATGACGTCGCCATGCGACGTGCGGCCTCGCTCGCTCAAGATTCGGACCTCACTTCACTTCAATCGTCACCAAGGAGAAAACGCAACGAGCAAAACACCACAGAGAGCAGAGCACCAACGAGGGTCGCTGAGTTTCATGCGTTGCGGAGCGCGTGGAAGTCATCGGCCCTCTGCGGTTTAAAGTGAGAGCACTGTGTTTGTGAAGGCCGGCGAGGCCGCTCTCGGATTCCAGATAATACAAGAACGACTGTCCCCAAGGAGCACGCAACAACGACCAGAACGACACCAGTCAAGAGAGCAGAGCACCAACGAGGGTCGCTGAGTTTCATGCGTTGCGGAGCGCGTGGGAGTCATCGGCCCTCTGCGGTTTAAATGAGTGGGTAGTTTTCACCACTCACCAAAAGAGGGTCGCTGGGTTTCACGCGTTGCGGATCGCGTGTCTCCCAACGGCCCTCCTCGGTTTTGTGCGCTCGAGGTCTCGTCCCCTGTAAATTCCCCGCCGCGGGCTATTCGCCGGTTCTGTGCTAGAAACACGTGCAATGCGCTCATCTTACCTGGCCGCCGGGCTCCTGCTGTTCGGCGTTCTCGCTCACTGCGGCGGCGTGGCGATCAACTCGGATCCGGGCGGCGGCGGTGGTGGAGGCGACGGTGACGGCGGTCCAGGTGCGCAGGATGGCGCGACGGGTCCCGGAACCCAGACGGGACCGTCGGGTCTGCCGTGTGCGGTCGACGAGATCCTCGCCAAGAACTGCCGCAGCTGTCACCAGAACCCGCCGCTCGCTGGCGCCAACATGCCCCTCATGACGTGGGCAGACCTGCAGGCACCCGCGAAGAGCGATCCCACGAAGAAGGTCTACGAGCTCGTCGGACCGCGCATCCACGACAACAAGACCCCCATGCCTCCGCCGCCGAACGCGCGCCTCAACGCCGGTGACACGACCACCATCGACTCCTGGATCGCGGCCGGCGCGCCCAAGTCCACGGACACGTGCGGTGGCACCAAGAACCCCGACGGCGGCGTGGTCGACCCGCTCGACTGCGTGCCCGACGTGCACATGAAGTCCACCATGCCGTGGACCATGCCGCAGGCCACGAGCGACATCTACACCTGCTACGGCTACGAGGTCACCACCCCGGACCCGAAGCACATCATCGCGTTCGCACCGCACGTGGACAACACGAAGATCGTCCACCACATCCTCGTGTTCCAGGCGGACGCGGCCGAGCCGACGGTGCCTACAGCGTGCAGCTCTGGCGGCAAGGCCGGCTGGCGCATCGTCTATATCTGGGCCCCCGGTGGCAAGAATCTCTACCTCCCGAAGGAGGCCGGCTTCCCGATCACGCCGGGCACGAACACCCACTACGTCGTGCAGGTTCACTACAGCAACATCAACGCGCTCGCCGGGGAGATGGACTCCACGGGCATCGACGCGTGCACGTCCGCGCCGCGCCAGTACGACGCGGACGTCGTTGCGTTCGGCACGCAGAGCTTCACCATCCCCGCGAACGGCCTGCCCTACGATCGCACGTGCACGGTGCAGGTGCCGAGCCAGCTCGCTGGCAAGACGCTGTTCACGGCCATGCCGCACATGCACCAGCTCGGCACGAAGAACGACAACAAGCTCACGCCCCTCGCTGGTGGGCCCGACGTGGACCTTGGCACCATCACGAACTGGTCCTTCCAGTCGCAGTTCTGGCTGCCCATCGCCGCCAAGCCGCAGACGAACGACACCATCACGACGCACTGCCAGTGGCTGAACAACACGGGCGCGCCCGTCTCCTACGGCGAGAAGACGGCGCAGGAGATGTGTTACTCGTTCGCCATGTACTACCCGAAGGTCACCTCGGCATTGTGGCACTGGGACATCCCCGCTTACGGGTCCACGTGCAAGTGATGCACACTGCGCAACTCCTGGAGCAGTGAGATAGAGCTCTACGGAAATACGACCGGCCTGTCGCCGATCGCCACGAAGACGCTCGAGCGGCTCTACCGGCGCAAGGTGCCGATCGAGAACATCTCGACGCCGGAGCTCACGCGCGCGCTGATCGAAGCGTCGATGGAGTCTGGTCGCCAGGTCGGCGTGCTGGTGCATCGCTCGGGGCAGGTGGACTACGTCGTCGTCGGCGATGCGGGCAAGCTCATGCTGCCGGACATCGGTCGCCTCCGGGCTGCGCAAGGGCGCTTCCGCGGTCTCCGCCTGGTGCACACGCACGTCCGCGGCGAGGCGCTCACGAAGGACGACCTCACGGACCTCGTCCGCATGCGGCTCGACCTGGTCGCCGCGATCCTCCTCTCGCCCCGCGGCGAGCCGAAGGGGATCCAGTACGCGCACAACGTCCCCGTAGAGCGCGATGGCGACGCGCCATACCGCGTTCACGAGCCGACGCCTCTCACCGGCATGAAGGTCCACGTCGGTGAGCTGATGAGCGCGCTCGAGGCCGAGTTCGGCAAGCACTCCCGCGCCCGCGCCGTGAGGGCCAAGGACGGCCGCGCGATCTTGGTGCATGTTGCAGATAAATCCGATCGCCGCGCACACGAGCTGGCGGAGGAGAGCATGCGCGAGCTGTGCGAGCTGGCCCGCACCGCCGGCGTGGAGGTCGTGGACACGGTCACGCAGCTTCGCGAGCGCGTGGACCCGCGCCTGGTCCTGGGCAAGGGCAAGCTCGAGGACGTGATCCTGCGCGCGGTGGAGACGGACTGCGACGTCCTCATCTTCGACCGCGAGCTCACGCCGTCGCAGGCGTCGGCCATCGCGAAAGAGAGCGACCTCAAGATCATCGACCGCACGCAGCTGATCCTGGACATCTTCGCGCAGCGCGCAGAGGGCGCGGACGGCAAGCTGCAGGTGGAGCTCGCGCAGCTGAAATACAGCCTTCCGCGCCTCGCGCAGAAGGACGACGCCCTGTCGCGCCTCACCGGCGGCATCGGTGGTCGCGGCCCCGGCGAGACGAAGCTCGAGATCGGCCGACGGCGCGCGAAGGAGCGCGTGACCCATCTGGAGGACCAGCTGAAGAAGCTTGGCAAGCAGCGCGAGCAACGCCGCCGCAAACGGACGCGCTCGGAGATCCCCACGGTGGCCATCGTGGGCTACACGAACGCGGGCAAGAGCACGCTGCTCAACACGCTCACGGGCGCCAACGTCCTCGCCGAGGACAAGCTCTTCGCCACACTGGACACCCGCTCGCGCCACCTCAGGGTCGGCTGGGCCGGCTACGGCGAGCGCGAGGTGATCATCACCGACACGGTCGGCTTCATCCGTCGGCTGCCCAAGGATCTCTTCGCAGCCTTCCGCGCCACGTTCGAGGAGACCGCCGACGCGGACCTCATCCTCCACATCATCGACGCCAGCGATCCGGCAAAGGACGACCACATCGAGACGACGGAGCTGCTCCTCACGCAGCTAGAGCTCGATCACATCCCGCGCATCGCGGTCTACAACAAGATGGACCACGTCGAGCCGCTCCAGGCGCGCATCCTCGAGCGGAGCCACCCGGACGCGATCTTCCTCTCCGCGATCGACCGCGAGACGACGCGCGTCCTGGTCTCGCGCGTCGCCGAGGCGCTGGCAGAACGCTGGGACCGCGCCGCCAAGGGGCCGATCACGACGCCCGAGGAGTCCACGCGCGATCTCGCGGCGCTCGGTCTGCTCATGGATGAGGATGAGGCGCAGCCAGAGCAGTCCACCCTGGACGACCTCCTGCGCAGCGCGGGAAAGCGCGTAAAAAAGCGCCCGGCGTGAACTGGTCCGAATCGGCGGGCATCTGGTAGGCTCCCCGCGTGGTGAAAGTCCTCGCGCCCTTCATCGCCTTGGCCCTCGCAGCGGGTGTCTGCGCATGTGGCGGCGGCCTCGCAGAGGCCAAGGGCGACTTCCGAAAGGGTCGCTACGCAGAGGCGAAGGCGGAGCTCATCGCTCTCGAGCTCGACGAGCGAACCTGGGACGAGCAACGACGCTGCGAGTACGCGCTCTACCGTGGCCTCGTCCACAACGCCCTCGGCGATCGCGGCCCCGCGAGCCTGTGGCTCAAGGAGGCGCGCGCGCTCGTCGACGCCCACCCAGGCGTGCTCGGCGCCGACGATCTCACCCGACTGCAGCTGGCGCTCGAAGGCATGGGGCCCGACGCCGCGCCCGCTCCGTGAGCCCCAACGTGCGAACCAGAACGGCCCTCACACTCATCTTGCTGACGGCGTGCCTGCCGCCGCCGCCAAATCGCGTGCGTGAAGAACGCGCGCGCGAGGCACGCGAGGCGCGGGAGGCGCGCGAGAAGAGCCGGACGCCGGCCGGCGGCACGTCCGCAAGGACCACCGCGTCGCCCGCGGGCACCGGGAACGCTTCATCGGCGGGCTCCTCCGCGTCTCCCGTGTTGTCCGGCGCGCCTGCGCTCGCAGCGTCTCCCATCGCCGACGCGGGCGCCGCGATCGCTCCCACGCCTTCCGATGTGCCCACCACCGGCTTCACGTTCCAGAAGGGCTCGCCGCGTGACTTCTTCGCGCACAACAACGACGAGCTTGCGCGCTACGTCCAGCAAGAGCGGACGCCGGGCTGGGGCACGCACGCCGACGTCGCAGCAGGCGCGGCGGACGAATGGATCATGGACGTGTTCCAGTACGCGCTCGTGATCTCGCCGGACCTATCGGGGTTCTGGTACCGCGACTTCGGCAAGAGTGACGTCGAAGGCGTGGCCGCAGTGCCGCTCACGCGCACGGACAAGAAGGACGTCGTGGTGCGCGCGTGGGTGAACGAGGGTGAGCTGCGCAACGGCTACCGCCATCTCGTGATGGAGGTCTGGTCGTTCGGTGCGGACGGTCCCGCTCTGCGCTTCGCCCAGGAGATCTCCGTCTCGGCCATGTGCTGCGGGAGCGAGGCCAACGCGCCTCCGCACATGTCCACCTCCGTGACATTTCATGACGGCGCCATCGACATCAGGGCAGATGCGCCGTGGCGTGTGGATGCGCGCTTCAAGCCGGGCGCCGTTGCGCCGCTCATCCCAGGCGCCGGCAGCGCGAGCCCCCCGCCGCTGCTCCCCATGCTCCCCTCGGACGTCAAGCGCAGGTTCTATACGTGGGATGGGAGAGCCTTCGTCCTCGCGCGCGAGGAAAAATCGGGCTAACAAAACGCCTCATGGCGCGCACGATCACGTCTCCGCGGGGCACCGAGATTTCTTGCAAGGGTTGGGTCCAGGAAGCGGCCCTCCGCATGCTTCACAACAACCTCGACGCCGAGGTCGCCGAGAGGCCGCAAGATCTGGTCGTCTACGGCGGCACTGGCAAGGCCGCGCGCAACTGGGAGTGCTTCGACGTCATCGTGCGGGAGCTGCGCGAGCTCGGCAACGACGAGAGCCTGCTCATCCAGTCGGGCAAGGCCGTGGCCCGCTTCCGAACGCATCCTGACGCGCCGCGCGTGCTCATCGCGAACTCGAACCTGGTGCCCAAGTGGGCCACATGGGACGAGTTCCGCAGGCTCGAGGCGAAGGGCCTCACCATGTACGGGCAGATGACAGCGGGCTCGTGGATCTACATCGGAACGCAGGGAATCCTGCAGGGAACGTACGAGACCTTCGTGGCCGCGCGAAAGGTGTACTTTGCACGTAAGGGCGTGGAGCAGCCGTGGGTGCTCACCGCGGGGCTGGGCGGTATGGGCGGCGCGCAGCCGCTCGCCGCGACCATGGCGGGCATGAGCTGCATCGCCGTGGAGGTGAACCCAGAGCGCATCGCGAAGCGCCTGGAGACGCGCTACGTGGACGTTCGCGCGGACACCATCGACGAGGCACTCGCGCGGCTCGAGGTCGCGAAGAAGGAGAAAAAGCCGGTGAGCATCGGCCTTCTGGGCAATGCAGCGGAGGTCTATCCGGAGCTCTACGCCATGGGCATCGTCCCCGATCTGGTGACCGAGCAGACCAGCGCGCACGATCCCCTCAACGGCTACATCCCGGCGGGCATGACGCTGGAAGAGGCGGCGGAGCTCCGCGCCGAGGACCCCGACGGCTACGTCGAGCGCGCGAAGGGAAGCATGGCCGAAGAAGTGAGGACGATGCTCGCCTGGAAGAAGAAGGGCGCAGAGGTCTTCGACTACGGCAACAACATCCGCGCGTGCGCCGTGGATGCGGGCGAGACGAACTCCTTCGACATCCCCGGCTTCGT
>JBBRNJ010000075.1:0-44460 GCA_038230375.1 Polyangiales bacterium | reverse complement strand
GGAGATAGACGCGTACGAGCGCGACCGCGCGGAGAGCTCCCTTGCCACGCTGGCAGAGGCGGATCCGACGCGGCCTTGCTACGTCGGTGAGCTGCGTGGAGAGCTCCTGATGCGTGCTGGCAGGCCCGACGACGCCGTCGCTGCGCTGCTGACGGGCGCGGACGCGGAGCCTTCCAATGCGGTAGCCGCGCTCATGCTCGCGTACGCGGCGGAGCTCACGCTGGACCCGCGCTCTGCGATGGCGCTTCTTGATCGAGCGATCGCCCGCGCCCCTCACCTGTCCGCGCTTCGCAAGCAGCGCATGGGTCGTGCGCTTGGCGTGGGCCACGTGGATGCGGCGCGTGGGGACGTCGCCCACCTCGAGGCCTCCGCACACGGCGCCCGCGACAAGCACGACGTTCTCGTCCACGCGGCAGCATTGTTCCATGACGCAGGCGCGATCACGGAGTCGCGCGGCCTCCTCGAACGAGCGCTGCGTTACGAGCCGGACTCCGCGGAGGCCCTCGCTCGCCTGGGCATGGCCCTGGTCGCAGAGGGACGCACGGCGCGTGGCGCGGCACTCCTGTCGGAGGCCGTGGAGCGAAGCCCCCTGCCCGACGCGATCCTCGCCCTTGCACGTGCTCTCGCCGCCCTCGGTGATCGCTCGCAGGCGGTGGCACGGCTCACGACGATCGGGCCTGATTCCCTGGCTTTCGTCGCGGCCCGAGCGCTGGAGGCCCAGCTGCGCGCGGAGCTCAAGGACACGGCCGGCGCCTCCACCGCCTACGCGCGCATTCGTGACTTCGCAGAGGCGCGCCCTGACGCGAACGTCACGGACGCACTCCTTGCCGCCGTCGCGTTCGAAGAAGACGTTCGCCGTGACGCACGCGCCGCTGAACGACATCGCGCCGTGCTCGCGAAGGTGAACCCCAGTGCCGAGGCGGCTGTCATGGGGCCGCCGCCAGAGACCACACGCGCTCCGCTGAAAGAGCCTGCCCGCATCGTGGACCCGGAGAGCCGCGCGGAGGAGCTCACGAACGCGCTGCGCGCAAACGCGCGCGACGCTGCGGTCGTGATCGAGCTCGCCGAGGTGCTCGCGGATCTGGGACGCGCGCACGAGCTCGTCGCGCTCGCCTTCTCGCGGCTGGACGAGGGCGACGTCGCCGCCACGGGACAGGCGCTCAAGGCAGCGCTCACACGCGCAGCGACCGACGCAAGGGCGGACGGCCGCGACGGTGACGCGGGGCTGCTGATGGACGCAGTGGCTGCACTCACCTCGTAACGCGCATGCCCTGGCTCTACCTGCTCTCCCATGCGGTGACGGTGGTCTCCGTGACAAGCTCGGTCCTGGCCTCGCTCCACCTGCTGCAGACGCGACGCAGCTCGCAGAGCACGATCTCGTGGCTCCTGGGCTTCATCTTCGCTCCGCAGCTGGCGGTCCCGCTCTACATCGTGTTCGGTACGCGCAAGCTGGTTCATCGGATGCTGGAGCTCCCGCGCCCGGCATCCTCGCCGACGAGGGACGTCCCGCCGCCGTCACGGCCCGTGGAACGCGTGCTCTTCGAGGCTGGCATCGATGGCGCGCGCGCGGACAACGAGATCGAGATCTTCGGCGATGGCGTGGCTGCCTACGAGGCGCTCGTCGCGCTGGTCCAGAGCGCGAAGGAGCGTCTGTACGTCACGATCTTCATCCTCGGGGACGACGACACCGGAAGGACAATGGTCTCCCTCTTGTGCGCGCAGTCACGTCGCGGTGTCGACGTGAGATTGATCGTCGACGCCATCGGCTCGCGAAGCATGCGCCGCTACGCGACGCGGGAGCTGCGCGCGGCCGGCGGTGTCGTCCGTACGTTCATGCCGCTTCTGCGCCTTCCCTTTCGTGGCTCTGGCAACCTCCGGAGCCACCGCAAGCTCGTCATCGTGGATGGTGCAGCCGTCTTCACGGGCGGCATGAACCTCGCCATCGAGTACATGGGCAAGGCACCATTCGATGGTCGCTTCCGCGATCTCGGAGCAGTGGCAAAGGGTCCAGTCGCCGCGAGCGCGGAGCAGCTGTTCCTCTCCGACTGGCGCTTCTGCGGCAACGAGACCGCGCCCAACACGGCTACGCAAGAACCACCGCCTACGGCTGGTACGGCACGCCTCCAGTTCGTGCCGAGCGGCCCGGACAGGGCTGACGACGCGCTCTACGACGCGCTGCTGGTCGCGATCGGGCGCGCGGAGAAGCGCGTGCGGATCGTGACGCCGTACTACATCCCCGACGAACCGCTGCAGCGCGCACTGGTCCTGGCGGGGCGCAGCGGCATCGACACGGCGCTGGTGATGCCCACGCGCTCCAATCACACCATTGCGGACGTCGCGCGGCGCCCGTTCCTCCGGGAGCTCGCCTCCGCAGGTGTTCATCTCCACGGCTTCGCGCACGGGATGGTTCACGCGAAGGCCATGGTGGTCGACGACTGCTTCGCGTTCGTCGGCTCGCCCAACATGGACGCGCGGAGTCTGCTCCTCAACTACGAGAACGCCATCTTCGTGTATGACCAGCCGAGCGTGGCGAAGATCGACGGCTTCATCGGCGCGCTCATCGCCGAGTCGGAGGAAGGCACGCTGCGAACGAAGAGGCGCGCGTGGCCCATCGAGCCGCTCGCGCGTCTACTAGCGCCCGAGCTGTAGCGGCCCGGAGGTGTAGCTGCGTGCGCTACCGGTTCATGCGCCGGTGCGCGCGAGAGCTTCTTTGACCTCGCGCAGCGCGGTGTCGACGGCGCCCGGACCGAGCTTGCATGCCGCGGCGAGCCCCTCCAGGACCTTGCGCTCCACGTCGCTCACGTCGTCGCTGGTCTGCGCGATGAGGGCCGCGATGCGAAGGACCTCCTGCGCGTGCTCGGGCTTGTGGATCGGCGCGGCGAGGCGCGCAATGCGCTGCTCCATGCCGTCTTCTTCGAGCTGGCCCTTGAGATCGCCAACGAGCTCCTCGATGTGCTTCGGGAGGACCGCGCCACCGCAGGCCACGCTCACGACGCGCTCGAATGTCTTGCGCTCTTCGGCGTCGAACACGCCGTCTGCATTGGCGACGAGATAAGCGCCCTCGACGATGCTCTCGAAGAGCTGCGCCGCAGCGGGATCGAACCCAGTCGGCACCGTGCTGTCGCCTTCGGGTTGTGAGCCGTACGAAGCCGCGGCCAGCGCCAGGATCGAGACCGGCTTCCCGTTCGCGACCGGGCTGTGGTTCTTCGCCACGCGCGCGAGCAGGTTGATTTTGTCTTCCGTCACCATCTACGCAGTCGATGCTAACCCAGGCGCGCGCGGTCGTCGATTGAATCCAAGCAAGCGTTTTTACCGAGGAACCGGGCCCAGGAGGATCTCGAACTGCCCCTGAGCGTTCGTCAGGGCAGAACCGACCTCGACATACTCCTTGTGGCCCGTCGGCAAGGTCAGAGCCCGGACCACGGCCTGCACGATCGGGTTGCCGTTGGGGTCGTGGATCGTGAACGCGACCTTCAGGGGCGCTGGCACCAGGAGCGTGCCGAGATCATTGCCCGGGGCACCGCCGTCGCCGTTGCCTGCATCCACCCCAGCACCGGTCTGCGACGGCGACACCTTTCTCGACGGGCTCACCGTGCGCCCAAACCCCGTTCCGGGCTGCGGGATGACCACGAAGTCGAACGTGCCCTCTTCTACACGGACGGTGAAGGTGCCGTCGCTGTCGGTGACGGCACGCGCCTCACGAGGAAAGAGCCAGGGCCGCAGGCGCTTGAGCGCGTCGGGCTGATCAGGCTGCACCACGGACGGCTGCGCGACGACCTCGGCGAAGGCCAGCGGGCGGCCATCGGAGAGGAGCGCACGCCCGGACACGCGCGAGAGGTCGGTCACGACGAACGGACGCAGGGCAGCATCCGCAGACACCGTCACCGTGGTCGCACGCAATGGTGCCAGCGATGAGCTTGCGGACGGGATCACCGTGACCGCGTACGAGCCTGGTGGCAGCACGGTCGCGAAGGCGCCGTTCGCGTCCGTCCGCACCGTGGTGGTGTACCGGAGGAAGCTCACCGGCTTGTCGGGCGGAACCAGCGCGATCTGCTGGCTGTCCAGGACGACTGTCCCCGAGACCGGCGCGCCCGACGGCGACACCACCGTTCCGCGAACGCTCGCTGGGGGAGGAAGTGCGGGAAACGCCGTGTCGAAGCCGACGCCCTGGAGAATGCCGTTCTTCAGCGTCGGGATGCCCACCGAGTTCAGCGGTGGTGCCACCACGATGTTGACGTTGGCGCGGAGGACGCTCCCATCGTTCTGGTTCACGGTGTCCGTGCGCGCGATGGCGTCCTCACCGACGAGGGTGTGGACGGTGGAGATGCGCGTCTCCGTCACGGCGTCCTCGAGCCACACGCGGAACCCATCCAGCCCGCCCGTGCGCGTGAGATGCGCGAGCCGCGTCCGGCCACCCGCCGGCTCGTCGAGCGCATAGCCGGCTGACCCGATGACGATCTCCTCGATGAACGACGGCGAGGCAACGTGGTCGAGCGACGAAACGATGGGTGGCACGCCTGGCTCCTGCGGCATGACGATGCGCTGGTATCGACCCGGCGCGATCTCCGCAGAAGATGCCGGGATGCCCGCGCTCACTGTGACCAGGTCCGACATGAGATCCACCACCGGGATCCCGATATCCTGCGCCGTGCGTTTGTCGGTCAGATCGGAGCCAGGCGGAAGCAATACGAACGTGGTGAGCTGCGGGTGGGGCGTGGGCGCTGTCGCCGAGGTCGGCACGGTGAGGCCAAGCGCGCCCGCGGATGGCTTGTCGACGACGAGCGAGGTCTGGACGGGAACGAGCGATGGCAGCTGGAGGCAGGTCAGCGCAGGGCACTTGGAGGTCCCCTTTGCGCCCACGAAGGTGCGGCTGTCCAGGACGAAACTCCGACCCGCACCGAAGAACGAGGTCGTGGGCACGTCGACGACCAGAAGATACGGATACGTGGGTTTTCCGGCCTCGCAGCGCCCCGCACTGCATTGCGGTTTCGTTCCTTCCTGCGTGTACGCCTCGCAGAAGTGAGCGGGGCATTCGTTGTGAGGGACTGCAGCGGGCGGCGTACCGACGATGGGCTCGCAAGCAAGAGCGACGAACACGGAACAGACGAGGACCGCTGCGACGCGCCTCATTGCACCTGGCCTCCGCTCCCATCGGTCGAACCGGCGTCGCCGTCAGTGTCGGGGCCAGCGTCGAACGTGGGGCATCTCTGGACGTCACCATTGGGCGCAAAGAACCACGACACGATGTCGCCGCCGATCGCGTCTGGCGTGTGTGCCTGCCTGCCGTCGAAGTCCCCGTGAAACCCGTGCGCGACGAGGATCTCGATCAGGTGACAGCGCGAGAGATCCGACGGCGACTGGAGCGAGATCTCGAGCGTGCGTACGCCGCCATCCGCGCTCGCAGGGTCGAACGAGCTACTGCCAACGTCGCTGATGCCCTCGCCCGTCACCGGGTCGTAGTCAATGAACGCGTGCCACTGAAACGTCGCCGTGGGATCCACCAGCTCCACAGGCACCACGAACTTCTCCGGGAAGGAGCGCAGCACCTGGTTGTCCGGCGGCACCACGGAGCCATGCAGAATGGTGGGCCGGAACACCGGCAGCTTCGGGAGGTCGTCGGGCGTATCCGCGATGATGCAGCCGGTGAGCACACGAACCGCAGACAGTCCGCACAACACGACGGCTGCCGCCACGATGCCGGCCCGCAGCTTCATCGCGGGGTTCCCCCACACCGCACCGTGATTTCGGCTCGCCACGGTTCTCTCTCCGAGCCTCACACCGCGGCTCCACGCAGCGAGAGCGCGCCCGTCGAGTAACGCTGCGAGCCTGGCGGCGGCAGCGTCCACCGAGCATCCGCGTACTCAGGCTGTACCGCGAGGCGGACCAGGTCCAGGAGGTCAGGCAGATCGCGCGTGGCCCGCGCGAACGCATGCGCGTCGGAGAGAATCGCAGCTGCGTCCATCTTGTGGGACTCGAGCAGGCGGCGCGCCGCGATCGAGAAGTCGCCGCAGAGGAAGAGGCCCACGCGGCAAGCGCTCTGTCGCGCGTGAGCGATCGTCTCCGCCACCGGCTGATCGTGCACGGGAAGCACCAGCTCCGAGAGCTTGCGCTGCGAGCGCGGCGGCAGCGTCTGCCAGAACGACTCCGCGAGCGGCATGCTGGCGCGGTCGATCCGCTTGCTGTCCTCCGGCGGTCCGAACGCTGCGGCCAGCGCCTTCCAGGTGGTGTTGAGGTCGTCCTCACCAAGGCCAAGGGCAATGGCGTTCTCCGGCAGCGCGGAGGCGAGCGCCTCGCCCAGCATGTACGCGAGCTCCGGGAGGGACAGCCGTGGCTCCACTTCGAGCACCGCAGCGGGCGGCTGCATCAGCGCGACGCTCTGCGCGCTGCTGGGCCGCGTGGACTGCCCACCTTTCGGCTCGATCGGGCGCTTCACGTAGACCGGCACGCCGCCCACCTCGAGCAGGCGGATCGCGAACTCGTAGATGCGGCCGAGCGGGGTGGCCGGACCGGCGACCAGGCGCTCCAGGCCCGTGAGCTTGTAGGATGCAGCTTTCTTGGCAAAGAGGCCGCTGGCCCCTTCCCAGAGCACGTGCAGCGCGGTCACCCCAGGGTCGCGCGAGGGGCTCGTGAGCACCGCGAGGAAGCCTGGGTGCTCGGTCTGCGCGCCCAGGGGCGGCGGTGTCAGCGGGCCGCCACCGGGGTCGAACGTGCGGAGCACGTGCTCCACTGCACGCGCGTGGTTCTGGTTGTGGTCAGCGAGCGCTGCGCCGTAGAGCGACTGCAAGCGCCCGAGGTCGAACGGCCCGAGCTCGACGGCTTTGCAACGCATTCGAAGGACGTCGCGCGCCCGGTCCGGGTTCTTCGACCAGCGCTTCGCGAGCTCTTCGGCGGCCTCGAACGAGCCTTGCTGCACCCTGGCTGTGAGGTCGGCCTCGGCGCTCTCCGTCGACCTTGCCTCGGAGGCGGGTTCGACAATGGCCGCGTCTGGTGGTGGGGCTTCTCGCTCGGCTTCTCGCTCGGCTTCTCGCACGGTCGTGGGTACTGGCGTCGGCTGCATCCCGCCCATCGGCGCAATGTCGACCTGCGTCGGTGGCGCGGAGTCGACCGCCTCTGGGTAGAACGACTGACGGATGGCTGCGGCAAGGACCTCGTCGGGGATGGGAGGCGGCTCCTCCGCGGCGGGCACGACACGCGCGCCGTCTTGCAGGACGGACTTCAAGATGATCGGCGCCTCGGCCTCCACGCGCTCTGTGGGCTCGAGCGCGATCGGCGCCTCGGGCTCTACCCGAGCTGCCTGCTCGAGCATGATCGGCGCCTCCGGCTCTGGCCGCGTAGCGGTGGACTGGAGCGGAATGGGCGCCTCTTCCGTGCCGGGAGCGTTGGTGGCGCTGGGGGCACGGTTCGAGATGAGCGAAAGTGGAACGGCCTCGTCATCCTCCACGTCCCGGTAGTTCGGGAACGTGGGACGCTGTGAGAGCCGCTCGAGCTCTATACGCCGCTGCGTGACCATGTCCGCAAGCGCCGGATCCTTCGCCGCCTGCTCCAGATAGAGCTGCGCCGCGCCCACGTCGCCGTCCTTCAGCGCTGCTTCTGCCGCGGCAAGAGCGACGCGCTCGCGCCCACGAAGCCCGCGCAGATCACCGTTGAGCGCCTGCGCGAAGCGCGGGAGTGCGTCTGCGTAGCGCGCCGTGCGCGAATACCGCTCCGCGATGCCGAGCGCGATGAGCGGAGCAGAAGGATTCGGGTATGCGCGCAAGAGGTCGAGCCCCGCGCCGCGCCCCATGACGGCATCGAGCGCCTCGGCGCGCAGGAACGTGGCCAGCTCGCGGTGCGCTGCGTCCATCTCGCCAAGGGCGGCGAGCGACTCCGCCATGGCGCGCGCCTCGTCGGGTGCGCCCACACCACGCGCACGGTATGCGAGCTCGGCGCTGAGCAGCGCCGTCTCGGGTCGCAGTGGCGCGATCGAGATCGCCTTCCGGACGCGCGCGAGGCCCACGTCCAGCTCGCCGGCAGCAAGAGCGGCGGTGGCCGCCTCTTCGAGGAAGCGCGCGCGCCGCACATCGTCTTGCTCGGCGTATGCGCGTGCCTCGAGCGCGCGCCCCAGGTCCGAATGAGCGTCCGTCGCACGCGCCAGCTCCACGGCCAGGTCGAGAGCGTCGAACGACTCGGGGTCCGTGAGCGTGCGTGCGAGTGCAACCGCAGACTCCACGCGGCCCAGGGCAATGTACGCGCGCGCAAGGCGCAGCGTCATGCCGGACTTCTCCTCGTCGGTCGCGGACGACAGCAGCGCCAGCAGCGCGCGCGCCGCGGACTCCATGAGGCCGAGCGTTGGATGTCGCTCGCAGAGGTCGGCCAGATAGCGGAGCGCACCGTCGTTCTCGGGATCGTCCTCGAGGATGCGTTCGAGCGCCTTCTTTGCCTCCTGGATGTTGCCGACGCGCTGCTCCAGGACAGCGGCCAGCCGGAAGCGCAGAGCGCGGACCCGGTCGTCGTCCCCACGGCTCACGAGGCGCGCCTCGCGGCGTGCGAGGACGGTGGCGAGCTCCTCGTATCGCTCGTCGAGGGCGAGCTGCTCCTCGAGGCCGTCGTCGACCACGGACATCGGTGGGGCGCGTGTGGAGAGCGCAACGGGTACGGCGTCGTCGACGGCAGGCGGTGGCAGGTCGCCGCCGTGAGGCTCCCGGATCACGGCGCCAGGTGCATAGTCGTGATGAACAGGCTGGCCCACGCCAGGAATGGTGTCGGCAGGCATCGACGCGACCGGCTCGATCGCCAGCGACGGTGGCACTGCAAAGGGCTCGCTTGCGGGCATGGGCATCGGGTCGAACACGGGCTCCGCGAGCGTGGGAGACGGCGATTCCGGGCCGACCGAGCTGATGACCGCGAGCGACTCCGACTGCGCGCCTTCTTCGAGGGCGGGCAGGTTCGACAGCGGCTTCACGGCCTGCATCTCGCCGCTCGGGCGCCGATTCGGTACGACCTCGTCGAGCCGTTTCGTGCCGACCTTCTTCTCCAGGCGAGCAAGCGTGGTGGGGTTCATGGACATGACGGCCGCCTCGTGTGCCTCCAGAACAAGGCTGTCGTCGTCGGACTCGCGCTCCACGGCCATGACGAGCGCGCGCGCGCGTACGTCGTGCGACTCGCACAGCTTGCCTATCTGCCCGAGCAGCTTGAGCGCCGCTAGACCAACGTTCGAAGAGGGCTTCTCCGCCTCGCCCATCGCGGTCTTCATCGACGCTGCGACCTCGCCGTCGCGCGCGAGCACCTCCGCGTACGGAAGCAGGCGCTCGTACTCGTCGATGTCGCCATCTTGCTTGATCGCGCGGAGGATGGAGCGCCACGCCAGGTTGGCGTCCGACAGCACGGAGACCGCAAGCTCTGCGAACGCGAGCGCGAGCCGCGCGCCCTCGGGCCCTTCGGTCTTCTTGCCGAGCGCCGACGCCGCGCGCTCGGTCCGGAGCGCGATCACGTCGCGATCTCCCGGGCTCAACTCGAGGAGCCGCCGCGCCGTCTCGACCAGCGGCGCGAAGGTCGCACGCTCCGTCGACGACACGACCGCGCGGAGGAGGAGGTCCACGCGCTGGCGTAGTCCGTCTTCGTCCTCGGGCGCGACCTCAGCGGCGCGAATGAGCCACGCAGCCCGCGTTGGCGCGCGACGCACGCTCTCGGCAACCTCAGCGACGACGCGCGCGCCCGCCTCGCGCTCATTGGCAAGGGTCGCAGTACGCGCGAGCACCTCGAGCGTCTTCTCCGATGGGACCGCACCAAACGCCAGGCTTGCGTGCTTGAACGCGAGGCTCTTCACGCGTTCATCCGGGATCGTCTCGAAGAATCGAGCGCCGCGAAAATGGGCTGCCCTTCGTCCGAAGCGTCCAAGCGCGCGCGCGGCTACGCGGTCGTAGAGCTCCGTGAGCTCCGTCCACATGCTGGCCTTGAGCGCGCTCGCCTCGGCGATTTCCAGTGGCACCGCGCGCTCCGGATCGGCCTCCAGTGCTGCGACGGCAAGCTGGAACGCAAGGCCGCAGCGACCCGCAACGAGCCCGGCGCGCGCGGACTCTCTCAGGATGGACGCCCGGGTCTCGACCTTGCTCGTCTCACCCGCAAACTCGGAGAGTAGAGCAAGCGCGCGGTCCAAACCGAAGAGCTCCACCGCATCGCGCACGGTGGACTCTGCATCGTCGCCCGCGTCAACCAGGGCCCGGGCGGCGCCGCGATGATCCTGTGCGAGGTCGAAGAGCGCTGCAGCATACTCGCGACTTGCCTCGGCTCGCGACTCGTCGTCCGCGACCAGCACCCGCGCGCAGAGCCACGAGAGCTCGCCCTCGGCCGAGAGCGTGGCGACGGAGAGATCGCGAACCAGCGTCTGCACGTCCTCCTTGCGAGCTCCCTCGTCGAGCGCGCGTACGATCGCGTGCGCCTCGGCGTCGCGATCACCGATCGCACGATATGCCTTCGCGAGCCGAAAATAGATGTCCGCGCGCTCTGCGGGGGCGGCGCCCGAGCCGAGCCACCGCTCGAGCACGGTCGCCATGAGCGCGGCGTTGCCGGCGCGCTCCGCGGTGAGCAGCAGCGCGTCCCGAAGGAGTTCGTGGCGGACGCCAAGCACCTCGAGGGCACGGCGCGCGAACACCACGGCGCGTTCGGTATCCAGGTCCGCGAGCCGTCCCAGCACGCGCGCCCCCAGCTCCGACAGCGAGCGCGATGGTTCCGGCTGGGAGAGCACCCACGCGAGGGTGTCAGCGATCTTACCGGCGTCGCGTCCTTCCAGGATGAGGTTCGAAAGTTCGTCGATCGCCTGCAAATCACCGGGGCGCAGCGCAAGGAGCCGCCGCGTCCATGCGATCGCCCCGTCAGCCTCCCCGAGGTCCGCGAGCGCGCGCGCCAGCTTCATGCACAGCTGGCTCCGGGGGACCGAGAGCGTGAGAGCGCGCTCCATCACCTGCGCGTACGTCCGCTTGTGATCCGGCGCGACGCACTCGGACAGCAGCACGACGGCGCGCACACAGCGTGGATCTGCCTGACACGCGGCCTCTGCGGCGCCCAGCGCAGCTTCACGATCACGCGTGGCCAGCGCGAGGCCCCCGCCGAGCGCGAGCAACGTCGCCCGCACCTGGGCGGGGCTGTGGTCCGCGAACGACAGCAACCCGCGAGCACGCGTGGACTCGTCACCGCTCACTGCCCCCAGCATCCAGGTGGCCGCCGCGACGCGCTCCGAGTTGGTCGTCACGAGCGTGAGGATCTCGCTCGCCGCCACGATGTCACCGGCGCGCCCCAGCTCGAACGCCAGCGTGCTCGCGTACTCCGCCTTCTCGCGTGCTCTGTCCTCGGCGGCGAGCAGGGTCTTGGCGACCGCCCAGTCGTGCTTGCGCAGACAGAGCCGGAACAGCTCACCACGCGCGGTGCGATCCGCGGGTGCCAGCGCGGTCAGCTCCGTGAGGGACTGCGAGAGCGCCTGCATCTCGTCGGGCATCGATCGGATCTGGCCGATGAAGCTCGCAAGCAGCGGCGCGCGCGCCGCGCCCTCGGTCACCTCGAGCGAGCGACGAAGGATCTCGGCCTCTTCGCGGAGCCGCAGCAGCGCCGGCTGCAGACGCAGGACACCTGCAGGGTAGAGCGAGCTTCCTGGATCAAGGGCGGCGCCGCGTTCGTATGCGAAATGGGCGAGCGCGGTCTCCGCACGCTCCTCCGCCAGCTCTGCGAGCACCCGCGAGGCCGCCAGGCGGACCTCCTTCGCGGCGTCGCCCAGGACCACGTCCGTGAGCGCATCCATCACGACAGGGCCGGCATCGCGTGCGAGCTCCTGTCCGCGCACGATGAGCTCCACGGAGGGGTCGGATGTCAGCGCGGAGGCCCACGCGCGCGCGGACCGCAGCGGACTGGCAAGCGGGCCGCCGGTGACGCGCGAGAGAGACAGCAACACGCGGGCGCGTGACGCGCCGGACACCATGCATGCACGCACCTCGAGACGCGCGGCGATGGGCTCGAAGAGCGAGAGGCGCTGGAGGAGATCATCGAAGGCGTCGGTCTCCTCGCCGCTCACGTTCGAGTCATCACCTGCGTCCACGGCCGCTGCGAGGGCGAGCTGCGGCTCACCGGCGGCAAGCGCGCGCCGAACCCGATCGTCGCGCACGCCGCCCGGCCGCTGGCAGACACTCTGATGTACGCGAAGCACCTCGTCCGCGGCGCCGTGCCTGCCCGCAGCTCCGAGCGCATCCGCGAGCGCGAACGAGACGATCGGGCACGACGAGTCGGCCTCGAAGCCGCGCAGCAGGTCCTCGAGCTCGGCGTCCTTCTGGCCCGCCAGCGCCCGCCGCTCGGCAGCGATCGCGTACGCTTCGGATGCTGTGCGCGGCGACACCTCCGACGGTGCCCACGCAGCGAGGGTGCCAAGGAGCTCCAGCGCAAGGCTGTCCGACTGCTCGAGCTGGGAGGCCTCGCGAAACGCCTCTGCCGCGCCCGACGCGTCGCCCGCACGCGCCCGCAACACGCCCACCTTGATGCGGAGAGACACGGCCTTCCGCGGGTCCGTCACCGTCTCCGCCACGCGCCGGAGCGAGGACGCCGCGAGCGCATGGTCGCCCAGGCTCTCGAGCCATGACGACACCTCGCGCTGGGTCTCCGCGTCCCACTGGATCGAGAGCGCGCGCGCGGCGAGCTCCGTGGCTTCGCCCAGATCACGGCCCTTCGCCGCAAGCCGGCGCGCGAGCAGCAGGCACGCGTCGCGCTCGGCGGGAAGATCCGCCGCAGCGTGGGCCGCATCGATCTTCGCGCGCAAGAGCGCGTAGTCGGCACGGCGGCCGGTCCTCCGTACGAGGGGCCGCTGGGAGCCGCGCGGTCTCATGGAGACTCTGCCGACGGAAGCTGGCTGCATGTTCCCCGAATCTATCGAACTTCGAGCGCGAAAGGCATCGCCGTTAGCGTTCTTTCGCCTGCCCCGAGCTGGAGCAGGTTTTCGGCGAATGGCACGAGCCCGGGAGCCAGCCGGCGGGCTGCCGCCGCCTCGACATGAACCTGCGCCTGCGCAGCCCCGCGCGCGGCGCCGTTCACCCGCTCGTCCGCCCCGTCAGAGCCGCCGCCACCAAGGAATCCCCGATTGCCGGAGATGATCGCCACGCGCGCATCCTTCGGCAGCTTGGCCAGCTCGCGGGCCTTCGCGATGGCCTCCGTGAGGCCGCCCAGCTCGTCGACGAGCTTCCGTTCCTTGCCCTGCCGACCGCTGAAGATTCGGCCCTCCGCGCTCGCCGCGACGGTCTCGACCGTGATTTTACGGCCCTCCGACACGCGAGCGAGGAAGAGCTCGTAAATCTCGGTCATGCTCTCCAGGATGCGCGCACGCGTCGGATCGTCCCACGCAGTGAACGCGCTCATGTACGCGGCACGCGCCCCAGCGCCAGGCTTCGGGCTCGCCGGGAACGTCTCCGCATGCACGCCGAAGCGGCCGACCGCGGACCCGATACCCAACTTTCCGCCCACCACCCCGATGGAGCCGACGATGGAAGCGGGGTCGGCGAAGATCACGTCCGCGGTGGACGCCAGGTAGTACCCGCCGCTTGCCGCCATGTCGCCAACGCTGACCACCAGCGGCTTCTTCGCGCGGAGCTTCATCAGACGGTGCCACATGAGGTCGGACGCGAGCGCGGACCCGCCGGGAGAGTCGATCCGGAGCACGACGGCCTTCACCGCGTCGTCCTTCTCCAGCCTGGCGATGATGGGCGAGAACTCCTTGTCGGTGATTCCGGAGCTTCCGCCGAGCGAGCCGCCGCCCTCCATGGAGATGCTGCCTGAGGCACGAACGAGCGCGATCGGGCCGCTCTCGTCGCTGCTGCCGGCGAGCATTCGGACGATGTCATCCAGGTCGTCTGGGCGGTCGGCCGACGCGCCGCGACCGAAGAAGGTCTCGTCACGAACGGCGTGGACCTCATCGCGCAGCGCAGTGGCCGCGTCGTCGCTGTACTTCACGTCGTCGATGAGACCGGCGGCCTTCGCCTTCTGGGCGCCGTACGGGCCGTCCTCCGCGGCGTCCTCGATTCCGGGGCGCTTGCGGCCGGCCTTGATACCGTCGAGCCAGATGGCACGTAGATCGCGCAGCACGGACTCGAGCGACTCCCGCGCCTCGGGGCTCGGTCCGTCACGTGTGAGCGGCTCCTCCGCACCCTTGAACTTGCCGACCTGCAGGAAGTCGATATCGACCTTGAGCTCGTCGGCCAGGAGCTTGCGCAGGTAGATGAGCTGCGCGGCAATGCCGACCGCCTCGACCTCGCCGGACGGCGCCACGAAGATCTTCGAACAGCCACGCGCGGCGAGCATCAGGGTCGAGTTCGTGAAACCGTCCCCATGACAATATATGGGAGTCTTCTCTCTTATCTTGGAGAGCCGATCACCAAGCTCCTGAGAACGCGCAAGGCCGACCTGTCCGCTACCGAAGCGCACCATGACCCCGCGGACGTCCTTGTCGTGCTCGATGTCGTCGAGCGCCGCGATGAGCTCGCCGAAGCTCCGATGCTTCGCGGGCAGGCCCAGAAAACCGCCATCTGCTTCCTCTGGCGCGCCGGAGGATAGATCGAGCACCGCCACCTTCGGACCGGAGTGGCGCTTCTCGACCTTCGCCTCCCCCTTCGCGTTCGTTTCGGGTGCGCGCCCTTCGCAGCCCGCTTGTGCAAGAAGGCCGACCAACAGGAGCGCCACGCTGGTGCCGCGGAGCATGCGGGCCGCGCGGGCCACGCCTTTCAAGGCGCCCCGCCGGCGGGTGGAACAGCGGTCGCAGGCACGGTCAGCTGCGGCGGGGCTGCGGGAGGCGTGGGCGGCTGCGGCGGCGGATCCTTCTTCTCGGGCTCCGTGGGCGGCGGGGTCGGCGGCGTGGGGGGAGCCTTCGTCTCTGCGCGCTCCTTCACGCGCGCGGGGTACGCCACGTCCGGATAGTTGTCCGTGATCTCCTTGTAGATGCGCTGCGCGGCCGCCTGATTGCCCGATTCCCACTCGGTGTCACCGAGACCAACGAGGGCAGGCAGGAAGCGCGGATTCACTGCGATGGCGCGCTTGAACTCGGCCTTCGCCGTTGGCAGATCGCCTTCCCGGTGGGCGACCTCTCCAAGGCCAGCGAGCGCTTCGGAGTCGTACGGATTCTTCTCGAGGGCCGCCTCGTAGGCCTTCTTCGCGCGGGCGAGATCACCCTTGGCACGCGCGCTGTCACCAGCGCCCACGAGCGCGCGAGAGTCGCCAGTGAGCGGCACGTCAGCACCGCCACCCCCACCGGCACCACCGGCACCACCGGCACCACCGGCACCACCACCAGCGGAGGCGACCGGCAACGTCCCGGGGTCGGTGCCCATGGCCACGAGGCCGCCGTCACCCTTCGCCACCTTGGATGGGGCGCGCGCGATGAACGCACGAAGCTGGGTGAGGAGCGGATGCGGTCGTTCGCGCGCGGCGAGGCGGTCGAGCTCCGTCCGTGCCGACGCCGGATCCCCCATGAGCGCCAGCGCATAGACGAGGGCCGCGCGCGAGCGACCGGAGCCATCGATCTCCGTTGCCTCGCGGAGGCGGCTGATCGTGTTGGGAAGCGGCACCGAGTCGGGCTCCTGGAGATCGATCATCGCCAGCACGAAGGCGGTCTCCGAGTCCTTGGGCTTCGCGGCCAGCTCGCCCACGAAGGACTGCACCTTCGCCTTGTCGCCAGCGAGCCGGTACGCGTCGACCTTTGCGCGGAGCGCTCCAACACCTGCGGGATCCGCAGCGGACGCGGCCTCCGCAGAGGCCTTGGCGCGGGTGACCGTTTCGTCGAGATCGCGCCTCGCGACGGTCGCGTCGTCCTTTGCGTCGGGCGGCAAGAGGCGGAGGCGGAGCCACGGAAGCTCTGCGCGCGCGCCATCGAGGCGAGCCACGGCGACAAGAACGCGCGGGTCCTTCTCGGCCAGCGCGCTCGCCTTGTCCAGCTTCTCTTTGGAGAGCTCCAGGTTGCCTTCCGACAGCGCGCGCTCACCGGCGGAGAGGTACTCTTGCGCCTTCGGATCGAGGGTACTGCTCGCAACCGGGGCATCCGTGGGTGACGCGCCCGTCGGATGGGTCTTCATCCAGTACAAACCGCCGCCACCCACGACCCCCATCACGAGGAGAGCCACGACGAAGCCGGTGTAGCGACGACCGCCACCACCGCTCCGTGACAGCGCCGCGGCCAGGTTCGGCGCCGCATCGTCATCTTCTTCGTCCGGCTCGGACGGGCGCGCCGCCTTCGACACGGGCACGCTGGTGCCTGTGCGGGCGACCGGCGGGAGAGGCGTGGAGAAGTCGATGTCCGGCGGCGGCAGACGGGGGATCTTCGGTGCTCCCATCGCGAGCTCGGCGCGGTCGATGTCCTCTTCGAGCGCGCTGCCGCTATCGACACTGTCCAGGCCGGTGTCCGAGAACGGAGGCGGAGGCGGGTTCGACCGCCTAACGGGCTCCGAATGGTGCCCGTCCTTGAGGCGCTTCACGTGGGGCATCGGCGGAGGCGCGACGCCCTCCTGCGGCCGGAGCGTCGCCGTGCGCGAGCGCATCGGCACCGGAGGCGGCTGGGAAACGGCGGGCAGCTTCACCGTCGTGGTCATCGGGTTCGGTGTGTGATTCGCCGGCGGCGGTCGCGTGTTCGGATCGCGCACGGTGGGCGGTGCGTGGACGGGATCCGTGGACACACCGACCTGCGCGACGGGCGGCGGCCTCTTGGTGTTGCCCTTGTTCGGATTGCCAGCTGGCTCCGTGAAGTTCGTGGTCGCGAGTGGCGACGAGTTGGGGCCGGGCGCCTCGACGCCAGGGATCGTCTTCGCGTGGGCGCGCGGTTGTTCGTCGAAGAACGGAACGAGCTCGACGATGGATCCGAGCGCGCGGCGTGCGCCATTCCGCACCAGAAGATCTCCACGCCCGACCACGCGCGAAGCGATCGCGCGCTGCAGCTCACGCATCGATGTGAACGTGTGCGATGAGCCGGCCTCCGACTCGATCACCCAGCGATCATCGACGCCCGCGCCCTGGACGCGAAACTGGTGCCCGCACTGCGTGCACTTGACCGAGGTCCCTTTGCCCGTGACGAGCGCGTCATCGAACTCGTACTCCGTCTGGCATTTCTCACACCGAACGTCCATGCGCGACCTAGGAAGCTATCATAGGGTGGAAGAGCCCCCGAAAACTTTCCCCGTCCCCGCAAAACGCCCTCTGGCCCCCTCGCGTTCCCATCGATATCCCCGGCGCCTCATGACGCCGAGTCCACATCTGCCGTGAACCAGCGGTTACGGTGTCCCAGCCTTTCGCAGGAAAACGCGCTTGTTCAGCGGTGAATGTGCGGGCCTTGTGCGGGGCACGGCGGTTGCTACCCTGAACACGCGAGCCGAGCGCATCTGCGGTCTGCTTCAACTACTGCTCGAACTGGAGCCTGGAGTCTTTCAATGAAGCGCCTCTTTTCGGTCGTGGTGGTGTCGGCGGGTGCCTTGCTTCTCTGGGGCTGTCCGATTTATTCGGATAACCACCGGGTCTGCGACTCCTCGGGCGCGTGTTACTCGTGCGCCAACGATTACTACTCGAGCGATTGCAGCTCGTGGACTTGCTACAGCAACACGGACTGTCCCTCGAACGAGTCCTGCTACAGCGACGGCGTCTGCCGTGGCACCGGTGGGACCCAGCCGACAACGGGAAGCGCGTGCAAGTCGCCCCAGGATTGCGGCGTGGGCGAGACGTGCGGCGCCGACCAGGTCTGCCACGCGCAGGACTGCTCCGCGGTCGGCTGCCCGAGCGCCTTCGTCTGCAAGCTCGCGAACGGCACGCCCACGTGCGTGTCCGTCGGCGGCCAGACGGACGGAGGCCCCACACCAAAATCGCAGTGCTCGCGCGATGCCGACTGCAGCGCGAACGCCGGCTCCAAGTGCCTCGACGGCACCTGCGTGCTCCCGGCCGATCAGTGCACGGATGGCACGCAGTGCCCCGGCAGCTCGCAATGCGTGCAGGGTGCATGCACCCCGAGCTGCAATGCGAACACGCCCTGCCCCACTGGCTATGCATGTGACCTGGCCAAGGGCGTGTGCACCGGCAACACCAACCCATGCTCCACCGCGCAGAACTGCGGCGCCGCGCAGGCGTGCGTCGAGCAGCACTGCGTCAGCCAGTGCGGCGCTGGCAACACGTGCCCCACGGGCCTCGTCTGCGTCGCTGGCGGCTGCATCCCGGACCAGAAGCCGCAGTTCGTGTGCAACGTCGAAGGCTCGCAGGACGCGTGCAACGGGGGCAGCATCTGCCTGCGCCACAACTGCTACATCGCGTGCGACCAGGACGGCGGCGTGGACGCGTGCAAGACGGCCGATCAGTTCAACACCTGCAAGCAGGTGACGAGCAACGGCAACATGTACAGCGTGTGCGGCTCCGCAACGAACCTGGGCAGCGACTGCGACGTCTCCGCGCAGAAGCTCTGCGCGAACCCGCTCATCTGCATCGACGGCTACTGCCGGTAGACGTCAGAGTCGGCGGCCCGTCACTACGCCTACCTGGACGGTGAGCTCGAAGGTGGTCTTGCTCCAGTACTTGTCGATTGCGTCGCGTACGTAGGCGAAGATTTTTTCGGAGCCTGCCACGCCGAGGTTCAGGCGAAACTCGGGTAGCAGGATGAGCCTCGCCACGGGGTCGTTCATGAAGTCGCGCCCGCTCTTGAACTTGAGCATGCGCATGCGCGAGTCGACCTCGACGAAATCGAAGCCCGCCTTCGCGACCTCTTCGCGCAACATCTCGGCCGTGGGCCGGACGAGCGCAGCGGCCTCGACTGCGGTCGACACCTCGCTCGCCTCGAACTTGAGCGCGTACTCGCGGATGAGATCTGCGATCTCCTGGAAGCTCCCGCGCAGTGGCAGCGCGAGGAGCAGCTGACCGCGCGGCGCGATGAGGCGGCCGAGCTCGGAGAGGAGCTTGACGCGCTCGTCCGGTGCGGGCCGTGGGTGCATGGAGATGCCGTGCGAGAACGCGCCGTCGGGGAACGGGATCGGGAAGCCGTCGGCGACGCGATACTCGTAGACCATTCCGAGCTTGGATGCGGCCTTGTGGCGCGCCAGCTCCAGCGCGGCCTCGCTCGGATCGCAGCCGTACAGGTGCGAGTTCGGAAGGCGTGTCGCGAGCGTGCGATCGGGGTAGCCCGTGCGACAGTTCACATGGATGACCTGCGCATCCGGCCCTTCGATGACGAGGGAGGCAAGCAGCTCGCCGAACATGGCCAGGTAGCGGGGCACGACGAACGTATCGAAGATCGCCGCGTCGTCTGCGGTGAGCCTCGTCCAGACGGAAGGTTCGTCGCGCTTCGCACTCATCGGCCTCCCCGCTTCTTCTGCGGAGCCTCTTCTTCTGCGAGCTCTTCGAGCAGCTCGGTCGCCTCGGCGGCGAGCTCTCCGATCGTGACCTGGCTTCCGTCACCTTCGTCCAGCTGCACCTTGCGCGGGTCGCGCAGAAGGTCGGCGAGCAGCTCGGGTCCATCCGGATCTCCGAGCTCGACGAGCGCCTCGATCGCCGAGGCCACGACCTCCGCCTCTTTGCGCTTCAGAAAGCGGCCGATCAGCTTCAGGCATCCAGGCTCCCCGACTTCGGCGAGCAAGTACGGTAGCTCCGCGAGCGCGGGCCCGTTCTCTGGCAGACGCGTGAGAGCACGCTCGATGCCGAGCGCGACCTCCTTGAATCGATCGAACGCGAGCGCCTCGAGCTCCTCGCCCGCGACCACGCGTACCTCGGGGTGATCCGTGTTCAGCAGATCGATCAAGAGGTCCACCGTGTCGGGACCGTCGAACTCGCCAAGCAACGTCGCGAGGCAGCCAAGGCGCGTCTTCTGCTCGTCGAGATCGCTCTCCTTCATGGCCAGTTCGCGGGCCTTCTTGATCTCGGCGAGGACCTCTTCGCGGCTCGCCTGCGCGAGCTCCGCGCGCAGCGTCTTGGCGGAGCGGGTCGCGTCGATGAGTTTTGAAAGCGAAGCGGAGACGCTCATGGGAATTCCTCGACGCAACTTCTACAAGACACCCTACGATGCGGAAAGGAAAACCCTCGATGCGGGTTTCCGTGAGGCCCATGCTCCCGATGCCCAGCCGCAAGGTCGTTCTGTTCGCCATGTGCGCCGCGGCCGTGCTCCTTGCCGGCTCCGGGCGGCCGCTGGTGCGAATGCCAGAGGCGAAGGCCGCAGGAGCCAACAACGAGACCGGGGGCTCGTCCGCGATCGCTCGCGACGCCTGCCCGGAAGGCACGCTCCCGCAGGGCTCGCTCTGCGTGCACCTGTGGAAGGACGATGGCCCCGCTGCGGGGGCCCAGCGTGCGGTCCATCGTGAGCGCGGCGTGTGGCGAGCCTATGATCAGATCCCGAAGCTGCCCGAGCGACCCGCGTCGTACCAGGCCTACACGTGGCCGGTCGCCTACACTTCGATCTCGTCGGGGTACGATCTGGGCGAGCCTGACGAGCGACAACGTCGGCTCCGCAATCGCCCTGAAACCGGGCACGGCGGCCTGGACCTTCTTGCGGAGCGCGGCGCGCCGGTGTCGCTCGTCACGCTCACCGGCCAGGAGGGGCCCGCACGGATCCTCTACGCCGGGCCGCTGTTCGGCACCACCGTGGTCTCGGCGCATGTCGTGCGCGCAGAGGGCAAGGACTATACGTACCTGGTGCTCTACGGTCACCTCGAGTCGGCCGCCAAGGGCGCGCCTGTTGGCGAGACTGCCGCAGCAGGTACAGTGGTGGGCCTGGTGGGCGACAGCGGCTCGCCAGGCATCGTTCACCTCCACCTCGAGGTACGACGCCTGCGAGAAGGCGTTGACCTTGCCAGGGTTCCAGCCGGCGCGTCGTTCATCAGCGACAATGTCAGCGTTCCCTGCGATCCAAGAAACGTCATCCGGGTCAGGTGATTTTGGGCCAGGTGATTGGATGAGCGTCGGGCCATGCCGGACCGCACCAACCCGCACCAACTGAGGCCAACCTGAACGGCCTTGCACGTAGGAGTTGCGCAAAGGGCCAGGTTTCGCGACCATGACGACAGGGTGTCGGTTCAATCCACCGTCCAGAAGGCAGCGGAGACGGGGCGCACGTTCGTGTGCCCTCGCTGCCGACGTCCGTTCCCGGAGCTCGGCGCACCCGCCGAATGCCCCGATGACGGCACCTACCTGATCCGCCAGCGCGATCTCGCTGCAGCGGATCGCGATCCCATGGTCGGCCGCAGCCTCGAGGGGCGCTACACGATCACGGCGCGGCTGGGCGCTGGCTCGATGGGCACCGTCTATCGCGCCAAGCAGCACGCCATGGGTCGCGAGATCGCGATCAAGATCCTACGCAGCGATCGCGCGATGGACGAGACAGCCAAGGCCCGCTTCCTCCGCGAAGCCCGGGCGAACAGCCTCCTCGCCTCCCCCAACACCGTGACGGTGTTCGACTTCGGAGAGGCGCAGAGCGGCGAACTCTATCTCGCCATGGAGCTCCTCGAGGGCGAGTCCGTGGGTCAGCGCCTCGCGCGCCTTGGCCGCCTGCGCATCGAAGACGCGATCGATACGGCACGTCAATCGCTGCGCTCCCTCGCGGAGGCGCACGCCAAGGGGATCGTGCATCGCGATCTGAAGCCCGACAACCTCTTCTACGCGAAGGTGCTCTCCAGCGGCCGCTCGGAGGAGCTCGTGAAGGTGCTGGACTTCGGCATCGCCAAGATGATGCGCGAGGACGCCGCGCATCTCAACGCGATCGAGACCCAGGCCGGCACCGTGTTCGGCACGCCGCGCTACATGTCGCCGGAGCAGGCGCAAGGCAAGCCGCTCGACGCGCGTAGCGATCTGTATTCGCTTGGCGTCATCCTCTACCAGATGCTGTCGGGCAGACCGCCCTTCACCGACGACGACGCGATCGTGGTGATGGCGCGCCACATCAAGACCGCGCCCAAGCCGCTGTCGGAGGCCTGCCCGGAGGCGGGGATTCCGCCCGATCTCGAGCGGCTCGTGATGCGTGTGCTCGCGAAGGATCCGAACGAACGGCCGATCACCGCCGACGTCTTCTCGAACGACCTCCAGCGTGTGCTCGAGACCGCGGTGCCGAGCACCAGCGGCGTGCGACGCTCGTTGCCGCCAGCGTCCGAAGGCCCCGGACAGGCCATGAACGCGATGAGCGTTCCCGCGCCCATCCCTTCCGCCGCAAACCCGGACCTCGCGCGGCCAACGGAGAGCGCGGGGCGACGAAACGTCCTCATCGGCATCTTCTTGCTCGCGCTCGCGCTCGTCACGGGCATCGTTGTGTTCCTGGGAATGAAGCGTCCTCCCCCCGAGCCGATCGCGTCGCAGCGCGGCCCTACGATGCACTCGGCCGAGCCGCTCACGACCCTGACGCCTGGGAGCCCTGCGAGCCCGAACACGGCCGACCCTGCGAATGGTGCAGGCGCGCCGAGCGGCTTGACGGATCCGCGGGATCCTCCCGCGATGTCACCCGACGCGCTTCCAAAGGCACGGCCCTCGGCCACTGGCCCTGGCGGACGGCCCTTTGGGCGTCCACTGGGAGCTGGTAACGGCAAGGCCCCGAGACCCAGCCCGAGCGCCTCGGCCACGGGCTACGGAATCCTGGACTAGGCGAAAGCCGAGAATTTTCCGGGCATTTCGGGTCGTTTTCGTTGCCGACGGCGACGCACGGGTGATACCCTCGCTCACCCATGGACCGGTCCGAAATCGACGACCTCGTACAGCGCCTCGTGGACAATCCCCACGACGAAGAAGCGCTCGCATATGCGCATCAATCGGGGGAGTCTGACCCAAAGGCGTACGCCTCCCTCCTGGAGCGCGTCGGTGAGGCCTCGAAGGACAACGCGTTCGCAGCTCACTGGCTCGGCGAAGCGGCCAACGTGTGGCTCACCACGCTGTCGGACGCGCACCGCGCTGCACGGCTGCTCATGGCCGCTGTCGCGAAGGATGCGACCGCGTCGGTCCCCGCGGAGCGTCTTGCGCAGCTGTATCGTGACAAGGGCGACGCGAAGGCGCTCGTCGCGCTTCTCGAGCGGCGCAGCAAGGCGCTGTCCGGGATCATCGGTGGGCAACCGGAGCTCCGTGGCGAGCTCGCTGGCATGTACGAAGAGATGGGGCGTCTGTGGAGCGAGGCCCCGCTCTCGCAGCCAAAGAAGGCCATCGAGTGCTTCAAGAAGGCGATGGACACGGATCCGACCAGCGCCTACGCGATCTACAACGCGCGCGAGCTGCTGAAGCAGCAAGGGTCGTTCAAGGACGCGCTGCCGCTGTTCGCGGCGGAGCTTCTGATCGAGCAGGACCCGGCGCGGCGCGTGGGCCTTCTTCGCGATGAAGCGCAGACGCGCAAGCTCGCCGCGGATCTGCCCGGTGCTTCGCGCGCGCTTGCGGAGGCCCGCAAGCTCGATGCCGAGGACCCGACGCTGTCACAGGAGTACGCGCAGAGCGTGCTCGACCGCATCCAGGCCGGTGAACGCGTACCCGACGCCGAGCGTGACGACGCAGCCGGCACGCTGATCGGTCTCGCGGAGTCGTACCAGGGAGAGCATGGCTTCGCATACGCAGGCGCGGCGCTCGACGTGAGCCCGGGTGACGATCGCGCGATCCAGCTCTTCAGCTTCTACGCACGTGAGCTCTCGCAGGACGCCGAGCTGCCCGCGCGCTACTCGGCTTACCTTGCGGCGAATCCGCGTGGCAGCATGGCCACCGAGGTGCGCCACTCCGTCGCCGCCACGCACGAGAGCGCAGGGCACTTCCAGGACGCGGTGAACGTGCTGCGCCCGCTCGCAGACGCGGGCGACCCGGCGGCCACGGCGAAGATCCAGGAGCTCTCTCCGATGATCGCGTCGAGCGCGCCCCAGCCGACCACGATGCCGTCGCGCGAGCCCGGGGCGATGGGCTCTGGAAGAGACACGGCGCGCGGAAGCAACGCGCCAGGCGAGGCTCGCGAGGTGCGCGAGCTCACCGTCAGCAAGTCCGAGCCGAACAAGGTGGACCCGAAGAAGTCGGCGCCGCCGCGGCACGACAGCCGGCAGCTCGACAAGCCCGACGTGGCGAACGCTCTTCCCGATCTTGATGTCGAGGCCGATCCGGCGCCCGCGCCGCGACGCGCGCAGCTGTCCCCCGACAAGCTGCAGGGCATCCTGGACGCCGCGCAGATGCTCGTGGGCAAGGGCAAGAAGCCCGAGGCCTTCGCGAAGTACAAGGAGATCCTCGACTCCAACCCGGCGCACGCAGAGGCGCTCGCATGGGTAGAGGAGTATCTCCGCAGCAAGCGCGACTACGCGCAGCTGAAAGAAGTGCTGCTCGGCGCGGTGCGCGCAAGCACGAGCCCCGAGACGCAGGAGTCCAAGAAGGAGCGTCTGCGCGAGATCGCAGGTCTCTGCGAGGCAAACCTGCGCGACGTGGACGCGGCGATCAGCGCGTGGAAGCAGCTGCTCGTGCTCGAGCGCCGTGACGAGAGCGCGCGTGGTGCGCTCATGCGGCTCCTGGAACGGAGTCAGCGCTGGGACGAGCTCGCCACCTTGCTGGAGCAAGAAGCGAACATCGAGAGCGACGTCGAGGCGAAGATCACGCTCGAGAAGCGCCTCGCGAAGCTGCACGAGGACAAGCGCAAGGACCTGGTCCAGGCCGGCGAGGCGTGGATCCGCATCTGCATGCTCACCCCGGACGACGCCGTGGCCATCCACACCGCCGCCAAGCTCTTCGAGCGCGGCGAGCGCCTCGACCTCGCCGCAAAGTTCATCGCCGACGCTGCGCCCAACCTGGACGATCCGATCGCGAAGGGGCCGCTCCTCCAGCGGCTCGCAGAGCTGCGCGAGCTGCAGTCCGATCTGATCGGCGCTGGCGACGCGTACGCCGAGGCCGCGGACTCGCTCAAGCTGGGCAAGCTCTGGGAAGAGGCCGACCGGCTCTACGTGCAGGCCGAGCAGTGGCAGAAGGCAGCGCAGGCAGCCACGCAGCGCGGTCAGCTTACGAGCGACGCGAAGCAGAAGGCGCACTTTCTGTACAAGGCGTCCGAGTACCTCGCGAAGGTCGGCGATCAGGAGAGCTCACTCGAGAAGCTCGAAGAGGCCACCAAGCTCGACCCCGTCAACGACGACTACGCCACTGCGCTCGTCGGAAAGTACGTCGCGCAGGAACAGAACGACAAGCTCGTCGCGTACCTCACCCGGCGCGGCGATCGCCTCATGGACAAGTCGAAGCGCATCGCGGTCCGCCGCGAGGCCGCAACGCTTGCACAGACGCGCCTCACCGACCGCGAGCTCGCCCGCGAGATGTGGCTCAAGGTCCTGGAGGACGGCGACGATCGCGAGGCGCTCGAGAAGCTGATCGACGACGCCATCGAGCGGTCGGATCACACCGAGGCCGCCACGCTGCTCCGCCGACTCGGCGGCAACATCGTCGACAAGGCGGAGAAGGCACGTGTCGCGCTGCGTGAAGCAGAGCTGCTCGCTGAGGGAGTCGGCGACGTCGACACCGCAGTCGCGCGCTACGAGCAGATCCTGGAGGAGCTCGACGCCACTTGCCGCCCTGCCCTGCAGGCGATCGCCGATCTGCAGGAGGCGCGCGACAACCAGGCCGCCGCTGCCGACGCGCTCGAGCGTGAGCTGAAGCTCGTGGCGGACGTACAGGAGCGCGGACAGATCGCCGCGCGGCTGGCGCGCCTCTACGAGGTGCTGAAGGATCCCAGGTCCGCGATCCGCGCGCTCGATCTCGTGCGCAAGGCGGACCTCGAGGACTTCGACGCCCTCACGCGCCTCTGCGAGCTGTGCGAGATCACCGAGCAGTGGGGTCGCGTCGCGGAGCTCCTGGTGGAACGCATCGAGATCGAGGCCGACGAGGCCGAGGTCAGCATCCTCACCATGAAGCTCGCGCGCATGCTTGCGGACAAGCTCGATCGCGGTGACGAGGCCCTCGCGGCCCTGACCGAGCTCGCGGACTCTGGTGATGCACAGGTACGTGCAGCCTACATCGAGCTCGGCGACCGCCTGGGCTGGAAGGGCATCGTCGCATCCAAGCTGGTCGACTGGTGGTTCGACGCGAAGCAGGGGCCGGATCGCACCAGCGCCCTGCGGAACGCATTCGACCGCTTCGTGGACGTGGGCCGTGACCAGGACGCAGTGCGCGTCGCCATCGAGCTCGTTCGCACGAAGGGCGCCGATCGCAACCTCGCCGATCAGCTCGAGGAGCTGGCCGTGAAGACGGGCGACCACGACGCGCTCTCCATCGCCCACGAGCTGCTCGCCAAGGAGGTCACTGGACCGGACCGCGCATACGAGCTCGTTCGTCAGGCGGAGGTCCGCGTGAAGACGGGCATGCCACGCCAGGACGCGCTCCAGCACGGCGAGGCCGGCATGGTCAGCATCGCCGCCACCGACGCCGAGCCCCTCCTCGATCGGCTCGCGCAGCTCGCGACGAAGCCGTCGGAGGTCGTGGACCTCTACGAGCGTCAGGTCTCCCGCAGCAAGGCGCCACTCGACCGCGTGAAGGCTCTTGCTCGCGCGGCCCAGGTCGCGGCCACGCGCGGCGCACCCGATCGCGCGCGCGGCTTCTGTGAGCTCGCGCTCGCCGGCGCTCCCACGGAGGAGACTCTGGGCATCCTGGAGCTGGCCGCGCGCGAAGGCGATCGGCTTGCGGGCGGCGACAAGCTTCGGCGCGCGCTCTCGTCGGCCATGGCCGCCGGCGGTCACGGCGCACGCGACGGCGGAAAGACGCGCGGCGCCCTTCTGCGTCGTGCAGCGCAGATCGCCCACCGCGATCTCAACGACGTCGAGCAGGCATTCGGATGGCTCGCAGACGCGCTCGTTTCCCATGTCGATGGGCAGACGCTCGACTCGCTCGAGGCGCTCGGCCTGGAGATCGCAGACCCACGGCGCGCAGAAGGCGCCATCACGCACGCCCTGAACGAGGTCTTCGACGGCCCGCTGGTCCGCCAGCTGCTCGGCCGTCGCGCGAAGATCCGTCGCGATCAGATCGTCGACCACCAGGGCGCAGCGCAAGATCTGAAGAAGCTGCACGACCTGTCGCCGAACGACGGCGCCGTGATGGAGGAGCTCGCGGGCCTTCTCACCGACCTTGCCGACTTCAAGACGCTCGTGCAGGTCTACGAGGATCAGATCCTCCGCGGCAAGGACGTGAACATCCGCGCTGAGCTCGCCCGCAAGGTCGCGCGCATGTGGGAAGAACAGCTCACCGATGCGCGAGAGGCCGCGGATGGTTGGCGCCGCGTCCTGCGGATGAAGGCAGGCGACACCGAGGCCACCGCTGGTCTCGAGCGCGCGAAGACAAACGCGTTGAAGAAGCCCGACCCGGGCACGTTGCGCGAGGCGTACGCACCGCCGAAGATGGAGCCGAAGGTCGAGCCCCCGCCGCCGAAGCCTGCGTCGCCGGTCGCGCCTGCGCCGTCCCCCTCCGGCTCCACGCTGAGCGCGAGCATCAGCGGCTCCATCGCAGCGGCAGTACCGCCCGTACGGCCGTCCACTCCCGGGCGCACCTCAGCCCCGCCGCTCGAGCCGCGCGCGAATGGGTCGGCGTCCGTCCCCCCGCAGCGTCGACCGCCGAGCATGTCCCCACCGGGCAAGATGGCGCAGCGTCCTCTGACTCCCCGCGTTCCGTCGGAGCCACCGCCCGCGACCGCCAAGCCGCGCTCGGAGCCGCCGCCGCTACCGCCGGAGGCGCGCATTCCGTCAGCTCCGCCTGCCCTGCCCACGCACCCGCAAGACATGGCAGGCGCCGATCACGAGGACCTCACCCGGCCGCCGGTGTTCTCGCGTCCGCCCCTCCGGACTGATCCACCCGTGAATTCACCCGCCGACGACGAGCCGAACACCGCGATGACCCAGACGGGCGGCGGCGCGGCGGCGGCGGCAACAGCGGGCGGCGCGCTCGAGATGGAGATCGACGCGTCCCTCGGTCGTCTGGAGCTTGGGGGCGAGCCCACGTCGGACGGAGCAGGCGGCGCACCGAAGACGCTCGAGCACGATCGCCTCAAGCGCGACAGCGCCGATACCATGGCGCATGATCGACCAGCGCTCTTCGAGGAAGGCCTTGGCGCGCCGTCCGCAAGCGCTCCGCACACCTTGCCGGGTATGCCCGTGGACGCGGCGTCCTTCAACATCCCGCCCGCCGAGCCCTCCCGCGAGGAGGTCGAGCTGGACGAGGTCGATCTGGTCGACGGAGATCACATGGACGCGACGCATGCGCGCCCGCAGACCAAGGCTGAGACCGCGGCGCTCGACGACGAGATCGAGATTGACGATGACGCCGGTCCCCACCCCGTCGACGAAGAACACACCGAGACGAGCCAGACGGTCCGTCCAGTGCGCTCCCCCTCCTGACCGCTACTACAGCCCCAGCGTGACCGCGTCGCCCACGATGCGCGCCTGCTCGCCGAGCACGAGCGGGCGGTTCGTTTCGCCATGGCCGAACGGCGCGCGCGCAAGCACGGGAACCCCGAGACCGGCCGTGCAGTCGCGCAGTACCTCTTCCGCGGTCACGCCGTCAGCGCCTGGATCGCAAGACACGAGCTCTCCGAAGACGATCGCTGACACGTCCGCGAGATGCCCGCCGAGGCGAAGCGTCGTGAGCATCCGATCGATGCGGTACGGCTTCTCCGTCACGTCTTCCAGGAACAAGACGGCGCCACGCGGCAACACCAGGCGACCCGCACCGGCCATCGCCGCGACCAGCGCAAGGTTGCCGCCAGCGACAGGCCCTTCCGCGGCGCCGCCGTGCAGAGGCAGCAGACCCGCGAAGGTGCGCGGCGGCGCGTGGCCCGCAAGCAGCGTGAGCACCTCGTGCCTGACCAGCGGTGAGATGCGCGTGCCTAGTCCCGTCACGTTCGGCCCGTGCAGGCTCATGACGCCACGTGCCGTCGCCTCCACGTGGAGCGCCGTCACGTCCGAGAATCCGACCAGCCAACGCGGCGCGTTCGCGAAGGCCTGCCACGGAAGGCGCTCCACGATGCGCATGCTCCCGTAGCCACCGCGCGCACAGAAGATCGCACGCACGTCCGGATCGAGCATCGCGCGCGTCAGCTCCTCCGCGCGCCGCTCGTCGTCACCTGCCAGATACCCCCGCCTCGCACGAACGTCACCGCGCACGCGAAGCGTGAAGCGCTGCTGGAGCCACGCGAGGCCCGGCAGGACGTGCGCGTCGGGACACGGGCTCGCCGGCGCGACGATGGCGATCGTGTCACCATGCCTGAGCGGTGGCGGAGCCGAGAATGACGTGGGCCGTGCGAGCATCGTCACACGAGCGTGATACACGATCGCAGGGGAAAAGGCGCTAAGCTGGGCGCGTGTCGCGAAGTCAAAGCCGCGTGCTCGCAAACGTCTCCGGCGCATCGCGGATAGCGCACGGAGTTCGTCGCGCCCTCGGGCTCGCGGCGACCGGCATCGACACGTTCATGACCGACAAGCTGGGCGAGGACTTCAATGCGCGTCTGGCCCGGGTCCCGCTGAACCTGACGTCCTCGGGCATAGACCCGTTCGGTCTGGATCCCGCGTGGACGAAGTACGCGCTCGGCTGCGTGACCATGCTGCACCGGCACTACTTCCGCACCAGCGTCTTCGGGCAGGAGCACATCCCGACAGGACGTGTGCTGTTCATCGCAAACCACTCGGGGCAGCTGCCTATCGATGCGGCGCTCATCGGAGCGTCGCTCTTCATGGATGCGGAGCCGCCGCGCTTCGTCCGGGCGATGGTGGAGAAATGGACGCAGACGCTGCCGTTCGTGTCGCTGCTCTTCGCGCGCGTGGGGCAGGTCGTTGGCGTGCCGGAGAACGCGAAGCGCTTGCTTCTGGAGGACGAGGCGTTGCTCGTCTTCCCGGAGGGCGCGCGCGGCATTGGCAAGAGCTTCGCGGAGCGCTACCAGCTGCAGGAGTTCGGTCTTGGCTTCATGCGCCTCGCGATGGAGACGAACACGCCCATCGTGCCGGTCGCGGTGATCGGCGCGGAGGAGCAGTACATCTCGCTGGGCAACTTCGACGCGCTCGCGAAGCTGCTCCGCATGCCGAACTTCCCAATGATGCCGCAGCTGCTCCTGCCGGGCGGCGCGCTGCCGCTACCCACGAAGTACCGAATCTACTTCGGTGAGCCCATGTCGTTCGACGGAGACCCCGACGACGACGACGCTGTCATCGAGGAGAAGGTCTGGACCGTGCGCGCGACCATCCAGTCGATGCTGCACCGCGGTCTGCGAGAGCGCACCGGGATCTTCTTCTGATGACGGTGCCGCGCAGCATTCCTCCGTCGATCCCGCCGCCGCCGCGCTACGCGCAGGGAGAAGGGCCCGTGCTCGTCACGGGGGCATGCGGGCGCCTTGGCAAGGGCGTCGTGCGGCTCCTGCACCGCACGCGCAAGGTCATCGGCGTGGACCGCCGTCCCTTCCCCGATCGCCCGAAGGACGTGCAGCATGTGCAGGTCGACATCCGCCGCAAGAAGCTGAAGGACGTGTTCCGCGGTGACCCGCCAGAGGCCGTGGTGCACCTGGGCGTGATGCACGACCCGCGCGTCTCGGACGCAGAGCACCACTCGTGGAACGTGGCGGGCTTCACGAAGCTCTGCGAGTACGTCGCGCACTACAACGTGCCCAAGCTCATCGTGCTGTCGTCGGCGAACGTGTATGGGCCCCAGCCCGACAACGCGCAGTTCTTGAACGAGGACGCGCCGCTGCTGGGCGGAGCGCGCTTCTCCGGCATCCGTGACCTGGTGGAAGTCGACATGCTGGCGCAGGGCTTCTTCTGGAAGCGCCCCCAGACCGAGACGGTGATCCTGCGGCCGGTCCACATCCTCGGCAGCGTGAAGAACGCCGCGTCGAACTTCCTGCGCCTCCCGACGATCCCGACGCTCCTCGGGTTCGACCCCATGATCCAGGTCATTCACGAGTCGGACGTGGCGCGCGCGATCGAGCTCGCGCTCACGCCGGGAAAGCGTGGAATATACAACCTTGCGGGGCCCGAGCCGCTGCCCCTGTCGGCCGCTATCAGGACCCTCGGGCGCCCGAGCCTTCCGGTGCCCTACGCGCTGAGCAAGGCGCTGCTGCGCAGGCTCTGGAGCTTCCGCCTCACCAGCTTCCCCGCACCGGAGCTCGATCACATTCGCTATGTCTGCATGGTTGACGACGCACGCGCGCGCGAGGAGCTCGGCTTCACGCCAGAGGTCTCCGTCGAGGACGCGGTGCTGTCGGTGGACGAAGGGCGCTGGTAGTCAGCGCGACCGACGTCGACGCACCGAGAGCCAGAGCATGATTCCGAGCAGCGTGAGGTTCCTCCCGCCGTGCCCCTCCGAAGCGCCGACATCGCCAGTGGTGCGGCAACTGCAGCCGGATGAAGGCGCGCCCTCGACGCCGAAGAGCTCCTCATTCGTTGGCAGCGGGCGAGTGCCTGCGTCGGCCGTCGCTGTCTCACCGCCCGCGTCCACGAAGGTGCCACCGGCATCGCTCGGACCGGCGTCGTGAGGTGACGGGCCGGCATCTCTCACCTCGGCGCCTGCGTCGTCTGAAAGGCCGGCATCGAAGAAGGCCTCGCCTGCGTCCGGGGAGCCCGCGCCTGCATCGAGCGGCGCGCTGCCGGCATCCACGGGTGCGCTGCCGGCATCCACGGGTGCGCTGCCGGCATCCACGGGTGCGCTGCCGGCATCCACCGGGGGGCTGCCAGCGTCCGCGGGCGGCGTGGTCACCCCGTTGCATGTCCCTCCCCTGCATGCATCGCCGGCGGTTGTCGGATCGCCGTCGTCGCAGCCCGCGCCGTCCGGCACGGCTGGATTGTCGCACTCGCCCGTGCTGTGGTCCACGCAGACGCCCGCAGTGTGGCACTGGTCCCGCGCGGTGCAGGTGACACCGATGCAGTGGTCCGCGCCGCCGCACGAGCCCCCCATGCATCTGTCGTTCGAGGTCGCGGGGTCGCCGTCGTCGCACGTCGTGCCGTCGGGCGCGGGTGGATTCGAGCACACGCCCGTCGCATGGTCAGTGCATACGCCAACCATGTGACACTGATCGTGCGCCGTGCAGACGACGCCGACACAGTGGTCGACGCCAGCGCATGCGCCCGCCTTGCATGTGTCGCCCGTGGTGTTCGGATCGAGGTCGTCGCACGGCGTCCCGTTCGCCATGTCCGGGTTGGAGCACGTGCCGGCCGCGTGGTCGACGCAGGTACCGGCAGAATGACACTGGTCCTGGGCGACACAGACGACCGACGTGCAGTGGTCCACGCCAGCGCACGCGCCGGCGGAGCACGCGTCGCCCGTGGTGCTGGCGTTCGCGTCGTTGCATGGGGTGCCGTCGGGCCGCAGCGGATTCGTGCACACGCCGGTCGCCCAGTTGGTGCAGGCGCCGGCGGAGTGGCACTGGTCCAGCGCGGCGCACGTGACGCCCGTGCACAGATTGAGGCCGTTACATGCGCCGCCGATGCATACCGTGGCGCCATGGCCGTCGTCGCAGCTGGTTCCGGTGAACGGTGTGCATGTGCCGTCGGCGCTTGCGCCGGAAGCCGCGGAGCATGCGTCGCACGCGCCACCGCCACACACGCTGTCGCAACAGACACCGTCCGCGCACCAGCCGCTCGCACACTCCGAGCCCGCGGCGCACGGTGAACCCAGGTCCAGGCCCACACCGAAGACGTACGCAGCGCCGGGCTGACCGGCCTGCCGCGACGGAGCGCCGATCAGCGCAGTGCTCGCCGACATGCTCACGCCTCTGCCGAAGTTGTCGCCGCTCACGCCATCCGCCGCGGTGATCTTCACGCCTTGCGACCACGCGCCCGCGCTCCGCGAGAACACGTAGGCCGCGCCCGTGCCGGTGCTCTGGCCATACGCGCCGAGCAGCGCCATCTCGCCAGAGAGGCTGACGGCGGCGCCAAAGTTGTCGCCGGAAGCAAGGTCACTGGCAACGAGCTTTGCCTCTTGCGACCAGCTCACGCCGCTTCGTCTGAACACGTATGCGGCGCCGCTGCTGTTCGCCGCGCCGTAGGCGCCCAGCACCGCCGTGTCCGTGCCCAGTCCTGTCGCGTAGCCGAAGAGATCCTGTGGTGCGCTGTCCTGCGCGTGGAGCTTTGCCTGCTGCGTCCAGACTGCTGCGCTGCGAGTGAAGACATAGGCAGCTCCACGGAGACCCGAGACACCGTAGGCACCCGCGAGCGCGGTGTCCCCCAGCAGGCTGACCGAGTAGCCGAACACGCCGCCGCCAGAGACGTCGGAGCCCGTCAGCTTGGCCTGCTGGCTCCATGTCCCGGCGCTTCGCACGAACACGTAGGCGGCGCCCACGCGGAGCGAGTCTCCATAGGCACCTACGATGAGGCTGTCCTGATCGATGTCCGCGGAGAAGCCAAACTGCGCGGCCCGCGCCGCGTCGCTCGCCGTCAACGTGGCCTGTTGCGTCCACACACCAGCGCTGCGAACGAAGACGTACGCGGCGCCAGTGCTCCGCGACACGTATGGCGCTCCCACGACTGCGGTGTCGCCAGACACGCTCACGGTGGAACCAAAGCCATCCAGCGAGCCGCCGACGTTCGCCGTCAGCTTGGCCTGCAGCGACCACGCTCCCGCGGCGCGCACGAAGACGTACGCGGCGCCGGGGTCGCCGTTGGACATGAACGGAGCGCCGACGACCGCGGTGTCTCCATCGATGCTGACGGTGCCGAAGTATCGCGCGGGATCGCCGGTCGTCAGCTTGTTCTGAATCACGGCGATCAGCGGATCAACAAGCACCGGATACACAGCACGCGCGTCGTCGACCACCAGCGTGACCGTCGAGCCGGAGATCTCCATGCGCGACGGCAGCGCACGACCAGCAACGTCCTCCGCTGCGAGCCCTTCGTACACAGCCCGCGGAAGACCCCATGGAGTGACAAGCGACACCGAGCCTGCGCCCGCCTGGGTGCGGGGATCCGGGGCCAGACCATCGAACGCGATCTCGATCGTGAGCGGCCCATCGCCTGGTGGGCGCGCGTCCACGCGAAGGGTCTGCTCGAGCCCCAGGGGCCCAGCCAGATACCGCTCCTCGAGGCCGTCACGCGACAGCACGGCCTCCTGCGACTCAGCGTGCAAGGCGAGCACATGAGGCGCCGCAGCGAGCGCGCCCTTGCGCCCGAATCGCGACATTCTCACGCCCAGCAGGATGCCCTCCGTGGCGGTCGAGATATTCACCCCATCGCCGCGAACGACCGCGCGCGAAGCTGCGCCTGTCACGCCGATGTGCGCAACCAGGGCCCCTGACTGCGCTGTGAAGTCGTGGCCGGGCCCCCGCTGCCGCGCACGCATCGTCGTCATTCCGGTCGAGCGCACCGGATCGACCGCGCACGATGCGCCCAGCACGATCAGCGCGACGCCGCACAGAAGCCAGCGCAGCACCGCCCGGGTCATGGCCGCGTGACCTGCATCACGTAGGGACCGCGCGCGTTGGCCGCCTGACCATCGACCAGCAGGTGGTGCACACCCGCGCCCGCGGGCACCGTGGTCTTGAGCTCCGTCTGTAGATTGCACGTGCCTACACTGCACATGGTCGCGGGCGCGCGTGGGATGCTCGCCGAGAGCAGGGTCTCCCAGGTGGCACCGCCGCACGTCGACGCGAGCAGTGCGCCGCCGTGGTCGGCGGGGCACGTCGTCCACCAGTAACCATTCTCGGGGCCCGCGGCGAGACAGCCATCCTCTTGCACGTTGCCGGTGTCGCCCTGGGTCGTGCCTGATTGCTCGGTCGCTCCCTGCGGAAGCGCCGTCTCCGTGCCGCTGGCGGCCAGGACGAACTCGAAATGAATCGTCGCCAGACCTGCGCCGCTGCCACCCAGGCCAAGCTTGTAGTTGCCGGGCGGAAGGAGCGCGACGAGCCGGGACTGCGACGTTCCGCACTCCTCGTCGCTGCACACCGCGTCGCCAGCCATCGTCGGTGTGGTGAGCGGCACGCAGCCATTGGACAGCAGGAAGAGCGCGGTGTTCCAGGTGGCGCCGAAGGTGTCGGCGTAGACCAGGACGCGGCGGGAGAGCGTGAACTGATAGAACACGTCGGCACCGCTGTCCGACGCGCACGGCACATCGACATCATGCGTGGCGGCGGTTGTGTCGGCATGCAGCTCCGAGCGGCGCGCGACGAGCGGGATCACGGTGGCCTTCGCGCAGTGGTCGCTTCCGGCGCCCACGATCGCGGCGTCCGGTTCGTTCCCGGTCGCTGCGGCCTCTGGTGCAAGGGCATCAGAGACTCCCCCGCCCTGGCCCTTGCCGCCGTCGCTCGATGTGTTCTGGGGAGCGGTGGCGTCGTTGGTGTCGCCGGGCGATGAAGAGCAAGCGATGACCACGAAGGTCGCCGCGAGCGCGACGCTGGGAATGTAGATGGGACGCACGGCGGTCTGGCTCCTACGGGCGGTTGACCTGCATCGTGTAGGCGCCGGCGGAAGTGCCGGCCTGCCCGTCGACGAGGAGGACGCGAAGACCCGCGCCCGCGGGAACGTTGGTCGTGAGCGCTGTCTGCATACCGCACGTATCCAGCGAGCACTTGTAGGGCGTGGTTCCGGGGATCTCCGTCTCGAGCAACGTCTCCCAGGTGGCGCCGCCACACGTCGTGGCGGTCAGCTGACCGGCGCCATCGGCGGGGCACGCCGTCCACCAGTACGCGTCCTCCGGACCAGCGGCCACGCAGCCGCCGGACTGGTTGTTGACGTTCCCGCTCACTCCGACTGTCGCACCCGTTTGCTGCGACATGCCCTGTGGAAGCGCCGTCGCAGTGCCACTGCCGGCAAGCGCGAGCTCGAAGTGAATGACCGCGCTGCCTGTCGCACCGCCGCTGCCGCCGAGCCCGAGCCGGTAGTTGCCGGGCGGAAGCAATGCGACGATCTGCGACTGCGAGGTCCCACATCCGCCCTCGTTGCAGAGCGTGTCGTTCGGGGTGGTGCTGGTGGTGAGGGGCGTGCAGCTCGACGAAAGGAGGTAGAGCAGTGTGCTCCACGACGCGCCGAAGGTGTCTGCGTAGATGAACGCGGGCTTGGAGATCGAGAACTGGTAGAAGACATCCGCGCCACTGGCCGCGCTGCACGGCGCGCTCACGTCCGGTGTGGCGCTTGTGGTGTCGGCGTTCAGGTTGAGGTGCGCGTTGACCGTGGTGAGCGGGATCTGCGGGGCGCTCTGGCAGTGATCGCTTGCGAGCAGTGGAAGCATCCCGACGTCATGCGTGCCCGCATCGACGATCGCTCCGCCATCCGTCGGGTGGACCCCTGAGTCTGCCGCGCTCGACCCACCATCCGCTCCGCCGTCCACGTGCGGGCTCGTGCCGCCGCCCGACCCTGCATCTGCGCCGGTGCCCGCATCGGCGGCTTCCGTGCTGCCGGGTCCCACGGACGTGGGCGCCTGTCCCGATGCGCCGTTGGGGGTCTGCGAGCTGCAGGCGGCGGTGACGAGCAACGTGCCCAGGGCGATGGTGGGAAGAAGACGAACGACGCGCATGTCGCTGACGTCGCAACGCGCATGCCACGGAGCGGAACGCTTGCGCAGCCCCTGATTTCCAGCGCTTCTCGAGGCTCGACGCCGCCATGCTGACGACGCGGCGTCATCACACTGGCGCTCCCAAATGCGAGAAGCCGACCGCGCGATCTCTCGCACGGCCGGCCCTCGCAATCTCACGCCCTGTTCAGGCGGTCTTCGTCACTGCTGGATGATGCTCGCGCTGAGGCAGGTCGACGAGGAGTCGCATGCGGCGAAGGCGGAGGCTCCGTCCCAGCACGTCAGCGTGTCGGCGTTGTCTGCGAGGATGGTGACCGCGTTGCTGTTGCAGTCGATCTGGTCGGTCACGCCGCCGCCCGTGTGGGTGAGGTCGACGAGGTCCGCGCCGCCCGCGGTGGCGATGGTGTCGCCGCCACCGTTGCCGTCAATCGAGTCGATGAGCGGCGAACCGGTGATGGTGTCAGCGCCGGAGCCACCGACGACCGTGCAGGCCAGCGTTCCGCAATCCAGCGTGCTACCCGCGGTGGGGTGGCCCGTGAGGTTCTGCACGTCGTTCGACATCGCACCGCCGGCCGCGACCGAGTTGTACGTTGCCGTGCCGCACGTATAGGAGACGGCGCCAGGTGTGTACGCGTTGTAGCCAGCGCCGCAGGCGATGGTGAAGGCGCGTGCGCCGGGGCAGGCTGTCGCGCCCGTGTCGTTGATGACGTCGACCGCACCTGCAACGCCGTTCTGCGGGCCCGCGGTGCACGTCGCGTCGGCCGGGTTGAGGCAGACGACGACTGCGCCGCTTGCAGTGCTGTAGTCGGCCGTATCGAGGCCGCCACCGCCAGCGAGTGAGTCGCCCGCGCTGGTCGCCGGACAGGATCCAGCCGTGCAGCCGCTCCAGTAGAAGCGGTCGTTGCCAAGGCCACCGCAGAGATCGTCCGCGCCCGCGCCGCCGCGGAGGATGTCCGCGCCGCCCTGGCCCAGGAGAACCACGTCGGACAGCGTGACCGCGCGTGCATCGAGAACGTCAGCGCCCGCGCCGCCCTTCACGCGCTCGACGTCGATCTGTACGTCGTCCTTCTCACCAGGCGCGCCATCGTCCGGGCCGACCGCGGAGACGTTCACCGTCGCCGCGCCGTTGCCAGAGCCGCCCATTGTCGCGACGCCCACACCCGTCGAGTAGCCTGCGCCAGGGGTGACGATGGCGACCGCCGTGACAGCGCCTGCAAGGCTCACGGTGGAGACCTTCACTGTCGCGGGGGCCGCGCCGCCGACGATGGTGAGGATGTCGTTCGCCTTGTAGCCAGTGCCGCCAGCAGCGCCCATCGCTGCAGTGGTGACCGCGCCGCTGACGCCGACCGTCACGTTGACGCTCGCTGCGCGTGCGCTGTAGTCGACGGTGTCGAAGCCGTCGCCACCTTGCATCGTGTCGGCCGTCGACTTGGTGCTCTGGAGGAACGTGTCGTCGCCGGGGCCACCCAGCAGGGTGTTGGTGCCCGCGCCGCCCGCCATGACGTCGTTGCCGCCGCCGCCGCTCACGGTCAGCGGACCGGCAAACGCCGCACCCACGATCCCGAGCTTGGCCACCAGGTCCCAGCCCGCAGGCGGTGCCGCGAGGCCGGACGTGTCTGCCACGAACGTGTCCGCGCCTGCGCCGCCCTGGAAGACCACCGTTCCGGGCGCCGCGGCCGTGGACCACTTCGTCGCGACGTCGAGCTTCGGACCGCCGACGCGCGCCGAGGTCGTGTCGGCATCGAGGCCGCTGGCGCCAAGCGCCATGTTGCTACCACCCGACGGCGGCATGATGAGGACGCTCGAGAGGTGACCGACAGACGTGTCGAGCACCAGCGAGACCTTGCCGAGGCTGAAGAGCCCGTTGGAGTAGTCCACGATGACCTTCTCCGTTGGGTTGCCAGCGCCGCCGGCGCCCGTGATGGTCACGCCCTTGGACGAGTTCACGTGGCAGGCGTTCTGCTGCGTGTCGACCGCGTTCGTGACGACGCACAGGTCCATCGCGCCGGTCGCGCAGCCAGCGACGAAGCCGACGTACGCGATCTCGTTCGCCTTGGCGACGAGCTGCAGGTTGCCCTGCGCGTCCCAGGCGCACGGCGTGGTGAGGAGTGAGCTCTGGGCAGAACCGACGTTCTCCGGCTCGGTCTTCTGCGTGCCAGAGCACGCGACGAGGGCTGCCAGGCTCCCCCAAACGAAGACCCGTACCACCCTACGTGTTGCCCGACCGCCAAAATCCTCGCCGTTCATGATCGTTCTCCTTGTGTAGCTCTCGGAGGAGGTGAACGGCTCCGACCTCACCAACTTGAGCACGACGTGTGCGAGGAGGACGATTTGCCAGACAGCGACGCGCGAACTGCGGGGAGCGGCGCGCGTTGACGACGTCAGCGCGGATCAGCCACCGTCGACGAAGGGGTTCGTGTAGAGGAGGCCAGCGAAGACGACCTCACCCGTGAGCGGGTCGAAGGTGCAATCGTACGCGCGCATGCTGCCGCGAACCGTCGCGCGCGAGATGAGGGTGCGCTTGCACGTTCCGCGGACGCTGCCGAAGCCGTACGGAAACGTCGCGTCGGGATGGCGCCGTTGTACGAGTGTCCTGCAGCTCGTCTCGAACACGTGATCGTTCAGCAGGTAGACCGGGCCGGCGTCCACATCGCAGAGCGCGCGCTGCACGCTCTCGTCGAGCGCGCGCTTCCACGGATCGACAGGCGCAGCGGCGGATGCATCCACACCACCGTCATTCGCGTTCAGGTCCCCCACGCGAAGCAAGTCGCCCGCATCGCGAGCGACCCGCACACGCTCCTGGAGCTCAGCCTCCCGCTTCTCCTGCGACTTGCACGCTGCTACGGCCCCCATCGCGAAGACGACCAGCACGACGTTGCACACGACACGAGACATGCACCATTCCTCGCACGACGCCGCGCGTCCACCAACAGCGAAACCTCCGGTTCGGAGGTACACTATGAGCGAGGACGAGATGACCGTGTGCACGAAGAGCCGCACTGACTGGCGAGGAGTCCACGAAGCCCTGTGGACGCTTCTCTCGACGACGCTCGTGTTGCCCCCGCTGATCGCGCTCGCGCTCACCGGATGCGATCGATGGCGGAATACCGGTGACACGGAAGCGCTTCAGATGGTTTATAGCGTGAGACTTGGGGAGGAAGCTCACTTCGCAGAGTACGGCCGGTACGCGAGCGCGAACCGGGGCTTCCAGGATCTTTGTCCGGCGGCGCCAACCCGCGGTCGACGCGCCAAGTGGAATCCGTCGTGCGGGAGCGGTGTGGATGGTCCGTGGAGCGGCGTGCTCCACAGCGCCACACCGCCTGACACCGTTGGCTTTGGAATCTCCGCAGTCGCAGAGACCACGAAGGAGCCCGGCTCCATCACCGTCGCAGGTCACACCTTCCCCGAGGGCCCACTGCCGCCGCACTGGTACGCGGTCTTCGCGCGCACAACCGAGGGGAACGAGTTTCTGACAACGTCGTTCGGCAAAAGGTCTACCGCACCACTACAAGGTGGTGATCTCCCCGTTCCATCGCGCGGCCGGCGTCGTGGTTGCGGTCGCCTCAAACGAACAAGGTGGACCGGGAAAACCCGGACCACCTTGCTCTAGCTACGCGATTTGTTGGCGGGGCGGACGGGGCTCGAACCCGCGGCCTCCGGCGTGACAGGCCGGCGTTATAACCAACTTAACTACCACCCCGTGGTGACTGCTTCACTCGGCCTTGTTGCCAACGAGCTCTCTGAAGAAATATGTCCGAAGGGACCAGAGAGATGGTGGGCGGGACAGGGCTTGAACCTGCGACATCCGGCTTGTAAGGCCAGCGCTCTACCGCTGAGCTACCCGCCCAACGTGAGAGCCCGTGCTTTTAGGCAGAGGGTCCCGTTTGGTCAACTGATTTTTCGGACGCTCCCGATGCGCCTCACGCGTGGCCAGACGAAGTAGGAACAGGATCGGGACCGCGCGGAGCTCCCGTCGTGCCGGGCCGCACCACCAGCTCTCCATCCACGTACTCCATGATCTCGCGACGCGGTCCGAAGATGCTGTCCGGGTTCTGGAGGGCAAGCGCTTCGCGAAGGACGTCGTCCATATGCTCCGCGAGCACGATGCGCGTGGCCTTGAGCACGCGACGCGGGACCTCGCGCAGATCCTTTCGGTTCTCGAGCGGGACGATCACGGTGTGGATGCCGCTGCGGTGCGCTGCGAGGAGCTTCTCCTTCAGACCGCCGATGGGCATCACGCGACCGCGCAGCGTGAGCTCGCCCGTCATGGCGACGTCCTTGCGCACGGGCACCTTGATCAGCGCGCTCGCGAGCGACGTGGCCATGGTCACGCCGGCGCTCGGGCCGTCCTTGCGGATGAACTCCGGGAAGTGAACGTGCACGTCCACCTTCTGGTAGAAATCCGGCTCGAGCCCGAGCATGGACGCGCGTGAACGCACGTAGCTCATCGCTGCCTGTGCGCTCTCCTCCATGCCCTTCTCGAGCAGGCCCGTGATCTGGAGCTTGCCCTTGCCGGACACGACCGCGACCTCGCACGCGAGCAGCTCACCGCCGCCATTGGAGGTGACAGAGAGCCCGTTGGTGAGGCCGATCTCGTCGTGCTCTTCCTTCTTGCCAAGGCGGTGCTTGGGCACGCCCAGGTACTTCGGGATGCTCTTCGCCGGGATGTCGATGATCTGATCCTTGCCGTGCTCCACGACCTGGCGCGCGACCTTGCGACAGATCGAGCCGATCTCGCGCTCGAGCGAGCGAACGCCGGCCTCACGCGTGTAGTGGTGGATGACCGTGCGGATCGCGCTCTCGGAGAGCGTGAACTTCACGTCGTCGAGGCCGGCTTCCTTGATCTGGCGCGGGACAAGGTACTTCACCGCGATGTTCATCTTCTCGAACTCGGTGTAGCCGCTGAGCTGGATGAGCTCCATCCGGTCCTGCAGCGGCACCGGGATGCCCGACAGCGTGTTGGCCGTGGTGATGAACATCACGTCGCTCAGGTCGTAGTCGAGGTCGAGGTAGTGATCGTTGAACGTGTCGTTCTGCTCACGATCGAGGACCTCGAGCAGCGCGGCCGCGGGGTCGCCGCGGAAGTCGCTCGACATCTTGTCGATCTCGTCGAGCAAGAAGACCGGGTTGTTCGTGCCGACCTTCTTCAGCGACTGAATGAGCTTGCCGGGCATCGCGCCGATGTACGTGCGGCGGTGGCCGCGGATCTCGGCCTCGTCGCGGACGCCGCCGAGCGACAGACGCACGAACTTGCGACCGGTCGCGCGCGCGACGCTCTTCGCGAGGCTCGTCTTGCCGACGCCGGGCGGTCCGCACAGGCAGAGGACCGGGCCCTTCAGCTTCTTCGTGAGCGCCTGCACCGCGAGGTACTCGATGATGCGCTCCTTGATCTTCTTCAAGCCGTAGTGGTCCTCGTCGAGCACCTGCTCCGCGAGCGCGAGGTCGTAGTTCTCCTCGCTCTTGTCGCTCCACGGAAGGCTGACGATCCAGTCGATGTAGTTGCGCACGACCGTCGCTTCCGCGCTGGTCGGGTGCATCATCTTCAGCTTCTTCAGCTCCTTCTTGACCTTCGCGACTGCCTCCTTGGACATCTGCTTGGTCTTGAGCTGCTCCTCTATCTCGGAGATCTCGTTCTTGAACTCATCGCGCTCGCCGCCACCCAGCTCCTTCTGGATCGCCTGCATCTGCTCGTTGAGGTAGTACTCCTTCTGCGTCTTCTCCATCTGCTTCTTGACGCGGGAGCGGATCTTCTTCTCGACCTGCAGGATCTCGATCTCGGCCTGCATCAGCTCGTGAAGGCGCTCGAGGCGCGCAGCGGCTTCGTCCATCTCGAGCAGCGCCTGACGGTCCACGAGCTTCAGCGTGGGCAGGTTCGCGACGATGGTGTCCGACAGGCGCGACGGATCGTCGATGGTCTGCACCTGCATCAGGACTTCGGGCTGAACCTTCTTGTTCAGCTTCACGTACATCTCGAACGCAGCCTGCACGCTGCGCATGAGGGCCTCGATCTCGACGCCCTTCGGCGTGCTCTCGGGGATCTCGTCGACCTCGACCATGAAGAACTCGTCGTTCTGGACGAGCTTCTTCACGCGCGCGCGGCGCTTCCCTTCGACGAGCACCTTCACCGTGCCGTCGGGCAGGCGAAGCAGCTGCATCACGGTGCCCAGCGTGCCGACCTGGTAGATGTCCTCGAGCGTGGGCTCGTTGGTCTTCGCGTTCTTCTGCGCTGCAAGGAAGATGTCCTTGTCGCGCGCCATCGCCGCGTCGAGCGCGTTGATGCTGCGCTCGCGACCGACGAAGAGCTGGCTCACCATGTGCGGGAACACGATGATGTCGCGCAGTGGGAGGAGCGGCAGGCTCCGCTTCTTCTGGGGAGCGTTCTTGGGGTCGCCGTCGTTCTTGAAGAACATCGACGGGAATCTAGCGAAGATCGGAGGGAATACCAACCTCGCGGGTGTCTATTCTCCCCCGCTTTAACCCTGGAGTCCCCACGCGCGCCGTAGCGCGTCACGCTCGGCCCTCGCCGCGTCCAGCTCCGCGGGCTCGGCGTCGTGCTTCTGGCGCAACGCGATGTGCTCGTCCCACCACGCATCGACCTCCCGTACGCGAGAGAGAGCCTCCTCGTGCTGGCCCAGATCACGTCGCACGCCGGCGCTCGCAAGCAGGATGTTGCGGCGCTCAGGGTTCTCCTTCCACGTCGCGGTCGCCGCCTCTGCCTCATCGAGCACGCGCGCTGCAGCGTCCAGCTGGCCCAGCGCCGCCAGCGCGCGACCTTCGTGGTACGGCAGCTCGATCAGGTATCCGGGGCTGTGCTTCTGCAGCCACGCCGACCGCGCGAACAGCGCCCGACCCTCGGAGACCAGCGGCAGCGCGTCCGCCGGCTGACCGGCCCCGACCAGCGCGTCCGCCAAGGTGACGAGCACGCCGATCACGCCGCCCTCAGAAGCTTCGGCGCCCTTCCTCCGCGCGAAGGAGAGCGCATCGCCCGCCAGGGCCACGGCGCGCAGGTGATCGCCCCGCCACAGATATCGAAGCGCAGCGCTGTGAGAGCGCCACGCCCACGCGTCGCTCGTTCTGAACGCGTCCAGCGCGAGCGCGCGGTCGAGCCAGCCCGTCGCCGCAGGTACGTCGTTCATCGTGTCGTAGGCCTCGGCGATATCGCACATCGCCTCGCCCCGTTGCGCGTCGGCCCCTTCCGCCGCCACGCACTTCTCGAATGCAGCGAGCGCAAGCCGAAGCCGTCCGAGTTTGCGATCCCCGTCACCCGCGGAGAGCAGCTCCATCTCGTGTCGTGCGAAGCCGCAGACGCGCATGTCGTCGGTCATGACTGCATCGTAGTGCCGCTGACCCCGACCCGAAATGAGCTCGGGGCCCTTTCGGACCCCGCTTCACTCAGGCTAGCTCTGCCTCTTTTTGGTAGACGATGAGGGGCGCTTCGCCCTTCGTGATCACCTCTTCGTTGATCACGACTTCCTTGATGCCACCGCGCGATGGGATGTCGTACATGATGTCGAGCATCGCGCCTTCCAGGATCGCGCGGAGACCGCGGGCGCCGGAGTTGCGCTTGAGCGCCTCCTTGGCGACCGCCGTCAGGGCGTTCTTCGCGAACTTGAGCTTCACGCCGTCCATGTCAAATAGGCGCTGGAACTGCTTCACGAGCGCGTTCTTCGGCTTCGTGAGGATGTCGACGAGCGCGTCCTCGTTCAGCTCGTGGAGCGTGGCGATGACGGGCAGACGACCGATGAACTCCGGGATGAGGCCGAACTTCAGCAAGTCCTCGGGCTGCACCTGCGCGAAGAGCTCGCCCAGCTTGAAGTCCTTCTTGCTCTTGATGTCCGCGCCGAAGCCGAGCGTCTGCTGACCGATGCGGCGCTGGACGATCTGATCGAGACCCACGAACGCGCCGCCGCAGATGAAGAGAATGTTCTGCGTGTCGACCTGCAGGAAGTCCTGCTGCGGGTGCTTGCGTCCGCCCTTGGGCGGAACGTTTGCGATGGTGCCTTCGATGATCTTGAGCAGCGCCTGCTGCACGCCTTCACCGGACACGTCGCGCGTGATGCTCGGGTTGTC
>JBBRNJ010000074.1:0-45475 GCA_038230375.1 Polyangiales bacterium | reverse complement strand
CTCACCATGGACACGATCCGCACGATGGAAAGGCCCTCCCGAAAGAATGGAAGGACACAGTGAGAAACAAACGACACCGCGCTACATCACCGCCGCCGCGCGAACCGATCCCTCACGCCCGACGTCCCGCAGTAGTGTTAGAGGGAGACCTCGACGCCCACCTGCGTCCTGAACTGGGGATAGGCGAAGGGCGCACCGGTGAGGTGCGGAACGGGCACCGCGAGACCGAGCGGATTGATGATCAGGAACACGTGCCCCGTGAGCTTCCACTCGATGCCGAGCGGGAACGCGCCCACGAAGAGGCCCATACTGCCCTTCGGCACACCATACAGGTCGAGCAGCTCGTACGACCCGCCCAGGTGCACAGTGGAGCGCAGGTTGATCCGCTCGAAGCGCATGGGATAGCGCAAGATGCCGGTGGCGTAGATGCTCGCGGCGCCCGCCTGGAACCGCTGGTCGTTCACGCCGTACCAGTAGTTCAGCTCGCCATCCAGACCGACGACGAACGTCTCGTTCAGACGGAAGCGCACGCCCAGGGTGCCGGCCGCACCGGGATCGACGATGGAGCCGCCAAGGCTCGCAGCGAGCGCGACCTTGGAGTCGTGCTGGTGCTCCTGCACCGCGGACTTTTCCTCCGCGACGGTGCGCGGCGGGATCACGGTGGCCTTGGCGTCCGTACCATCCGCGACGCCCTTCGGTGCAGGCGTGGTCTCATCTGCCTTCGTCAATGGCGCGGTGTTGGGTGCGTCTGCCGCGCGCGCAAGGCGTGGAGACAGTGCAACCAGCAACGCAACGCCCATCACCGCGCCACGCGCCGCCGCGGCCCTTCGCTTGCGGCCGCGTGCCACCAGTGCCGCCGCCAGGGTGGCAAGGCCCACGCCTCCGAGCGCCATATCTCCAGGGCTACCGCTGCCTCCACCGACGAGCGTGCAACCACACCCCGCTGTGGCGTTTTTGTACTTGTTTTCTGGCGCAGCGCACCACGCATCCGTGGGCCCGCATCCGGGCGAGAACGTCATGTAACGGGTCAGCACGCGGTCCACCTCGACCATCCTCTCGTCAACGGTCTTCGTCGTATCCAGCGTGGCGAGGAGCAGCGCAGTGGAAGCCTCCGTTGCGAGCCGCTTGTTGCGCCCGATGAGATCGTCCTTGGCGTTGCACTCATCGAGCGGCGAGCGGTGCACGGGGCCGTCGCGCGACTCCAGCTCGTCCTTGTTCACGTAATCGATCCAGTTCAGGATCGTGGTGATCTGCATGCCATCTGGCGTGCGGTACGCATGCGCGAAGCTGTCCTGCATGGCATGCATCGCCTGCCCCATCCGGACCCAGTAGAGGGGCAGACTGGCAGTAACGCCGCCACGGAGCGACAGGAACACCTTGATGTCGATTCGCTGCGCGGGGTCGGGCGTCCCGTCGGTCCCAAGCCCCGCAAGGGCCTGTTGCACGCGTTCGGTGATGAACGCTCGGCAGCGTGCGACGGCCTTCGCGCTGCCATCGGGCTCGTCGTCGCCGCTTGCGCGGAGGCAGTGCTCCTCCTGCGCATTCGGGTCGCCGTGCACGAGCGCCAGCTGGTCGATAGCGGTGGGCGAGCGGCCTTTCAGGTCGTTGTCGCGGATGCCCACGAGCAGCGACGCGGCAGCGACCTCCCGCATGTCGGACGCAAGGTCGAATGGAAGATCGTCGATGAGCGCGCGATCGTCCTCGCTCGGGGCGATCGGCGCTGCGACTCCGGGAGTGGTGCGCGCGCTGCGCAGCGCGGACTCCGTGATGCCCTCGTGACATCCGCCGGACAGCGCGCTCGAGAGCGTGAAGGCCCGCGCGTCTCCGGAAATCATCCAGGTAGCAGCGGCTGCACCAAGCGAGAGACCGACGCGCGAGGCGTACTTGCCACGCCAACCAGACGACTTCTGCGACTTCATGAGCGACGCTGAGTTCACGAACCGTGCCGCGCCACGGGGCCTGAAATCGGGCCTGACACGGGCCTGCACCGGGGCGAGATGCCACACACGGCATGCGCCGCGACATCCATTGAGATACCCTGAGCGGAGGAATGGCCGCTCGTGTCACCAGGTGCGGATGGTTCGTTGGCGGCGCGTCGACCATCGTCGTTGCATGGGTCGCGTGCAACTCGAGCTACACGACGAGCGACGCGCCCTCCGACTCCGACGCAGGGTCTGGTGTGGTGGTCACGAACGAGGACGCTGCTCCGGTCGTCAACGCGAACTTCGAGCTCACTGTGGCCACGCCATCGGTCATCGCAGATCCTGGCGGTGCGATCATTCCGCTCTTCATCAGCATCAATCGCAAGAATGGTTTCGACGAGGGTGTGAACGTCACGCTCGGAAACGCTCCGAGCGGCGTTGGCGCGACCGCGGCCATCCCCGGCAGCGACTCCAGCGCCACGCTCAACCTCTCCGCTGCTGCGTCCGCGGTGGTGGGTCAGAGCGCGCTCGCCAGCGTCGTGGCAACGAGCACCAAGACGGGAGTGGTCGCAACGCAGCCGCTCTTCGTGCGCGTGGGGCACACGCTGCTCGTTGCCACTGCGAGCACCACGTGGACCGTTCCACCGGACTGCAAGACCGCAACGTTTGTCGTGTGGGGCGCTGCTGGGGGCGGCGGCGGCGCGAGCCTCAGCTATCCAGAGCCCGGCGGCGCGGGCGGCGCGGGTGGCTTCGCGCAAGCTACGGTGGCGCTCACCGCGGGCGCGACGCTCCAGATAGACGTCGGAGGAGGCGGCGGGATCGGCGCGAACGCAGCGCAGCGCGCGCAGGGCGGTGGCGGCGGCGGATGGAGCGCCGTGCACGGCCCCGGCACCTCCGGCCTCTACGTCGTGGCCGGCGGAGGCGGCGGCGGAGGCGGAGCCTATGGCCAGAACAGCAGCAACTACGCCTCGGGCACATCTGCCGGCAGCGGCGGCGGCGGCAACGGCCTCGCCGGCAGTGGCTTCCTTGGAGGAGGAGGCGCGGCGGGCACGAGCGCGTGCGATGGCGGTGCGAACATGGGCGTCGGCAGTGCCAACGCCTCGAACGGCGGCTCCCCGAATGGCGGCGGCACCGCGGGCTCCGCGGGCGCGGGCGGCGGCGGATTCTGTGGCGGTGGTCAGGGCGGTGCTTCGGCGACCACTGGCGGCGGCGGCGGTTCGGGGTTCGTCACGCAGAGCGCGGTCCAGAGCCCGCCCCCGATCCGCACCACCGGGATGGGAAGCGCAGCCCCTCAGCCGACGAACCCGTTCTACGCGCCCGGAGTCGCCATCGGGGGAGACGGCGCGACCACCGGTCCGTCGTCAAAGCCCGCCACGGCGGGTGGACCCGGACGCGTCGTCATCTTGATCGCGCCCTGAGAGTTTTTCGCGCGCCGATCTTCTCAGGGTCAGGCGCTCACTGGCACATGCCAGAGTGACAGGTCTCGTTCCCTGGACACTGCGCGTTGGTATGGCACCCAGCTTCGCACATGTGACTGACGCAAATCATCCCGGCCCCATCGTTGCCAGGGTTGCAGTCGCCGTCACCAGTACAAGCAGCCCCGCCACCCGACCCCGACCCAGAACCTCCCCCTGAACCTGAACCCGAACCTCCCCCTGAACCCGAACCCGAACCCGAACCTGAACCTGAACCTGAACCCGAACCCGAACCCGAACCCGAACCCGAACCCGCACCACCCGCATTCGTGCTGCCGAACGCCTTCCCACGGATCGGCGTGAAGCTGTCGAAGTAGGACGCAGCGACGACCTTCATCATCGCCGGCGTGCCGGTGTGCGACTCCTCGAGGATCACCATCTGCGAGTGCGCGGCGTTGGCCCACGCACCGAAGAGGAACATATGCCCGCGCGGGTGCTTGTTGAGCGCGTCGCCCGGGAGCAGCTGCGAGTAGCCGCTGAGTGACTTCGACGCGGAGGTGTCGTACGGCGCGAAGCCGGCGGTGGTGAGCGCGCTGCCCTCGCCCCATGCCATGGAGACGAAGCCGGAGCAGTCCTGACGGAAGCCCTTGTAGGCGTGCGTCTGGCTGTACATCACGTTCGCGTCGACCCATGCGAGCCCGCGGACGAGCGCCGTGTGGCGCGCGGGATCTTGAGCCGCATCGAGGATGGTGGTGCGCATCTCCTGACATGCCGATGAGGACATGTTGGCGTGCGTGCACGTCACTCCGACGGAGAGGTCTTGCCCTTCCTCGCCAGTGTCGCCGACAGAGCCTTCGTCGGCGGTTTCGGAAGCGCACGCCGCGATGAGCGAGCCGAGGAGAATGAGAGCAATGCGTTTCATGCGGAGCCTCGTTGTAAAAACCCACGCACACCCAGAGAGAGCGTCCCACGCCCATTCACGCAATCGCAGTGCCATGCGAGATCGTCGCAGGACGACCCACAACGAGGTCGTTTGTGGCGTGCAGCGAGACGATTCCACCGTGAGCGTCCAAAAGCGCGGAAACGAGGCAGCACCGGGGTGGGGCCGGCATCCATCAGGAGCGAAGCGCGAGATGTCGCCACGAGGAGACTTCGACCTCGACCTCGACCCCGTCCCCACTTCAACGCCGACTCCGACTCCGACCCGTGAACGTGAACGTGCCCGCCCCGCTCACCGCCCCGCAGCTCTCCATTCTCACGGAGTCCCAACCCTCAACACAACAGTCTTCCCCTCCATCGCCATTCCGCCCGTGACCCTTGCGTCTCCGGCGATCCCCGGAAAATCGAATCCGTCACTTCCGAAGCTCACGTGACGCGCCAGGGACAGCTCGAACGGCTGCGCCGCGGCCGAAGCAAGCCGCAGGGCCTTCAGCGCCTCCTTGTCCTCGCCGATCAGGACGCACTGCGCCGTAGTGCCCTTCACGGGCACCAGCTGCGCGAACGTGTTGTGCCCTACGTCGAACGGGAGGCCCGGCTTCATGCGCTCCTTCGCCGTGCACGTTGGCTTCCCCGTGAGCGCGCACTCCGCCGCCTCTCCTCGCATGGACTTCGGCAGCAGGGCGAAGAACGTCGGCGCTCCGGTCGCGCGGTACAGGTAGCCAATTCGCTCGAAGCGCTCCAGCGCCCCGGGAGCGAGACCATCCTGCGCGCGCGCCACGAGCCGCACGAACAGCGGCACGACCTCGGGCAGCATCGCGGGCAGTATGAACGTGGGTCGCTCCTTCATCGGGTCGATCAGCGGCGACTTCGACAGCGGCTCACCTGGCTTCTCCCCGCCCAGCACGAACGCGCGCGCGAAGCCGACGTTGACCGCGATCGTCCCGGTCGCGCCCTCTGCGGTGATCGAAGGCGACGGCGCCCACGCCGTGGCGGGCGGCACCACGGACGTCGGCCCCGGCTCGCCCCGTGCCTCGAAGCTGATGCGCTGCGGCGAGTCCACGCGAGCAGACAGCTCGACGCTGTCGTAGCTGGACGCCAGGGTCGCGCCCTTCACCTCCTTCACGACCTCGGACGCCATCCGGTCGCGGTCGTGCGCGCTGAGGTTCGGCATGTCCATCACGACGGACCCCCGGAAGAGGTTCATCAGGCCTCCGAGCTCCGCCACACCCGCCGGACGGTAGCGCGCGCGGACGGCTCGGCCCTCGAGCGCAGGCGCATCCGCATGTCCTGCGGCCACACGCGCGCGCAGCGCCTCGAGCCCGAGCTTGGGCGTGTCACCCAGGCCCACGTCGATCACGACGACGTCGTTCGTGGCGCGGATCTCGACACGCCCGTGCGGGAGCTCGTACGCATCGCCTCCAACATCCTTCGCGCCTGCACCCGCGAGGGCGAGCTCCGCCGCCGCCTTCGTCTTCATCGCATTCGTCGTCGGGATCACCACGCGGAACGCGTTGTCGAACGACACGCCCGCCGTAGCCCTGCGCACCGCCTCACCGTTGCCATCAATCGGATCCACCGGGCGAGCGGCGACCGCCGCGACCGCGCGCCGCTGCGAATCCGTCACACCAACCTGCGCCATCATCACGGGTCGCGTCACATCGAGGCCCAGGTCCTGCACCGTGACGCCCTTCGCACCCGTGAGCTTCTCGACCATCGCGCCGAAGTCACCGTTCGGAAGCGTCGCGATGAGCCTCTTCAGGTCCATGCTCGCGACCCAGACAGCATCGGTCGGGAGCGCCGGATCCGCTGGCGCAGACGCGGGCGCCGCCGCCACGGGGCTCGTGGGCCCCGGTGAAGGAGGAGCGGCACTGGCAGAAGTCGGAGGAGGAGGCGACGGCGCGGGCGCGGGCGGGCTGCCACACGAAACCAGCATCGATAGACCAAGGAAGACAGGAAGGGACGAGAGGGCCATCGTTCGCATCGCGCGAGCATCGCACGGCGACGGTAGCCTTGCACATCACTGGACGACGACGAGGCCCCTCGACAACGACCTCGACCCTAGCCCAGGAACGCCCCCAGGAATGGCGTCGGCGGTTTCTTCGTCAGCGCCTCGATCGTGTCGTCGGCGACCACGCACCCCGCCTCCAGACAGAGGAGGCGCTTCGACAGGGCTCGCGCTTCCGAAGCGTCGTGCGTGACGATGATCGCGGACGTATTGCGCTCGGATAACAGGTCGCGAATGAGCGTGAGCATGGCGCGTTTGATCAGCGCGTCCGCGCTCGAGAGCGGCTCGTCAAGGAGGAGTAGATCGGGCTTCGTCACGAGGGCCCTCGCGAGCGCCGCTCGCTGACGCTCACCCCCCGAGAGCGAGAGCACCTCACGTGTGCCGAAGCCGGCTAGCCCCACGCGGTCGAGCGTCTCCTCGACGCGGCGATCTCGCTCGGCCGAGGGCATTCCAGAGGCCTCGAGCGCGAACGCCAGGTTGCCGCGCACCGAGAAATGCGGCCAGAGGGCCAGATCCTGGAACACCATCGCGAGCCCACGACGTCGCGCTGGGACCAGAACACGGCCGGCGTCATTCACCAACACGTTGCGAAGATGAACGCGGCCGGAGGCGGGGACGCGGAGGCCGGCCACCACGCGAAGCAGCGTGCTCTTGCCTGCGCCGGATGGTCCCGCGACTGCCAGGCTCTCGCCCGGCGCCATCGAGAAGGACACGTCATCGAGGAGCTGGCGTTCCCCTTCACGGACGGACACCGCAGCAAGGTCCACTGCCTTCATTGCCCCCTCCGGACGAGCCACACCGGCACCGCCAGCGCGAGCGCCGTCGCCAGGACGTGCATCGATGCCAGCGCACACACGACGCCGGGGCTCCCATTCGCCTCCAGCGTGAAGAGGCGCACCGTGAGCGGCTCCCCGCCCGGCGGGTAATACAGGATGCTCGTCTCGACGTCGCGCAGACAGAACGTGAGCACGAGTCCGAACGCCGCCAGGAGCGCGCGCCACTGCAGCGGCACAGTGATCCGGACGAGCCGCGCGAGGTAGCCGTGCCCGGACAGCTCTGCGGCGTCCTCATACGCCTCGGCCACGCCGCGCGTGGACACGGCGAACGTGCGAACCGCGAGCGCGCCGTACCGCCCTACGAGCCCGATCGGAAGGATGAGGAAGCTCTGATAGGCGAGCGTGGTGAGGCCGCCGTTCCAAGCCTGCACGACGCCCAGCGCGAGGAGCACCGCAGGAGCGAAGAAGCCGACGAGCAGGCACGCATCAACGACCCTCGCCCAGCGCAGCCCGCGGGCCACCGCGTGCCCAAGCGGAACGCCGATGGCGGTGGCCGCGAGCGCGGTGACGATGGCGGCGCGTAGCCCATTCCACACGCTCGCGCCAAGCCAGGGCACGGCGGCCGAGAACGAGCCAGCGCCTCGCGCCACGAGCGCCACCAGCGGCGTCAGGCCGAGGACCGCCGCCACCGCCGCGTGAGCCATGAGTAGCGGACCGAGCGGTGTACCTGCTCCGCTCTCTCGGCGCAGCACAAGATCACCCGCCACGCGCGCAAACAGGCGATGCGCGAGTGCCAGCAGCACGAAGGACACGGCGACGATGGGCAGGCTCACGAGCAGCGCCTCTCGCGGCGACGCGCGGAAGCCTCCGAGGCGGGCGAATACGGCGGCCGAGTATACATCCACGCGCAAGAGAGACGGCACCGCCAGCTCCGACAGCGTCAGCGAGAACACCAGCACGAGCGCGAGGGCGATGAACGGCGCCGACGCGGGAAGCAGCACCTTCGCGAGAACAAGCGGGCGCGACGCCACGAGCCGCGCGGCCTCCTCGAGCGACGGATCGAGCGAGGCGAGCCCGACCCACGTCATTGCGCTCACCACCGGCGCCAGCGCGATCGACATCACGAAGACGAAGCCCGCCGGCCCATAGAGCAGCTTCGACAGGAGCACTGACGAGAACGCACTGCCGGGACCAACGAGCTGCGCGGCGCCCAACGCGAGGAACGACGGCGGCAGCGCGAGCGGCAAGAGGTGGAGGCATAGCGCCGCACGCAGAGCGCCGCGACGAGCGCGCGCAAGCGCCACCCCCGCTGGCACCCCGAGGAGGAGCGTCCCGACGAGCACGCCGAGCGCGAGCGCCACCGAACGGGCGAAGAGCGTCCACGTCCGCGCCGGAATCAACTCGTCGGCCGACGCCGCTCCGAAGAGCGCGCCGTGCACCAACGCGCCCAGCGGCCACACCACCGTCAACGCGGCGACAGCTGCAGCCGCCGCGAGGACCGCGCGCTGCTCGAGGGACGATGGGCGGGTGCCTACAGCCCGGCCCACTGTCGTAGCCAGGGCTCGAGCCGGGTGATCTCGCTCGCCAGCTCCGCGTAGTCCACCTTCATGGCGCGTACGCCGCCGAGGTCGGGCACGCCGTCCACGTGTAACTCCTTGCGCAGCGGCATGTGCGCTGCACGCTCTCCGAGCGCCTTCTCCACCTGAGGCGTGAGGAGAAAATCGATCAGCTCGCGACCACGCGCGGAGTGCGGTCCGTTCTTGATGAGCACGACGGCGGTCGGGACCACCAGCGTGCCCATCCCGTCCTGGTCCGGAAAGACCATTGTGACGTGCGCCTTCTCCGCCAGGGCCTCGTGCGCGTCGTCCGTGTCCACCAGACCGAAGGCGATCTCGCCGCTCGCAACGAGCCGCCTCACCTCGCCGTTGGAGCTCGCCACGCGCACGTCGTTCTTGCGCAGGTCCGCGAAGAACGCGCGCGTCTCCGCATCCCCCCAGGCACGCGAGAGCGCAGCCACGTGCATGGTCGTGGTGCCGTAGAGCGGATTGGCGATCGCTATCTGACCCTTGAACGCCGGGTTGATGAGGTCCTTCACGGAGCGCGGCGTGCGCGCGGCAGGGACCTTGTCCGTGTTGACGAGGACGACGCGTGCACGCGCACCGAAGCCCGTCCACGAGCCATCGTTGGCCTTGTACTCGGCGGGGATGCTTGCCGCGTTGGGCGAGATGTATGGCTCGGCGAGCCCCTTCTGGACGAGCACGAGCGCGCGCATCGGATCGCCCGACCAGAACACGTCCGCCTGCGGATGCGCCGACTCGGCGATGATCCGGTTCAGCACGCCGGTGCTCTTCGTCTCCTCGGTGTCGAACGCGCTGCGCGGTGCCGTTCGACCATCGCGCGCAAAGTCCTTCAGGATGGGCTCGGCGAAGACCTGATCGACCGACGTGTACACCGTGACGTCCTTCGATTGATCGCGACATCCCGGGAACAAGAGGAACAGCAGCCCGAGCGCCGCAAGGCCCGCGTGCACCGCGGCGACCCTCACGGCGCGCCGACCGTCAGGTCGTCGAACTCGGTCACCGAGTCCGCCTTGGTCCACACGCCAACCCTTCCGCCCTCCGCGAAGGTCTTGTCGTGCGCGGACATCACCCGCACGCCATCGAAGTACACCTCGAACAGATCGCCTCGCGCGTCGACCCGTAGCGTGTGCCACCGCTTGCTCGCTACCTTGCCGGTGAAGGACGCGAGCTGCACACGACGCCCACCCTTCACGTAGTAGAACCGCACGTTGTCCTCGAGCGCGTTCGCGCGCGCCACGTAGTAGTCGTTCGCGCCCTGCAGTCGGAGAACCAGGCCGCATGCCTGATCCACCGAGCCCGACAGAGCGCGGCACGAGACGCTCACGCGCACGTCTGCCGGCGCGCTCTCGGGAAGAACGGCAAGCGCAAACCGTCCATCGGTCCCGTCCGTGTCCACCTGGCGAAGCACGTTCGGCGCGCTGGGCGCGTCCGCCGCAGCCACAACGACAAAGCGACCGTCCGTACCAGGCCCGGTGCGCATCGACTGCAAGGCAGTCACGGGACCCAGCGCCAACGTGTCGAACCCCTGCACACGAAAGCCGGACGCGCCCGCATCGGCGCCGCCGGCGGAACCAGCGGCGACACCCATGGGCGACGGGGCCGATGAGGTTGGCGATGTCAGTGTGGTCGCCTCCGTGACGGCGCGTGGCGCTTGCTCGTGTGTGGGCGGAGCGCTCTCGCGACAGCCGACCGCGCCAGGAACCATGAGCACAACAAAGATCCCGGACGCACGAACGCTCATCGACCCATCCCCTTCCTGGAGAAGAACGCGTGCAACGAGTCCAGCAGCGGCGTGGCAGCGGCGATGCGCGCATCATCAGCCTCGATCGACGCGGCGATCCCCAGGATCGTGCTCCTCACCCCACTCGTCTCCGGCCGGCCGAACTTCTCGTCCTTCATGTCGATGTCGTGGACGATCTCGCCGAGCGCAACGAGCCCAACGTCCGCAAGCCCAAAGCGCGTCAACATCACCTCGAACGAGCACCGGTCCCCTACGTGCGTGAGCTCGGCGTCGAACATGTCGAAGCGCAGCTCCCCGGCGGCCGGCGTGTACGTCTTGCCCTGCACGAACTTGAGCTTCCCCCGTGGATCGATGAACCGGCGCACCAGCCACGCACACGCGATGCGGTCCACATGCACGCCCGCACGCGTGACCCACGTTCCGCCGCGCGGACGACGCAGCGGTGACAGTGCGCCATTCGGTCCCTTTGCGGAGCTCTCGGGGGACAGGTCGCGGCCGATCTGCGAGAGCAAACCATCAACGGCCTCTCGCCCCGTCGCCTGCGCGAAGTCGAGCAGCACGACCTCGTCGCGACGCTTCTGGAGTCGCCCCACCTCCGCCTCCAACGTGGCGCGCTTCTTCGCTGTGAGGCGCCCACCCGCGAGAGCGCGCAGAACCTTCCGCGCCAGCCCGGCGAGGGCCGCGTAGTCCGCGTTCCGCGCCTCTTCGAAGCGCCGCTCGATGTCCGCATCGCTCACGCCGTCAATGAAATGGGCTTCGCAGAGCGAAGCCTGCCCCCCGAGCGCCACGATCTCCCGCGACACCCACTGGAACGTCTCCACGCACGCCTCCGTGTTCGGCAGCACGTAGACAGAGTTCTTCACGGCGATGGCGCCGACGGACTGCAGCCGCCGCCACACGCGAACGCGCGCGGACGTGGTGCCACCCGGCACGGACGGAATGAGCAGCACCCACCGCCCACGCGAGGAAGCTGCGGATGCAGCAGAGGTTCTTCGGTCGGCGCGGGGCACGACCAAGGTGTACACCATGAGCCGGTAGGCGTCACGCAACGGTCGCTGCATCACGCAACATACGTTACAGACGGCTCAGGCCTCCTCGGGAGGGCGAGCACCGCGGAAGGCCAGATACAGGAGCACGTCGTAGGCGATCTTCATGGCCGCGCCGATCACCAGCGGAACGAACAGCGACCGACCATCACCCAGCGACGCCGCCCCCAGCGCGGGCGCCACCGCCCACGCGTACAGCGCCCTTCGATCCGTCATGTGGTGCGGCGGCAGATCGGCGGGTGTCACGCGGCCCTTCTACACCAGGCCGAGCTCGCTCAACGCAACGATTGCTGCACGCCGCAACATACGTTACATCCTGACCATGCGCTCCGTCCCCAGTCGACTCCTCATCCGACGCGGCCTTGCCGTCGTGGTGTTGCTCCCGGCCATGGCCCTCGCGTCCGTGCTCCCCTCGTGCGCGGGCCAGGGAGAGGGGCCGGGCCCGAGGGCGCCGGGCGCGGCGCAGCGTCCCGTCGATGCCGGCGCCCCGCCCGCTGCTTCGGTCGCGCACGCACCGCCCTCAGGAACGCCTGCGGCTGTCGCGCTCGCCAACGGGTCGTTCGCCGGGTCGCTCTCTTGCAGGCCCTGCCACACGGACATCTACGATCGCTGGAAGAAGACTCCCATGGCGAACGTGGTCCGCGATCCGAAGCTCTCGCCAGACGTGATCATCCCCGACCTCGGCACGAACACGCTGCACCCCTTCAAGAAGGAGGACGTCGCGCTGGTCTACGGCACGCTGTGGAAGCAGCGCTACTTCACGAAGGTCGGTGACGACTACTTCCCGCAGCAGGCGCAGTGGGACGTGAAGAACAAGGTCTGGCGCGAGTACTTCGTCAAGAACGGCACCGACTGGTGGTCCACGCTCTACCCGCCGGACAACATGCAGCGACCCACCGGCCCGCTCTGCGACGGCTGTCACTCCGTGGGCTACGACGTCCAGAAGAAGACCGTGGTCGAATGGAACGTCGGCTGCGAACGCTGCCACGGGCCGAGCGCCGCGCACGCAAAGAACCCCACGCGCGTGAACGTGCAGAACCCAGGACGCATGGATGCGGTGCACTCGAACGACACGTGCATCCAGTGCCACTCGCAAGGCCGGCCGCTCACGAACCCGATCGCGGGACGACAGTACGACTGGCCCGTGGGCTACCAGGTGGGCATGGAGCTGTCCGACTACTGGCGGCTCGAGGAGAACAAGCTCGGCGAGCAGAGCTTCACGCACTTCGCGGATGGCACCGGCCACAAGAACCGCATGCAGGGAAACGACTTCGTGCGGAGCGTGATGTACAAGCACGACATCACGTGCGCGAGCTGCCACGACGTGCACGGGACCTCGAATCCCGGCCAGACACGCCTCGCGGGCAACGCGCTCTGCCTCACCTGCCACGGCGCAGGCGAGAAGAACGGCCCGCGCGCGATCACGCTGGAGGCGCACTCGCTCCACAGATCTGGAAGCGTCGGCTCCGAGTGCGTTGCGTGCCACATGCCGAAGATCGAGGTGACGATCGCGGACGTGAACGTGCGCTCGCACACCTTCCAGTTCATCACCCCGTCGATGACGGACACGTACAAGATTCCGAACCCCTGCACGTCATGCCACAAGGACAAGGACACGGCCTGGGCAACGAACGTCCTGAAGCACGCGCCGGGCCGCTCCCCGTGGCGCCTCTGACGCCTACGCGCCGGCTTCCACGGCTGTCCAGCATCGCGCTCGTCGTCGCCGGCGTGCTCTGCGCGCTGCGCGCCCACGCGTACAGGCCGTTCGATGGCACCGACGCGGACGTCGTTCCTGTGGGCGAGACCGAGATCGAGCTCGGTCCTGCCGGTTACCTGAAGGAGCAGCACGAGCACCTCCTGGTCACGCCACGCTACGTCCTGAACTACGGCTTTGCTCCCGATGTGGAGCTGGTCGCCGATGGGCGCGGGCTCGTCTCGATGGACCAGCCGATCCGCGCGGGCGACGGACGCTTCACCCTCGACGACACCGACGTCCTTGTTAAGTGGCTCATCCGCCGAGGCGCTCTGCAGGGTGGGACGGGACCAAGCGTCGCGCTCGAGTCGGGTGCATTGCTTCCGACGGTCGGGCGCGACACGGGTATGGGTGCTTCCGCCGCCGGGATCGTGTCACTCCGCAACGCATACGGCAGCGTCCATCTGAACGCGGCGTTCGAGCTCACGCGTGAGCGGCACGATCGCGATCTCTTCACCGGCGTGATCGTCGAGGGACCCGACGCGTGGCGGCTGCGCCCGGTCGCAGAGGTCTACTGGGAGCGAAACTTCTCCGCGGAGACGCGCCTCTCGCTGCTCGGCGGCGCGATCCTCCGCGTGAATGAGACCGTCTCGTTGGACGCCGGGCTTCGCGTGGGCAAGGTGGACGAGGAGACCGCGTACGAGGTCCGCGCGGGCGTGACATGGGCGTTCGAAGCGCACGATTAGCAGGCGCGCGCATCTCACCCGTGATGGGCCCGCAGCAGGGGCTGGCGCTCGACGCGCGCATAGCTGACTAGAGGTTGAAGCCCGTCGGTGCGCCGCCGCGTGGCGTCACGAGCTCCTCCGTGCAGACCTCCTGGGCCTGCTGGAAGAAGTACCAGTGGTAGTTCGACTGATCGTACCAGCCGCCCTTGCCGTCGGGGCGAAAGCCGCCCGCGGGCGTGATGAACGCTTCACCCGGCTTGAGCCACCGGACCGTGATGACGTCCGTGTTGTTGTATGCGAAGCGCCCGGAGGGCAGCCACGACTCCATCCACGGGTTCGCCGCAGCGGAGCCCACGACCAGCGGCCCGGCTTCGAGATCGTTGACGATGGTCTCCTGGGTGTCGTTGATCTGGTGCCAGCCGCCGCCGCTCGGGACGCCGCCGTCGGGCGCGCTCGCCTCATCGGCCGCGCGGCGCCGCTCGAAGCACGTGTACATGTCCTTGAAGCCGCTCGGGCGCTCGTCCGCGACCCAGGTCCAGCCGCGACCGATGCCGGTCACGTAGTTGTGATTGTTGTACGGGAACTGCGAGTGGATGTCGTTCGGGACGAACGGGTTCACGTGGCCAGTGCCGGCGTTGTTGTAGCTAGCCGCGAACGAGTGATTCATCAGACGCTGCCACGGCGTGGAGAGATCGTGCGCGTTCGCCGCGTTCTGTGACGACACGCCCTCACGATCGATGATGCTGCGCCCATCGGAGTAGTGAACGGCGCTCGCGTGGAGGTCTGCGATCTTCTTCACTGGCATGCGGAACCAGATCGGGAACCAGTCGCCCCATCCGCTTGGATGAACCAGGATGACCGCGTTGCTGAGATTCCCATCCCACCCCAGATCGCTCGTCGGCGTCCAGTCCGCGACGGCGTCACCTTCGGACGTGCGCGTCGCATTCAGCGTCACCGACGTGAGCGGCCGCTGCCCGTTCTTCGCGTACTGGATCTCGAACGTCGTGCCGGCGTAGGGCAGCGCGCGGTCGAAGCGGAAGGACACCGTTGCGGGAGAGTTCGTGGAGCGGATGAGCGTGGCGACCACCTGCGCCCGCGACTGATTCCACCACGGAAACGACGGCGCTCCGTCGGCCTGACCGTCACCGAACTCGAAGAGATTGCTGACGAGCATCTTGGTGGGGACCGCGACGATCGCGTCCGTCACGTTGGGCCGCTTCCATACGTCGTTCAGCGCGGTCGATACCGCGTTCGCGACGATGGCCTCTGGGCGCCACCGCGAAGAGTCGCCTCCTCCCCACTGTGACAGCGCGCCCGTTCCAGCCGGCGACGGGAGCACCGGGATCGACTGGCCCGTGCTCTCGCCCAGCTGGTCCTGTGTTGTGCCGAGGGAGTCGACAGGGGTCGCGCCGCATGCAGACACCGCGAGCGTGGTGAGGGCGAGCACCGAGGTGAACGCGAGATGAGTGCCGAGATGACGGGGGTTCATGAAGAGGCTCCTTGCCTGGTGACGCGTGCCCCGGTGCAGGACGTGTTCCATCACACGCTTCTTGTCGAATGGTCTCGCGCTGGCTCGAGTGAGCGCCGCGAGCGGCCGCCGCGCCACGGCACTGGCTGCAGAGGCCCTGGGGCGGCCGATCGAAATCGCGGCCTCGAGGTAACAGTCGTCCCGCCCGAATTGTTACCGCCCGGTACCGCGGCGAACGAAACCGGCGGCATAAGGCCCGACCGAGAGCAGCGCCACGGACGGCACGTGCCTTGCGGTTCAAGCCCGTGTCGGCGCCAACTGCGGATCGCAGTCTGACCGACGCTGGGGAGAAGATCATGAAGAAACTATTCGCGTGTGCGGGCCTATTTGTCATCACGGCTGGAGTCGCGCTTGCGTGCTCGAGCTCATCGACCACCACGACCGCCGCAAAGGATGGCGGCAGTGCGGCAGTCGACAGCGGAGGGACCACTGGCAAAGCGATCGGCAGCGATTGCACCGCGAACTCGGACTGCGCGAGCAACGACTGCAACATGGACCCGCAGTGCACCCAGATGTGCACGACGCAGGCCGACTGCCCCGCGGGCTCCGTGTGCGAGAAGGATCGTCCGGGCAACTGCTACAAGGAGTGCACGACGAACGCTGACTGCGCAGGGGCCACCGTCGCGGTGGGCTGCACCGGGGGTCCGAACGCGGAGGGCAAGAAGTGGTGCGACGTCGCCCCGCCCGCAGACGCCGGCGGCGACTGAACGTTCCGCGATGATCCGGAGATCGGCTATGCCTGACGGCATGAGAATACTCGCCGTCACATCGTTCTCCCTCATGATGGTTTCCCTCTGGGGCTGCTCGTCGACCAGCTCCGGTGGGGGGACCAACGCGGGCACCGATTCTGGCGTTGGCGCCGACTCCGGCGTCAGCGCAATCAACGGTTGCACGACCTTCGCCGATGACACCACCGGCGCAGAGACAGACCTTGTCTGGGACTTCGCGATCGCGACCGACCCGAATCGCTGCGTGAAGATCAAGGTCGGCGCCAAGGTGAAGTTCACGGGCGACTTCGGCAAGCACCCGCTCACCGGCACAGGGGGCGACAGCCCGAATCCGATCTCCACGATCACGATCGAGGATGCCGGTACCTCGACGAGCGTCATTGTCACGTTCCCCAAGGCCGGCACGTTCGGTTACCTCTGCGGCAACCACCAGAGCATGACGGGCGCCATCGAAGTCGTGCCCTGAGGAACGAAGCACAAGGACGCGATCAGCCGCCGGCGGGATATGGGTCGGCGAATCGAAGCAGCTTGCCGTCCTTCCAGTCGCAGACCCAGAGGTTCGCGTTGTCGTCAGCGGCCATGCAATGGCCCTTGTTCGTCGTGGTGAGCGTGCCGAGGAGCGAGAGAGCGCCCGCGTCCGAGACCGCGAGGATCGCGATCGGCGCACCTGGGTCGCCGCGCATGTAGAAATGCCGAAGGCTCGGTGAGTACGCCATGATCGTGGCGCCCGAGCCAAGCTTGTAGCCACCCACACGCTTTCCGTCCTGGTCCAGGGCGAGCACGTTGGTCTCCGCGCTGCCGCAGCCTGCGAACAGGAAGCCACGCTTCTCGTCGATGGCGGGGATACCGTGCGTGGACGTGCAGCCCGTGGGCCACGTGGCGACCACGGAGCGTGTCTTCAGGTCCACCGCGACGATGTTGCCGGACGGGTCGTGCGTGTAGGCGCGAGATCGGGTGTTGTCGATCGTGAGCCCTTCGACGCCACCCGGAATGGGGATCACGGCCGCCTGCATGGGCGTGGGCGTGCCAGTCTTTGGAATCGCGAGCACGCTGATCGTGCTTCTACCGGGGTTCGAGATCCATACCTCCGAGGTCGACTCCACGTACCGGATGTAGTCGGGCTCGGTCGCGTCCAGCTGCGTCGTCGCGACGATGGTGCCCGTCGTGGGATCGACAACGGACACCGTCAGGTTCGTGCGATCGACCGCGAAGACGAAGCCGGCGCCCTCGTCGGCGGACTCAACGCCTTGCTGATCGCTCCCGTCGAAGCGGTCGAACGCCGTGAATCCGCCGATGCTCGTGACCGCCAGCGACGCGGGGTCCACCAGGTTGACCCTGCCCGTGCGCCCCGACGGCGACACGATGCGCCCGAGCCGCGCGGAGAAGCGCAGATCGTCGAGACCGATGCCAACCTCGCCGCCGGGCAGCTGGACGGTCGTGTCACCTGACGCGTCAGCGGAGGAGGCCACTGGATCCGAGGCGTTGCCGTGCGCGCTGCAGCCGCCCACGAGCGCGAGCGCGGCGAGGAGTCCGTGATGGTGATCTCTCATGTGGGTTGCTCACTCTGCGGGCTGCATGATGCGCAGTACGGGCGTGCCCTTCGGCCCTGCGGTGAGCGGGAAGAATACGCGATGGGTCGCCGGATCCGCCGCGACGGAATGGGAGTTCCCACCTGGGTGATCGTGTCCCAGCAGCACAACGCCAGGCTTGCTGATGTCGAACACAGTCAGATCACCGCTCTCCGCAGCGACGTAGAGCCATGAAAAACCTGGGTCGATCGAGAGCACGTCGGGACCGCTGCCGGTTGCAGCCAGCGACACGGCGTGCGCGTCGCCCAGCTCCACGCGGGCGAGCATGTCGTTCCCCTCGCACGCGATGAACGCGCTCTGGCCGTCGGGGTGGATGCGAAGGCCGTGCGCGCCGTCGCATCCGGGAAGGTCGATCGACGTCGTGACCTTCGCAGCCACTGGATCCACCGCGACCAGTTTGTCCGGCGGAGACCCGGCGACGACCGTGATCCAGAAGACGGCGCGCGCCGCATCGTAGACCACGTTGCCCGTCTCGGTGCCAAGCGGCACCTGCACGCGCGCGCCGCTTCCGGAGTCGGGGATGAGGGAGATCGCACCGTCACCCTGATCGGACACACCCACGACCTTGTGAGCCGGATCCCACGCGACACCGTCAGGTGACTTGCCGGTCTGCACACGCTTCTTCTCCATCAGCGTGGCGTTGTCCACCAGCACCAGGGTGCCGGGCGTGCTCGTGATGAACGTGAGCCCCACGTCGTCTGCGACGGCGACACCGCGCGGGGTCGGAATGCCGGACAGCTCCTTCAGCAGCGAGCCGTCCGCGATCTTGACGAAGAGCACCGACGCGTTGTTCATGTGAGCGATCACGAGACGCCCGTTCGCTGCGTCGATCTCCTGGTAGTCGAAGCGCGTCGAGGGTCCCGGAAGATCTACATCGGCCAGAATGCTCAGCGGGAGAGACGCCGCGCCGCCGTCGGGACCAACGCTACCATCCGCGCTGGGCAGGCCACCGTCCGTGTCACCGGTGGCGCCCGTTCCTGCGCCCGACTGCACGGTGGACCCGCAGCCCGCGAGCGAAACCATCGACAGGAAGACAGCGCCACGAAGCTCATTGGTCACAAAGTTCATGGTGGTGATCGCTCGCGTGATTCGTTGGTGAGGGGCCCGGCACCAGAGAATCAGCAGCCTTCGTGCCAGCGCGCAAAGGCCGAAGAAAAGCGCCGCGCGGGCAGATCTGTCACCGCGAGGTAACGGGAGCACCGGACTGCGTTACCTGCGCGTGGCGTGCTCACTCCGGCTCGCCGGAGCCGTCGTCCGGAAGCTGCGTCCTTCGCATCAGCTCGTACAGGTGCTTTCGGCTGAGGCCCGCGGCGGCGGCGGCCTTCGTGACGTGGCCGTGGTGGCGATCCAGAAGCGACGACACGTAGAGCTGCTCGAAGCCCTGCAGCAGCTGCTCCTTCGCTTCCTTGTAAGGTACATCCGACGACACGCCGGGCATCTCGCCCCCGAGCGTCAGCGGCATCGACGACGCCGGGCCCATGTTGAAGACCAGGCCCGCGAACGAAGCAGGTGGCTTCCCGGGCGCCTGCCCCAGTGCGACGGCGCGCGCGAGCGCATTCCGTAGCTCGCGCACGTTACCGGGCCATGCGTAGCCGACGAGCTTCCTCAGGTTCTGACCGGTGATCTGATCACCATCGGGCAGCTTGCCTGCGAGGATCTTCGTCACCAGCCCTGGGATGTCCTCTGGCCGCTTGCGGAGCGCCGGCATCAGCACGCGCACCACCTCGAGCCGGTAGTAGAGATCGCTGCGAAATCTCCCCCGCTTCGACTCGGCGAGCAGATCGCGGTTTGTCGACGCGACGACCCGCACGTCGAGCTTCTTCGACAAGTCCGCGCCCACTGGCTTCACCTCGCCGCTCTCGAGCACGCGCAGCAACTTTGGCTGCAGATCGAGCGGCAGCTCGCCTAGCTCGTCCAGGCACAGCGTCCCTCCGTGCGCCTCCTGGAACGCGCCTGCGCGATCAGACGTGGCGCCGGAGAACGCCCCGCGCTTGTGCCCGAACAGCTCGCTCTCGGCCAGCTCCGCGGGCACCGACCCACAGTCGAAGACCACGTACGGCGCCTTCTTGCGCGCAGAGGCATGATGGAGCGAGCGCGCCGCGAGCTCCTTGCCGGTGCCGCTCTCGCCCTCGATGAGGACGGGTACGTCGGATAGCGCCGCGCGCTCAAGGATGGCGAACACCTCGCGCATCGCGACTGACTCGCCGAACAGCTCGCCGAACTGCCTCGCATTGGACGGTGGCACCTCGCGCACGTGCCACCGCAGCTGCACGGCGAGCTCCGTCTGGCCCACGCGGACCACCGCGCCCACGGGCAGCTCGATCTCCTTGATGCGCGCGCCGCCGAAGAAGGATCCGTTCCGGCTGCCGAGATCCTTCACCACCACCTTGCCGCCACCGACCGAGAAAAGGAGGTGTTTCTTCGACACCGCGGGGTCCTGCAACACCAGGCCGGCGCCCGTGTCGGAGCCGACCTCGAGCAGCGTCGAGAGCGGCACCTCGCGCCCTTCGTCAGGTCCGCTGGTGACGACCACCTTCAGGGGCACCGCGTTCTTCTCACCCGGTCCGCTGACAAGGTTCCACTCGATGGTGCGATCGTGGCTCACGTGCGGGCTCCTCCCCTGGGGTCCAGGGATCATACAGGCATGCTAGTCTTGGGGCGCGAGATGGGCTTCGATCCGAAACCCGGAGAGGTATTGCGGGGAAAATACCGCGTGGAGCGCGTGCTCGGCACGGGTGGCATGGGCACCGTGGTGCTGGCCACGCACCTGCGCATGTCGCGCGAGGTCGCGATCAAGGTCCTTCGCGCTGAGGCGCAGAACGTACCCGACGTGGTGCTGCGCTTCGCGCGGGAGGCGCGCGCGGCTTCGAAATTGCAGAGCGAGCACGCGGTGCGAATCCTCGACGTGGACGACAGCGAAGACGGGCAGCCGTTCCTGGTCATGGAGTACCTGACCGGCACGGATCTGTACCAGCACTTGACGAAGACAGGCGCGCTCTCCGTGGAGGACGCGGCGAGCTACGTGCTCCAGGTATGCGCCGGCCTTGCGGAGGCGCATGCCCTCGGCATCGTCCATCGCGACTTGAAGCCGGCGAACCTGTTCCTCACGAGGCGCGCGGACGGGACGCCGCTGGTGAAGATCCTGGACTTTGGGATCTCGAAGGCAGTCGACGTCGCCGTGCCGGGCGAGCAGCTCGTCACCATGCCCACGTCGATCATCGGCTCGCCTTCGTACATGTCGCCCGAGCAGCTGAAGGACGCGGCGAGCGTGGATGGCTCCACGGACATCTGGTCGCTGGGTGTGGTCTTGCACCAGCTCCTCACCGGGCAGCTCCCGTTCGAGGCGATGGGCATGGCGGCCCTGGCAGCGCGCATCGCCGCGGATCCGCCGGCTCGCCTTCGGTCCGTTCGCTCGGATGCGCCGGAGGCCATGGAGCGCATCGTGCTTCGTTGCCTCGAGAAGGACAGGAGCGCCCGCTATGCGAGCGTGGCGGACCTCGCCAGGGATCTCGCGCCGTTCGCGCGCGAGGGCTCTGCTGGCGCGCTGCGCGTGGTTCGAACCGCAGAGTTGCGTGGCGAATCGGAGTCCTCTGGCGCCACATCAAGCGCCTCCACCGGCCCCGTGGCCCACGACGCGGACGCGGCGCGCGCTGACACGGCGCTGGCAACAGCATCACTCCACGGGCCGCAGGAAAACGCTCTCGAGCGCGCGATGTCCACGGAGTACGCAAGCACCCTGGGCAAGAGATCGTCACCGCCCGCAGCCACAAGACCGGCGCCGCGCAGGCCGTGGCTCGCGATCGGCATCGGTGTTGTCGCGGTGGCGACGGGCATTGGCGTGGTCGTGCGACAGGGACGCAACGTGGACGACGCGGCGGTGGGCTCGCCGATCGCGCGTGAGCTTCCCGACGCGCCATCGGCGCTCCGTCTCCCGCCTGCGACCGCGCCGTCGGAGGCCGCGACAGGTGCGGACGCAGATGCGGGTGCGGACGCGTCCATCGCCGCACGCACCACGACCGAACCACGCGCGCCCGGAGGCCAGCGCCCCAACGTGCCGGTCGGCAAGCCGAAGAACCCCATGGACATCGACTTTCGATGAGGCGCCCCCTCGCGCTCGTCGTCGTGTCCTTCGCGCTCTCGATCGCGGGAAGCGCGGAGGCGCAGTCACCGCACGCGACGTCCCTCGCCGACAGCCTGCACGGCGAGGCCAAGAGCGCCTACGACGAGGCGCGCCGCCTCTTCAAGGCGGGTGACTTCAAGGGCTGCGTGGATGCACTCACGCGCGCGCAGAAGCTCGAGCCCGATCCGCGGTTGTTCTGGAACCTGGCCGCCTGCGAAAAGAAGCTCGGTCATCACGCGCGCGCGCTGAACCTGGTGGACAGGTACCTGGCCGCGGGTGGAAGCATCCTCTCCGACGCCGAGCGGCGCGAGGCCCAGGACTTCATCAACGCCATGAAGACGCTCGTCGGGACCGTGACGGTCACGAGCGCGCTCGACGGCGTGCAGCTCTTCGTGGACGACGAGCTCGTCGGCTCCACTCCGTTCGCGAAGGCGCTCTTCGTGGACGGCGGCGAGCACCGTATCCGCGGGACCCGTGCGGGCTACGTCAGCGTCGCACGCGTCGAGACCGTTCCCGCGGGCGGCGCGGTGTCGTGGGTACTGGAGCTCGCTCGCGAGAACCATGAAGGGCACCTCGTGGTGTCCGCGGGCCCGTCGGAGTCCATCTGGGTGGATGGCGTGCTCATGGGTCGCGGCGAGTGGGGCGGCAACGTCCAGAGCGGCACTCATCAGGTCGCGGTGACAGCGCAGGGCAAGCCGAGCCGCGACCAGGCCGTGGAGATCAAGGACGGCGAGGCACGCACCGTGGACCTGCACCTCGCAGCGTCCCCGCAGGGCGATCACACGTGGTGGTACGTCGGCGGCGGAGTCCTCGTGGCGGCGATCGGTGCCACGATCGGCGGTTACTTCCTCTTCAAGCAGAGCCCGTCGTCGCCGAGCGATCCTCGCGGCACGCTGGGGACATACTCGTTCCCATGAGCCGCCGATCCGTTCTCGGGGCGCTCGCCACGCTCGCGACGTGCGGCCTCCTCGCCGCTGCCTGCGCGACCAAGAGCGCGCCGACCGCCGGTCTGCTCATCGCGATCGACACCGATCTCGCGCCTGGCAAGGACTTCGATCGGCTGCAGATCGAGGTGCAGCCGACAGGCGGCGTGAAGCCGTACAACACGACTTTCACGGAGTTCGGCCAGCCGGGCCTGCCGCTGTCGTTCCCCACCACCCTCGCGATCGTCGAACACTCGTCGCCCTCTGGCGGCGCCGACACCGTCCTCGTCCGCGCATCCATTGGCATCGCGGGCGGTGCCGCATCACCAGTGGGATCGCCCCTCGTCAATCGTGAGGCCGTCACCACGATTCCCAGGGACCGCGTCGGGCTGCTCCGCCTGCACCTCGAGTGGCTCTGCGTCGGGACCGCCGACGTCGACGCGACGGGGTACGTCGCGGGCCTCTGCCCCGAAGGGACCACGTGCATCGGGGGCCAGTGCGTCGACTGGTCCGTGGGCTCTGCGGCGCTACCCGCCTACGAAGAGAGCGCTGTGTTCGGCGGCGGCACCGCCGCTGGCGACGGCGCATGCTTCGACACTTCGGGCTGCTTCGCGGCTGGAACCCTGGTGGCGCCGGACGCAAACTGTACGATCCCCGCGCCCGCCACTGGCGAGCCGAACGTCGCGATCGTCACGAAGGATGGCCGCGGCATCTGCAGCGGTGGCGCATGTCTTGTTCCGCTCGACGGCGACGCCGTCACCGGGTTCACGCGAGAGGGCGCTCGCCTGAAGCTCCCCAGCGCCGTGTGCAGCACCGCCAAGACGTGCTCCGGGTGCAAGGACCGGTCGCTCCCCGTCGGCGTCGCGCTGACCACGTCTTGCGCCACCAAGCTGCCTGGCCTCCCGACCTGCGGGCCATGGTCCGCGGTGAAGCACCCCGCCACCACGGGCGCCTCGGCACCGGCGGGCGTCTCCACCACGGACGCGGGCGCTCCCTCCGACGCTGGCAAGGACTGAGCTTCATCACCTCGCGAAGAAGTAGGACAGCTTCACGAGCACCACGTCGGCGGCCGGCGCGCGGCTGATCGGATCGAGGCGCAAATTCGCAGCGTCTCCAGCGCCGAGCGCGACCGCAGGTGACTGCGCGCGCGTGTAGACGAAGAACAACGTGGAGCCGACCGTGTACTCCCAGCGCAGCACCACGTTCACGTTGAGCGCGCCCTGCTCGAAGTCGGGGTTCTGTGGCGGCGCGAGCACGTATGGATGCAGCGCTGACAGCCGCACCGTGCGCGCGCCACTGCCAGCAGCGGAGTCGAACTCGGAGAGGTCCGTGTAGTGCCCGGACGCGAGAAAGAGCTGGCTGTACGCCTGGAGCGTGAGCTGCGGCGTGAACGCGTACGTGGCGCGGAGCGTGGTGCCAAGTGCCTTCGCCGTGAGCTTGCCGAACAGGTACTGCCCGGGCACCGCGCCGCCGCTCGCGAAGCGTGGCTCGCCGACCGAGTAGATCCCCGTGGGCAGCACCTCCAGATCGAGCGCGGGCAGCGCGCGGAGCAAGAGCCCGCCGCCGCCGTTGAACATGAAGCCACCGCTCGCGACGACCTGCGATTGCGTCTGCAAGTTGAAGCTCACGGGCTTTGCGGGGTTGCTCGCGAGCTCCAGCTCATAGCCCCACACCCCGCCGCGCTCCAGCGCCGTGCCGTCGCCGACCTCGCGATCGTCGAAGTACGCTGGCCTGTAGTGGACCTCCGTGAAGAACTGCCAGAAGTTGTCGAGCGTGCCGGACAGGTTCAGCTGGTAACCACCGCCGATCCAGAGTCCGTCGGTATTGGTGCGGCCGAAGTATTCGAAGCGCGCGTGCGTCTCCAGCAGGCGCCACCACGGCTTCATTTCGCGGTACTCGAGGTCCGTGCGCCAGCGGTAGTCGTTGGAGCGCTGGTTGTAGCCAAGGTCGTTGTAGTCCAGCTTTCGCCCCTCGTATTCGAGCTGCAGATCGCCGACCCAGTGCTCGCCGCCCTCCTTGTTGAGGTACGCGAACGCGCCGCTGCCCACGTCGCCGGGTCTGATCACGGTGCCGTCGCGCACGAGTCGATTCGGGCCTTCGCGGAGGCTCGTGGCGATGGCCTGACCACCGGTCACCCACGCGCCTTCGGACGAACGCCAGCGCCAGTCCAGGCTGCCTGCGTATGCGTCGTTGAAACAACGCGCGCCGCGCGGGACGCGGACAGGCACGGTGAGGACGGGGGTGGAGGTCGCGCTCGTGCTCGGGCAAAGGCGCGTGGCGTTCGGCGCATCGGTGGGGCCCGGCGGAAGGTACGGCGTGTCGCTCGTCTGCTCCGCGCGCGCGACCTGCGTGAAGAGCGCGCCCACGTACGCGTTGCCTTCGAACTCGCGCTTCACGCGCACGGCGTTGTACGACGTCATCGGGTCCGCCAGCCGCTTCTGCCGTGAGCCGTCGGCGAGCTGCACGTTCACGTCGTTCTCGCCCGTGAGCGCCTGCAACGTCCCCGCGATCCACTTCGGCGCGATCTCGCCCTGGAGCTTCACGGCGCCGTACACCGGCGCGGCCTCGGGCACGTTGACCAGTTGCTCTCCATACGGCGGCCCGGCGCGAAGGTTCGGCGGATCCGCCGCGTGGCCGATGCGCCGCGTGTACACGAGCTGTCGCGGCGTGGTGAAGAGGTCGATCCCTTCCAGGAAGAACGGGCGCTTCTCCGGGTAGTACGTCTCGAACGTCGACAGGTTCAGCACGCGCTGATCCGCCTCGACCTGCGCGAAGTCTGGGTTCACCGCCACGTCGAGCGTGAGCGACTGCGTTGGATGCCACTTCAGATCCAGCCCCGCGGACCCCGCGAAGTCGGTGCCGCTCGAGAGCTCCGTGGATGCTGCGTCTCGTCTGCGAAAGCGTCCGAGCACGAACGGCTTCACCTCCACGGGGAAGCCTGCGCGGAGCCCGCGCAGATCGTCGAGCCTGCCGTAGCGCGACACCTCGCCGGCTTCCTCCCGCGGGATGTAGCTCCACTCGTCTATCTCCTGCTTCTCGGAGATGTAGCGGCGCGCCTGAAAATCCCACGCCTGCACGTCCGCGGTCGAGAAGCGGAGCACGCGTAGCGGTATCAGTATCTCCACGGACCACCCGTGCGACGACGTGCTGACGTGCGCCTCCCAGTTCTCGTCCCAGTCGGACGCGGAGTCCGTGTCGTTGAAGAGCACCGCGTCCGTGAGCACGCCGCCCGTATTGACGGTGAACCGGAACGCGCTCTTGTGGTCGGCACGCGTCCCCAGGTCGATCTCCACGCGGTCCGCCTCGACCAGGCGATCGCGACGGGACACGTGCGGAACGATGCCCGCCTTCGTCTGCTCGCACTCGAACGCCACGTAGAGCGCGACGTCGTCATAGAGCACCAACATCGTCGTGTGTTCGGTCGGCTCAGCGCCGGACGTCGGGTACTTCTGCGTGAACGCACTGGACCGCGCGGCCTTCTTCCATGCGTCTTCGCTCACCACGCCATCGATCGTCGGCGGCGCGTCCGTCCGGACCGCGCGGATGTGCGGCGGCGGCGTATCGAGCGCGAGGAAGGGAGGAGTCATGGGAGCGGAGCGGGCGTCAAACGCGCACGAGCAAGCTCGGTACCACGCTTCCGACCAGCGATTCGAGGGTGTCGTGTCACCTCGGGGTAACTACCCATTGGTCGATTGCGCCCGCGCCCGAGCACGTCGTTACCTCCAGGTGTCGATTCGAGGTACCGCGCAGAGCTCTGTTACCCGCAGGGAGCGAAGCGCGGCCCGGATCAGCGTGTTTGTGCCGAAAGCTGCGACGGCACGTGGGTTGCTCAAGGCCGGAGCACACGCCGACTCACCGGCGCAAACCTTCTCAGGAGTCACTCTCATGCGCTCGCTCAAGCTCGTCTCCGTGTCCGCCACCATCCTCGCCCTTGCAGCCTTCACTGGAGGATGCAGCGCCACGCCGGACGGCAACGCGGCGTCAACGACGTCGGAAGATCTGCGCGGCCCCGGCAGCGCGGCCACTGACAAGCGCGTGCCGGAGCTCGGCAACAACGTCTCGATCGTCGAGCAGTCGAAGATCTCGCTCGCAGACGGCGTCGCCCTTGCGGAGTCGAAGAACGGCCCCGTGATCGAGGCGAAGTTCGAGCTCGGTGACGACGGCAAGTTGAGCCTGAGCCTTTACCCGGCGGGCAAGCCGATGAACATGGATGCAGAGCGCAACCAGTTTCAGGAGCTGTCCGGGGACCCCACGGCGAAGACCTTCCAGGGATCGCTCGAGGTCTTCGCGGACCAGGAGCACCTCACGCGCTCCGCCCGCGATCTCACGCTCCTTCAGCTCGGCACCACGACCATCGCAGACGCGATCGACGAGGCCTCCTGCAGCGGCAACGTCTTCTGGGCCATCCCGACGGTCCGCAAGGGTCGCGCTGGCATCGGCGTCTACTCGGAGGACAACGGCCACTCGCACTACCGCTTCATCGACGGTGGCGGCAGCTACGCTCGCACCTCCGGTCGCCTTGTGGAGATCCCCGGTGGGCCCGGCGCGAAGGCGACAGACGCACGCGCCCCCGAGCTCACCGATCTGTCAGTCCTCGCGACCTCCAAGGTCTCCATGGCGCAAGCACTCGCGTCGCTCGAGGCGAAGAACGGCCCCGCGATCGAGGCGAAGTTCGAGCCGGACGACAGCGGCCACTTGAGCCTCAGCATCTACCCGGTGAAAGACATCACGCTCGATGCGGAACGCAACGCGTTCGGCGAGCTCTCCGGCGATCCCACCGCAGCGACGTTTGCGCCTGACTTCGCGACCTTCGCAGTGCCCGACGTGGAGCACCTCACGAAGTCTGCCCGTGACCTCACGCTCGTTCAGACGGCGAGCCTCACGCTGCGTCAGGCGGTCGACGTCGCGCAGAAGGCCTCGAAGGGCGGCTTCGTGTACTGGGCCATCCCCACCATCCGCGACACGCGCTCCGGCTACGGCGTCTGGGTGTACGGTACCGACCACAAGTCGCACTACTTCTTCGTGAGCTGAACGAACTCGAGAGTAGTACGCACCAACGATCATGACCCCACTCGCCCGCTCGCTCCCGATGCTCATGCTGCTCGCCGTTTTCGCGGCGTGCACTGGGACCGAGGCGGGCGCGGCGGCACCAATCCCTGGCGGGAGCACGGGGATCGGGTTCGATGACCTCCGCTACTCCCCGACCCTCCACGCGGTGCTCGCGCCGGGCGGCCGCGCAGGTGTCCTTGCGATGATCGACGCGGACACGCGCGCCGTGACGACAGTCTCGGGGCTCACGACGTCCGAGTCCTACGACGGCTCTCACGACGTCGGCGCAACCAGCGTGGATGAGGGGCGCGGTCTCCTCTTCGTGACGGACCGCACGACGCAGGAGCTCCACGTGATCGACCCGAAGGCGCGGACGATCCTCTCTTCTCTCTCGCTCTCCGCGAGCCCCGACTACGTGCGCTACGTCGCGGCCACCAACGAGGTGTGGATCTCGGAGCCGTCGGGCTCGCAGCTCGAGATCATCTCGCTCGGCAACGACGCCGCCGCGACCCCCAGGTTCGGCGCCGTGATCCCGGTCGACAACGGCCCTGAGTCTCTGGTGATCGATCAGCGTGCGGGCCGCGCGTACACGCACAGGTGGCAGTCCACCACGCTGGTCTTCGACGTGAGGACGCGCGCGCTGGTCTCTGAATGGCCGAACGGATGCGCGGCCTCTCGCGGCCTGGCCGTCGACGAGGCGCGCGGCTTCTTCTTTGCAGGTTGCTCCGAAGGCACGCTCTCCGTCCTGGATGCGGCACACGATGGCCACGTGCTCTCGTCGATCGCGCGCGGCGCCGGCTACGACGTCATCGGCTACAACCCGTCGCTCGGTCACGTGTATCTTGCAGGTACCGCATGCAGGTGCCTGGTCGTCCTGGGCGTGAGCGCGACAGGCCAGCTCGGGCTCCTGGGCCGCTTCGACGCGGAGAACGGCTCGCACTGCGCCGTCGCCGACGACCGCGGGCACGCCTGGGTCTGCGATCCCGACGGCGGTCAGCTCTGGCGCATCGACGACCCGTATCCGGTGAGCTTCTAGCGATGGATCATACCTTGGAGCTGGGCGCCACCGTCGCCATCGCGGAGCCGCTCGGCATGGCCGCGCAGGGCGCAACCGTGAGCGACACCACGTTCGGTGCGACTCCGATCGGCCTCGACCTGTCCTACGTGCTCACGGCGCGGTTCGCGATCGTGCTGGCAGGAAGCTACGCGCCCACCATCCCCACGCTCTGTGAGAGCACGAACAGCTGCACCTCCAGCCTGGGGAGCGACACGCAGCTCGCCGCGCGCGGACGCCTGTTCCTTCCGCGGGTCTGGCGCACGACGCCTCGCCTGGAGCTTGGGATCGGATACGAATGGCTGACCACGAAGCTCGTGGACAACGGAGCTAGCGCGAGCCGCAGCTATCGCGGGCCCACGCTCGCGTCGGTGGAGCTGGGCCTTCCCTTCCAGCTCGGCTCGCGCTGGACGCTGGGGCCCTTCGCCTCTGGGTCGCTCGGTGTCTTCACGCACGAGGGTCTCACCACTGACGGGTTTCGCAGCTCCACGGATGTATCCGGGCGCGTCGTTCATGGGTGGGTGCATCTAGGTGCGCGCCTCAGCGTGATGGCGCTCTAGCCCTGCCGGATGCGGCGGGTGTCTTGCGCGTCCACCGTACGAACGCAGGGTGGAGCGCGCGTGCGTCGGAGAAGCCACGCAGGCAGGCGACGCGACACTCTTGCGAAAGGCGCCTGACCGTGGCAATCCGGGACCATGATCGATCTCGATGCAGATGCCACGGAGCTTGCTCGCCGTGTTCGCGACCGTGAGGTCAGCTCATCGGAGCTCACGGAGGCCGCCATCAAGGCAGTCCTTGCGGTCAACCCGAAGCTGAATGCCGTGGTGCATGAGATGTACGATTCGGCGCGCGAGACCGCGAAGGCTCCCCTGCCCGGTCCGTTCTCGGGCGTGCCCGCAGTGGTGAAGGACTTCGACGGCTTCGTGAAGGGCGTGCCCTGGACGGCGTCCTGCAAGTTCCTGGAAGGGTACATTCCCGATCACGACAGCGAGAACATCGCCCGACTGCGCCGCGCCGGTCTCGTCTTCCTCGCAAAGACCAACTGCCCGGAGCTCGCCATCCTGGGCACCACAGAGCCCGAGTGGCGCGGCCCCACGCGCAATCCGTGGAACACCGACCACTCCGTCGGCGGCTCCTCTGGCGGCAGCGCAGCGCTCGTCGCCTCGGGCGCGGTCTCGGTGGGCCACGGCGGCGATGGCGGCGGCTCGCTGCGCATCCCTGCGAGCGCATGCGGCATCGTGGGACTCAAGGCGAGCCGCGGTCGCATCTCGCTCGCGCCCGATCACGGTGAGGGCTGGGGCGGCTACGTGCAGACGGGCGTGCTCGTGCGCTCCGTGCGTGATGCGGCGGCTTTCCTGGACATCCTTGCCGGGCCGATGCCGGGCGATCCGTATGCAGCGCCGGCGCCTGCGCGTCCCTTCATCGAAGAGGTGGGCGCCGCGCCGGGCAAGCTGCGCATCGCCATGACGACGCGCTCGCTGTTCGGCAAGGACACGGACCCGGAGTGCGTGAAGGCCGTGGAGGAGACGGCGAAGCTCCTCGAGACCCTGGGGCACCACGTGGAAGAGGCGATGCCCGCGTTCGATCGCGACAAGCTCGTGATTGCGTACCTCACCCAGGTCGCGGTCGGCGTCGCCTCCGAGATCGAAGACTTCGCGCGCATGACCGGCAGGACACCCTCGCCGTCCGCGTTCGAGGCCTCCACGTGGTTCCTGCGGCAGGTCGGACACACGATGACCGGAATCGAGATGCAGCAGGGCCGCGACCACATCCAGGAAGCCGGACGGCAGCTCGGCGCGTTCTTCGAGAAGCATGATCTGCTGCTTCTCCCGACGCTCGCCCATCCGCCGATCAGGATCGGACAGCTGAAGCCCAAGCCCGCAGAGCTCGCAGGCCTGTCGGTGCTGCGCGCGCTGCCCATGCGCCCGGCCATTCGCGCCGTGCTCGCGAAGCTCGCCGCAGACAACTTCGAGCGCACGCCCAACACGCAGCTCTTCAACCAGACCGGCCAGCCGGCGATCTCGCTGCCGCTCCACCAGTCGGCGGACGGCCTGCCGATCGGCGTGCAGCTCGTGGGTCGCTACGGCGACGAGGCGACGATCCTGCGCGTGTCCGCCCAGCTCGAGGCCGCGAAGCCCTGGCGCGACCGCCGCCCGAAGATCGTGGCTCACACCTGAAATCGAGCCTGAAATCGCGTCTCGCCGAGCTCTGGACTATGGTTATGTTGATCACCAGATGAACGTACGCATCCTCCTTGTTGCCGCCGCACCTCTCGCGCTCTTGCTCGTCACGCGCGCGGGTGGGGCCGTGGAGACGGGGCCAGTGCAGACCGCGAACACTGCGAAGGCAGACGCTGGCGCGCCCGACCCCACATGCATTCTCGTCTGGCCGGAGGCGCGCATGCGTGCGTATGGCTACGACCACATCGTGCACGTCCAGAACGGATGCCTGAAGGACGCATCCTGCTCCGTCGCGACCGACGTGAACCCGGACGCCGTCATCGTGAAGGTCGCGAAGAGCACCGAAGTGGAGACCGTCACGTGGCTCGGCTCACCCGCGCGTGAGTTCACGCCGAAGGTGAAGTGCACGCTCCAGTGACGGCACGGACCCGCCCTCAGGGAACAAGGCGCGGCGGCGGGCTCGTCAGCTTGGTGACCGTCACCCGAGGCGCAAGGGTCAGGTTCTGAAAATCTGCGTGGGCGAGCGTGTGCTGGTTCTGCGCGATCACCGAGACCACGTCGGTTCGCTGCTGGGTGCCAGAGTCAGCGTAGCCCTTGGTCGTGACCGAGAGCGACACCGGAGATGAGAGCCCGCTCTGCACGTCGATCCCGGCATCCGCCGCAGCAAGACGCAACCCGAGGTTCCCGCTCCCGAGCTGCGTCGCGCTGATCTTGAACTGGCGCTCGCTTCCGTCGGGCTGCACGGCGAGCATCTGCACGTCCACGAGCCCCATGTGCGAAGGGTCAATCATGTAGATGCCCTCCTCCTCCATGAGCTTGTCGACCTGAAAGGTGCCCGTCTTCAGCGTCATGCTCAGAAGCCGCCCCTTCGAGATGACGTGCACCCTGACCGGTGCGGTGTGATCGACGTCGAAGGAGAGCGACGCCCCGCGGCTCTGGTTGAAGACGCACACATCCTGGAAAGAGAGGTCGGCCGCGCTGCCCGTGACCGGCACGTAGCGCATGGCCCCGGGGATCCGCGTCGCAGGATTGGTGTTCGGCTTGCCGCCGCTGAAGAACGTGCGGCCCGTGGCGTCCTTCACCTGACGAAGCGCGCCGCGCGTCTCGCTGATGACGACCGTCGTGTCGTCGGAGACGCTCCCGAGCGCGTTGTTGATGGTCGCGTCCGACGGGAGCTTCGGCTTGTCGTAGACGAGCTCGTTGTAAGACGCCGCGTAGACCTTGGTGTAGCCAAGGTACGTGAACGTGTTGGCCGACGTGTCGATCACGGCAGCGCTATTTCCGTCGCTCTGTTCGTTCTCTGCGTAGGGCTTGTTGTTGTCGTAGAGACGCAGTGTCTTCACCGCGCCGGCGACCTCTATCTTCCAGGGGATGACCGCGTGTCCGCCCGTCACGACGCCGTTCGCGTCGAGCGCGTAGATGGCGAGCACGGGCGTGCGATCGAGATCGCCGGACGCCAGCGCGTCGCGCGTGAAATTGTAGGCGTCGATCGGCGTGCCGTTGGTGAAGCGGTCGGCGATGGTCCGTATGTGCTGCAACGAGAGCTGGCTTCCGTGATCCTCACGGATGCTGTCGGCGATCTGCGGATCCAGAAAATCGTAGTCCCAGACTGACGCCTTCGTGTTGGCCTGCCACCACGACGCGTAGATGCCCTGCCAGATCTGTCTTCGTGTGCGAATGCTGCGCAGGCTCATGCCCAGGCAGTCGCCGCTGACGCTGACCAGCTTGTAGAGCGCATCGTAATAGAGCTGCGCAGAGGGCCTGTGCGCGCCGCTGTTGTGCTCCACCGCCCTCGGGCCGAAGTAGTCGCGGTACACCTGCCACGAGACAGCGGGCGCGCTGAAGTTGCGGAACTTCCAGCCGTAGACGCCGCGGTAGCCGGGCGGAGCCACGACCTTCCATTTCTTCGCCGCGGAAGCGAAGGCCTTGGCGTGTACGACCACGTCGTAGTCCTTGCCTGCGACCTCACCGGAAGGCGTCTGGAACGCGAGGAGCCCCTCGAAGTAGCTGACCGGGATGGTGGCGCCGTCGAACGTGACGGTGGAGAGCTCGCTGAATCCGTCGCCCGAGAGAAGGACCCATTCGCCGCCGCCGCCTTTCACCGGATCCATGCCGTCGATGGTCGGAGCCACGACGCGCGGCACCAGACGGTCGGCGCGAAGGCCCCCGAGCGGAGACGCCGTCACCCGCCCCACCATCTGCGCGTAGCCCGGGCTCAACGTGCCAAGGATGGCGGTCTGCGCGCCCGCGGGCAGCTTCGCGAAGTCTGCCTGCGCGGCGGTGCGGTGCGCAGAAGAAGCGCCCGCCTTGGTGAGCGCGTCGTCGAGCACGCTGGACGACGTGGGTGCTGCCTCCGACGTGGGCGCGGCCAGCGAGGCGCAGAGGACGCAGGCGACGAGCGAGCTACGACGGAGACCGTTCATCAGTTCCACTTCCCTGCCACGGGCACTGCCATGACGGACCTAGCGATGGCCCATCGACGGGTCCTGCGCGGACTCGTCCACCCACTCCACCGAGTCGGCGTGAGTCTCTGGCGTCCCCACGACGACACCCTGGACCGGCATCGTGATCGCGCTGCCGAGGGATGCCTTGGGCTTGATCACGGGGATGCTGAAGGTGCAGTCGAGAGCCGCGCCGTCGAAGCGCACCTGGAAATTGCCCTTCTCCACCCGCTGCTGGCCGTAGATGGTCGTGTTCTTGTCTGGAGCGCCTGGGTATTCGACCGTCGCCGAGAACGAAGGTGTGAGCCCGGAGTCGGAGAGGTTCACGCCCTCGAACTGGACGCTCAACGGCTGCCGACACGCGGCCTTTTCGACGATGAACGCACTGAAGAACATCACGTTCTTCACCGAGCCGGCCGGAGGCGGTCGCGCGCTCAGCTGCGAATACGTGAGGCTCCCGACCTTGAAGCCCTTCGAGCCAATGACATTGCCGGTGCTGTCCGCGACCGTTGCCTTGAAGTTCTGGAGCAACGGCGTGTGCGCGCAGTTGAAGCCGACCTTGACGCCCTGCTGCGTCTGGCCATTCGCAGGGACCTGGAAGATCGTCGGAGGGCCCGCGGAGGGATTGCTGAAGATCTGGCCGCTGAACGGCGCCATCCCCTTGTTGGTGATCGTGGCGGCGATGGAGACGGAGCTCGGCTGCCCGCAGCCCGTGGAGGGCGGGGTCATGACAAAATCGGTGGTGACGTTGGCGGAAGGCGCGGCGGCATGACCTGCTCCGCCGGTCGCGGGCGGCACTGGAGCGGCTCCACCTCCGCCGGCGGCGTGCGCCGGGATGGCGAAGGAAGCGACGGCAATGCCCACATACAGCGTTCTCTTCATCTCGAGCTCTCCCCCAACTTGCGCGAACGCGACCCACCACGAACAAGACGTCGACAACAAACCAACGGCCAGACTAGCAGATAGAGCCGGACGGAGCGGGCCGACGCATGATGCAACCGAATCGCACTTTTTCGAAAACAGCTTCCCTGCCGCCCCGAGCACTGCTCCTGTGAACCAGATATGCGCATTCACATTGCCACGGATCATGCGGGGCTCGATCTGAGCCACGCGCTCGCGCACCACCTCCGAGCAAAGGGGCACGACGTGCAGGATCACGGGCCCACCTCGTTCGACGCGGGGGACGACTATCCGTCGCTCTGCATCAACGCGGCCAAGGCGGTGGTGCGTGACCAGGCGTCGGGTGTCGCCACGCTCGGGATCGTGCTCGGTGGCTCTGGCAACGGCGAGCAGATCGCCGCCAACAAGGTGCGTGGCGTGCGCGCGGCGCTCGTGTGGAACCTCTCCACCGCCAAGCTCGCGCGCCAGCACAACGACGCAAACGTGATCGCGATCGGCGCACGACAGCACTCCGAGGACGACGTGAAGGCGTTCATCGACGCATTCGTGGCCGAGTCCTTCAGCGGCGAAGAACGTCACGCACGGCGCATTGCTCAGCTTGCAGAGTACGAATCCACGCAGACCATCGCGGGCAAGAACGTCGACCCGTGAGGGCGCTATGATCCCATGATGCGTATTTGCTTCGCCCGATCGCTCGGCCTGCTCGTGCTCATGGGGGTCGTCGCTGCGTCTGGCTGCGCGACCTCCGGTGGCGGCGCCGACACCAGCGCGTTGGGCGACGGTGGGGACGCAGCGGCGGTGGCCAGCGAGGGTGGCCCATCGGCCTTCGACGGCAGCACGGCCGGCGGCGATGCCACCACCGGCAGCGATGCTGGTGGGTTCGGCGGCAGCGACGCCGGCACCTTGACCCGCAGCGTGGACATGCGTTCATATCGCATCGTCGTTCCCAGGAGCTACTCGCCCGGGAAGCCCATGCCGATGCTGCTCCTCTTGCATGGGTACTCGGAGACGTCCTCCAGCATCGACACCTACTTTGGGATGAGCGTGCTGGCGGAGAAGAAGGGCTTCCTGCTCGTCCTGCCCGAGGGCAACACTGACCACTTCGGTCTGCAGTACTGGAACTCGGACGACGCGTGCTGTGATCTGGATGGGAAGCAGCCGGACGACGTCGGCTACCTGCACGACGTCATCGCGGACGTGAAGTCGGCGTACAACGTGGATGGCAAGCGCGTCTATGCCGCGGGCCACTCGAACGGCGGCTTCATGTCGCATCGCATGGCGTGCGATCACGCAGACGAGATCGCAGGCATCATGGCCCTGTCAGGCGTGGTCTGGAAGGATGCGGCGAAATGCAATCCGTCTGCCCCGGTCGCCGTACTGCAGGTGCATGGGGACCTGGACACGCTCATCCTCTACAACGGCGGACTGAACCAGGGCGTCCCCTATCCCGGTGCCGCCGAGACGATCGCAACCTGGGCGACCAAGAACGGCTGCGACGCCGCGCTCACCGACACGGGCAAGCCCCTCGACCTGGACACCGTGGTGTTCGGGGCCGAGACCAAGCGGGAGACCCACGCCTGCACCAAAGGTGCAACGGAGCTGTGGACCGTGAGTGGCGCGGGCCATTTCCCGACCTTCGCTTCCACATGGGCCGAGACGTTCTACGCGTTCCTCGACGCCCACCCGAAGCCCTGACTACGGCGTACCTGGATACTGCGCCGGAAGGCCCGGCGGGGTACGCGCGTGGAAGCGCAGAAGCGTCGTGGACTCCGCCGGCACCAGATAGAGGTACTCGCCGTCGAACACCGCACCTACGTAACCGCCCAGGCCGGGCGCGAGCTGCGTGAGGTCGAAGCTGTCCCAGCTGGTCGCGGCAGTGAAGCTCTGCGTGATGTCGTACCGGACAAGGCGGCTGTTCAAGACGGCCGGTGTGGGGTTTCCGGACATCGTCGGGTCGGCCACCATGGGCGCGCGCTCGTACGGGATGAAATACACGTAGCGGCCATCGAACGCGGCGCCGGCGAATCCCTTCGCGTCCAGCCACGCCGTCTGCATGTCGAACGTGGACCAACCCGTGTTGTCGCCGATGGACTTCCGCGTGTCGAACCGAAGCGCCACACCGTGCTTGTTGGTGCCGCCTTCGGGGGCGAAGTACACGTACGTGCCGTCGAACGCTGCGCCCACGTATCCCTTGGCGCGGGGCATGCCGCCCTCGGCCTTGGAGAAGTCGTATCCGTCGATCTCGCCGGACGCCTCGTTCACGCGCTCCACGAGACCCGTGACTGTCGCAAAGTAGTAGCCGGTGGCGCCGGCAACGCCGCCCGTGCGATCCACGGAGGCGTCGCTCTGGACCGGCGGGTACTCGAACCCGGCGTCGAACGGGGCGCCAATGCGGAACCGCGTGAGCACGTTGGGCGAGGCCTTGGTGGGCAGGTACAGGTACTGGGGCGTCCGGCTCACGCCGAAGAACTGGAGGCCACCACGCGACGCACTGGTGTCGAACCGTTCGATCGCGCCGCCGTCGTCAAAGCTTCCCTGCGTGTCATAGCGATGAACGACACCGGACGCCCCACCGTTGCGCATGGACGTTCCATACGTGACGTATCGCCCGTCGAACGCCGCGCCTACGAAGACCCACGGCACCGTCGACTCCGGCGTGGGGGCGCTCTGCCACGAGGTGGCCACGCCGAACGGCCCATGTGTGTCGTACCGGCGGAGCGTGCCGTCACTACTTGCATAATACACATATCGACCGTCGAACGTACCGCCGAACGACGACGCCATACCCACGGCCGAGAACGCGGCCAGCGTCCAGGCGGACTTGTCGTCGAGCGGCAAGTAGGTCGCTCCGCCCTCGGCGATCGGGGCGGGGTCGGGCCCACCTTCGAGGCCCGCCTCTGAGGCCGTTGCTGGCGTGACGTACCCGCTATCGCAGGCGGCCACGTACACGCCTGTGGAGGCGACGAACGCTCCGCACGCCAGCGCACCGACCCGTGCCCACCTGCACTTCACGAGAACCTTCAACGCGAGGGACCTCGTGCGAAATGCTACCAGCTTCAGCGACGGAGTGCCTCAACCTTTGCCAGCGTGTCGTGGCACTCACGCATCACGCGCTCCACGATCGTCGCGAGCGGCAGTGTGTCGTGCACGAGGCCAGCGCTCTGGCCCGCGCTCCACAGCGCGCGCTCACCCTTCCGGATCTCGGACATCTTCCGCGACGCGAGCACCAGCATCGCCTTCTGGGTGAGCCCGCGCGTGCGCTTGCTCCGCATCAGGAGCGCGAGAGGAAGCGGCATCGCCGTGCCCATGCGCTCGAGCTCCTTGGTCTTGAGGTAGCTGCCCATCACGCCCGAGAGGCGCTCGGTGAGGACCAGATCATCCGGCGTCGCGCGTACGATCGCATCCTTCCAGCCCTGCACGGCCGCGCACTCGTCCGATGCGATGAACCGCGTCCCCATCTGCACGCCGCTCGCGCCGAGCATCAACGCCGCTGCGAGCCCGCGCCCGTCGGCCACGCCGCCCGCACAGACCACGGGCACCTTGACGCGATCGGTGAGGCTCGGCACGAGGGCGAAGGCAGTGATGTGCCCCGCGTGCCCGCCCGCACCTGCCACCACCGCGTTGAGCGCGTCGGCACCGGCCCGGACAGCGCGCTCGCCATGGGCAACCGTGGAGACGTCGCAGATGACCTTCGCGTTCGCTGCATGGGCGCGGCGGATCACCTCCTCTGGGTCGCCGAGGGACGCGACGAAGATGGGCGTCTTCGCATCCAGCGCCGCCTCGAGCTGACGCGACAGGCGCAGGTTCGCGCGGTTCACGATGAGGTTGACCGCGAACGGACCGGACGTGCGCGCGCGGATGCGGCCGAGCGCTGCGGCAAACGCGTCCACGCTCTCGTAGTTGTGCGGCGGCAGACCCGCGACGATGCCCGCCTCCGCGGCAGCAACGACCAGGTTCTCGTCGGAGACCGCGGTCATGGGCCCGACGAGGATCGGCGCACGAATGCCGAGGAGACGTGTGAGCGGCGTCTGCATGCGCAGCACCTTAGATTGCTGGTTCGTGAATTCGAAGCAATGCGTAAATAGCCTGCAATGCGCGCCAGGTGGCGTATGTTTCAAGTACGGAAGCGAGGACACGGTCATGGGTGCAGTCGGTGCAAAAAGTTCAGCGGCTCTGGTCGCGACAGCCCTGTTGCTCGTGATCTCACCGGCAGTTGCGCGCGGCGGTGGAAGCCGCGGCGGCGGTGGCGGTCACTCGAGCGGCGGCCATAGCTCCGGTGGGTTCTCTTCCTCTCACTCCTCCGGCTCCTATGGCTCGCACTCTTCTGGTGGCGGTGGTGGCGGTGGTGGCGGTGGTGGTGGCTCCTCCAGCCACTCGTACTCGGCGCCGCACTACTCTTCGTCACCTTCGTATGGTCATTCGTCCGGCTCCTCGGGCACCCACTACGCCGCGCCGCACTCCTCGTACTCGTCCGGCGGAACGCACTACGCCCCATCGCACAGTGGTGGCACGGTGTATGGCCGCAGCAATGCTGGCGTCGCCACCACGTCCGGTGCGCACGTCTACGGTCGCTCGGTCTCGCACGGCGGGCCCGTCATCGCAGGCGGCGGCCGTAACGGCTACATCGGCGGTGGTCGCGGCTACTACGCGGCGGGCGGTCGCGTGCCGGTGTTCGTTGGTCGCCGCGGCTACTACGGGCGCGGTGTCTGGTGGGGTCCGCAATACGGCTGGCGTGTCCCGGTGTACTGGGGCGGCTACTACACGCCGTACCCCACGTACTGGGGCGTGGGTTACTGGGTCACCGACTGGGTCATGCTCGACTACCTCGCCATGGAGGAAGCGCGCATGCTTGCGTACGAAAACTCCGGCGGGTACGCGATGGTCCCGCACGAGAGCCCTGTGCTCCCAACGGACGTCCGCGAGGAGCTTCGTCAACAGATCGAGCAGTACATCGCCGAGCCCACGCCCGACGTGGCCGCATCCGCCGCTCCTGGCAACACGCTCGTGGTGAACGATCCGCGCGTCGCCCGGGCGCTCGGTGCACAGCATCACGTGTTCGTCGTGTCGCATCCGGTGTCGGTCACGGACCGTACCAACGGCGGCACATGCAACATCACGCATGCGGACCTGTTGCGCACGTCCTCACCAGTGCCCAGCGGCCAGGCCTGGGCTGACGCAACAGTTGCGGCGTCCAAGACCTCCAGCTGTCCCGCTGGTGCAGTGGTGGCCGTTCCGGTCGCGGAGCTCGTTCGCTTCGAGGGAGACCTTCTCGATCGCGTCACCCGCGGCGCCAACGCGGCGAAGGCCGCTGGCAACGAGACGGGCACCGCCGCCGCGCCCACGACGTCCCCGCCCGCCCACGGAATCGTGGGTCAAGGACAACCTGAGGAGACGTCGATCCCGGAGCGCATGCCCAGTGCCGACGACATGCCGACGCCCAGCGAAGAGCGTGTCCCCGAAACGGGTGACGAGCAGTCCCTGTAAAACGGCTGGCACGTGCGTCGAGTTGTGCTCGAATGGGGGGCATGAGATCGCTTGCAGCACCACTTCTCCTCCTGACGCTGGGGGTCGCCTTCATGGGCCTCGCGAACGGCTGCGGCGGTGATGAGAGCGCGAACGCCACCGACGGCGACGGCGGACCCTCCACCACAGAAGGTGGTGGTGGCGGTGGCGGTGAGGGCGGTGGGGGTGGAGGCAACCCTGACAGTGGCTCGCCATTCGATCCCGACGGCGGCGGCGTCGTCGTGCTCCCGGATGGCGGCGTCCTCACCTGTGGCGCGTCGGCCGCAGATCCTGCAGCAGCGGCCACGGTTGATGGGTACATCGGCAAGCTCTCCAACGCGCCGCCCGCGGGCGCGCTGCGCGCTTCGGTCGTCGACGCCATCCTCAGGAGCTGCGAGATGTTTGGCACCCCGAAGGCCACTGCTGGCTGGAAGCCGAACTACTGCTGGGCGCACCTCGCGGCCTCCATCGGTACGGAGTCCGGCTACATGCAGAATGTCGCGGTGAAGGACTCCTACGCCACGCGCCAGGTCTCCGGCATGACCGCGAACGATCCGACAGTCGGCCTCCTCCAGATTCGCTTCAGCTCCACCGTCCACGAGATGGCGACGCTCGGCGCCGCGAAACGCCTCGCGTGCGTCGGCTGCCCCCTCCCTGCCACGGTGCTCGCCGCCGCCTCCAACGACCAGGTCTACTGGGCGGTGACTGGGCCCACGGCAAACATGTCAGTCATGACGAACGTCGCCTGCAACGTGGGAATGGGCGCCTGGTACTACTACGAGAACGCGACCGGCAACGGACGCGCTAGCAAGGTCACGTACACCAACGAGTACTGCGCAGGCGGCGGCACGGGCGCGGACATCGTCACCGGCCTCATGTCACACCTGCTCGGAGACGAGGGCGGCAAGGGCGTGCAGGTCGCGAGTGACGCCCAGCTCCTGGCGCTCAAGACATCCAACGCCGGCGCGTACAACTACGTGAACACGATCAAGGGCAATGTCGACAAGATGCTCGGCCCCGTCAGCGGCACGCATCCGTTCTACATGCTGCTCGCGCCGAATCCACCTGCATACTGCAAGTAATTCCGGCCATTCACTCGGCCCGCCGTTCACTCGGCCCGCCGTTCACTCGGGGCCATTCACTCGATTCACTCGCGCGTCGAGAGGAGCCGGGCCAGGGTCTTTGGATCGATGTCCAGCGCCTCCGCCGTTGCCATACGTCGGCCCCCTAGCTGCTCGAGCGCCCATGCGGCGTACCGCTGCTGCATCGCCTCCAGCGGCAGCACGTCACCGGAGAACGCGAAGGGCGCCTGCGGCTCGCCGGTCAGCGTGCGCGGCAAGTCGGACGCAGTGATCTTCGGCGACGTGGTGAGCAGCACGGCGCGCTCGATCACGTGTTCGAGCTCGCGTACGTTGCCGGGCCACGCGTACCGCGCCATGGCCTCCATCGCATCGGGGGCAAAGGTCTCCACGGGCGAGCGCGCGTGCTTCGCCTTCGCGCGCGCAAGAAAATGCTCTGCCAGCTGCGGGAGATCGCCCGTTCGGTGGCGCAGCGCCGGGATCTCGAGCCTCACGACATCGAGCCTGAAGAGCAGGTCGCCGCGGAACGTGCCGGCCTTCACGCGCGCTGCAAGATCACGGTGGGTCGCCGTCACCACGCGCACGTCGATCGCACGCTCCGTGTCCGAGCCGAGCGAACGCACCATGCGCCGCTCGAGCACGTCCAGGAGCTTCGCTTGCAGGGCTGGCGCGAGCTCGCCGATCTCGTCCAGGAACACAGTGCCGCCCTCGGCCTCGGCCAGTAGCCCGCGACGGTCGTGGGCGGCGCCCGTGAACGCGCCCTTCGTGTGACCGAACAGCTCGCTCTCCAGCAGGTTCTCCGGGAGCGCAGCGCAGTTCACCGTCACAAAAGGCGCGCCTGCGCGGCTGCCCTCTGCGTGCAGAGCGCGCGCGACCAGCCCCTTCCCAGTGCCGGTCTCGCCCGTGATCAGCACTGGCGCGTCCGCATCAGCCAGGCGTCGCACAAGGTCGCGCAGGTCGCGCATCGCCGGCGCATCGCCGATGACGTTGGAGAGGGCGGACGAATCGCGCACGGCACGGCGTAATGCGCGTGCTTCGCGCCGCAGACGGTACTCCTCGATCGCGCGGGCAAGGAACAGCGCGAGCTCGTCCACGCGAAACGGCTTCGTGATGTAGTGGTGGGCCCCCTGCTTCATCGAAGCAACGGCGGAGTCCACCGCGCTGTATGCCGTCATCACGATCACCGGTCGGTCCGGAGCGGCGCGCCTGGAGGCGGCGAGAATGCCAATGCCATCCAGCTGCGGCATGCGAAGGTCCGTCACGACCACGTCGTAGTCGTCATCGAGCAGCGCCACCGCCCGCTTGCTGGAGCTCACACCCGTCACGTCGAACTGGAGATCGATGAGGCCCTCGGAGAGCGTCTCCACGAGCGCCTGGTCGTCGTCGACGATGAGCACGCGGCCCTTCTTCTCAACCTTCGTCATCGCTCTCCTTCCCTGCTTCCGCGATCTCGACCCGCGCGACCGTGCCACGTACGCCGTCGGTGCGCGGCGCCAGCGTCAGCGTTCCGTTGTGATGGGAGACGATCTCGGACGCAATAGCCAGCCCCAGCCCCGTGCCCTTCCCCGGCGGCTTCGTCGTGAAGAACGGCTCCATGGCGCGCGCCGAGTCCTCCGCCGTGATGCCGTGCCCATTGTCCGTCACCGTGAACCTCACACGCCCCTCGCCCGAGGACACGCCGAGAGTGACGGCGCCACGAGCATCACACGCATCACACGCATTCAGGAGAAGGTTCACGAGCACCTGCGTGAACAGCTTTGGTTCACAGAAAACGCGCGGCGCATCTGCCGGGACGTCGGATTGCAGCGTGACGCCGGCATGCTCGAAGCGGTGCGCGCACAGGTCCTGCGCGTCGCGAGCGATGTCGGCGGAGAGAGCACGCTCGCGAAGGCCGCTCTCACCACGCACGAGACCAAGGAAGCCGCGCACGATCTTGCCGATGCGATCCGCTTGCTCTGCGATCACGGTCGCCGCACGCTCCGAGCGCTCGTCACCCTGGACCTTGCGCGACAGCTGCTCCGCGCGGCCGACGATGACACCGAGCGGCGTGCTGACCTCGTGCGCGATCCCGGTGGCCAGCGCACCGAGCGTGGCGAGGCGATCGGCGCGCATCAGACGTTCGTCGGAAACATGCAGCGCATCCGCCACCGCCAGATCACGCGCGAGCCGCAGCTCTGCGCGCTGCCTCCAGAGCGCCAGCCCGCCGAACGCGACCACCAGCACCGTGGATGAAAGCAGCGCGAGCACGAGCCGCGTGGAGGCGCGAATCTCGCGATCTCGCTCGCGGAGCGCAGAGGCCACGATCACCAGGTCGAAGCCGCGCGCTTCACCGGCCGAGCCACGCGCAATACCTGCCAGCGCCGTCCGCGCGGGCAACCCAAGCGCCGCGGCCTCCGGCCGTGACAGGCGCGCGAATGGCTCGTGCGCAGCGAGGGCACGCTCGATGGGCGAGGAGCTCACCGCCTGACCGCTCGGCCGCGTGAGCCCGCCACCTGCCGAAAGGAGGACCACAACGTTGCCGGGCTCCTCCACGCGTGCGAGCCGCATCCGCGCATCGGCATCGAGTGAGGACGTCATCTCCGACAGGCTCCTCGCGAGCGTGAACTGCGCCTGCGCGAAGTCGTCGAGCGCAGCCGTGCTCTCGCGCTCCTCGTCCCAGTAGGCGGCCACGCTCACCACGCTGATCGCGCCCAGCATGAACGCGATGATCCACGCGGGACGTCTCATCGCAGAGCGAACAGCAAGGCGCATTCCACCCATGAAAGACCTGGTTCCTGCTCCTCCATTACGCGGGATTGGGAGATCTTCCGAGTCCCCGTTTGGAAATCTTCCGAATGCCATCGCCAAAAAAGAAGCTCACCCGCGCGCGACCAGCACGATCGCCATGAGCGCGATGAAGCCCGCATAGACGTAGGTCGCAAGCCGCTCGTTCACGCGGCCCGACAGGCGCGCGCCAAGCCCTCCGCCCACGGCGAACCCTAGCATCACCGCGCCGAGCATCGGCCACGGCAGCCCGCCCTGCTCCTTTGCGTAGACAAGGACCGCAGGCAGGCCGATGGGCGGAAGCATCATGGCGAGCGTCGTTGCGGTCGCCGAAAGCCGCGTGAGGCGCGCAGCCTTGCGAAGCAGTGGCATGGCCACGAGCCCACCGCCAATGCCCAGCAGGCCGGACATCGCTCCTGCCGCAAGGCCGATCGGTAGCCCGAGCCACGGGGACGGCGTGTCCGCCAAGCTCACGTGCGCAGGTCCCGGGGAGCTCGGCGCTGCGACGTCGGGCGCGCGCGAGAACGCCGCATTGAAGGCAGCGAGCACGAGAAACGCCGCGAACGACCAGCGGAGCTCACGTGACGGAATGCGGTGCACGAGCCACGCACCAGCGAAGGCCCCCACCGCGAAGCTACATGCGAGCGCGACGACGAGCGGCACGAGGATGCGCACGCCGCTCTTCTTGTATGCCAGCACCGCCGGCAGACCGACGGGCGGCAGAAGCGCAGCGAGCGAGATGCCCTGTGCGCGATGCTGTTCGATTCCGAGCGTGACCACCAGGAGCGGAGCCAGCACCGCGCCGCCACCGATTCCGAGGAAGCCGGAGAGCGAGCCAGCGACCAGCCCGAACATGCCACACACGAAGAGCTCGAACGTCGGCGCCATTCCTTGCTTCCCGCAAGAGAACTAGCACCACGGGCATCCAGCGCGAGGTCACTTCGAGAGCGCGATCGCCATTCCGCCGACGACTCCGGCGAGCGCCTTCGCGTTCGCAGGCACGGGCTTCGCGAACCGGAGCTTCGCACGCGAGCGGGTGCGATCCGCGGTGATGGCGCCGCTGGGGTCGATGTGAATCACGCCCATGGTCTTGTCCTTCACGACGCCGCTTGCGTCGATGGTGCCGCCCGGCTCTGCCTTCTTCGAAGAGGGCGTGGTGCTGAAGAGCGTGCCTTCCTTGGAGATCGAGAGCGCCGTGCCGTCGATGAGCCCGAGCACGCCGCCGTGGACCTCACCGACCTTCACTGTCTTCGGACTGAGCAGCCAGAGCGAGCCGTCCGCACGCACCTCGAGGATCCCTTGGCCCTGCTCGTTCACGACCTTCATCGGCGCGACCGCGAAGGTGCCCGTGCCGATGGTGGCCGCGAGAGGCGACGGCGGCACGAGAGCAGGCTGCGCATCCCGGTTGTTCGGCGCGGTGGGCGCACGCTGCGACGGTGGACCGGGCGGCGCCGCACCGCCGCTACTGGCAGGCGCAGGAGCCCCGCCTCCGAGCCCGGCCGCAGCCAGTCCGCTCGTCGGTGGCTTCTTCGGTGCGCCCGCAGGAGGAGGCGGTCGCTCGCGCTTGCCCACCTGCAGCGAGCCGATCTTCACGCCACCCGGGAACATCTTGTCCGCCGGCTCTCGCACGACCGAGACACTGCCGGGCGCGCCGTCCTGGCCGTCTGGCCGACCGTACTCGCCGTCCGCTCCCTGGTTACCGTCCTTGTTGTGATCGCAGGTCGAGCCATTCTCCTTGTTGCTCTGGCGACCGCCCCACATGCCGCCGCCGCCGCCG
>JBBRNJ010000073.1:0-45674 GCA_038230375.1 Polyangiales bacterium | reverse complement strand
GTGATCGAGGATCACACGTGGCTGTGATCGAGGATCACACGTGGCTGTGATCGAGGATCACACGTGGCTGTGATCGAGGATCACACGTGGCTGTGATCGCGCGCTGCGACAGGTACGGTGCTCACGGCTGCGTGAAGATTCGCGCGCACGAAGAGAAGCAGGGGCGGGTGCAGACGAGGTCGGAGGGGCTTGTGCGGATCCTCCCTGAGCGCGCGCCCGCACCTGGTCCACCGTTCTGGCAAAGCAAGACCCTTCGCCGACTGTCGGGCGCCGCATAGAGATGCGCCGACACCTCTTGCGCCACGAGCTCGCCGTCATCCTCCCCCGCTTTCGTGGACACCCCAAAACGCGCGATGATGCGCGAGGAGTGTCGGATGACGAAGCGAAAGCCACGACGAGCACGAAGGCACTTTACTGCGGAATTCAAGGCGGATGCGGTGCGCCTCTGCAAGGGCGGCGACCGGACCGTGGGGCAGGTAGCGAAGGACCTCGACCGAAACCGCGCTGCGTGACTGGATCAAGCGCGCCGATGAGGCCGGTTCTGAAATGATGGGGAAGTCGAGCTGGCAATTGCAGCTGAGCGACTCTCCCGTCGCTTGCCGAGCTCGCGGCGTCCCTCGGCTACGCCGATCAGGCCCACTTCGGACGCGACTTTCGGGCGTCGATGTCGGGGCATTTCACCGCGTTGATGGTAGCGGGGGCGCAGGCCAACTCCCCCAGATGCCGAGGAAGGGCTGTGACGAAATCGTGGGCGACGACACAACTACCAGGATGATGCGTGTTTCTCTCCTCGTTCTCTCGTGCGCGGTCGTGCTGGGCGGCCTGACCGCGTGCGAGCTCGTGACGAGCTTCGATCGGTCGCGCGTCCCGGCCGAGTCCGCCGATGGGAGCGATGACGGTGGCAATCCGGACGCCTCGTCGACCGAGGGCGGTGTGATTCTGGACGCCGCCGCGCTCGTGACGGTCATCGTCACGGACCGAGGCACCCGTGAGGGCGTCGCGGGCCAGGCCTGCTACTTCGTCGATCCGTCCGGTCAGACCACGATGGTGCGGACGGACAAGGATGGCCGCGCGGCAGCTCCGCTTCCTGGCGGCGGTTCACTCACCGCGCTCCTGCCGACGAGCGGCCTCGTGACGATCGCTTCTGTTCAGGGCGGCGACATCATCCGCCTGTTGCGTGGGATGTTGCGTGGGAGTAGCGACGACGCGGGACCTCCTGGCGACTACGTCGCCCGCGTCCAGGGTACAATCGAAGTCCCCGACAACCCGCCGACGTCCATCCCACGGCTCGACCTCGCGCAAGGGTGCGTGCTCAAAGAAGGGATCTCCTCGGCAGGCCCTTCCACGACTTCCTACTCCGCTACAGTCGCGGCGGGCTGCCCAGCGGACGGTGGCGTCGAGGCGATCTTCTCGGTCGAAGAGCTGCTGCCCATGGGTAACGATGGGGGCACGATGATTGAGTATCGCAACGCCCTGAAGACCTTTCCGCTTGCCGTGGACGGCGGCGCCCCGAGCACGGTGGATGTCTCATCCGCGGACCTCATTGCCGGCGACGTGGGCCTCGCGTCGTTCACAGTCAGCAACTTCTTCCCGAGGACACACATCTACTTCGTCGCGGACGATGCCGCCTACTCGCTGCCTCAGTACCGGGATTTCAAAGACCAGTCGGTCTTCCACTACTTGCTGCCTCCCACCGGCTTCGCGTCGGCGATGGTCGAGAGCTACGGAGGTTCTTCGCGTACGCCGTTCCAGACACACGTTCGCCGTGGCCTCGTCGCGACCACGGCCATCGACTCGTACGCCACGTTTCTTCCCCAGATCATGGGCGCGTCCGTCACCGAGGGGCTTTCACGCGTCGTGTCGTGGTCGCTTGCCGCACCATTGGCCGTCGATGCGAGCGCCGTCCTTCACCTCACCTACGCACCGACCAACCCGGACAACACGGGGATCACCACCATCACGGAGTCGTGGATCGTATTCCCCGTGCCCGCCGGCGTGACCGAGCTCCACGCGCCATCGGTCCCGTCGGAGCTCGCGGTGGCCGCGGGGCTCGCGGGCGCGGCGGAAGGCGGGAGTGCCGCGACCCACGTCACGTTGATGCTCATCGCTTCGCCGCAGCTTGGTTACGCCACCGTGAGGGCAGCGCCCGAAGCATGGATGAGCGTGGTCGAAGGTACCGACGATGACCGCGCGCTCCTTCCGCTGGTATCCGCCCACCACGGAGACCTGGACCTGCGCCTCACGTCGGGGCCCGACCGCCCTTAGCGGCAATTCTGGCGCGGATGCGTAGAAGCGCTGCTCCCGTGAGATAGTTGGACCATGGGTGATGAGAACGCGCGTCACGACACAAGGACCGTCATGCGAGTCTCGTTCACCTTCGCCGCAACAGTCGCGCTCTCGCTGCTAACCATGATGGTGGGGTGCGAGCTTGCCACCAACTTCGACCGCGGACGTATTCGCGATGAGGTAGCACCAGATGCGAGCTCCACCGCAGATGGAGCTGTGGTCGGCGACTCCGGCCCTGGTGTCACATCCGATGCTTCTCCTCCGGTTGTCGTCGCGGGCCATGTCTTCACGACCCAGGTGGCGTACATCAAGCCATCGAACACAACCCCCGGCGTGGCGATGCACTTCGGTGGCATTCCGTACCTGGCAAAGGAGACAGGAAGAGCGCGCCGTGCGAGCGTGGCGCTCTCGGCCGACGGATCGACGCTGGCCGTAGGGGCGATAGGCGAGTCGGGTGACAGCCGGGGTGTGGACGGCGACGAGACACAAGATCACGATGCTGGGGGTCAATACTCTGGTGCCGGTGCGGTCTACCTCTTCGTGCGCGGTGCGGGCGACGTGTGGAGCCAAGAGGCTTATCTGAAGGCTTCGGACAACGCATACAACAGAGAGTTTGGTTGTAGCGTTCAGCTGAGTGCGGACGGCAACGTCCTTGCGGTCGGCGCGCGGGGCTCTCCCACATTTCCCGCGGCAATCACCTACGTCTTCGAGCGCCGGAAGGGCGCGTGGCTCGAACACGCCATCATCCGGGGAACGGCGGATTTTGCGCTCTCCGCAGACGGAACCACGCTTGCGGTTGGCCCGTCGATCTACACGAGGGTCGGCGAGTGGTCCTTCCAGACGAGCTTGCCTATCGCGCCGGGAGCGGTCACGTTCGCTATGGCTCTATCCGCACGTGGTGAGGCCCTTGCTCAGATCCAGTACCCAGGCGGAGTCAATAGCGGCCACCAAGACGTTCAGATGATGCTGCGGGGCGCGGGTGCCTGGGCATCCAACGGAAGCATCATGCCGCCAAGCGCCGCCATGGGTCGCTCGACAAGCACAGTCGCCGCGATCGCGATATCGGCCGACGGGCAGCTCGTCGCGACCGGGCAGAGCGATCCGATCGCTTGTACTGACCTTTGCGGCACGCACCAGACGGTCATCGGAGCCGCACGGCTGTATGCCCTCTCGGCTGGCGTCTGGAGCGAGCAACAAACGTTTTCCGATCCCGATCCGCTCGCCTCATCGAATACGTCTGACGCGTTTGGCTGGGGCCTTTCGCTGTCCGCGAACGCGCGCACTCTAGCCGTATCCGCGCTGCTCGACGATCGTTGCGCCAATGGCGTGGGCGCTGCCGCGGAGCTCGCGGACGCTGGATTCTGCGAAAATGGCGGCGCCGCATGGGTCTTCGCGCATGCGGTCGACAACGCGTGGTCACGTACGTACGTGAAGGCATCCAACACCAGGCCAGGATCCTTCTTCGGAACCAGCGTCGCGCTATCAGGAGATGGAACTCTGCTCGCGGTCGGGGCGCCCCTCGAATCCAGCGCTGCCAAGGGCATCAACGGAGATCAAGACGACACGTCAGCGCCAGGCACGGGCGCCGTCTACCTGTTCCGCTAAAGGCATCCATCACCGTCAGCGCGAATGGGCGGCCAACGCGCCGCGCTGCCACCAGCGCCACCGCCAGCCCTCTCATCACTGCCGGTTCGAAAAAGAGGTTCAACGCACGAAGGTCGCGACGTAAGAGGCTCGCCCGCCCGTCGAGGTCAGCGCGTGACCCGGATTCAGGGGTTGGGGTTGGCGCGGAGGATGGCGCGGAGGCCCGCTAGCTGGCGCAGGTTTGCCTGGATGTAGCGCCAGTTCGAGACCTTGGATTTGCCGTGGCTGCGCGGGCGCAGCGTGGTGGGCACTCCGATCATGCGTGCCTTCGCGCGCTGCGCACGGATCAGGAGCTCCCACACTATCGCCCAGCCGCGACCATCACTGATGAGCGGGAAGCGCGTGAGGATCTCGCGGCGAAGCATGAACACGCCTTCGAGGCGCGGGATCTTGCCGACGAGGGCGCGGTTCACGAGACGCTCGGTGCGCGTGAGCACGGCACCAAGTAGAGAGTCACCGCGGCCGGGCAGATTGCCAAGTACGAGATCGTACTGCTCGGCCAATGGGTAATACTGCTCCAGGATCGACGCGGGGAACTGACCGTCTGCCGGAAAGAAGGAGATGAAGCGACCCTTCGCCTCTTTCAGCCCGGAGCGATACACGCCTCCGAGCCCGCGGTTCTCGGTGTGTCGAACGATCCGGACCGCGTCGGGGAATCGCGCGGCGAGCTCGTCCACGATCGCTCGCGTCTCGTCGGTGCTGCCGTCGTCGATGATGAGCACCTCGTGCGTGACGCCCAGCTTACCGAGCGTCGCGAGCTGCTCCTCCACCACGCTCGCCACGGTCGCCGGCTCGTTCCATGTCATGATGCACACGGAGATGCACGGCTCCGCGGCGACCGCCTTCGGATCGGGTTTGGGACTCTCCGTCATGCGAGGTCCGACGCCTTCGGGAACGTGCGGTTCTCGATCAACGTCTCTTGCAAGCCGCGAAGGATGACACCGGAGCGGTACGCGAAGCGGGCACTTACCGTCTCACCAAGGTGCTCGCGCATCAGCACGTCCGGCTCGTTGTAGCCGACCATCGCGCGCATGCACGTGGTCCCGGAAAACCGCGGGTTGATCTCGAACACGTAGACCTTGCCCTGTACGAACCGCACCTGGATGTTGAGCGGTCCTCTGCTGCCAAGCGCCGCCGCGATCTCCTCGCACCGCTTCGTGACCTCTGGAAAGGCGCCGATCTCGCCCTGGGAGATGCCGCTCGAGATCGCGAGCGTGGGGCCAAGGTCTTCGCGGCCCGTGCGGTTCGGCGTCTTCAGGCGATTGCCGAGCGCAGAGAGGATGAAGCGACGGAGCGCGATGGAGTTGAGCACGCGCCCATCCATCGCAGTGAGCACACCCACGGTGTACTCGCCCTCGGGCGTGCCCACGTACTCCTGCACCACCAGCTTGCGCCCACCAAGGAGAAGGAGCTTTGCCAGCGCACGGAGCTCCCCCGCATCCTGCGCGATGGTGACGTCCGAGCTGCCGCCGCCGCCGAGATACGGCTTCACCACGGCAGGGAAAAAATCGACCTTGGCGAGATCGGCTTCGTCGTCGATGCGGATGCTCTTCGGTGCGTCGAATCCGTGCGAGGAGAGAAACTGCGTGGTCTTGTCCTTGTCCAGGCAGGTCTCGATCACGCTGTGCGGATTGATGGGCAGGAAGACCCCCGCCGCCTCGAACGCGGCGCGGTTCTCCGAGATGACGCGGAGCTCCGGCTCCGACCCCGGAAACACCGCACGCGCTCCGTGCTTCTTGCAGAGCGCGAGGAGCGAAGGCACGTAGTTGGGCTCACGCGCAGCAGGCGCAAGGTACGGATGGTCCACCGTGAGAAGGCCGGTGCTCTGCGCGGACGCGTCGCAGCCGACGATCTCGTACTTCGTCGGGGCCAGGCGCAGGGCCTTCAGGATCTGCTCCCCGATCCCTCCGCCGCCAACGCCCGTGACCAGGACTACAGGGCCAGATTCAAGCTCTTTCATCGATAAGTCGCCCGACGATATCACCTTTGGCTTTGCGCTCAAGGCACGCAGAGACGGATGCGTCCACGCGGTCCCCCAGGTCCATCACCACCCGGGCGGCGTCGAACGGGACCCGCAAGATCTCCGCCGTGCGTGAGGACGTGTCGTAGACCGCGCAGCTGGCCAGGTTGCCGACGTCGCGCGGCATCCCGGACGAGCCCACGTTGATCGCGGTGACCGCGCCGGCGGTGCGCACGAACGGGCGATGCGTCTGCCCCATGAGGACGACGTCGCATGAAAGCTCCGCAAAGCCCGTGAGCTCCGTGTCGGGGTAGACGTACCCGCCGATGGGATCGGTGGGGCTGCCGTGGACAAGGAGGAAGCGGACGCCGTCATGCGTCTCTTCGCGGCGCAGCGGCCACGAGGTGATGAACGCGCGATGCTCGTGCGTGAGCCGGTCGCGCGCAGGGGCGATGCGGTAAATCGCCTCGCGTGCCGCGGTGTAGGGCAGGTTGCCAAGGAGCATCTCCTCGTGATTGCCGCGGATGCAGTGCGCGCCGCTCTGCAACACCAGGTCGAGCACGGCCTCCGCGTCCGGCATGTAGCCGACGGCATCGCCGAGAAAATACAGGCGATCGAGCCGCTGCTGGGACAGGACACGAAGGCACGCCTCCGCGCCGCGCGGGTTCCCATGAGCGTCCGAATAGAAGCCGAGGAGCATCAGAGCTCGTCCAGGGTCGTGATCGCGGTTGTCGACGGCAGCAGCGGAACAAGACGATCCTTGATCTTCTTGCCGAAGGACTTGCTCATCACGAGAACTCGGGACGCCGGACGTTTGATGAGGTCATCACGGTTCTCGACCGCGACCGCAATGCCCGGAAAAAACTTCCCGTGCGTGGCGGCGCTGTCGTCGAAGAAGCGGAGCCCCGTCACGGAGAGGCCGGCCATGGCCACGTAGTTCACGAATCGGCCCGGCACGTACACCCCGACGCTCTCGCCCTTGCTGCGTGCGTCCGAGAGGTAGTCTTCGAGTCGCTTCGTGGTCTGCGCCACGGCCGCCTGAAAGCCGTGCGCGAGAGCGATCGAGCTAGCGAGCGTGCGATCGAACGCGACGTCATCCGGGTGCGCGTCACGCTCATTCGATGAAGCAACGCCGAACGTGGCGAAGAGGAGCTTCGCGAGCGCGCTGCGCCGGACGCGGATTCCGGTCGCGCCGGTCTTGCGGAGCGTGGTCGCGAGCGTGGCGGCGGTGAAGTACGAGTAGTGCTCGTGGAAGAGCGTGGAGACGTCACCTTCTTCCAGGAACGGCTCCGCGTCCGGGACGACGATCGCAACACGCCCGCCCTTTGCGAGGTGTGAGCACGCCTGTGAGATGAGCACCGTGGGGTCGGGGAGGTGCTCAAGGACCAGATACATCACGATGAGATCGAACTCACCCGCGACGCCCTCGCACGGAAAGAAGCCCTGCACCACGGGGACACCGTAGGTCTTGCTGCCGGTCTGTCCGTGGGGTCCTGGCTCCACGCCAAGGACGGTGGCGCCCAGATCGCGCATGCGCGAGAGCAGGTAGCCGGTGCCGCAGCCGATCTCCAGGACGCGAGCGCCCGCGAGATCCGCGGAGCCGCGCGCATCTGCGAGCAGCGCGATGAAGTCGTCTGCGTACTCGCGACCAATGCCCTGCTCCTCCATGAGGCCCGGGATCTCGGAGCCCACCTCATAGGCGCGCTCGAGCGCGGCGGCGACCGCAGCATCTGGAAGCTGGCGGAGGAGGCCGCTGGTCTCGTCGAGCGTGACGACGAACGGCAGCGTGTTGGGCAGCCCGTAGCCGTTGTCTGGCGTCTCGAGTGGACGATAGATGAATGGGAGAGCGGGAATGTGCCAGTGAAGGGCGGTCATGATGAGCTCGGTGCGGCGGCGGCGCGGCGGATGGCAGCCCACGCAGCAATACCATCGGACAGCGCGCGAGAAGGCGTGAACGCGAGGGCCTCGCGCAGGCGGCGAATGTCGTAGCGGATCTGTTTGCCCTCCTCCGCGTCGGGCAGGTTGGCGGGCTCGACGGGGCTCGTGCTCTTCGTCACGGAGACAACGAGGTTCGCGAGATCGCGCATCGTGATCGTCTCGCCGGACGCAAGGATGAACGTGCCCAGTGCCCGCTTCGCGATGGCGGCTGCGATCGCGCCCGCCACGTCATCCACGTGGATGAAGTCCTGCGTGCGGCCGCCCGTCCCGTAGTAGCGGAGCGGCGCGCCCGACAGCGCCAGGTCGATGAAGCGCAGGAGCACCGTCGCGCGCTTCTGACGCGAACCGTACGGCGCGACAAGGCGGAAGATGGTGGCAGACAGCGCGTCGCCCCTCGCCTTGATCGCCTGCTCGGTGGCCAGCTTCTCCCTGGAATAGCCGAGCGTCGGCGCGGCCGGCGTCTGCTCGTCGATGGTGCCAATGGTTGCACCATACACGCTTCCGGAGGACAGGAAGACAAGGTGGGCGCCGGTCTTTGTAGCGAGCTCGATCGCCCGCTCGTCCATCACGCGGTTGGCGCGCTCCGCCGCTTCCGCCTCCGGGCCTTCGTACTTCATGGGCACCTGCGCGGCGCAGTGAACGATCGCGTCCCACGGCCCGTCCGGCCACGCCTCCGTGACCAGGTCAATCGAGCGCAGCGGGACGGGCAGCTCGGCGCGAGCGCCGGCATGATCCACGGCGACAGCCATGGCGCCCGCAGACACCAGATGTGAGACCACCGCGTGCCCGACGAGGCCAGCGGCGCCCGTGACAAGCACCCTCGTGTCGCCGCTCCTCGGATCGCTCATCGGCCCAGCATGATAGTCGAAACGCGCCGCTCATGGCACCGGGTGCGCGAATGTGCCGCTGACGGACTGGACGAACCGGCCGCCTATCGATTCCGTGCGGCTGCGAGCTCTGCGCGGAGACTGACCACCTCCGCGGTCGCCGCGGCGGCGCGCGCGATGGCCTCCGCTTCTCTGGCCTCCGCGTACGTCGGCACGAGCCCGCTCCCCGCGGGTTCTCGCGCGAGGCGCAGCGCGATGGGCAGGTCCTCCCCGCTCGGCGCACGGCTCGGCACAAGCACCCAGTGGAGGCCACCCAGCGTCACGCATGGCGTGGTCTCGTTCTCTACCAGACGCTCCACGAGATCGTTCTCGAGGCGATCCCACGCGCGGAGCCGCGACCCGACAGGCGACTCGACGTGGAAGGCGACAAGCTCCCGCACCCCGAGCGCGAGGTAGCGTTCCATCTTCTCTTTCCACGTGAGCTTCTCGGGCGAGTCGCTCGGGCTCACGATCTCCAGCGCCAGCTCCGGCGCGCCGTGCTCCCACGTCTTCCACGCATCGAACAGCGCGTGCGGCACCCCGAGCTTCACGAACACATCCGGCGCACACTTGCGTCGCGGCGTGCTCGCGTCCCAGTAGACGAAGTTGTCCTTGCCCACGGAATGCCCATCGCCCACCGCATGCCTGAGCAGCTGGTAGACAAGATCGCACATGCGCCCGTGACGTCCTGACTCGCCCATCTCCCACTCCGGATCGGATGCGGGAAAGGCGAGCGCCTTCACGGGGCGCAGGTGCTGGAGCTCGGTCGCAGTGACCATGGGCTCCATTCTATCAACTTCCGCCGCGACTCGCATATCAGCGGGTGCGCAAGCATCGCGCGTGCCGTGCACGCGACAGGGAGTTTGCCGGGTTCCCGCCAGACCCAGGTGGCCACGGACGGACGAACCGGTGACCACGGTCGGCAACGCTGATGCACAACGCCCACACGACCGCGCGCACGCTCATGGCGCAGCGGCGTCCAGGACCCACAGCTCCAGGACTGGACGACCGTTTTGCGCCGTGGCTTCTGCGACCCTTCGGCCGCCGCGCTTTTCCACGATCTCGCGCAGCCGCATGCTGGGACCTTCGGTGCCCTCGGGGCGCTCCTGCGGAAAGAGAGACGGGGGCCAGAGGGCCACGAGTAGTCGCCCGCTCGGAAGCATGGGCTCTTGCTGGGCGTCGTGCTCGGGCCAGAGCAGCTTCACGCGCGCGCCGCGAAGCCGGAGCGAGACCTGGACCGCACGCAGGCTGAAGAAGTCGTCGATGACGAGCACCGCGTCCCCGCCCTCCGCCGCGCGCATGCTCTCGTCGGCGAGCCAGTCCGGGAGCGCCTTGGGCCCCGCGACGCTGCGCCAACCACGCCACGCGCCACCGCCGTCTCGATCGACGCCGCAGTCCGGCCCTGGCCCGAGATAGGCCATCACGACGAGCGCGGCCCCAGGCAGGACCACCCACGCGAGCATCGCGGCGCGCGAGAGGACGCGTTCCAGGCGAGCGCCGCGGCTCGTCACGAGCGCGACGAGCATTCCAGCGGGCATGCTCCAGGCGAAGGCGTAGCGGTCACTGTCGATGGTGGGCATGGACCAGTCGCGCGCCGGCGCGAGCAACACCGGCGTGGTCAAGAGCGCCACGGCGACGGTGAGGACCGCGCGCATGGCCCACGGCTCCTCGGCGCGCGCGGCTCCCCGGACCGCGGCGCGAAGAACGAGCGCACCGATCACGAGCACGGACATCCGTGCCATGAAGAGGATGACGGCGGAGAACACGGGCGTCGCGCTGGTGCACCACAGGAAATGCTGCAGCGTGGCCGTCCCATCCAGACCGTCCACGATCGCGCGTAGAAACAGCAGGGATCGTGACGCGGCGTTCTCCGAGATCTGCGCCCACGTGTAGCCGTGCAGGCCCGCCACACCCGATGCGGCGCGCGCCATGGGAAACACCTCCACGGCCGCGAAGGCGAGCGAGAGCCACGGCCCGGGCGAGCGCAGGATGCTTCGTCGTGCGGGGTGCATGAGGAGCACGAGCGCGGAGGCCACGAGAGGCGCGCACGCGAACGGCGACAGATAGAGGTCCAGCATCAAGAGCTGAGACCCGATGACGAGCCCGAGCGTGCGCGGCGTTGCGCGCTTCTCGTCCAGCGCGATCCAGAAAACGAGCGTTCCAAGCGCACCGAGCCCGCTCATGATCGCGTACGAGACGGAAACAGTGCGACTCCACACGAGCGCCCACGGCGAGAAGAGCTGCCACGCCATGAAGAAGAGCCCCGCGCGAGACCGCCCGGCCCTGAAAAGCACCCCATACGAGAGGGCCGCGAGGATCAGCACGGAGAGCGCGAGCGGGAGCCGTGCGTGCCACCAGTCGATCTTTCCGCCAACGAATCCCACGGCCACGAGGCGCGCGAAGAGCGTGGACGCGAAGCCAGCAATGCCCTGGAGCTGCGGGCTGCCACCGGCGTGTGCGTCCTCCGCCATCTCGAACCAGTTGACCTCGTCGCCGGCGGGCGCCGGCCACACATCCAGCCGGACCAGATGCACCACCGCGCCCACGAGGAACAGCAGGAGCGCCCAGCGATGCGCGCCCAGCACGGCGCGCAGGCCGGTCTTCGAGGGCGCCGCCGGGGGATGCACTTCCACGCGGCGCACCTTAACACCGCACCCCAGCGACACGAGCCCGTTTTCGCGTTCCGCGCGCGGCGACAACCGGCCTGCGAGCGAGCGCGCTTCGGTGTACAAGAGCGCCATGTCGGAAAGCCGCCCCCGATGGCTCCGCGCGCTGATCGTGCTGACGTTGGGCACGTTGCTCGTGGACGCCGTGTACCTGTACGGCGTGAAGTTCCGGCACGTGATCCATTCCGATGCGGCCGCAACGGTGCTGATGGCAAGCCGCGCGCTCCATGCGCACGCTCCGGTCTTCGGTGACTGGTACTACGGCAACGGCGAGGTGTGGTTCTTCGCGCCGCACATCGCCGCGCTCGTTCCCGTGGCCCTCCTGGGCGTGTCTCCTCTTGCCCTTCAGGTGGCCAGCATCCTGGGGTTCACCGCGGAGATCGCCGCAGTGACGTGGGCGTACCGACGCGCCGGGGGCGACCGTCTCACCGCGCTCTTCGGCGCGAGCCTCATGTTGATGGCCTGGTCGCGCCTTCACGTGCTCTTCGTGTACGTGGAGCTGTCGTACGGATTCGCCTCGAGCATCTACGCCGTGATCTACACGCTCCCGGGCGCGCTGCTCCTCTGGCCGGATAGCGGAAAGCCGCGTGCGCGTGCGCGGCTCGCAGCGCTGGGATTTTTCCTGATCTTCGCGGTCTCGATCCAGAGCCCTGCGCGCGGGCTGGTGTTCACTGCGAGCCCGATCGTCCTGGGGTGTCTGTGGCCCTGGCGCGGCGTATCGCTCCGCGCGCGCGGACAGGTCGCCGGTGGCGCGCTCGCCGCGTACGGGCTTGCCGTTCTTGGGTACGAGCTGGTGATCAGGCGCGTCGTCACCTTCTCCATTCCGTCTGGCCACAACGCCTTCCACCTGAAGGATCTGGCTGGCATCAAGGAGAACGTGGAGACCCTGGGGCGCGGCATCGCGTTCCTGGCGGGCGAGCAGGGCCAGGTGAACCTGCTGGTCGTGCCGCCGATCTTGTTCATGCTCGGCGCGATCGCCCTGGTCGTGCGCCACGTCTTTGCATCGCGCGAGCTGACGGTGAAGCGATTCGCGTGTGTTGCCGTGCTGGCGCAGCTCTCGGCCGCAGTGCTCCCGCTCGTCGTCGGCAACCTGGTGGTGAACCCGTGGTCGGTGCGTTACCTGATGCCGAGCCTGCTCGTGTGCTTCGGGCTCGCGGCGATCATCGCTGTGGAGGCGCTGTCGGAGTCGCGCGCATGGCGCCGCATCGCGCTCGCATGGCTGGTCCTCGCGCCGCTGACCGCGGTGTTCTCGCTCTTGCGCATCGTCGGCAGCTACAGCCTGCAGAACGACTCGGGGCAGTGGGCGAACCGCGGCGCGCATCAGGAGCTCGCGAACGAGCTGCGAGCGCGCGGCCTCACCCACGGCTTCTCCACGTACTGGAACGCGAACCTTGTCACGCTGCTCTCGAACGGCGAGACCCTGGACTGCTCCGTGTATTTCGACAGTGACCTGCGCCCGTACAAATGGAACACGCGGACGACGTGCTTCGATCGCCCCGCCCTGCCGACGCGCTTCTACGTGGCCTCCGCTCCCGACGAGGCCGAGGCCAGAACGCGCGCCACTGCAAAGCTGCCCCCGCCCATCGAGCGCTTCAACGCAGGCAACTACTTCGACGTGGCCGTGTACGAGACGGCTCGCGCGCCGCTCGACTGGCTCGACGTGCCCATTCCCGACGGCGAGGACCTGCGCATGCCCATGCGGATGAAGGCCGCATTCCCTCAGCTTCGCCGCGTGAAGGGCGAGGCCGCCGGTGATCGCGTCACCGCGAGTGGTGAAGAAGGCTGCGTGGTCTTCGGCCCGTACATCGACGTACCCAAGGGCAACTACGTGGTGCGCTGGATCGGAAGCGTGTCCGAGCCGAAGGGTGCAGTGGGCTTCGACGTGACGGTGAAGGACCTGGTCACGGGCAAGCCGGACGTGGTCATCGAACGCTCGGCAGAGGCGAATCTGTTGCCGCAGACGTCAGGTGGAGAGCTCGTGCGCCTGGAGCTCTCCTTTGACCGCCCCGTCCACGAGCTGGAGGCGCGCGTGTTCTCCCGCGGAGGCGCGAAGGTCACGCTCGAGGAGCTGGTGCTGGAGCGGCGCTAGCTGGGCACGTTGTCCGGGAAATTCGGGTCCAAAATCCCGAGACGAGCCTGGTCTTTCGTACTAAAAGCACGCAGACGGGCATGAAAGAACTTATTTCCCTCATCGAGTCGCGCAAGGCCACCGTTGGTGTCATTGGCCTTGGCTACGTGGGCATCTCGGTCGCTTCGGCCCTTGCGGGCGCGGGCTTCAGGGTCGTCGGCGTCGAGATCAAGGCGGACCGCGTCGAGAAGATCAACGCAGGCGAGTGCCCGATCGAGGGGATCGAGCCTGGCCTGCCCGAGCTCATCGCAGAGGTCACGAAGAGCGGGAAGCTCACGGCGACCACGGACTACAACTCGCTGAAGGCAGCAGACATCATCCTCATCGACGTGGACACGCCCGTGGCCAGCGACCATCGGCCGCGCTTCGAGGCATTGCGCAGCGCATGCCGCGCGCTCGGCCGCGTGATGAAAGAGGGCGCGCTCGTGATCGTGGAGTCCACCGTGGCGCCTGGAACCACCGTGAACTTCGTGGCGCCGTTGCTGGAGAAGCACTCGGAGCGCAAGCTCAACACCGGGTTCTATCTTGGCCACTGCCCGGAGCGCGTGATGCCCGGCAAGCTGCTGAAGAACCTGAAGGAGCTCTCCCGTGTGTGCGGCGGCTCCACGCCAGACACGGCGGAGGCCATGATCGCGCTCTACCGCTCCATCGTCGCCGGCGAGCTCGACCCCACGGACTGCATCACCGCGGAGCTCACGAAGACCGCGGAGAACACCTTCCGCGACGTGAACATCGCATTCGCGAACGAGCTCGCGCTCATCTGCGAGTCGTCGGGTGCCGACTTCCGCCGCGTGCGCGAGTTCGTCAACAAGTCCCCGGGTCGCAACATGCTCATCGCGGGCGCGGGCGTTGGCGGGCATTGCATCCCGAAGGATCCGTGGCTCCTGGTCCACGGGATCCAGGCCGAGAAGACGTCGCTCATCTCCACGGCGCGCGCTGTCAATGACGGCATGCCGCTCCACACCGCGCGGCTCGTCGAAGACGCGCTCGAGGACATGGGGCTTGGCGTACACGGCGCAAAGCTCGCCGTGCTGGGCTACGCGTACCTCGAGAACTCAGATGACGTTCGCAACAGCCCAAGCCAGGCGCTCATCGAGCACCTCCAGGACTGGGGCGCCCAGGTCGTGGTGCACGACCCTTGGTACCCGAAATACCAGGGCGACCTGTGGAAGACGGTGCACAACGCGAACGCCGCGATCGTCATGGTCGCGCACGACGAGTACAAGAACCTGGATCTCGCCAGACTGAAGACCGAGCTCAAGACACCGGTTTTGGTGGATGGACGTCACATGGTGGAGACATCGGCGGCGATCAAGGCCGGCTTCGTGTTCCGTGGCCTGGGGCGCGGCAAAGTGGAAACTCCCAGGAGCGCATCATGAGCGAGATCACCGGCAAGAAGTTCTTCATCACCGGCGGCGCCGGGTTCATCGGCTCGCGCCTCATCGGCAAGCTGTACGAGAAGAACGAGATCACCGTCTACGACACGTTCGCGCGCGATTCGCTGAAAGACAAGTCGTACGGCACCCACGCGAACGTGAAGCTGATCAAGGGCGACGTGCTCGATGGCGCCAAGGTCGAGGAGAGCATGAAGGGCCACACGATCGTGGTCCACTGCGCCGCGATCGCTGGCATCGACACCGTCACGAAGAGCCCGGTCACCACGCTGCGCGTGAACATGCTCGGCTCCGCCAACGTGCTCGAGGCCGCCGCGCGTTTGCCCGCCTGCGATCGCGTCCTCTGCTTCTCCACCAGCGAGGTCTACGGACAGCGCGCCTTCCGCGTGTCCGAGAAGGACAGCACCACCGTCGGCGGCGTCGGTGAGCCGCGCTGGGCTTACGCCGTGGGCAAGCTCGCCGAGGAGCACCTGGCGATCATGTACCACCGCGAGCAGAAGCTCCCGACCGTGGTCATCCGCCCGTTCAACGTCTACGGACCGGGTCAGGTCGGCGAAGGCGCCATCCGCAACTTCATCCTGCGCGCGCTCAAGAACGAGCCGATCAGCATCTACGGCTCCGGCACCCAGATCCGCTCCTGGTGCTACGTCGACGACATGGTCGACGTGCTCATGGCGGCGTTCACCAACCCCAAGGCGGTCGGCGAATCGTTCAACGTTGGCAACGAGCTCGCGGTGGCCACCACGTACGGCCTGGCCGAGATGATCGTCCGCGTGACGGGCTCGAAGTCGACGATCTCGTTCGTCGCACGCGACTCCGCCGACGTGGAGCTGCGCATCCCCTCGGCCACGAAGATGAAGGACCTCCTCGGCATCGAGGCGAAGGTACATCTCGAAGAGGGCATTCGCCGCACGGCCGAGTACTACAAGTCGATGCTCTGACCTGCAAAAGGCCGCACCAAAACCCATGATTCGCCTGAACGTCCCGGTCCTCGAAGAAGACGATTTTTCCGCCGTACGCGAGGTGCTCGAGACGGGGTTCCTGGTGCAAGGCGCGCGCGTCGCCGCGTTCGAGAAGGCCTTCGCGGAGCGCGTGAACGTACCGCACGCGGTCGCCGTGACGAACTGCACGGCCGCGCTGCATCTTGCGCTGCTCGCGCTCAGCGTCCGCGCAGGCGACATCGTTCTCGTGCCCGCGTTCTCGTGGTTGACCACGGCGAACGTGGTGGAGCTGTGTGGCGCGCAGCCCGTGTTCGTGGACATCGAGCCGCACTCCTTCAACATGTCGCCGGACGCGCTGGAAGAGGCCCTGTCGCGGCTGACGAAGAGCGCAGAGGTGAAGCGACACATCCGCGCCATCATTCCCGTGCACGCGTTCGGCCGGGTCGCGGATCTCACGCGCATCACCGCGATCGCCCAGAATCACGGCGTTCCGGTGATCGAGGACGCCGCGTGCGCGCTCGGTGCTCGCCACGTCAAGAGGGAGGCCGGCAGCATCGGGCTCATGGGCTGCTTCAGCTTTCATCCGCGGAAGGCGATCACCACCGGGGAAGGCGGTGTCGTCACCACGCATGACGCGAGCATCGCGAAGCACCTGCGCGCGCTCCGCAACCACGGCCTGGATCCGGATGCCGCGACGCCGGACTTCATCATGCCGGGCTTCAACACGCGCATGACGGAGTTCCAGGCCGCGCTCGGCGTGACGCAGCTGTCCAAGCTGGACCGCTTGCTGGAGAAGCGCCGCGCGCTGGCCGCGAAGTACAACGAGGCGTTCAAAGACACAAACGTCACGCCGCCTCCGGCCGTGCAAGAGGGCGATGCGCACGCGTACCAGTCCTACGTCACGCTCCTGCCGGCCGCCGCAGCGCCGCAGCGCGCCGACATCATCAAGACGCTGCGGGAGCGCGGCATCGAGACCACGATCGGCACCTACCACATGCCGATGACCACCTACTTCAAGTCCAAGTACGGCCACGTCCCGGGCGATTTCCCCGTGACGGACGACCTCTTCGCCCGCGCGCTCACCCTGCCGCTGCATGACAAGCTGGATGATGTGGCGCAGGGGATGGTGGTCTCTACAGTGCTCGATGTCGTGAAGGACCGCTGACAGGTCCATTGCAGTGGAGAACCGGGAGACACGCGCGAACCGCGTCCTGGGCGCGCTGCCGATCGCGCTCGCCACTGCGGCGCTAGCTTTCAGCGTCATCCACGCCGTGCGCGAGAAGGTCGGCTACGCCGCGCCCACGCTCGACGACGCGTACATTCATTTCCAGTACGCGCGCGCGATCGCAGAGGGTCACCCGCTCCGCTTTCAAGCGGACGCGGTGCGCTCGAGCGGAGCTACCAGCTTGCTGTGGCCGCTCATGCTCGCGCCGTTCTGGCTGCTGGGCCTCAAGGGCGCCTCGCTCACATGGGCCGCGTGGCTCTTCGGCTTTGGCGCGCTCGGTGGCCTTGCGTACGAGTCGCAGCAGCTCACGGAGAAGCTCACGTCGCGCGTCATGGGATGGGCAGCGGCTCTCGGGGTGCTCACCTTCGGTGGGCTCGTGTGGTGCGCCGCGAGCGGGATGGAGGTCGTGCCATTCGCATGGGCCATCGCGCGTTCGCTTCGCCTTGCAAGTGAATGGAGCGAGGTCGCGCCCGCAGAGCGAACGAAGAAGCGCCTCCGCTCGCTCGCGATCGTGACGCTCGTGATGGCGCTGCTGCGTCCAGAGGGCCAGGCCTACGCGCTCCTCGTGGCCGCCGTGGTGGTCGCGTTTCCCGCTGAAAACACGCTCCGTTCGCGTGCGCGCGGGCTCATCATGGCGGCCGCTGCTGGCGCGAACCCGCTCTTCCTGTGGCTCCTGACTGGCAGTGCCTCGAGCAGCACTGCGCAGGTGAAGCTGCTTCCGGGGAACCCGTACTACGCGCTCGGCGCGTCCATCGAAGCCAACGTGCGGATCCTTGTCACGCAGATCTGGAACGGCGAGGTGTGGTCCGCCGAGTTCCTGCCCAAGGGCGGCGCGCCCGTCGTGCTGCTCGGTCTCTCCGCCGCCATCGTCTCGGGCACCCGCAAGCGAGCTCCGGTGCGCGGCGCGCTGGTGCTCGCGTTCGGACTCGGCATGTTCATCCCGTGCGCGTACGTCACGTTCCTCTGGAACCGCCTGCGCTACCTCTGGCCGTTCTCGCCCGGGCTCATCATCGGCGTGATGTGTCTCTGCCATCTGCTGGGCGAGGTCGTGTCGCGGCTGCGCATCCGCTTCCAGGCGATCTCGCTCGTGCTCGCGGGCGGCGTGATGGGCGTCTTCCTGGATCACTACGAGTGGGTCAAGGAAGACATCGCGCAGAGCGCGAGCGGCATCGATCGCCAGCAGGCCGCGCTTGGGCGCTGGGCCAAGGAGAACCTGCCAGAGGACGCGCGCATCGGCGTGAACGACACGGGCGCGGTCGCCTATTTTTCGGACCGTCGTACCTTCGACATAGTTGGCCTCACCACTCCGAGCGAGGCACCGTACTGGGTCGCTGGCGCGGCGTCACGCTACGAGCACTACGAGCGGCTGCTGCGCACGCAACCCTCCGCGTTGCCCACGCACTTCATCGTGTACCCGGAGTGGATGGCGACCGACACGGTCTTCGGCCCGGCGCTGCACGAGGCCGTCGTCACCGACTCCAGCATCCTCGGCGGCCAGACCATGCGCGTCTACAAGGCGAACTACGCGCTGCTCGGGAGCGGTGAGGCCCCGTGGACTGCCGTGGGCACAGTCGTCGACACGCTGGACGTCGCGGATCTGGAGAGCGAGAAGGAGCACGGCTACGAGCTGCTCGGCGCCCGCGACGGTGAGGAGGCCATCATGGAGTCCAGCGCGCCCGACGGTCATCCGGTGGTGGACGGCGGACGCACGAACCGCAACCACGAGCTCTTCCACGTGAAGCTCCCCGCGGGCACCGCGATCGTGGGTCTCGCGCGGCTCCGCGGCGACGCGAGCGTGAAAGGAGAGATCCGCGTCGGCGGCAAGAAGGTCACGGACATCGCCTTCGCGGACACGGAGTGGGTGGAGGCGCCATTCGCGATCAGCGGCGACGTCGCGAGCGCAAACACGCAAGTCGAGCTCGTGATCACCGAGGGAACCATCGGCGCGTACCACTGGTTCTTCGCAGAGCACGCGACCCCACAAAAGTAGCTACGGCAGCCCGCTTTTCATAGTCCGCATCCACATCAAGATCGTAGCGCCAAATAGCGGAAAGCCCGCGATGCTCCTGGCACCGCGGGCTCTCTCACTCACGCAGAAGAATTACTTCTTCGCGGGCGTTGCGGGCGTCGCCGGCTTGGCGGGCGTCGCGGGCTTCGCGGGGGTCACGGCCTTGGGGTCCGCCGCCTTCGCGTTCGGGTCCGGCATCTTGATCCAGCCGAGCTGCATGCCCATCTCGGCGCCGTTCGCGAACGACCAGCCCTTGACGACCTTGCCGTCCTTGATCTGGGCGATGTCGACGCCGTGGAGGTTGAGCGCCTTCTTGCTCGCCGGCTTGCCCATGAACGGGCCCGTCTGCGTGCCGGTCATCACGTTCTCGGTGATGACGAAGTCAGCGACCGCCCAGGCGTTCGCGACCTGGACCTTGACGTCCGGGAAGCCCTTCTTCAGGTCGGTGAAGTACTGCTTCGCGAGCTTGGTGCCCTTCATGACACCCATGGGGTTCGCCAGGTCGTCCCACTCGGTGTCCTCCGTGAGCGGCGCGACGAACGCGTCGGACGTCTTCTGCTCGAAGCTGCCGTACCACATCTTGAACGCGTCGAGGTTCTTCTGCTCCGTGTCGCTGCTGGTGGACGCGAACATCGTGGGCTGCGCGGCGAGCGCGGGGATCGCGCGGGCCTTCATGCCCTTCGGCGCGGCGCCGATCTGCGCCATCACGGTGCCCATGTCCCAGTAGACGTGCTCTTCCTTCACCATGCCGTCCGCGTTGAACCAGAGCACGCTCGCGCCGGTCCAGCCCACGGGCTTCTCGGTCGCCTTGACGCCCATGAAGTTGCCGGAGTGCGTGCCCGTCATGTTCCAGACGGCGACAAGGACGTCGCCCTTCGCGAACACGAACTGCGTCGCAGCCTTGAAGTTGGAGAAGCTGTCGAACAGGTTCTGCATGCCGGCCTGGACCGCGTCGCGACCCTTGGCGTCAGCGGGCGCGCCTGCCATGCGGAACGTCGCGTCGTCCGCGTAGATGCTCGCGGCCTTCTTCGCGTCGTGGGAGTTGAAGCCCTCCATGATGGTCTGACCAGCCTTCTGCTGGAGCTCCGCCATCGTCGGCTTCGGCGCGGGCGGCGGCGGCGCCGGTGTGGTGTCGACCGGCGGGGGCGGCGGCGCGGTGGTGGTCGCAACGGCCGTGGTCTCCGGGGTCTTCGGCGGCGGCGCCTGATCCTTGTCCCCACATGCGGACGCCAACAAACCGAACACGACGAGACCGATGATGCTGCTGCTGCGCATAGATTTAACCTCCACCAAAAAGCGCAGGGACTCTCCCCGCGCGTATAACCTGTCGCCTTGCCTCGGAGGCAGGGCGCAAGACCTGTCGCGCACGTGAATCGCGCGTAATTTGCCCGGCGTCAAGCGCCACGCGCCTGACAATCACGGAAAGATACGTGGTACAAGAAAACCGTGCGATCTCGCCCCCTCGGAAAGACCGGCATCGTCGTGTCGGAGCTGGCGCTCGGTACCTGGGGTCTGTCGCGCGACGGCTGGGGCCTCCCGTCGGAGGGCATGGACGAAAAAGAGACCGAGGCCGTCATCGCGCGCGCGCTCGACATCGGCGTCAACCTCGTGGACACGGCGGATGTGTACGGCGCAGGCAAGATGGAAGCGCTCCTTGGCCGCGTGCTCGAAGGAAAGAAGGACGTCACCGTGGTCACGCGCGGCGGGGTGGAGCGCGGGACGGATCCGCCCACCAAGCGCTACACGCTGGAGTATCTACGCGGCGCGGTGGAGCGCTCGCTGAAGCGACTGAAGCGCGACGCCCTCGACGTATACCTGCTCCACAACCCCAGCCCGGACGCGCTCTCCGTGGGTGAGGCGGCGTCCGCGATGGACACGCTGAAGAAGGAGGGCAAGCTCCGTCACTGGGGCGTGTCCGCCGGCGATCTGGATGTGGCGCGCGCTGCCGTGGACAAGGGCGCCGAGGTCCTCTCCATGACGTACAACCTGCTCCACCAGTCCGACGTGAACCGCGTCGGTGGCGACATCATGGTGTCGCGCGTGGGGCTGCTCGCGCACTCGCCGCTCTCGTACGGGCTCCTCGCGGGGAACTGGACGAAGGACACGGAGTTCACCGAGGGCGATCATCGCCAGGAGCGCTGGACGCGCCTGGAGCTGGAGCGACGCGTGTCGGACGTGGGCTCGCTGCGGCACCTGGTGCGCGGAGACGTGGAGACGCTGCGCGGCGCTGCCATCCGCTTCGTGCTCTCGAGCCACCTGGTGTCCGCCGTGATCCTTGGGCCCAGGACCGAGCAGCAGCTCACGGAGCTGGTGCGCGAGACGGGCGGCGGGCCGAGATACCTCCCCGACGACGACCTGCGCGAGCTCACGCAGACCCTGGAAAAAGCCGGTATTCACGTATGAGGCCGCTGGTATGAGCCGGTGGCAGGACACGGGGCCTGCGCTCGAGAAGATGCTCGTGGCAGCGTGGAAGGCCACGCGCATCATCCAGAAGATCTACGGCGAGGCGGACTTCGGCGTGGAGATGAAGGGCGTGAACGATCCCGTCACGCGCGCGGACAAGCAGGCGAACGCGTGTCTGATCCGCGAGCTCTCGCGCGCCTTCCCGCATGTGCCCATCGTGGCAGAAGAGAGCGACCCGTCCACGTACGCGGACCACCGCGACGCAGAGGCCGCGTTCTTCGTGGACCCGCTGGACGGCACGCGCGAGTTCGTCGCAAAGAACGGCGAGTTCTGCGTGATGCTCGGGCTCGCGGTGGAAGGGCGCGCGCGGCTCGGCGTGATCGTCGTTCCAACCGAGGAGCGCGCATACATCGGAAGCACGGACGGCTACGGCAGCTTCAAGGTCGCAAGGTCGGGACGCAAGACGCGCATGCACGTGAGCGAGACGCGCTCCCTGAAAGATGCAGTATGCATCGTTTCGCGCTCGCACCAGAGCACGAAGACTGACGCGATCCTGCACCGCATGGGCACACGCGCGCTCATCCCGTACGGCAGCGCGGGGCGCAAGGCGCTGAAGGTCGCAACGGGCGAGGTGGACCTCTACTGCCATCCTGGTCCATCCGGTTGTCGCTGGGACTCGTGCGCACCGGAGGCGATCGTGACGGGAGCGGGCGGCGTGATGACGACCGCGAAGGGGAAGCCGTTCGACTACCGCGGGCGAACGCTGAAGAACACGAGCGGCGTGCTGGCGGGGAATCCGGAGCTGCACGAGAAGGCGTTGAAGAAGCTGGCCTGGTAGGGGCGACGACGACGGCTTCGAGGAAGACTTCGACCTCGACCTGAACTTCGACCTCGACCTGAACTTCGACCTCGACCTGAACTTCGACCTCGACCTCGACCTGGACCTCCACTCGATCCCGAGCTGGCTGGTGTTTGATCCACTGAAAGCGGATCATTCCAGCGGTGCTCGACAGTCGTCAGCAATGATTCCGCATACTTATAGCCTGTGTGGGTGTGGAATGGGAAGTGCTTATCCTACATGTATGACCAACCAATGCGGTTGGACTTACCAAGGATTCAACAGTGCTCCCTACCTCCGCCAAGCTCGCTTTCTTCTCCTTCGCTCTCGTCGCCGTCGGCATCGGAGCCGGCTGTGCGGCCGCCCCTACCGATGATGATGCGGTCGCGGAGTCGACCTCCAGCTCGCTCGAGACGAAGGACCACAGCAAGATCACCGGCCGCTCCTGCCGCGACGCGAAGCTCCCGGAAGCGTTCTGCGTTCGTCTCGAGCAGGAGGCGTTCGACGTCGACCACAATGAGTGGACCGACCTCTCCGCGCACTCGCAGACGGAGCTCGGACAGTCCACGTGTGATGCGGCTGCTGCCGCGCAGAAGCGCCTGCACGATCTCGGCGCCGAGGTCCGCGCGATCCTGAAGAACGACATCGACGGTTCTCCCGACCCGAGTGTGGCGCCCGCCGCAGGATCCAATGGCAACAACCTGGCGCACGCGCTCGGTCGCGCAATGCACACCATCCAGGACAACTGCGCGCACAGCGGCATGTCGAACCAGCAGCACGCGTGGCTCTCGGACATGGACATCTGCGTCGCCCCCGACATGAACCCCGACACCAAGCCCGCGGCCCTTCAGTGCGCGCGCGAGGAGTCCGCCGCGATCATGGCTTCGTTCAAGGAGGCGCTGCTCGCCGCGAATATGGACCCCGATTCGCTCTCCACCACCACGGCGATCACCGAGAGCAACCCGAGCCGCACGCAGGCGTGCAACTTCATCCGCGAGTGGAAGAAGTGGGACGGCGTGGACGGCCGCTGGGACAACGACAAGACGCGCGCCGCGTTCCGCGAGACGCTCACCACCGCGTTCACCGCCGAGAAGGCCACGAAGGATCTCTGCGCAGACGGCGAAAGCCTCACGAGCCCCGATCACGAGCCCGACATGAAGGTCACTAACCCCTGGTGCCCGGGCCTCTCCATCTTCTGCATCGGCAAGTGAGGCGCCCGCGCGGCCGCTGTAGTCGGGTGCTATGATCGCCCTCGATGGCCCGAGCATCGAGAATCATCGCGGCCTCCTCGACCGCGCTGTTCGGGTTCGTCCTTCCAGCGGCATGCAGCTCATTCTCTGGCAACGACTCCCCCGCAAGCTCTGATGCTTCGAGCGAGGCGCAGGGCACGTTGGTTGACGATGGCTCGTCGCAGGCGGCCACGCTCACGCTCGCGAAGGTGACGCCGTCAACCGCGAATGCAGAGGGTGGCACCATGCTCGTCATCACGGGCTCGGGGTTCGTGCCTGGAACGACTGTCACCATTGCGGGCGCTCAGGCCACCGTCTCGAAGACCACGCCCACGACGCTCAGCGTGACTGCGCCGAAGACACCGGGGCCGCTCGGCTTCGTTCCCGTGTCACTGAAGACCCCCGATGGGCGCACCGCCAGCAACGCGATGCTGTTTCGCTACTACTCGGCGGAGGCACAGCTCACTCCTGCGTCACCGCCCGCGCTGATCATGGACGGGACCGGAGGCAGCCGGCTCGTCCTTGGCACCGCGGATGTTCGGGGCGTGAAGAAGCGTGACATCGTCGCGAGCCTGGGTGGCGGCACGAAGACAGTCAGCGTGCTCCTGGGAAATGGCGACGGCACGTTCCAGACGGCGATCGCCACGGGTCCAGGCCCGGCCGCGTACGCGCATGCCACGGCTGACTTCAACGGCGATGGGCACACGGATCTCGCGTTCGTCAGCGCCGACAACACGTTCGTGGGTTTGCTGCTGGGCGGCGGTGACGGCACGTTCGGGCCGGTTGTCTGGAGCACCGCGTTCAAGAACAGCGGCATCGCGAGCGCGGTCATTGCCGGCAACGTCTTCGGCGGGCAGGACCTCGCCGTCGCCGTGGACGACTCGGTCGTCGGCATTCGCGGCCTCGGCGATGGCGGCTTCGGGCTACAGGTCACCACGGGCCTCACGCCGCTGCCGCCGTTCGTCGGCCTCGCGCTCGGCGATCTGAACGGTGATGGGGTGCTGGATTTCGCGGTGATCGGTCAGCAGCCTGCTGCTTCCCTGGTGGTTGCGATCGGACACTCGGATGGTTCAGGGCACGGCGATGGGAGCTTCGGTCCTCCACACCCATATGTCCCGATCTTCACGCCGAGCGGCGTAGCGATCGCGGACTTCGACGGCGACGGGCATGGCGACCTCGCCACCGCGGAGCTGCCAGTGGCCGATGGCGGAGCGCAGATGATCGTCTATCACGGCACTGGAACGGGAGACATCCTCCTCCCCCCGAACCGGATCCCCTCGGGATGGATGGGCTTCGTGGGAGCTGCGAATGTTGCCTTTGCGACGGGCGACTTCAATGGCGACACCACGCAGGACCTGGCAGTCGCGAGCACGACTGGCCTTGTCTCGTTCCTCTTGAACGATGGGCTCGGGAACTTCACGCAGGGCCCCATCTACTCACTCGCCACGACCTTCGGCGGGGGCCCCTTGCCCATTCCGATATCTGCGCTCGTCGCGGACGACTTCAACGGCGATGGGCGCACGGACCTCGCCGTCGGCGGCGGCCCGTCCAGCTCGCCAGCAGTCGTTGGGGTCATGGTCGCCAGGTGAATCACGTGGCGTCCAGACAGAGGAAGGTCTGCGCGATCCTCGCAACCATTGCCGTCGCGACCATTGGAACGGTGGCCGCGTGTCAGTCATTCACCCCAGCGCCGGAAGACAGCCCCGACGCCTCGCAGATCTCGCCGAGCGACGCGGGCACGCAGGCGGACGCGGGACGACCGCAAGGCGCCATCACGCTCGCGGCCGTCGCCCCCGGCTCGGCGAACGCCACGGGCGGCGCGCAGGTCACCATCAGCGGCACCGGCTTCGCGGCGGGCGCAAGCGTCACCTTCGCAGGCGCAAAGGCCACGGTGCTGGGTGCAACGCCAACGTCGATCCAGGTGACCCTCCCGCCGAGCCCCGGACCGCTTGGCTTCGTGGCAGTGGTGGTGACGAACTCCGACGGCAGCACCGCGAGCAGCGCGAAGCTATTCCGCTACTTCTCCACGCAAGCAGCCTTCACGCCCGCGCCCGCGCTCGCTGCGATCTCCGATGGCAACGGCGACGCCGGCTTGCTCCTCGTCACCGCGGACCTGCGCGGTACGAGCACGCGCGATCTGCTGGCCAGCCTGGGCGGCAGCGCAAGCATCGTGAGCGTGCTCCTTGGCAACAAGAATGGGACGTTCGCGCTGGCACAAACGTTCGGCGCCGGAGGTCCTGCAAACGCGCTCGCGGTGGAGGACATCAACGGCGACTCACGATCCGATCTCATCTACACCGCGGGCAACCGGGCCACGATCGGCAGCATGGTGAGCCAGCCCGATGGCGGCCTCCTCCCAACGTCGTGGGCACCGACCCCCTTCGGCGCGGGCACGCTCCATGGGATCGCCACCGGGAAGATCTCCGCGAAGGGCCCCGACATCGCCATCAACGCGGATGACGGCATCCTGGTGTATCGCGGCGTTGGCGATGGCACCTTTGGCATCCCCACGTACACGATGGACGACATCAACGGGACGGCCAGCGCGTACCAGGCCATCGCCCTTGCTGACATGGGCGGTGACGGAATCCTGGACGCGGTGATCACTACGCAGGCACCAATCGCCTCGATCAACGTGATGCGCGGACAGTCCGACGGCGCGGGCCACGGCGACGGGAGCTTCGCCGCGCCGGTTGGATTCACGGTCGGCGCGCCGCCGATCGGCCTTGCGGTTCGCGACGTCACGGGCGACGGCCACCTGGATGCGATCACGACGGACGGCACATCGCTCTACGTCTTCCCGGGAGACACGAAGGGCCTCATCGGCCCGGCGACGCTGTACGCATCAGGGCTATCCGCGCAGCTGGTCGCGTTTGTCGCGGCAGACCTCAACGGCGACGGCACTGTCGATGTCGCGATGGCGAGCAGCACGGGACAGCTCTCGCTACTCCTGAACGATGGCCTCGGGACGTTCTCGCAGGGGCCCGTCTACCAGCTGTCGGGTTTCTTCGACGGCGGCGCGCCAGTCCCCACGCTTGCGCTCGTCGCGGACGACTTCAACGGCGACGGGCGCACGGACCTCGCGGTCGGTGGTGGGCCGTCCGGAGCCTCGCCGGCGGTGGTCGGCGTCTTGCTCGCGAAGTGAAGAGCGCAGCTCACATCTTGCAACGGCCAAACGAGCCCGCGGCAGCGATGGTCGCTATCTCCTGCGGCGTGAGCGCGCGAGCATAGAGGGCGACCTCGTCGATCTTGCCACCAAAGAGCCCGCTCCCGCTCGCATCAGCCCCGATGCGCAGGTCCGCGGAAGCCGCAGCCACGGGGGTCGCGTTCATGGTGCCGTCAATGACGCCGTTCACGTAGACGCTCATGGCGGTGCCGTCATACGTGCCGGCGACGTGTAGCCACACATTCGGCTGCAGGGCCTGTGTTGATGAGAGCGTGGCCGGGCCCACATGGAATCGCAGATGGTTCTTGATGGTGTCGAGCGCGTACCCGCCGAATCCATCCAGCTTGTCGACGATGCTTCCGCCGAAGGTGCTCGAGTAGATCCACGCCTCGATCGTGAGGGCCGCGGTGATCGACAGGCGCGTGCTGCTCGCGACCTGGACGTACCGCGCTCCACCCAGGTCGAAGGCCTGCTTGACCTCGCCGAGGGCGTACGCGGTGCCCGCCGGGCTCGTTCCTGGGCTCATTTTCAGCTGATCGTTCAGGTTGCCGTCGCCAGCCCACCACGCAACAAGGTCGAGAGCGGGCGCGACGCAGCTGGTAACGTTCGCGTCGAAGGTAGCGGCCCCGCCACCGTCGTTGCCCGCATCACCGGTGTTGCCCGAGTCGAGCGTGCTGGTGTCGGGTGCAACGTCACTCCCGCCGAAGGCCGAACACGCGCCGAGCACCCCGAGACAACCGGCTAGGGAGAGGAGCACCTGGGACGACCGCACCTCATGAGACTATACTCCCGACCGCGCAATGCGAAACGAAGCGGACATCGTGGTCATCGGCGCGGGGATCATGGGCCTCGCGATCGCGTACCACCTCGCGAACCTGGGCGTCGCGAAGGTGTCTGTCGTCGACCGGAGCTACCTCTGCGGCGGCGCGAGTGGTCGCAACGGCGGAGGCGTGCGCGCGCAGTGGTCCTCCGAGGCGAACGTGCGCCTCATGCAGGAGAGCATCCGCATCTGCCGCGACTTCGCGAGCGAGATGAAGATCAACGTGTGGTTCCGCCAGGGCGGTTACCTCTTCATCGTGCGCACCGAAGAGAAGCGCCGCGCGCTCGAGGCGAGCGTGAAGGTGCAGAATGCATGCAAATTGAGCACGCGCATGCTCACGCCCAGGGAGGCACAACAGATCGTCCCCGAGCTCGACACGGACGGCATCGTCGCGGCCAGCTACAACGGCGACGACGGCGTGGTGTTCCCGTGGCCCTTCGTGTGGGGCTTCGCGCAGGCCGCACAGAAACGCGGCGTGGAGATCCACACCTTCACCGACGTCACGGGCTTCGAGATGGAGCGCGGAGAGATCACGGGCGTCGTCCTGGACCGCCTTGGCAAGCGCGGGACCAAGGGCGTCATGAAGACGCGCAAGGTCGTGAATGCAGCGGGCGCGTGGTCGCCAGAGATCGCGAAGATGCTCGGCGTCGAGCTCCCAAACAAACCACACCGCCACGAGATCTGCTCCACGGAGCCGCTGAAGCCGTGGCTGCGCCCGCTGGTCGCGGATCTCACGGATGGCCTTTATTTCAGCCAGTCCACGCGCGGTGAGATCGTCGGCGGCATCGGGCAGGAGCACGTGCCTCCGGGGGTGAACCACGACAGCTCACACGCGTTCCTGGGTCGCTACGCGCGATCCCTGACGCGTGCGTGTCCGCTGCTCGGTCGCGTGAAGGTGCTGCGGCAGTGGTCGGGTTGCTACGACCTCACGCCGGACGCGAACCCCATCGTGGGTCCCGTGGACCTTGTGCCAAACTTCTTCCAGGCGTCGGGCTTCATGGGCCACGGCTTCATGATGGCGCCGATCATGGGAAAGAAGATCGCGGAGCAGATCGTGACGGGCAAGGACACGGAGCTCATGTCGCGCTGGAACCTGCGCCGCTTCAAGGAGGGCAAGCTGCTCTCCGAGGCGATGATCATCGGCTGAGAGCGCGGTCCGCGCCGCCCACGGTCAGGGCAGCACGAGCTTGATGTCCTCGACGTACATCTCGGCCGTGAAGCGCTCGATGGCGTCCCCGTTGTTGGTGAACTTGTCCATTGCGACCCGCACGAGGCCGAGGCCCCTGAACGACAGACGCGACGTCACGGTTGTCATGTCAGACGCGAGCATCTCGATCATGCCGGTCTTCTCCTGGGCGTCGCTCAACTCGGGCTTCTCGTTGGACGCGGTCTTCATGGACGCGTCCTGCCAGTCCTGCCACGACTTGAGGTCCCCCCCGGAGATCGTGAGCACCAGGTTGCTGATGCTGAGTCCGCTTGGCCCCGTCTTCACCGTCAACGCGCCGACCTTGCTGACGCGACCGCACGGCAGCGCGCCGACTGTGACGCGGAAATTGCCCAACACCTGCGGATGCGTCGGCACGGCGACCGACGCGACCACGGCCTGCGAGCCAGGCGACCTTCGCACGGCCTCGGGCTGGAGGACCAGATGCGTGTAGTATACAGATTTATCGGCCGCATCCAGCGCCGGAAAGTCGACCTCCACGAGGCGCGCCCCCAACAGGTCGACCTTGCCCGTCTCCCTGTGGTTGAAGTCCATCATGCTCAGGCCCACCGCCTTCGGTAGGGCATTCCCGTTGAAGGCGTCGCTGACCCATCCCGAGAGCATCCTGTCCATCCCGAAATCCACCTGGAGGGGCTCGATATGGATGGCGCCGACGTGCTTCTTGGCGAACGGGGACTTCTCCAGAGAGCGGGGCTCGGCCACGCTGTCGGCGACCTGGTTGCCACCCTCCACGCTCTTCACCCACGTCGCCTGGGCGCCACCAACGGTAAGTATGGGCATGCTCGCGCCAGTGGCCTGCGTCGTGGCGGCCTGAGCAGAGTCGGTCATGAGGACGAGGGCGCCGAGCGCCAGGGCGATCGAGCAGGCGGCAGTGAGCTTCATGCTGTCGATCCTAGCGAGTGAGGGAGCGCGCTTGGGCCTATTTAATACAGAAATTTCGCCCGAATTGACTGAATCGCTCGTCGTTGTCTTCGTCCAATCCACCCCGTGGAGGGGTGAGAACGTTCGTTGACACCTCTGCCTCCCCCGACTAGGTTCGGGACGGATTTTCACGGGGGAAAACGTGGTTTTTTCCCCAAGAACGAACGGCTCAGGAGACGCACGATGAAATCGCTCAAGATGCTGCCGCTGCTTGCCCGGATGGGGACGCTCTCGCTCGGGAGCCTTGGCGCTCCGGCCGCCCTCTTCACCGTCGCGATCGCCGCAACGACCCTCACGGCATGTGCGGACGAGAACGATCCCGCGACGTGGGTGAAGCGGCTGGACGACCCCGCGCAGCGCACGCCCGCGATCAAGCGCCTCGGCGAGTTCTACGGTGACGCGCTCAACAACGTGCAGGGCGACAAGAGCAAGGCGCGCGACGACGCCAAGGTGAAGGGCGTCCTCGACGTCGTCGTGGAGCCGCTCGCCAAGCAGTACCTCGCCGGTAACCTGGACGAGAAGACGCGCAAGGAGCTCATCAAGACCCTGGGCGACATGGCGGATCCCCGCGCGTCGCAGGCGTTCGCGAAGGCCCTCACCGACTACGAGCCCGGCAAGAACGACGAGGACGTGAAGTTCTCCGCGCAGGCCGCGACCAGCCTTGCCAAGCAGGGCAAGCTCACCGACCAGGGCCTGGTCGACGCGCTGTGGTCATGCTTCGCGAAGTTCCAGATCTCGAAGGCGAAGTCGATCAACCTGGTGACGGATCTCACCACCGCGATCGTCACGGGCAAGCACGCTTCATGGGGCCCGAAGGCCGTCGAGAAGCTGTCGCAACCTTACACGCCGAACCCCGACGACAAGTTCGCGAGCGACCAGTTCGAGTTCACGCAGGGCACCAGCATCCGCCTCATCGGCCTCCTGAAGTTCGCCGGCGGCGTGAAGCCGCTCGTCACCGCGCTGCTCTCGCCCACGAAGGGGTCCATGCGCAATGCCATTCGCAACGCGCTGCTCAAGATGCCGAAAGAGGCAGAGGGCGCGCTCGTCGGTGCGCTCAAGGGGACGGACCCCGACACCAACGCGCTCTACAAGGCGTATCCGGGCGGCGCGGGCATCGTCATGCTGTCCGAGCCGCTCGCGTACCTCTCGCGTCCGGCCACGCGCGACGTGCTCCTCGAGACCGTGAACTCCACGGACGACGACACGATCCAGACCATCGTTGCGCTCAACCTTGTGCACTTCGCCAAGGACGCCAGCGTCCAGAAGGCGTTCCTCGCGACCTACAACAAGGTCGATCCGCAGACGTCCGTGCAGCTCGGCGGCGGCTTCGGTCGGGCGGTCATGCTCAGCGCCGCTTCGCACTTCTACGACGTCAACATGGTCGACTTCTTCCTGAAGGAGGTCACCAATGCCAAGGGCACGTCCGCGGACGCAGTGCAGGCCGCAGGCCTTCTGTCGGCCATTCGCGTGATGGGGTTTGCCAGGAAGGACGCCGTCAACGACGTGATCGAGAAGACGCTGGGCAAGGGACCCGCGACCGAGAAGGATCTCTTCAAGGGCGCCGCTGGCGTGGTCGACAAGTGCAAGGAGGACGCAAACTGCTACGTGAGCTTCCTTGACCAGCCGATCCCGTCCGCAGCAGACGGGCGCTTCGCCTTCACCAAGGCCTGCTACATGGCGGCCGCGTACGGCAACGACGCCACGCGCGGCATCATGGTCTCCAAGGTCGACAAGGTGAAGGACCCGGGCGTTCGCCTGGCCATGGCAGAGGCCGTGGAGTTCCTTGCGCCGAAGGGCGACATCTCGGCGTCCGACGCGTTCGACAAGATCGTCGACGCTGACGCTGCGTCGGGAAACAAGAGCCTGCTGATGGCGGATGACGCGCTCGCGAAGGTGTCGCTCATCATGCGATCGCGCGCCACGCCCTGACATGATTCGTTTCGTCGTTCAGTTCGGCAAGCTCAAGGGACGAGAGTTCTCGAGCCCCAAGGATGGCATTCGCATCGGCCGGGCCGAAGGCAATGACATCCTCTTGCCGGATGAGCACGTGTCCGGAGACCACGCCCGCATCGAGCGCATCGGAGAGGCGTATCGCCTGACCGACATGCGCTCGCGCAACGGGACCTTCGTGGTCCGCGGCGACACGCGCATCGCGCTCGAGGACGGGAACGGGCGCGAGCTCCTGCTCCGCACCGACGACGTGATCGAGTTCGGCTCGCAGGAGCTCCGCGTGGAGCTCAAGGTGGTCATCCGCGACGACGCAGAGGACGCGCGCGTCTTCGCGCTGAAGAAGATCTCCGAGCTGTCGCAGGCCGGGGAAGCCCAGATCGTCGAGCGCGACGACCAGCTGCTCCGCACGCTCTACGAGGCGCAGAAGCGCATCGGCCAGGCGCAGGATCTCTCCGAGGTGCTTCGCGCCATCACGGACGCGTGCTTCGCGCTCGTACCGGAGAGCACACACGTCACGGTCATCCTGCGCGACGACGAAGAGGGCGTGCCGCCGGAGCAGGCGAGCTATGTCCCCGTGCAGACCCGCATACGCGGACAGGCCACGGCGGAAGGGCCCATCCCCGTCACGCGCAGCGTGTATCGCCGCGTGATCGCCGAACGCGCGGCCATCATCGCCGCGGACGCACAGGCTGAGCTGGGAACCAGCGAGTCGCTCATGGGCGCGCAGATCCGCTCCACGCTTGCCGTGCCGCTGTGGCGCGGCGCGGACGACATCCTGGGTGTGCTGCAGGTGGACAACCGCCAGACCACGGGCGTGTTCACGGCGAAGCAGCTCGAGGTGATGGGTGTGCTCGCGTACAACGCGTCGCTCGCCGTTGCCAACGCGCGCCTCCTTGCGCGGCTGCGCTCAGCCGAAGAGCGCCTGAAGAAGGAGAACCAGTTCCTCAAGGGCCGCGAGCAAGAGCGGCGCACCGGCGGAAAATCCGGCGAGCCGAAGATCATCGGCAGCAGCGCGCCCATGAAGGCGCTCCTTGCGCAGCTGGACAAGGTCGTGGACACGAAGGTAACCGTCCTCATCGAGGGCGAGACCGGCGTGGGCAAGGAGCTCGTCGCCGCCAGCGTGCACTATCGCAGCAAGCGCCGCGACAAGCTGTTCGTGGGTCAGAACTGCGCGGCCATGCCGGAGAACCTGCTCGAGAGCGAGCTCTTCGGACACAAGAAGGGCGCCTTCACGGGCGCGCACGAAGAGAAGAAGGGCCTCTTCGAGATCGCCGACGGCGGCACGCTGTTCCTGGACGAAGTGACGGAGATGCCGATCTCGCTGCAGAGCAAGCTGCTCCGCGTGCTGCAAGAAGGCGAGATCCGCGCGATCGGTGCGACGGTAGAGAAGCGCGTCAACGTGCGCATCGTCGCCGCGACGAACCGCAACCCCGAGCACGAGCTCGCGGAAGGGCGCTTCCGCGAGGATCTCTACCACCGCCTCAAGCTGTTCCCTCTGCGCGTGCCACCGCTGCGCGAGCGCCGTGAGGACATCCCGGTCATCGCGGAGTACTTCCTCACGCGCTACACCGCGGAGCTGGGCAAGCCCAACTCGGGCTTCGCGCAGCAGACCATGGAGCTGCTCCAGGGCTACGACTGGCCGGGCAACGTGCGCGAGCTGCAGAACGAAGTGCAGCGCCTCATGATCCAGGTCGACAGCGGCGGGTTCATCACGGCGGACATGCTGTCGCCGCGCGTGCGCCAGGTCGAAGGCATGGTCGAGCGCGTGCGCCCCGCAAAGGGCACGCTCAAGGAGATGATGGATCAGGTGGAGCGCTGGCTCCTCATCGAGTCCCTCCGCGAGCACGGCAACAACAAGACCGCGTCCGCGAAGTCGCTCGGCATCACGCGCGAGGGACTCCACAAGAAGCTGCGCTCGTTCGGGCTATGAGCGTTCGCAGGGTCCTGGCACTCGCGGGGCTGATAGCAGCGTGCGGAACGCCAGCGACGCCGATTGCGACAGCGACTCCGACGTCGACTTCGACTTCGACCTCGACCTCGACTTCGACTTCGACCTCGACCTCGACCCCGACCTCGACCTCCACCTCGACCTCGACCTCGACCTCGACCTCGACCCCGACCTCCACCTCCACCTCGACCTCCGCCTCCACCCATGCTTTCGTTGGTTGCGAACGCGGTGACCACGACAGCGACGTGAGCGCGGCGCTCCGGGGCACGATCGATCTTGCGCGGGCTGGTGGGCTGCGGGATCCGGCGCTTGTGGAGGCGCTCTGGAATTGCTTCGAGTCGTTCCGTCCTTCGAGCGCGCGGTCCATCAACCTCGTGAAGGATCTCCACGACGCTGTGGTCACGGTGAAGGATCCATCGTGGGGACCGAAGGCGATGGAGCTGTTGAAGCTGCCGATCGCGGATCCAAGTGATTCTGCGCTCGTGATGGATCAGCTCGAGTTCCACCAGTTGACCAGCGCGCAGCTGCTGCGCGAGCTCGCGCCGGCAGGTGCTGCAACTGTGCTGGTCACAGCACTCCTCACCCCACAGAAGCGCGACCTTTATCCCGTGCTGCGCGGCGCGCTGGTCGTTAGATCCAGGGAGTCGGAGATCGCGCTGCTCGCGGCGATGAACGGGACGGACCGGACACTGGGCGCGTTGTACCTGGCGTATCCGGAGGGCCAGGGGCTCTCGCGCATCGCCGAGTCGCTGGTCTACGTCGCTGGTCCGGATGCGCGCGGTCTTCTCCTGCAACGGCTCGCCGCCGCCAGAGACGACGCAACGCGAACCGTCGTGGCCTCCGCGCTGGTCCATCTTCCAAAGTCGGACGCCAGACGAGCCGCGATGCTCGCCGCCTACAGGAAGGTGAGCCCCAGCGTGACAGTGCTAGTCACGGAGCATCTGGCGCCGCAGGGCGACGCGGCGGCAGCGGACAAGCTCGATCGCATCATCGCTTCGGACAAGGCCAGCGGCGACATGCAGTTGCGCATGACCGATGATGTGCTGGGCCGCACGGCCGACATGCTGCACGCGCGGACCACGACCCAATGACACACGCGCATCCGAGAAATCGCGGCTAGAATGGCGCCATGGGTGACGAGCCGGTAGAGCAGCGCAGACCGCCGCCAGGAGGCTTCGGCGCCGCGCCATCGACGCTGGGCAACGCGCCACGCACCGACGAGCACCTGCGTACGAAGGCTGCGCTCCCCGCGCCGTTGGTCGCCATCATGGTGGCTATCGCAGTGCTCGCGATCCTGGCGGTGCTCGCGATCGTTGGGTTCCGCAAGCGGCTCGAGGCCGTGCGCGGCGCCGAGGCCATGAACAGCCTCGGTGAGATCGCGACGGCAGCCATCGCCCAGCGTGAGCAATCAGGCGCGGATGACTTCTGCTCCAGCGCCACCGCTCCAGTCCCGACGTTCGTCCCCCTGCGATCGAGAACGGGCTACACCGCCGATCCCTCGCCCGGTCGCGACTATCACGCGGACACGGACCGCAAGGCTGGCTTCGCGTGCATCGGCTGGGAGATGAAGTACCCGCAGCATTTCCAGTACGACTACAGCTCCACGGCGCATACGGCCGCGATCGGCGCGACCTTCACGGGTATCGCGAGAGGCGACGCCAACGGCGACAGCGACACCTTCAAGGTGGGCGGAATCGCGAACGGCAAGGAGACGAAGATCACGGGCCCACAAGCGGCGATGAGATGAGAGGGATAGCGATCCTGCTAGCAGCCATCAGCGCGTGCGCGACGCCATCGACGCCGACCTCGACACCGACTTCGACCTCGACCTCGACTCCGACTTCGACCTCGACCTCGACCTCGACCTCGACCCCGACCCCGACCCCGACCCCGACCCCGACCCCGACCCCGACCCCGACCCCGACCCCGACCCCGACCCCGACCTCGACTTCGACTTCGACCCCGACTTCGACTTCGACTTCGACCTCAACCCCGTCCCTCGAGCGTTGCTCCTTGGGTCAGCTCAACACTCCCTGTGTCATGAAGAAGAGCGATGGCTGCTTCGTTCGGCGCAGCAACTGCTCGAACCTTCCTTGCACCGAGGCGGCGCCCGGGCGCGTGGAGTGCTCCGTGTTCGAGGGCGCGGCGCCGGCCAATGCGTGCACTTTGCATACAAAGTGTCTGGGCCAGTACAAGGAGGGATGTGTCGTCGGGCCGCGGACGCAGAAGCTGGAGCTCGCGATTTCGCCGGCATGTGCGAGCGCGCTGCTCCAGGCTGCCTCGTGCAAGGACTTCGAGGCGACGTTCGCGAAGCCGCTCTGCCGCTGAGGTGCGCCCGGATCTGGCTTGCCTTGGCCCACAGTTCGAGTAACCCCGAGTCTGTGAGCACGTCAAGGAGACCGGCCGCAGTCAGCACGAGCGCGCGACTGCGCGTGGCCAGCGCTCTCGTCGCCGCCATGGCGCCTCTGCTTGCGTCGGGAGTCGCGCAGGCCGCTGACGACGACGACAAGCCGAAGGTCAACATGGCCGTCACGGCTGACAGGGTTGGCGTCGTGATCGAACATCGCGTGAACGCCGTCGAGGGCTGGCAGACAACGCTCGGCGTGCCCGTCTACACCTCCACCCAGCAGTGGGAGCCCGTCTGCGTCGCGCCATGCAACGTCAAGGTCGACCCGAACGCGATCTTTCGCGTGGGCGGCGTTGGCGTGGCGCCGTCGCGTGAGTTCGTACTACCGGCCCAGCGCAAGGACCTGCGACTGCAGGTGAGCGCTGGCTCGGGACCGGCCTACAACATCGGGCTCGGCCTGACGACCACAGGCGCTCTCTTTGCGGCCATCGGTGTGGTCCCGCTCGTCTATGCCGGAAGCATCACGAACACCAGCGCCGAGGACACCGTCCGCGGCCTGGGCGCAGGCATCCTTGGCGCGGGCGTGCTCATGCTCGCGGTCGGAGTGCCCATGTGGCTCCTCGGCAAGAGCACAGTCTTCGGGTGTCCAGACGGCGCGCGCGTCGCAAAGGGCGGAGGCGCGCTGACCTTCTGAGCTGCCGTCACGCCGGGCGGCCGCGGAGGAACGAGTCCACCGCGAGCGCGAGATCGCCCGGCACTTCGTTGGCGAGCGAGTGGCGCGCGTCCGGAAAGACGACGAGGCGCGAATCGGGAAGGAGCTTGGAGAGGCGCTTGATGCCGGTGCCCATGTCGAGCCCGTGATCCTGATCGCCCCATCCAAGAAAGACAGGCTGCTTGATGCGCGGCGCGATCGGGTAGAGCGACGTGGTGACCTGCTCGTACGCGAGGTCCGCATACATGCGCACGAAGCCCGCGCAGTAGATCTCCTTGAAGTGGGCCCAGGCGTTCGCGAGCGCCTTCGTCCGGCCCTTCCACTTCGGGTGGTACCAGAAGCGCGACTGCACCTTGAGCACGGGCCAGAAGAGAAGACGCATGGGCATTGCGTGCAAGAACCACGGCCAGATGCGCTTCGGATCCCACGCGCCTGCAGGCGCCCACGCGGCCAGCTTGGCGAACCGCTGCGGCTGACGATCGCCAAGGCGCAGCGTGAGGTTGCCGCCCAGGCTTCCGCCCGCGACGTTCAGGCGGTCGATCTTGAGGTGATCGAGGAGCGCCAGCGTGGCGTCCTCCATCAGCGAGAGTGAGTATGCGCGATCCGGTTTGTCGGAGTAGCCGTTGCCCGGCAAATCCACGACGATCGTGCGGCGTCCTTTGCCGAGCAGGCGGAGCAGCTCGTCGTACTCTTCGATGCGCGAGGCAAGGCCGTGGAGCAGGAGCAGCGGCGGTTCGTCGGTGCGCTCGCCCACATCGATGTAGCGCAGACGGATGCCGTCCAGCACGGTGACGTGCTTCTCCGCGTGCTCGGTGCGCGAGACGCGTGGCGCCGGTTGCGGGATGCGATGCTCCACCTCTTCAGTCTGGACACGTTCGCGCCATGCGTCCACCCACGATGGTACAATTCGGCCGCCGGGCGCGCCGTTCGTGCGGTTTCGCGGGCCGCCTGAGCTGTCGCTCTCTCGCCTATCGGGCGGGCGGGGTGCGCACGGTCGCTGGCGCGGTGGCCATCATCTGCGTGGCCAGCTCGAAGCCGGCAGGCACGAGCGTGAGCTCGCAGCCGGAGTCGTAGAGACGCTGCAGCTCCAGGATGTCGAAGAGGGCGCGCGAGATCTCCTCGTCGTTGCCCACCTCGCGGAGCGCCTCTCCGACGATCTGCGGGCGCAGCGCGGCCGCCTTCGCGAACTCCACGGCCGCCGTGCGTTCGGCTGTCGTGCGGATGATGTTCACCTGGTTCGTGCCGTCCTGCTGGATGCTCGACGTCACCTGACGAAGGCGGTTCACGACCTTGCCTTCGATCTGACGCATCATCTCTGCGTCGCGGAAGTGCACCTTGCGCACGTAGACGGAGCCGGAGCGGTAGCCCCACTCCTCGCTCTTGGCGGAGACCTCGAGCCGCACCGCCTGGCTCATGGTGTGACGATCGCCGAGCATCGTGCCGAGCGGCATGTTGGAGAGGCAGCGCACGGCGGCGTTCGACACGTTCGCGCGCAGCGAGCCACGCGGGTCCGCGTTCTTGAAGAGGTATGCGACGGGATCGTTGATCGCCATCTCGAACCAGATGCCGACGCCCATGGGTGCGCCTTCCTCGGAGTTCACGGGCTGACTGCGCAGGTACTCCTGGTCGAGCCGAAGGTCGACGACCGAGCACTTTCCGAACAGGTTCACGACCAGCGCCGCGGGACCAAAGCGAAGAAGCGGTGAGTGCAGGCCAGGCTCGGCGATGACGCCAAGGACCTTGCCGAAGAGCACGTACACGTTCGCGGTGCCCTCTTGCACGATCGTGTACAGGCCGAAGAGCCGCCAGAAGAAGCGGATGAACCACCCCGTGAGGAAGCATCCGATGAACGTGACGATGACAGTGACGACGAAGCTCATGGATTCCCCCTCTTCACGCCGCCACCCGCAAGACCGCGCGCTTCACCTTCGAGTAGAGCGAGAGGCGCACGTTGCGCACGTACGCATTCAGCGCGCCCGGGCCCTGCGCGCGCAGCGGCACCAGCTGACGGGCGAGCGACACCAGCGGCTCCACCTCTGCCTGCGCGGAGAGCGTTGCGATCTCGACGGCGCGATGGCTCTGCACGATTCGCTGGTCCGCCGCGGCTTGCGCCAGGCTGATCTCGGACGACACGTGGTTGTGCGCCGTGTTGATCGCGGCGAGCGCGGCCTCCACGTCCTGCGGCGGATCGATGCTCGTGATGAGCGACGCGTCGAGCGAGATGCCGTAGCGCGCTGCAGACGTCGCGCATTCGCGGTCCATGGTGTCGTTCAGATCGCGCAGGTTCTTGCGCAGATCATTGATGCTGACACCCGTCACGTTCGCCAGGCGCTCGTCCGGGTTCTGCGCTTGCGGCGACTCGAAGTTGGCGATGCGCCCGCGCAGGATCGCGTGGAAGTAGCCCATGACGTGCGTGAGGGGCTTCTTGATGCCGAAGAGGTACGCGTACAGGTTCTGCTCGGACACGTGGTAGCGGAGCTGCCCGGTGAGGCCGGTGTTGAGCTGGTCCTTCGTGATGGCCTCGAGCACCATGCCGTTCTGGTTCATCATCGGGTACTCGGGATCGAGCGCCATGCTCATGGTCTCCGTGGCAACGCTGACCTTGTAGACCCTCTCCCACGGGAACTTGAAGTACGGACCACCCGGCTGGATCACAGCGAGCTGCGGATACGCGTAGCGCTCGCGCTCGTCGGGGCGCATGGCCGCGGCAATGCCGGAGTCCAGCGTGGTGCCGGGCAGCCGCTGCGCGCGGCCGAACGACGTCTTCACGGCGCGCTCGTTCTGGTTCACGGAGTAGAAGCCGCGAATGACCCAGCGAAGGAACGCGTAGAGGACGAGCCCGATGATGAAGCCAAGGATGACGCTGGCGCCATCCGTCCCCTCATCGGCAGTCGTGGTCGGCGCGTCGCGGTGTTGCTGCGTGCCTCGGGGCTGCGCGGATTCGTGCATTCCCGAAGGGTACGGAGCCACGCAAGGGAAGTCAGATTTTCGGCGGAGAGCGGCTCAGAGAGTGGTGGTGGCCAGGCGCACGTCTGCCGCGTCTGGGAGGACCAGGTCGGCGTAGAGGGCTCTGGTGTTCGGGTCCGTGGCGTCGGGGACAACGTCCAGGAGCGGCTTCACTGCGAAGGCTCGCTCGTGGAGGTGCGCGTGCGGGACGGTGAGGTGTGGCGTGGCGAGGACCGTGTCTTCGGCCCAGAGGATGTCGAGGTCGATCGTGCGAGGACCCCAGCGCTCGCGTCGCTCTCTGCCCAGGCCTCGCTCTACTTCGAGCAGCGATGTCATGAGCTCGTCCAGTGGACGTGTGCATTCTACAAGTATTGCCGCGTTGAGATAGTCGGGCTGCGGCGGGCCGACGGCTGCGGTCTCGTACACCTTGGAGCGCGCGAGCACGCGCACGCCTGGCACGTCGGTGAGCTCCATGACGGCCGCGCGGAGGCTCTCGATGCGCTCGCCGAGATTCGCCCCCAGGCCGATGACAACTCGCACGCTAGGGCAGCTTGCCTTCCAGCTTGAGCGGGTTCGTGAGCTTGCCGGTGAAGCCACCGTTGACCTTGCCCTCTTGCACGAAGAAGACAAACGAGCCATCCGCGAGCCCGTCGACGGACGCGTCAAGCGTGAGCACGTCGCCCGCGGCAGTGGCGAAGGTGGCGCCGTCGATCGTGGCGCCCGTGACCGTGGTGAAGGTGGTCACGCCCGGGTCGGCGCTGCTTGCCTGCGCGCTGCCCGTGGTCTGCAGGTTCTGGAGCGGCGCGCCCGCGGAGAGCTTCACGACGAAGTTGCACGACTGCGAGGACTTGTTCGTGTCGCAGGTCCACCAGACGTGCCAGTTGCCGCCGGCCTTGTACTCGACGAAGACGCCGACGCCATCCCCGGGTGAGGCAGACATGGTCTGGTTGGTGTCGACGTCGACGAGCATGGGCGCGATCGCTCCGCCCGTACCACCCGTTCCACCGGCTCCGCCTGTGGAGCCGCTGCCACCGCTGCTGCCAGAGCCCGCGGTTGGCGTGGGGGTCACGGTGTTGCCGCGCTGCGTGCCGGAGGGATTGTTCTCCACGACGCAACCTGCAGCAAGCGTGAGGACCAGAACGGAGAGCGGGGCGGCTACGGCAAAGGGGCGAAAGATCAGCATCGGAAAAGCTCCTGTTCTCAAACTCTACGACGAAGATGCCGCTCGCGCGAGGCGAGCCGCGAAATCACTCCAGCTCAGCGACGGCCACCGCCGCGGCTGCCAGTCGAGTGCGAAGGCGCGCTGGACGTGTGCGACGAGCCGCCCCCATACGTGTGTGACGGCGCCGAGGGCGCGCTGTACGAGTGGGAGTAAGACGGCGACGGCGACGAGTGGACCGACGGCGTGGAGGGATGCGACGGCGCCGAGTACGACGGCGACGAGTGGACCTGCTGTGGCGGCGAGTACGAGCGACCGGAGCCGCCGTACGTGCTGCCATACTGGCTGGCCGCCGACGATCCCGTATAGCCGCCGGAGCCGCTGGAGGATGGGCTTCGCTGCGGAACGCCCGGATCGGTCCGGCCTATTGTCGTACTTTGCCGGTACGGCGTGGGCGCGATGCCGTTGTACTGAGGCGAGGATGCAGTTGCGCGAAGGCGCGGCGGCAGATTCCCCTGCGTTCCCTGCGACGGACTGGACGGATTGCTGGGCACGCGCGTGGGCATGCTGGCGACCTGATGCGGAGCGCCATTGCCTGTCGTGGCGCTGCTCATGCTGCTGGCACCGGTGCTCGGCGCGTGTGCACCAAGGGGCACGGCGGTGTGCGGCGTGGAGTACGCCTGCGCCTTCGCGAGCTGCGCGTTGCCTTGCGGTGCGCGCGGCGCGTCGTTGATGCCGAGCTCGGTCTTCGGGTTGGGGCCAAGGCTGTGGCCCTGCACCTGCGGGTTTGCCGCGGTGTGCCCGCTGACGGAGGGAGTCGCAGCGGTGTGTCCGTTCACGGAGGGAGTCGCAGGCGTGTAGGGACGCGTGGCGGCGCCGATGGTCGCTACCTGCCCTCCCGTCACCAGGTGCCCGGCGACTGCGGGATGGAAGAGATCACCGCGGCCGCAGAAGACGTACGGAACGGGATGCACGTAGGTGACGGCGACGGGATATCCGCCGTACCAGTACCAGGCCGGCGGCGCGGGAGCCCAGCCGACGTAGCCGTAGCCGTAGCCACCGGTGCGCCACACGACCCACGCGCCTGCGTAGGTGCGGCCCGGGATCCAGGCCCAGCCGCGACCGGCGGCCCAGACCCAGCGGCCGTAGTGGAAGGGCGCCCAGCCCCAGTCGTAGTCGGAGACCCAGACGTAGTCGTCCTCGTAGGCCCAGTGACCGCCGCTCACGTAAGGAGCGAAGTCGTTGCCGACGACCTCGTTGCGAGGAACCCAGACGGTGCCGTAGGACGCGTCCTCGACCCAGTTACCGTACGGAGCGAGCGGCTCGCGGAAATCCTGGAGCGCGGCGGGGTCGGTCTCGGCGTAGCCGCTGTCGTCCACGCCGATCGGGAGGTCGCCCTGCCCCTGCACCATCTCGGCGCCACCCACCTGTGCATTTTGCAGGGTCGGCTGCTGCGCGGCAGCGGTGGGAGCGGTCTCGGCAGGAGGCGCGGTCTGCGGCATGGGGCCGCGTGACTCACCGACGGGCGCCGGCGGATCGGGGTATCGCGCCTCGGGTTCAGCGCCGCCGCAGGCGAGAAGCGCGACCGAGAGCAACATTCCGAGGGTGACCGACTTAGCGAGCTTCATGACGACTGGCCTTTCAACTCTCTCCTAACAATAGACGTCTGCGGACCGCTTTGCATGACGGTCAGTTGAAACAATCGCAATCCCTGTGCCTGAGCAGGTGTTGCGCACTTGTCGCACCTCTTCGTCAGCACAACCGAGGCGCCGCCCGAAACAATCCCGGTGTGGCTATTTTTTCACGTAACCCCCCGGATGCACTGCGCCCGAGAAGTCTCGTCATCACCTTTGTTTCTCGATACGCTCGAAGCCATGTCGACGAGCCCCAGCGCGAAGATGACCGAACGCATCGCGGAGATGCAGGACTACAAGCTGTATCGAGAGCTGAGCTGGGAGGGCAGCTTCGACGAGTACCTCGAGATCGTCCGCACCCGCCCCACCGTGACGCGCAATGCGTACCAGCGCATCTACGACATGGTCATCAGCTACGGCACCGAGGAGTACATCGACAACAAGAAGAAGCTTGTACGGTACAACTTCTTCAAGGACGAGCAGAACGCGGGCGCAAACGCCATCTTCGGGCTCGACATCCCGCTGATGCGCCTCGTGCACGTGCTGAAGGCCGCGAGCGAGGGCTACGGCCCGGAGAAGCGCGTCATCCTGCTGCACGGCCCGGTCGGCTCGTCGAAGAGCACGATCGCGCGCCTGTTGAAGCAGGGCGTGGAGGCGTACTCGCGTACGACCGAGGGCGCGCTCTACTCCTTCACCTGGGTGAACCTGGGGGACACGGGACTGGCGGGCAAGGACACGGACAAGTTCATGAGCCCCATGAACGAGGACCCGCTGCGCCTCATCCCGATGGACTGGCGCGACAAGGCGATCGCGCAGCTCGGGCTCTCGAACGAGCGGTTCAAGGTCCGCGTCGACGGCGATCTGGATCCGGCGAGCCGCTTCATCTTCAAGCACCTCCTCATCAAGTACGAGGGTGACTGGGCGAAGATGATCCAAAACCACATCCGCGTGCGCCGCTTGATCCTGAGCGAGAAGGATCGCGTCGGCATCGGCACGTTCCAGCCCAAGGACGAGAAGAACCAGGACTCGACGGAGCTCACGGGCGACATCAACTACAGGAAGATCGCCGAGTACGGCTCCGACTCCGACCCGCGCGCGTTCAACTTCGACGGCGAGTTCAACATCGCGAACCGCGGCATCGTCGAGTTCATCGAGGTGCTGAAGCTGGACGTCGCGTTCCTCTACGACTTGCTCGGCGCGTCACAAGAGCACCGCATCAAGCCGAAGAAGTTCGCGCAGACGGACATCGACGAGGTCATCATCGGCCACACGAACGAGGCCGAGTACAAGAAGCTCCTGAACAACGAGTTCATGGAAGCCTTGCGTGACCGCACCATCAAGATCGACATCCCCTACATCACCAAGCTGACGGAGGAGATCAAGATCTACGCGAAGGACTTCAACGGCACCAAGCTGAAGGGCAAGCACATTGCTCCTCACACGCTGGAGGTCGCTGCGATGTGGGCCGTGCTCACGCGCCTGGAGGATCCGAAGAAGCACAACCTGTCGCTGCTACAGAAGCTGAAGCTGTACGACGGCAAGGTGCTGCCCGGGTACACGCAGGACACCGTGAAGGAGCTGCGCAAGGAGACCAAGCGCGAGGGCATGGAGGGGATCTCTCCGCGCTACGTGCAGGACAAGATCTCGAATGCGCTGGTGAACGACTCGGGCGAGGGCACGATCAACCCGTTCATGGTGTTGAACGAGCTCGACAAGGGTCTGCGCCATCACTCGCTCATCACGAACGACGAACAGCGGAAGCGCTTCCAGGAGATCGTCGGCATCGTGAAGCGCGAGTACGAGGAGATCGTCAAGAACGAGGTCCAGCGCGCCATCAGCGCGGACGAGGACGCGATCGCCAAGCTGGCGGGCAACTACATCGACAACATCAAGGCCTTCACCCTCAAGGAGAAGGTCAAGAACCGCTACACCGGGCAAGACGAAGAGCCGGATGAGCGTCTGATGCGGAGCATCGAAGAGAAGATCGAGATCCCCGAGAACCGGAAGGACGACTTCCGGCGAGAGATCATGAACTTCATCGGAGCGCTCGCTGTCGAAGGCAAGAAGTTCGCGTGGAACACGAACGACCGCCTCCGCCGCGCACTCGAGCTGAAGCTGTTCGAGGATCAGAAGGACTCGATCAAGCTGAAGACGCTCGTCTCTGCCGTCATCGACAAGGAGACGCAGGAGAAGATCGACATCATCAAGACGCGCTTGATAAAGAACTTCGGCTACAACGAAGTGAGCGCGACAGACGTGTTGAACTACGTGGCGAGCATCTTCGCGAGGGGCGACGCGAAGGAGTAATCCTTCACGCCGCCACGCATGGCGTCACACGGCGCCACGCATGGCGGCGAGGGACTTCCGACTCTCACCACTGCGCGCTCAGCGAAAGCCGGGCGCGCAGTCGGGTTTTGTGGAGGGAGCAAGCGACGATGAGTGAAACGTGGCGGCTTGACTCGATCGCACCGGACATCGCCAAAGCGTTCAGACGTGCGACGCCGAGGCTTCAACAGGCTGCCGCCGCCGCCGCGGCAGAGTTCGCGATCTCGGCCGCTGGCATCGCGACTCCCGACGTTCACCTGGGGCTCCAGGCGCTGCGTGACGGAACGACGGAGCTGCCACTCCTGGAGCGGCTCCGTGCGGCGGCAGGTGTGATCGACGAAGAGTACTTCGTGGCTGCTGAAGATGACGACGCAAGAGGGCGAGGTTCGAGCGCGAAGCAGGTCGACCTGTTCGGGAAGGCGCGCGCCATGGACGCGCTGACGCTCGCCCTTTCCCACGAGCCTTCGTCCCTCCATGAGGCGATCTACGAGGCCTGGCACTCCTCCAATGACGTTGGCCCTCTTGCTCGAATCCTGGAAGCCCTTCTTCGCGGAACCGCAGCGATCTGATCCTTCTGTAGACCCCTGCGCGGCACCAGCTTCGCGGAGATCATCTGAGCGCTCGTGGGGGCAACGGCGGTGGACGGTGATCACGATGCTGCGACGCAATGGCGATTGCCCACTGCTGTCGGGTCGAACTGCGTTCCGCTGGAGGCGAATGCCAGCGGTGCTATGATTGCTTCATGTCCGCATCCCTCCGTGCCCGCGTGAAAAACGGCCGCATTCTGGTCGATGAGCCGACGGATCTGCCGGATGGCACCGAGCTGGATCTTGTCGCCGCCGATGAGGATTCGCTGGACGCCGAGGAGCAGGGCCGCTTGCAACGCGCGCTGGAAGGCGCCTTCGACGAGCTTCGCGCCGGCAAAGGGATCGCTGGAGACAAGGTCATCGCGGCGCTTCGCCATCGCGATCCGTGACGACACTTCTCGTTGCGCC
>JBBRNJ010000072.1:0-45831 GCA_038230375.1 Polyangiales bacterium | reverse complement strand
GAGAGCGGGTTCGTGAACATCGCGGGCGGCTGCTGCGGCAACACGCCGGAGCACATCGCAGCGATCGCGAAGGCCGTGAAGGGCGAGCACGCGCGCAGCCTGGAAGGGCGCTCGCCCGCACCGGTCTCCGTGCGCGTCCCCGCCGATCTGGATGGGCGCGCTTCGGAAGCGCCACCGGTCGTCTTGCCGCTGCGGTTGTCCGGGTCGCTCCCGTTCACGCAGCAGCCGGGCGTCTTCATGATGATCGGCGAGCGCACCAATGTCGCGGGCTCACCGAAGTTCGCGAAGCTCGTGAAGGAGGGCAAGTTCGAGGACGCCGTCGCCGTTGCGCGCCAGCAGGTCGAGAGCGGCGCCAACGTGATCGACATCTGCATGGACGAAGGCATGATCGACGGGCCCACCGCCATGGCGCGCTTCCTGTCGCTCCTGGGCAGTGAGCCGGAGGTGGCGAAGGTCCCATTCATGATCGACTCCTCGAAGTGGGAGGTGATCCTCGCGGGCCTCGCGCACATCCAGGGCAAGGGCATCGTGAACTCGATCTCGCTCAAGGAGGGCGAGGAAAAGTTCCGCGCCTGCGCGCACGACGTGATGCGCTTCGGCGCCGCCGTCGTGGTGATGGCCTTCGACGAGAAGGGTCAGGCCGCGACCTACGATGAGAAGATCCGCATCTGCAAGCGCGCGTACGACATCCTCGTGGGCGAGGGTTTTCCGCCCGAGGACATCATCTTCGATCCGAACGTCCTCACGGTCGGCACGGGCATCGAGGAGCACGCGAACTACGCGAAGGACTTCATCGAGGCCACACGCTGGATCAAGGCGCACCTTCCACACGCGAAGGTGAGCGGCGGCATCTCCAACGTGTCGTTCAGCTTCCGCGGGCAAAACCACGTCCGCGAGGCGATGCACTCGGCGTTCCTGTACCACGCGATCGCGGCGGGCCTGGACATGGGCATCGTCAACGCGGGCATGCTGGAGGTGTACGAGGAGATCGCCCCGGAGCTGCGTGACCTGGTCGAGGACGTGCTCTTGAACCGCCGGCCCGACGCGACCGAGCGCCTCGTGGATTTCGGCGAGAAGCTGAAGCTGGCTGGCGACGGGGGGGCCGCCGCGGCGCAGAAGAAGGAAGAGGAGTGGCGCAAGGCCCCGGTGGAGGCGCGGCTCGCGCATGCGCTCGTGAAGGGCATCGATACGCACATCGACGTGGACACGGAAGAGGCGCGCGCAAAGCTCGGGAAGCCGCTGCTCGTGATCGAGGGGCCGCTGATGGACGGCATGAGCGTGGTCGGCGATCTGTTCGGCGCGGGGAAGATGTTCCTGCCGCAGGTCGTGAAGTCCGCGCGCGTGATGAAGAAGGCCGTCGCCTACCTCACGCCGTTCATGGAGGCGGAGAAGGCTGAGCAGGCCGCCGCAGGCATCGCCGTGCGGAACCAGGGGAAGGTCGTCCTGGCCACGGTGAAGGGCGACGTCCACGACATCGGCAAGAACATCGTGGGCGTGGTGCTCGCGTGCAACAACTACGAGGTCATCGACATGGGCGTGATGGTCCCATGCGAGAAGATCCTGGAGAAGGCGCGCGAGGTCAAGGCGGACCTCATTGGCCTCTCCGGCCTCATCACGCCGTCGCTCGACGAGATGGCGCACGTCGCGCGTGAGATGGAGCGCCAGGGAATGAAGATCCCGCTGCTCATCGGCGGCGCCACCACCAGCCGCGCGCACACGGCCATCAAGATCGCGCCCTTCTACAGCGAGCCGGTCGTGCACGTGCTGGACGCCAGCCGCGCGGTGCCCGTCACCACCAGCCTGCTCAGCACCGACGGCAGGGCCGATTTCATCGCGCACCACCGCGCCGAGTTCGAGGAGCTGCGTCGCATGCACGCAGGCAAGACGCAGCAGAAGCTCGCGCCGCTGTCGTCCGCGCGGGAGCAACGCACCCCGATCGACTGGAAGCAGAAGGACGACATCGCGACGCCCACGAAGACCGGCGTGACGACAGTGGAGGTGCCGCTGGACGTGCTCGCGCGCAACATCGACTGGACGCCCTTCTTCCACACCTGGGAGCTCAAGGGCGTCTACCCACGCATCCTGGAGCACCCGACGTACGGCGAGCCGGCGAAGAAGGTGTTCGCGGACGCGCAGGAGCTGCTCGCGAAGATCATCGGCGAGAAGAAGCTCACCGCACGGGGCGTTTACGGCCTCTTTCCCGCGAACGCCGTCGGCGACGACGTGGAGCTCTATGCGGACGACGCACGCACGAACGCCCTCGCGCGGTTCCACTTCCTCCGGCAGCAGGCCGAGAAGAAGTCCGGCGAGCCGTACCAGTCGCTCTCGGACTTCGTGGCGCCGAAGGGCACCGGCGTCCACGATCACATCGGCGCGTTCGCGGTCACCACGGGCCTCGGCCTGGACGTCTGGGTGAAGGAGCTGCGCGCCGCGCACGACGACTACAACGCGATCATGGCGGAGGCGCTTGCGGACCGTCTCGCCGAGGCCTTCGCGGAGCACCTTCACCAGCGCGCGCGCTGCGAGTGGGGGTACGAGCGACCCGAGAGCCTTTCTCCGGCGGAGCTCATCGCCGAGAAATACCGCGGTATCAGGCCTGCCGCTGGATACCCCGCGTGCCCCGACCACACGGAGAAGGGGACGCTGTGGTCGCTCCTCGACGTGGAGAAGAATACCGGCATGAAGCTCACGGAGTCGTACGCCATGTGGCCGGGCTCGAGCGTGAGCGGTCTCTACTTCGCCCATCCGAAGTCGCGCTACTTCACGCTCGGCAAGATCGACCGCGATCAGATCGAGGACTACGCGAAGCGAAAGGACATGACCATCGCGGAGGCGGAGCGCTGGCTGGGACCAAACCTTGGCTACACACCCGCGAGCTGAGCGCTAGAACGCCCACCCGCCCCAGAGCCGAGCACGAACACCAAGGCCGTCGCCGTTTGCGAGCTTGAAGTCGAACGGGAGGACACTGCTGTCGTAGTTGCCGAGCGCCGCGGTGGCGCGCACTCCGACGGATCCGCCCAGCGTGAACCCGTCCCCGAGGATCGCCTGGCCGCCAACGTCGAACGAGCCGGTGAGGTTCGTCCACGACTGTCGCCTGTCCGATTCGCAGGAGCGATAGACCGGCGATGAGCCGTTCGCGATCGTGGACGCCCAGCAACCGACGCCTTGCGTGCTGAAGCCCGCGCCGGTGACGCCGGGCGCGATGAAGAACCCGCGCGCGCCGTGCCACGGACCGACGTATCGACGGTACTGGAGATCTAGCCCGCCGCCCTTGTAGTCGACCGCATACGTGATCGCCGGGTCCCCGCCGCCGAAGCTGAGATCCGTGGACCCGTTCGTGTGTCCGACCGCAAACCACGGAGCCACGGTCACGCTATTGCGGTCTGCGATGACAATCTCACCCGTGACGCCGTAGCGGTTGACGACGGGCCCAAGGACGTCGAATGACCCAATGAACCGCTCGAAGGTGGGCTCGGCAGGCTTGGTGGGCTCGGCAGGCTTGATGGGCTCGGCGAACGCACGCGAGGGAATGGCGAGCAGGAGAGGGCAGAGAAGGGCAGGCATCCATCGGCGCATCGCCCATGGAATAGCAACTCGCGTTCCGATCGAGAATATGAGGTCGCGCGGACGAGTCGAGAACGGGGTTTCACTCCGAACGCACCGCGCACTGTGCATCACGCACCACACACACAGGTGTGACGGGCGGTGCAGGCAGCGGCAACTCAGGCCGCGTGCGGGGCGACCTGGGCGAGGCGCTGACGGAGCTTCTCCTTTGCGCGCGCCTCGATCTGGCGTGCGCGTTCGCGCGAGACCCCGAGCTTGCGTCCCAGCTCTGCAAGGCTCATCTCGTCCGGGTCGTCGGCCATCACGCGCACGCGCACGATGAAGCGCTCGCGCTCGTCGAGGAGGGCGACAGCCTCGCGCACCTTGGTCTTGATCTGGTCCGCCTCTTCCTTCGTCGCGAAGGTCTCTTCCTGCGAAGGCTCGTCGGTCGGGATGTTGTCGAAGATGGTCGTGTTCGCCTCGTGTGCGACGGGGGAGTCGCCTGCCACGTCACGGGCCTCGAGCCGCACGGCCAGTCGCGCGAGCCGCTCGGGGTTCGTTCCGTAGCGCGCGGCGAGGATCTCGATCGCCTCGTCGCGGCCGATGCCTTCCTCGCGAAGCAGCTTGTCCTTGTCCTTGCGCAGCTGGAAGAAGACCTTCGAGCGCAGCGAGCCGGCCGACAGGCGAACAAGGCTGTGATTGCGGATGACGAAGTCGAGCATCATCGCCTTCGCCCAGTGCGCGCAGTAGGTCACGAAGCGCGTGCCGCGCTCCGGATCGAACTTCTCCGCGGCCACCATCAGCCCGAGCGCGCCCTCGCTCACGAGGTCCGCGATGGGCACGCCATAGCGGCGGTACCGCAGCGCGATCGGCATGACGTAGCGAAGGTTGGAGCGGACGAGCTCATCCAGCGCGGCCCTGTTTCCCTTCTTCGCCTTCACAGCGAGCATGTGCTCGCGTTCGCGGGTGAGGCGGGGGTACTTGTCGAAGGCCGAGCGGAAGTTCGTGGCGTCCATGGTGGGTTCCGATGTCCGTCCAGGGAGAAGGGGGTCAAAAATCCGACGTGCTCCTCCCTCCGTGGCAACCCCCTCGCTGTCGAAATGCAAGAAGACCGAAAACCATTGAGGTTTTCGGTCTTCTGGAACAGTCCGTTTCCGCGCGGGGGATACGGCTGGACGTCGAAAATGAGCGCTCTAGAAGCTGACGGAGGAGCCGCAGCCGCAGCTGCCCTTGACGTTCGGGTTGTTGAACTTGAAGCCGGAGCCGTGCGCGCCTTCGACGTAGTCGATCTCGGTCGCCTCCAGGTACTGGAAGCTCAGCGGATCCACGTAGAGTTTCACGCCGTTGGACTCGAACGACTCGTCCATGTCGGTGGTCGCGTCCTCGAAGTACAGATCGTACTGGAAGCCAGCGCACCCACCGCCGATCACCCGAAGCCGCAGCCCTTGGCCACCGAGGTTCTCCGACGTGGCGATCTCATTAACCTTGGCCGCAGCCTTGTCGGTGATGGTGATCATGCGAGAAACATAGTCCGGCTGAAAAAAAATTCAAGCATCATGCGACCCTTACGTGAGGGTGAGACTCGGCGCGCCGTGCCGCAGCATCCTACTTGGTGGTCACCTTGACGATGGTGCCGGTCTCGCACGCGATCACGAAGGCACCCTTGCCAGCGGGCGCGAGCTGTCCGATGGCGCGGCGACCAACGCTGGTGCCGCACGCGTTCTCTCCAAGCGTGTCGACTCCTTCCCGCGTGACAACACCGATCTGACCTTCCGGCGTCATGAAGGCGATCGCCTTGTCGTCGTCCACGATCACACCGGTATGTGGCGGCGCCACCAGTGCTGCAGTTCCACCGTCGGGCATGGGCACCGCGGTGCGCGTACCGACGTTCGTGCGAGGACCGTCGGTGCCATCTGGCTCGAAGGTCACCGCGATCGCATTCGTGGCGGTGTACTGCAGCAGACTGATCGAGCCGCTGGTTCGCACCGCCGGCGGGCCAAGGAAGAGCCCCACGGCAGCGGCAGCGCGGATCGAGCTCGCGCCGCCATGCGAGAGATCGAGCGCCACGAGCTGCGAGCCACGCGCAACCGCATAGAGCACGCCTTTCGCGAGCACCGCGTTGCCATCGACCGGCGCCTCGAACGACGCCACACGGCTCGCCTCCAGATCACCCGGAACCCACGACAGCACCGTACCGTCTGCGACGACCACGAGCACCTCGTGCCCGTTCGACAGCAGCGCGCCAGTGGGCGCAAGCGGCACCTTCGCGCGATGACGCGGACGCCCCTCCGAGTCGCATGCGATGAGCTCGGTCGCAGTGGCAACGATGAACCCGCCATCCCGGGTGGCAAGAGGCGCCACGTGGGCGGGCCGATCGCGCGCGACGATCTGCGACGCGACCACGCGGTCCTGAGAGAGAACGATCGTGCGACCGCTGGTGCCCAGATACGCGACGCGACCGGAGGACAGCAGTACGGGCGACGATGCCGGTGGCTCCGCGGCCGGTACCTTCCCGATCTCGTCACCATCGCGGCCGTCGATGAAGTGCACGTCGCCGCGGGACGTCACCACCACGATGCTGCCGTCAGCGCGGACGAGCGGCGCGTGCTCCACCGTCACGTTGAGCGAGCGACGCGGCCACGCAAGGCGAAGCGCGCCGTGAGGCAGCGAGTCGTCGGAGCGCCCCGAGCGAGAGCTATCCGCGCGTGCACCGACGCTGGCACCGGACGGCGCCCCCACCGCGAACGTGCGCGGTCTGCGAGGGTCGATCTCCTGCGCGCCTGCCTCCGTGGGGGAATGAGCGACCGACCACGCGCTGACCCCGCACGAGCCGACCACGCCGATCGCGAAGATGCCGAGCAGCTTGCCGCGCCGACCGTTCACGAGCCGCTCCTTCGCAGCGTGATGTCCGCCGCGACCTCCGGGATGGTCTTGCCTGCTGCGGTGACGGTGTGCAGGAAGCGTCCGTAGATGCGCACCCGCTCACCGCGCGTGATGTCGCTCTCGCCGAAGTCCTGCACGCGCACGAGGCACTGACCGAGCTTCGAGCAACCGCGACGTGTCTCGACGAGCAAAAGCCACTGGTGCGCCGTGCCACGCCGCGCCTCCACGATCTCGCCATCCAGCGCGACCTTCGCGCCGTTGCGGCTGTTCGTGCCGTCCGCATAGGCATCGTAGCCAAGCGGGCCCTCGGCCTCGAACGTCTTGGCGGCGTCCTCCAGGTGCAAGACCCGCGTGATCGCAAAGTCCAGCGTGCGCGCGGCGAAGTTCTTCGGGCGCGAGACAACGTGAACCTTCGTCTCGCCCATGGGCAGCGGATCGAGCTTCGTCGCAAAGAGCCCAGCGGCGTCCGCCGTCACCTTCTGCTGGTTGATGGACACCTCCGCAAGGGGCGTTGTCTGACCAGACACCCACGAGAACTCCTGCTCGATCACTGCATGACTGCTCGGCGTGTCGATGTGAAGCGCTGCGATGCCTGCCTGCGCGCGCACGGTGCCTTTTTGCGGCACGCCGCCCTTCGGAGTGATCGCGTAGTCGATCGTGCGATCGATGCGCTTGGTCTCGTCGCTGGGGCCCATGGTGTCGGGGCCAACGTCCACGGCGAGCGCCGCCTCACCCTTGGCATCCAGCGCGATGGGCTTGTCCGCGATACGCACGTCCGACCCCGGCTGCGCCTCCACGCGCACAGTGATGGTCGGAGGCGTGGCCGAGAGCGTGGAGAGGTCCGCGCGGAGGCGGAAGGCGACGGGCACCTCGATCTTGGCGTCCTCGTCGCGGCCGGCGCCCGGACGATCGATCTTCAGCACGAGCGGGTTCTGGCCCACCTTCAGCGGCTGCGGAAGAAGCAGGTGCGCCTCGTGCGCGGCGAGCGTGGCCGTGGCCGTACCAACGCTGATCTTCGTGCCGTCGGCGCAGCCTTCGCACCTGAGCTTCAGTATGTCGCGACCCTCCGCGTCGAGCTCGGGCACCGCCACCACAGGCGGAGCGGGCTTGTAGAGGACGAACATCGCCCCGGCACCGAGCAGCAAGAGGACTGCGAGGAGACCGATGGCAACGACGATGGGCACGCCGCGCTTCTGCGCCACCATGGGCGCCATCGGCAGCTGCTCCTCGACGTAGGGCGCGGGCATCGGCGCGATCATCGGCATCGAGGCGCCCAGCATGGTGTTGTTCACCTGCGACGAAGGCGGACGACTGTACCCGCCGCCACCCTGCTGGTGCGGTTGTTCGGCGTTGCGGGTCGGTGCGATGCCCGGCATCGCCACGCCCATCATCGTCTTGTTCTGGCTGCCGAAGTGTCCGGGCGCCTGAGGCGCCTGCGCCGCGTGAGGAGCAGCGTGCGAAGGCTGGCCGGGATTGAGCGGCGCGATGCCGGGGATCGCAACGCCGAGCATCGTCTTGCTCGCCCCACCGCCGCCGTGCTGCGGTTGCTGCGTTGGCGCCTGCTGCGTTGGCGCCTGCTGCGTCGGCGCCTGCTGGGGCGGTGGTTGCTGGCCCGCGGCCACGATGCCGCGCGCGGCGTTGATCGCGGCGAGGTCCACGGCCGCCACGCCCATCATCGTTCGCGCAGCACCGCCACCGCTCGCACCGCCGCTCGCGCCTGGGGAAGCTGGTACGGGAGCTGGCGCATTCACCACTGTCACCTGCGGCGTCGGCGGTGGGGGTGGTGTCGAGCCCACGCTCTGAGAGAGCGGGCTTCGCTCCGTGCCATCATGAACGGTCGCGGTGTCGAAGGCCTGCGCGCGATGCTGCGCCTGGAGGAAGGCGTCGGCGCGCGTCTGATGCAGATCGGACGGCGGCCTTGCCGATGCGCGTACCGGCCCAGAGTCAGCGAGCGACACGACGGGCGCAGAGCCTGGCTCTGGCCTGATCGAGGCGGGCTGCGGGGGCGCGATGTTGCCATCGCGGATGGCGCCCAGCACCATGTCGCGCGCACGGGCTACCGCATCGACGTCGGAGATGGTCTTGTCGAACGCCTGGCCAGACGGCGTCTGCGATGCGCCGAACGGACTTGCCTCCATGATGGTCTTCGCGAGCGGATTTCCAGCGCCAACAGCGACCGGATTCGTGATGGTCCGCGCCATGTCGGGCGCGGTCTTGGCCTCGTGCTTCGCCGCTGCGACGCGAGCCTCCTCTTCTGCGAGCGGCTGTTCCGTGGGCCGCTTGGTCGTCGCGGGAGGCTCGGCGACCGGGGCGGCGCTCATCTTGGAGCTCGCGCGCTCGGCTTCGTATGCGTTCATCATCTCGACGAGGTCGGCACGATCTCGTTTCACCGTCTGGGAGTCGTCAAAGTTCGGATCGCGGCGGGCAACCACGGGCGGGGCCTGGAACTCGACCATCGTGCGGGCAGCCGGGGCGCGGCCACCTGTGGGCGGGGAGCCTGGTGCGCCGACAGGAGCGGCCGCGGCGACCAGCGACGCGACAGGGGCGGGGCCGGGCGGCGGAGCAGGGGCAGACACCATGGGCGGCGCCGAAGCGGACTGCGCAGGCGGCGCGGCTGGCACGGAGTCGGGTAGCCGCGTGCCGCACTGGCCGCAAAAACGCGCGCCGTCCGGGAGCGCCTTGCCGCAGGTGGTACAGGGACGACTGCTCATGCCCTCTTCGGCCCAAGATACGCCGAAATCATGTCTGGGAACGAAGAACCAGCGAGGGGGCCCTTCCGTGTGGACGCGAGAGTCGCTAAATACCCCGCCATGAGCGACGCCCCCCGCATGGTCCACTGCAAGAAGCTCGGCAAAGAGCTGCCCGGTCTTTCGCGCCAACCCTACAAGAACGAGCTCGGAAAGCGCATCTACGACGAGGTCAGCAAGGACGCGTGGGATGGATGGCTCAAGGACTCGGTGAAGTACATCAACACGTACAAGGTCGACCTCACCTCGCAAGAAGGGCAGAAATTCATGTTCAAGCAGTGCGCGGTCTACTTCGGCTTCGAAGAGGGCGACCTTGCCCAGACCGCGTTCGTCCCCAAGGCCTCCGAGTGACCGAAGTCCCCTTGAAGCAACGTACCGAGTACACCGCGTGACCACCCAGAGCACCCTCCAGGCATTCCGTCGTCCGTCCAGACCGCCGCAAGAGATCGCGCCCACGGCCGACATGCCCATGGGGGTGGCGGGCTATCGCTTCCGGGACCTCTTCTCACCCGAGAAGCTCCACGCGCTCCACGACGTCTTCTTCGAGGAGGTGCGCGCGCAGGCCCCCGCGGCATATGCGACGTTCGACGCATACCGCACGTGCAAGGGCGTTGGCATGAAGCCCGAGGACGTCAGCACGGCGCTGCTGGCCCTCGCGCCGCACGTCAGCGCGTTCGTCGCGAAGCTGTTCCAGGTCGAGTCGGCCACGAAGACGCTGCGTGACGAGGTGACGGTCCGCGCGGCGCTCTTCTCGTTCCGTCGCGACTTCGCGAAGAAGCGTGTCCTGAAGGAAGGCGCCGGCAAGAACTTTGCGCACGGCCTCGACGCGGCGGAGTCGGTCGCGCGCGCGGCGATCGCCGTGGCCATCCCGGACGCGCTCACGCGCAACCGCGACGAGGAGCTCTCCGTCGCACGCAGCGTGACGCACTTCTTCGAAGTCGACGACGTCGCACGCAAGGCCGCGAAGGCCGGCGGCGCCCAGTGGACGCCAGAGCTCAAGGCCCGCGCCGAGTCGCTCCGCGTCGCGCTCGCTCAGCACGCCAGCGCGAAGGACGCGTGCGCCACAGGGACCGCCAGCCCCACCGACGAGGAGAACGCGCGCGTCGTGGCCTTTGCGCTGGATGCATTCGAGGCGTGGCTCGCCGCGCGGAGCCGTGACCACCACGATCCGATGCGCCTCTGGCCGTCGCTCCGTCAGCCCAAGAACCTGGACTACCAGCACCTGGTGGAGGTCGTTCGTCCGGAGCCCAAGATCCCGGAGATGTTCGTCGGCCCCGCGCACGAGCGCCGCGAGCGCGATGGCTTCTCGTTGACGGACCGCCGCATGAGCCCGCGCGAGGTCGAGCAGGAGCTCGACTACTGTCTTCTCTGTCACGATCGCGACAAGGACTCGTGCACGAAGGGCCTGCGCGATCCCAAGACCAAGGAGATCAAGAAGAACTCCCTGGGCGTCATGCTCGAGGGCTGCCCGCTCGGAGAGCGCATCAGCGAGATGCACGCCGTGAGGCAGCAGGGCGACGCGCTCGGCGCCCTCGCGATCATCTGCATCGACAACCCCATGTGCCCGGGCACCGGTCACCGCATCTGCAACGACTGCATGAAGGCATGCGTCTTCCAGAAGCAGGAGCCGGTCAACATCCCGCAGGCCGAGACGCGCGCCCTCACCGAGGTGCTCGCGATGCCGTTCGGTCTGGAGATCTACGGCTTCCTCACGCGCTGGAACCCGCTCAATGTCGAGCGCCCGTACAACCTGCCTTACAACGGCAAGAACGTGCTCGTGGTGGGCCTCGGCCCCGCGGGCTACACGCTGTCTCACCACCTCACGCGCGAAGGCTTCTGCGTCGCCGCGGTGGACGGCCTCAAGATCGAGCCGCTCCCCACGGAGCTCACCGGCACCAAGGACGCGCCGCCCGCGCCCATCGAGGACTTCGGCACGCTCTACCGCGAGCTCGACGAGCGCCTGCTGCTCGGCTTCGGCGGCGTCAGCGAGTACGGCATCACCGTTCGCTGGGACAAGAACTTCCTCACGCTCCTCTACATCACGCTCGCGCGGTCGCCGCTCATGCGCATCTTCGGCGGCGTGCGCTTCGGCGGCACGCTCACGCTCGAGGACGCGTGGCAGCTCGGCTTCCATCACGTCGCGCTCGCCGCGGGCGCTGGCCGGCCCACCATCATCGACATGAAGAACAACCTCGCGCGCGGCATCCGCAAGGCGAGCGACTTCCTCATGGGACTGCAGCTCACGGGCGCATACAAGAAGAGCTCGCTCGCAAACCTGGAGGTGGAGCTGCCCGCGGTCGTGGTTGGCGGCGGCCTCACGGCCATCGACACGGCCACGGAGCTCTACGCGTACTACCCCGTGCAGATCGAGAAGACGTTGCACCGGTACCGCGTGCTCTGCTCGGAGCTCGGCGACGACGTCGTTCGCAAGATGTTCGATCTCGAGGAGTGGACGCAGCTCGAGAAGCAGCTCACCCACGCGAAGGAGCTCGAGGCAGAGCGTGAGCTCGCCGCGCGCGAGGGTCGCGACGCGAAGCTCCAGCACCTGGTCGACAGGTGGGGCGGCGTCACGCTCGTCTATCGCAAGAGCCTGCTCGACTCACCCGCGTATCGGCTGAACCACGAAGAGGTCGCGAAGAGCCTGGAAGAAGGCATTCGCTACGTGGAGAACATGTCGCCCACGGAGGCCGTGCTCGACTCCTACGGTCACGTGAATGGCCTGAAATTCAAGCGCGCCGACGGCACGGAGATCGAGATGCCGGCGCGGACGGTGTGCGTCGCGGCAGGCACGAGCCCCAACGTCACGTACGAGAAGGAGTGGCCCAAAACGTTCAAGATGGACGCGAAGGGTCAGTACTTCCTCGCGCACACCGCGGTTGCCGATGCGCCCGATGCGACCCACGCGAATGGCACGAGCAGCGGCAAGATCACCGTGGCGGAGGCGAAGCCGCGGCACGCGTTCTTCACCAGCTACCTCCACGAGAACCACACCGTCTCGTACTTCGGCGACAACCATCCGCACTACGCAGGCAGCGTGGTGAAGGCGATGGCGAGCGCGAAGGACGGCTACCCGTACGTGCGCAAGCTGTTCCCGGAGCTCGATCACCTGGACGCGAACGATCAGCCCGCGCGCGAGCAGAAGCTCACGGCGTTCACCGATCAGCTGGAGGACCTGCTACGCGCGGAGGTCGTGGCGGTGAACCGCCTCACGAAGACCATCGTCGAGATCGTCGTGCGTGCGCCGCTCGCCGCGCGCAAGTTCCTGCCTGGTCAGTTCTACCGCCTGCAGAATTTCGAGGCGGACGCGCAGGTCACAGAGGGCACGCGCCTCGCGATGGAGGGCCTCGCGCTCACCGGCGCGTGGATCGACGCGGAGAAGGGCCTGCTCGGCACCATCGTGCTCGAGATGGGCGGCAGCTCGCGCCTCTGCGCGTCCTTGAAGCAGGGCGACCGCGTGGTCCTCATGGGACCCACGGGCGCGCCCACCGAGATCCACGGGAACGAGACCGTGATGCTCTGCGGCGGCGGCCTCCGCAACGCCGTGCTCTTCTCCATCGCGCGCGCATTCAAGGCGCAGGGCGCCAAGGTCCTGTACTTCGCCGGCTACAAGAAGGGCGAGGACCTCTTCAAGCAGGACGACATCGAGAGCAACACGGACCAGGTGATCTGGACAACGGATGCCGGCGTGGAAATTCCACCGCGCCGTCCCCAGGACGCTCACTTCCGCGGCAACATCGTGCACGCGATGATCGCTTACGCGGAGGGCAAGGTGGGCGCGCCCATGTTCAAGCTGTCGCAGGTGTCACGCATCATCGCCATCGGGAGCGACCGCATGATGGCCGCTGTGAAGGATGCGCGTCACGGCGTCCTCGCATCCAAGCTCGACCCGAAGCACCTTGCCATCGGGAGCATCAACTCGCCGATGCAGTGCATGATGAAGGAGATCTGCGCGCAGTGCCTGCAGAAGCACGTGGACCCGAAGACCGGCAAGGAGTCGGTCGTGTTCACGTGCATGAATCAGGACCAGGATCTCGACTCCGTCGACTTCGCGCATCTGCGCTCGCGGCTGCGCGCCAACTCGATGCAAGAGAAGCTCTCCGACGCGTGGCTGACGTACTTGTTGAAACACACGCCAGACATCACGCTGTCGTAGCGTCTTCATCAGAAGGCGTGTTCTTTCGGCTTCTCCCGGCAGCTTTTGGTGTATGAGGAGCCCCCATGGCCACGCGCTATCACATCGCGGCGAAGTCCTTGCGCGGCGACATCGCCACGTATGCGAAGCGCTTCGACCTCCTCGAGGTTCCCGTGGTCGCCGCGGCGAACCTCCGGCTCATGCCCAACGCGACCACGCTCCGCAAGTGGCGGAAGAACGTGCCGCCCACGTTCGAGTTCGCGGTCGTTTGCGGGCCCGCGATGTCCACGCTGAAGCAGAGCGCCGCGGCCGACGAAGAGCGCACGATGTTCACGCAGACCAGCGACGTGCTCGAGGCGCGCGTCGCGCTGGTGAAGACACCGGTCGACGTGTCGCCCTCGCAGGTGTGGCGCGACCGGCTGCGCGCGTTCGTCGAGACGATCCGCCGCGACTCGACGACAGTGGTGTGGGAGTGCTCGGGCCTCTGGGAGACGGAGGAGGCCGCTCGCTTCGCGAAGAAGATCGACGTGGTGCTCGTGACCGATCCCGCCCGCGACGTCGTCCCCGAGGGCCCCGTGGCGTACGGCCGCCTGCGCGCGCTCGGTGAGACTCGCTCGTTTGGCCCTGCCGCGCTCGAGCGTGTGGCGAAGAACGTCGGTGACCGGCGCGACGCCTACTTCGTGATCGAGACTGACACTGCGCTTGCGGAGTGCAAGGGCCTCCGCAAGGCTGCGGTGCGCGTTCGAAGCAGCTCTGGGGGAATGGGCCGACTCATCCGCCCGCGCACACCGGTCGCGCTCGTGGCACACGACGACGAGCAAGAGTAGCGGCCGCATGTCGCAGAAGAAGAACGCCGTCAGCGCAACGAGCAAGGCCGCGAAGGTGGCTGCGGAGCAGGTGGTCATCAAGGGCGGCGCGCTTGGCGCCGTCGTGGCGGGGGCGTTCGCGGCCGCGGCGTCCCACGACAGCGTGCTCCTGGGCCCGGTGCAGATCCTCTGCGGTGGTGGCGGGCTCGGCCTGTACGCGTGGGATGGCCGCGTTCGGCAGCCTGGCAAGGGAGTCGCGCGTCCGCGTGGCTTCACGTCGGAGGAGGACATCCCGGACGCAGCACGCGTCGGAGCCTCCGCATTCGTGGCCGCGCTCGCCGCCGCGCTCGCACATGCGGGCACGCTGACGCTGGCCGCTGCGATCGCGCCTGCACTCTTGCTTGTCGGCAAGAAGGACCCGCGAGGTACGTTCCTCGCGCAGGTGAAGGATCGCGGGACCCGCGCGTTCGTGGACAACGCGGACCCATTGCTGGGCGCAGCCGGTCGGCTCGCTGGCGGGCTGCTCACCGCGGACGACCTCGGCGACATCGACGCGCGCATGAAGCCGCTCCCCGCAGTCGCGCACCAGCACGGCGCAAGGCTTCTTCGTGCGCCGTGGGCGGGCCCGCAGGGGTCCAACCGCGGTGTCGTTCATTGCGTCGCGGCAACGGACCGCGCAGGCGCGTTTGCCGTCCTCTCCTACGAGGAGCACGACGAGGGCGTACTGGTGCCGGAGCTTGGCCTGCTAGCGCCATTCTTCGCGGAGCCGGTCGTGCGCGGTCAGACCCGCACGCGCCCAGGCCATGCCCTGCCGGCGCGCTCACCCATCGCGCTGCTCTCGCTCGGGACCAACGTGGATGCCGCCCTCGGGGCGCGCCCTGGCACGGACGTCGAGAAGGCCCTCGCGGACGCAGCGCTCGCGGCGGAACAAGGCACGCTCCTGTCGTCGGAAGAAGTCATTGGCGTTGTACGCAGCGACCGGGCTGCCGCGTCGCTGCAAGACGCCTGACCGCGACCGGGCTGCCGCGTCGCTGCAAGACGCCTGACTGCGACCGGGCTGCCGCGTCGCTGCAAGACGCCTGACTGCGACCGGGCTGCCGCGTCGCTGCAAAGACGCCTGAAGTGGACGGCGTGGCTGGGTTGCGTCATCATCCAATGATGAGTTCTCACGCGGCGCGTTCGTTCTTCGTGCTGGTCGCATGCGCGGCTGGAGGCGTTGGGTGCGCCACGAGCAACGCGACAAAGCCGCCAGCGGCCCGTGGTGGTGTCACACCCCCTCCGAACGCCGTGATGCTCGACTACATGAGCCCCGAGGAGATGGCGCGATCACGGGCCGCTGACGCGCGCTCTGCTCCGCCACCACCAGGCACGATCGGTGCGCCCGACCCGGCGCCGCGCATCAGGCAGACGATCGTGATCGGCCGCAACAACCAGGACCCCGTCGTGGACATGGACCACGCGCAGGAGCAAGCCAACGACGAGGCCGCGGCGCAGAATCGCGCCTTCGCGTCGGACCGGCCCACCACGTACCGCAGCGGCCCGGTCTACTACTACCGTTCTGGCGGCGGCGGCGGTGGCGGCGGAGCGCAGGGCACCGCGCCCGGCACACCCCACGTTGGCGGCGACTGGCCCTCAGCGCCGAACTACGGGCCGAAGCAGATGCGGTAGCGTCGCGACGCGTTGCTCTCAGCATGCCGCTCTGCTGCGCATACGAACATTGACTGTGGCGTTCGCCGAAGACGCTCTAGACTTCATCACAGTGGACGCATCGAGCTGGGCCATGCCGCTGATTCTCGGGGCCGCGATGCTGACGGTGCCTGCCGTCGCGGTCGCGCAGGCGAGGCTGTTCGACCCCGAAGCCGCAGCGGCCGAGGCGCGCGAGGAGGGGGTCGAGCACACGCGTTCGACGCTCTCGCAGGTCGGCTTCGCGACGCGCGAACACGTCGGTCCGGACGACACGGAGGTCTGGATCGCGGGCCGAACGATCACGTGGAGTCTGCCCAACGGCAACATCACGGCAGATGCACCCTCGGTCGCGGACACGGCGCGCATCACTGCTGTCATCCGCCGAGAGCTTGCGCGCTATCCGGCTGGCTACCTTGCGCGCGCGAACATGGCCCGCGTGCTGGTCTGCGAGCACCTGCGAGAGAACGGGCATGACATCCCGTCACTGCCCAACATCGATGGTGGGTGGCTCATCGATGCGACGCTGAGCGACACGTTCGCCGCACGCATCGTGCATCACGAGCTCTATCACTTCATCGACGTTGCGGACGACGGCACGCTCACGAGCGATCGGGAGTGGGAGGCGCTCAACGCTCCGTCATTCTCGTACGGCGCTGGCGGTCGGTCGCTGCGGACTGCATGGGCGAGCGAACGCGCGGACACCGCGCCCGGCTTCGTCACCGCGTACGCGACCACGGCCGTCGCCGAGGACAAGGCCGAGACCTTTGCACTATGGATGACGCGACCCGCCGAGCTCGCCCAGCGCGCCTCCACCGACGACATCGTGGGCCGCAAGGTGACCGAGCTCCGCCACCGCATGTCGCGCTAGTCGGCGTTCTTGTATGCATGCTGACGAAAAACGCGGTGGGGTACGGGCGAGGCATCCCACCATGTGGGAGTCTTTTCCCCAGCAATCACGCGGACTAACGCACCGCGTAAACCGTTGTTGAGACGCGGTTAATACGGGACCACGTCGTCTTGGTGCGTCAAGTTGTCGCCCGGGTGAGACACCTGGGCGCGGGAGAGAACGAGATGCGGATCAAGACCGGCGTGATGGTGTGCCTCGCTGTGCTGGCCGCGGGCTGCGGTAGCTCCGCCGGCGTCGCGTCAGGCACTGCGGACGGCGACGGTCGGCCCTGGCCCAGTGGTGGCAGTGGGTCTGGGTCGAACCCCGGCAGCGGCGCACCTTCCAGCGGTGGCGGCACGCCCGCACCGGAGGACACGCGTCTCGGCGCTCCCTATCCCGTCGTACTGGTTCACGGCATGGCCGGCTTCGACAAGCTCACGGTCGGTCCCGTCAGCGTCGACTACTGGAACCACGTTCGCGACGCGCTTGCCCGCGATGGTGAGTTCGAGGTCTTCGAGACCGTCGCACCGCCGTACGACACGAGCGAGGTCCGCGCAGGCTCCATCATGTCGCAGCTCCAGGACATCCTGAAGAAGACGAACCGCAAGAAGCTGAACCTCATTGGACACAGCCAGGGCGGCATGGACGCGCGCGTGCTCGCGAGCCCCAACGGCTACGGAATGGGCGACGTGCTCGCGAGCGTCACCACCATCTCCACTCCGCATCGTGGAAGCAAGGTCGCCGACGTCGCGCTCGGGCTGATCCCCGGCTTCGCTTCGAACACGCTGAATGATGCCGCCTCTGCGCTGCTCGGCGTGCTGGAGAAGACCGTCTACGACATCCAGTCGAGCACCAACTTGATGGCGCAAGCGCAGGAGCTCACGACGCCGTACATGGCGAACACGTTCAACCCGAAGTACATCGACGCGCCCGGCGTCTACTACGCCAGCTACGCGGGTCGCACGAACCTCCGCTCCGGCACGGGCGTCTGCGACACCAGCACGTTCCCCAACATGCCGAACCAGCTGGACGCGGCGCAGCCCCTGATGGTGCCCACGGCGCTCCTGCTCGAGGAAGGGAAGGGCGTCGTGAACGACGGCCTCGTCACCGTCGAGAGCGCCAAGTGGGGCGAGTTCATGCAGTGCGTGCCGGCCGATCACCTGCAGGAGGTCGGCAACATCAACGTGAGCGGCGCCACAGCGACCACGTTCGACTTCGAGCAGTTCTACCGCGACGTGGTCCAGCGCCTCCGCCAGAAGGGCTTCTGAGGGCCGCGCCTCCCGTGCGGCATTAGGGTACGCTCGCGGCTCTGAGCTCCACGCAGACCACGCCGAAGGTTCCGGAGTCCGACGAGCTCGCACGTGAGGTCAAGCGCGTTCGGCGGCTCCATCTCATCCGCGTGATCCTCGCGTTCGTGGGCGTGGCGCTCGCGCTCGCGGTTCCACTCCAGCTGGGATTCGCGGAGGTCTACGCGTCGCTCAAGCCTGCGCTGCCCGTGCTCCCGCTCTGCGTCCTGTGCGAGCTGGGGCGCGTGTTCTGCGAGGCCGCTGCGACGCGACTCGCTCTTGGCCGACGCGTCCCGTGGGGTGTGATGACGCTCGCGCACCTTGGTGCGTACGCCGCCATCACGGTCTTCCCGGCGCCGCGGCCCGCTGCAGAGGCGCTGAAGACCACCGTCCTGGGCGAGCACGTAGGCGTGCCCGAGTCCGCGTCCGCAGGCGCCACACTGCAGGCCGCCACATTCTTCTCGGTCGGCACCATGTGCTTGCTCGCTGCCTTCGCCACCCGCGGAACGCCGCTCTGCTGGGTGCTGCTCGGAAACACCGCACTGCTCTACACGCTGGGAACGTTGCTTCGTGTTGTGATGCGGTCGGCGCGCGCAGCTGCATGGTTCTCGAATCGCTGGCCCAAGCGCAAGAACGCGATCGAGCGCCTCCACACCGTTGCAAAAACGGGCCACGTGCTCGCGCTGGGCCCGAGCGCGTGCCTGCTCGCGAGCCTCTTCATCAAGGTGCTCGAGCAGGTGTTCATCACGCAATCGATGGGAGGCACGCCCACGTTCTTCGGCTCCGTCGCGAACGAAGGCGTGCGGCTGCTGGGCGCGTCGATCGGCGTCCTGGTGCCCGGTCAGATGGGCGTGCGCGAGGCCGTCTTCGCGTTCTCCGCCAAGTCTCTGGGCACCACAGCCGCGCACGCAACGGCCATCTCGCTCTTCACGCACGCCATCGAGCTGTCGCTCGCGTTCATTGGCTTCGCCGCGTTGCTCATCTTCCGTGCAAAGCCGAAGCTGCCCGTGCGCAAGACCTGACTTATAGTGCGCGCATGGCAAAGCGCGTCCTCATCCTTGGTGCCACATCCGCTGTCGCGTCCCAGGTGGCGCAGATTCATGCGAGACGTGGCGAGCGGCTCCACCTGGTCGGACGCAACGAAGCGAAGCTCGACGAGATCGTGCGCGCGTGCACGACAGTGGGCGCCGCGAGCGTGACGTCGCAGTGCGTGGACTTCGACGTGCTCACGCAGAACGAGGACGTGGTTCGCGCGGCGATCGATGCGCTCTCGGGCCTGGATGTCGCGCTCATCGCTCACGGCGACCTGGGTGATCAGCTCGCGAGCGAGCGCAGCTTCGTGGATGCGGAGAAAATTCTTCGAACCAACTTCACGTCGGTCGTGTCGCTCCTGATCCCGCTCGCGAACGCGATGGAGAAGGAGCGAAGCGGTTGCCTGGGGGTGATCACGTCGGTCGCTGGTGAGCGCGGAAGGCCACGCAACTACACCTACGGCGCCGCAAAAGGCGCGCTCAACGTCTTCCTGCAAGGTCTTCGCACGCGGCTCTACGCGAGCTCGGTGAAGGTGACCACGCTCAAGCTTGGTCCCGTGGACTCGCCCATGACCCGTGGCCACAAGAAGCACATGCTCTTCGGCAAGCCCGCTCGGGTGGCCAGGGACATTGTCGCGGCCATGGACGCCGGCAAGGCAGAGGCCTACGTGCCGGCGTTCTGGGGCGCGATCATGCCCGTCGTGAAGAACACGCCTGAACAGGTCTTCCAGATCCTGCCGTTCCTGTCGGGACGCTGAGGCTGCGCGGTGGATCGACGGGAGATGGACAGGAGATGGACGCGAGTTCGATGTGAGTTCGACGCGAGCGCGCCTTCAGAAGTTGATCTTGCGCATCACGAAGCGGGGCAAGAGCCGGATGATGAACATGACCAGCGCCCACATGAAAGGCGTGTAGAGTACAGGTTTCTTCGCGTCCATCGCGGCGAGCACGTCGCGCGCGACCTGGTCTGGTTCGCCAGCAAACGGCGGCGGCTTGAGGCCCGCGGTCATGCCCGTCTTCACGAAGCCCGGCTTCACGCACAGCACGTCCAGACCTTGCGCGTTGTGCTTGTGATCGAGCGCCTCCAGGTAGATGGAGAGCCCCGCCTTGGAGGAGCCGTACACACCCACGGGCTTTCGGCCACGCTCACCCGCGACGGACGAGAACACAGTCAGCTTGCCGCCACCACGCGCGAGCAGGCGCTTCTTCACGTGTTCGCAGAACACCACGGTGTTGGCGTAGTTCACGGTGACGAGGCGCCTTAGGAGCTCGATGTTGTCCTCCATCTGATCCGGCGTCGCGAACATCGCGGCAGTCACGATCATCGTGTCGAACTCGTCGAGCGCCTTGTCCGCCGCGTCGAGCGCCGCCGCGAAGCCCTCGGGCTTCTCCAGATCGAGCACGGCATACTTCGCGGTCTCGCCCTTTGCATGACGTGCCTTGAGATCCGCCGCGCTCTTCTCGAGATCCGACTCGGGGAAACCGAGGAGAAAGACGGAGTCGCCGCGCTCCACGAGCTTCTGCGCGATCGCGCGGCCCATGCCACTGGTTCCACCAAGGACCACTGCCTTCATCTATGCCTTGTCTCCGAACAACCTGACGGACTGCGCGCTTCGCAGCTTGCGCTTGGGATCGTACTTCTCGCGCGCCGCGAGGAATGCCGGGAGCCGCGGCTCCATCGCGCGGAAATGCTCCGGGCGCGTGAACCGGTCCTTGGTGAGGTAGATGCGACCGCCGGTTTCGATCACGAACTCGTTCAGACGATCGACGATCTTCTGGAGCTCCGGCGTGACCGCCATGTCGACGGCGACCGACGTGCCCTCGAGCGGGAACGAGAGCAGGCCTTTGCCCTCGGGCCCGCAGTCCTTGATCACGGAGAGCGGTGAGGCGCCGCCCAGCTTCGTGAGCAGCTGCATGAACTCCGTCACGGCGTGGACGCCTGCCCTGCGCGGGATGACGCACTGGTACTGCGTGAAGCCGCGCTTGCCGTAGCCGCGGTTCCACTCGAGGATTCCGTCGAGCGGGTAGAAGAACTGGTTCGACGTCGCGAGACCCGTGATGCGCGACTCGAACTGCTTCCAGTAGTACGCGGTGTTGAAGAGCCCGACGGTGAAGTCGTTGACGGCCCAGCCGGGTAGGTCGATGGGGAACTTGATCGAAAGGCCGCCCTTCGGCACCGCGTCGCCCGCTTCCTCGCGCGTCGCCCAGCGACCCGCGTCGAGGATGCCGCGGCCCATGCCGCTGCCCTTGCAGACGCAGTCAATCCATCCCACTGTCATGGGCCAGCGTGGCGCCGCCGCGTTGAGAGCGTCCAGGTACTCGCCCAGATCGCGCACGCGTGTGCTCTCGCGCCAGATCCAGGGGCTCGAGATCTTGTCCATGGTGAACTCGACCTCGAGGACGTGCCCCGTGAGGCCCATGCCGCCGACGGTCGCCCAGAATAGCTCCGGCTCGGCGTCGGGCCCGCACTCGACGATGCTGTCGTCTGCAAGGCGCATCTTGAGCGCGCGCACGTGGGCGCCGAAGCAACCTGCGACGTGGTGGTTCTTGCCGTGCACGTCCGATGCGACCATGCCGCCGAGCGTCACGTACTTCGTACCCGGCGTGACGGGCGTGAACCAGCCGCGGGGCAAGAAGATGCGATTGAGCTCCACCAGGCTGACGCCCGCCTCGCCGCGAAGGACGCCCGTGAGCGGGTCGAACGCGATGATGCGATTCGCAAGGCGCGTGGCCACGACTCTGTCTTCGGGGTGCGCCGGCAGCGATGAATCGCCGTACGAGCGGCCGAGCCCGCGCATGAGCACGGTGCCGGGCGTCACGCGCTCGAGGTTCTCGGAGAGGATCTCGCGTCCCTCCACGGGCACACGTCCCCATCCTTCGAGCTGTGGGGTAGAGGCAGGAGCCGCCATCGCGACGCGTATTATCACATATGAACGGCTGAACTAGCGTCCAACAAGCCCCCCCGACACGGCCAAACGGCGTCGCATGGAGCGAGGCTCTTTTATCAGCATTTGCTTGGCGGGCGCGCGCAGTCCTTGGTCACCACGTCGCAGTAGTAGCCGCCGTAGCATCCGTTGTTCTGACAGTCGTAGTGGCAAGCCTTGCAGCCAGCGTCGGCGACCTTCGGGCCCACGAGCGAGCCGCACTGGTCGAGCGTTCCACCATCGGGTCCCACCGGTCCGACGACGGCGGGGCACGCGCCCCCGTTCGGGACGCACGCGAGCGTGGGTGTCTGGGCGACGTCCTGCGCGGCGCCACACAGCTCGTCGGGCTCGCACTGGGTGCTGGCGTCGCAGCTCGCGAAACAGAAGGCGTCCCCGCCATCGACCGCCGCACACGAGCTGCGGGCTCGGCATGCGGACGTGGTGGAGCAGGGCTCGCAGTCCAGCGTGTCAAGCGCGTTTGCCCCCGTGTCGACGCCTGCCTCCGCCAAGGGGCTCGCCGCGTCACCACCACCGCCAAGGCTCACGTCGGTTCCGCAGGCGGCGAGCGCGAACGATGCGATGCCACTGGTGCACGACACGGCGGCGACGAGCGTCATCAAGGCCGCTATCCGTGGCCTCCTCACGGCCCTCCACCGACGAGCGTACGCACTCTCGGAGCGTACGGACTCGACGGGTACTGGGTCAAGAAGGCACGCGCGGCCCTGGGGCCGTCGGGATCGTGCTGCTCGAAGAGCGCGCGCACGCGAATGAACTCCGCCTCCTGTACGAACGAGCCCTGCGGGTAGCGTGCCTCGTAGGTCGTCACCGCACGCACGGATTCAGCGTACGAGCCTTGCGCGAAGGACTGGCGCGCGTGGTCCATCAACGTCAACTCCGGGAGCAGTGTGCCCGAGCCGCCGGCTGGAGGGGAGGCGGAGGACACGCGGGGCGGTGCCGCGGGCTTGCCCTTCGCGTCTCCGACGAGCGGAAGTGCGTCCGCCTCCCGCGTGGGTGGCAGAAGAACGACCGTGCTCTCGGCCGTGCCGGTCGCGGACTGCGCGGGCTCCACTGACCTCGCCGTGACAACAGGCACGAGCAGGGGAGCCGAGGATGCGCGCGGCGTTGGCGCGGCACGCTTGGCGATCGCGTATCCGCTCCCCCCCACGATGGTGAGCGCGAGCAAGGCGCCGCCCCACTTCACCCATGTCACGAGACCGAGCGTGCCCTTCCCCATGCCGATCGCGGTGGATGCGGTGGATGCGGTGGATGCGGTGGATGCGGTGGCTCCCTTGGTCGCAGCGGCGAGCGTCGTGGCCCCACCCACGGCTGCTGCAGGCAGGCCCAGCGCGGCGAGCGTCCGTCGACGCGCGCGCGAGGGCGGCGCCTCGTCCGCCAACGAACCGAGGAGAGAGCGCTGCAGGTCCGTTGTCTGCGCGTCGTGGAGCAAGCGTTGAGGGTCGGTCATTGGGAGCCTCCGTCGCTGCCGAGCTCGCGCGACCCGCGCTCGAAGATCTCTCGCGCGCGGCGCAGCCTGGAGGCGACCGTCCCGGGTGGTACGTCGACGACCTTGGCGATCTCCGCCATCGTCAGGCCCTCGAGCTCGAAGAGCACGAACACGGCGCGGGCATCATCGTCCATGCCGTCCAGGATGCGGACGAGGTGCGTCCTGGCCTGGCTGCGCGCTGCTGCCTCCTCCGGGCTCGGCGCCTGGTCGACCGTTGCCGGCAACGCGTCGGAGCTCACGTCCTCGCGGTTGCGCATGCCGGAGCGGCGCGCATTGCTGGCCACCCCGCGTGCCGTAGCGAACAGGAACGCACGCTCGCTTCCCGTGGTGATCAGGGAGAGCTTGCGGGACGCGATGATGAACACCGCCTGCGCCCCGTCTTCCGCGTCCGCGTGCCGCACACCGAACGCACGGAGCGTCCGGAACACGAAGTCGAAGTGCTCGTCGACCATCGCACGCAGGCGAACCGCATCGTTCGATGCAGAGGCGGGTGCCGCCGCTGCCACTGATGATGCGGGCGCAGTCTCGACCTGGGGCTCCATGAGATGCGACCGCACAGGTTCATCCACCCGATTCCGGGGCGGTCCCTCGCTGCCAATCATGATGGACACGGCGCACACCATAGCTTCGAAATTGAAAATGTCCGACCGCGCCGCACTTGATCTCGGTTGGTCCCTAGAACAGTGAAAATCCCAGGTCGAGGGCGCCGGCGGCGCCAACGACGCCTGGTCGATGCACGGTCGTGCTTGGCTCGACGAAGAAGCGGTCACGGGTGAGCGCAAACGGAATGCCGACATCCAGCTCCGCGAAGAAGGGACCAGCGATCACCAAGCGCGCGCGAACATCTGGTCCCACCGCGACCCATGGGCGTGAGCTCCGGAGCGCCGGCGTTATCTGCGTGCCAGCCGCGGCGAGGGTGCCCGCGTCGATGCGGATCCCCCCGAACGCCCGAAAACGGCCCGATTCCAGGACCATTCCGGAGAGCTCGACGCTACCCGTCGTGAGCGTGAACTGCGCGCCGTAGGTCGGCGTCGACGCGTTCTGACCGACCTGCTGGAACCGCAGGCGCAGGTGAAGGGGAATGGAGGCCGCCGTGGCGAAGCCCGCCTCCACGAAGAGCGGCACCGCAAATGCGGCAGCGGGCAGGGGACCTGCGACGGCGGCGGCCCCGGCGCCGAGATCGAGCGACGCCAGCACAGACGCGCTACCACTGCTGTCCTTCGGCTGCACATCCTTCGGCAGCGTGCCCTTCGGCAGCGTGTCCTTCGGCAGCGTGTCCTTCGGCTCGTCCGGGCCCGATGGGTCCTTCTGCGACGCCGCTTCCCTCTCGATCGCCTCGACCTCGAGCGACGCCACGAACGCGAGCGCAGACGTCACCTCCGAGCAGACCCGACCCTGGACGTGCCGCTCGGCCCCACCGACTCCCACCGAGACGGTGCCGACGTAGCCGTCGGATGCGTTCCCGCGGATGCTCGCCGACAGCGGCCGCGCGCCCTCTGCATCCGTCACGCGCACGCCGCGCGCCGACAGCCCACCAATGAAGCTCGCCACGGGCGGGCATGCCGCCGGTGCGACGTACTCCACGTGTACCGCCGGGGGCTCGATGATCGTCGGCACGGGTGCGTGGACGCTAGCACGAACGCTACGCGTCACCCGGCTAGCACGTCACCCGCCGCTGCGCTTCCCGCCGCGAGGCAGAGGGTGCCCCATCTCGCCGAGCTTCCGGTACAGCGTCGCGCGTCCGATGCCGAGCGTTCGCGCCGTCCTCGCAACCTGCCCGCGATTCCAGGCGAGTGCGCGCTCGATGAGGGCCCTCTCGATGTCCTTCATTGGCGGCAACGACAGGAGCCCGAGCGCAGCATCCACCTGGGCCCGCGCCTCCACGAGCCGCGTGGCAGCCACGAGCAGCCGCGCTCTGTCCGCCGGCTTCGTCACGTAGTCCACCACGCCGAGCCGCATGGTCCGCACCACGGTCTCCACGCGGGTGTCCGCGCTCATGACCGCGATGGGCAGACCGTGTGCTTGTTTCCGCAGGCGAACGATGAGGTCCAGCGCCAGATCCTGCGCCGGGCGTCCCGGAGGAGCTGTGGGGGTGAGCACCGCCGGGTCGAGGATAAGGCCGTCGACGCCCGTGAGATGGGTTGGGGCAGTCGCGGCCTCCACGACCCGGTGCCCGAGCGACTCGAAAGTTCGAACAACCATGCTGCGAAAGGCCGCGTCCGCGTCCACGACCGCGATGGTTCGACCCCCACTGTCACGTCCCATGATGTCCCATGACAGGACAATGTCCGGCCAAGCGCATTCCGATCACGGACTTGCGCGGCCAGAGCGTGCTTGACGCATCAGCGGGGCGGACGCGTCAGCGGGGCGGGAACGTGGCCTTGAGCGCGTCGATGAGCGGTTGGGCGCCCGTGGTCGAGACGAGGGTCGACTGTTGCTCCAGGTGAATGAACCGACCATAGGTCGTACCGAGGGCCGTACAGGAATCCGAGGCACCCGCATTGAAGCGCGCCTCGACGTTGTCCGTGCCGCACAGACTGCAAGCGGCCGTGGGGAAGCCGGAGCCGCAGCGACCGACAGTCACGCCAGCTTCCTCGAGCGCCTTGCCAAAGGTGGACGTGATCCCGCCTTCCGGAAACGTGCCAGAGCTGTCACTGAGTAGCGCCGCAGGACACGTCTGGCCGTTGCTGTGGAGCTGGAGGAATGACGCTGTGGTCGCGGCGGACAGGGCCACGTGGACGCCGTAGAACGGGGTCTTGGTCGAGTGAGCCGTGTCCGACTCGCGATAGGGATTTGCCGTGCCCGGGCTGCACACGGCGGTGGTCCCGTCGCAGCCGCTGACGGCGGCGTTCGCGCAGCGATGTGAGCCCGCGATCATGTACCACTCCGCGCGCGTCGCAGCGAACACGCGCGCCGACTCCTGGTCCGTGTCCGAGTCGGCCAGGGGATGCGCTGCCTCGACCACCAGCTGGCGCGTGCCCGGTCCGGCGCGGCGCGCCGCGTACGCTCCCCAGTTGAGGACCGGCGTTGCCGTGCCGTACTTGTCCAGCTCGCCGACCAGGCGGATCTGGTCACCGTTGTCGACGAAGGACATCACGATGTAGGAAGGCGGAAGGGGGCAAGCCTCGGTGCCCTCGAACTTCAACGCCTCGAGCACCTGCCCGCCGAACTTGTCGCGGTCCGCCGCGGAGGGAATGTTGACCGTGGGAAGCGCGCCGCCCTCTGGAGCCGCCATGTGTTTCGCCACCTCGTAGACGATGTTGGTCAGCTGCTTCGCGTAGGGCAGCGCCGGGCACGCCGTGCGCGCCTGCGAGCCGTCGAGGGTCGTGGACCCACCGCTACCGTCCTTCGTGCCGGTCGTGCCTCCTCCACCGTCGGGGTGATCTTGCGGCGGCGCAAACTGCGTGGACGACGAGCTACCGCAGGCAGCGACCGCCCCGAGCGGGGCCACGGCGACGACGATGGCGATGGAGAACCTCACCCACGCTCGTCGAGTCCTTCGCTCTTCTTTCGTGGGGAGAGACTGCATCGAGAAGGCTCACTTCGGCGGGGCCACCACCGGCGCTGTGGTCGTGATGCCCGCCCCCGCATAGAGGTTGTTCTTGTCCGACGAGATGAGGCAACCCGTCCCGTCGGTGTTGTGGATCTCGACGATATCGCCTTTGCGGGAGAAACCGTAGACCTTGTCCTCGAAAGCGGTGATCCCCAACATGCTGCCAAAACTGGCGGCGGAGCCGGCGTTCTGTCCGGGCGCGCGCGCTTTGATCACGCGTGGTATCGTGCATCCGATCCGCACGACGCCCCCGTCATCTTTGATCCGAGAACGATCGTGTTCAACGAACCTGCACTGCGAAAGCTCCTGAAGACGCTCGGCGTGGCGTCCGCCAACGCGGTCACGATCGGCCAGCTCGCGCCCACGCCGCCTGTTGGTTCGCCCGGCGACCCTGCAGCACCGACCGGCGTGCAAGCGGGCACCACGCGCCCGGGCGCAGGCGCCCAGTACTTCGCAGCCATGGGCGACCGCGCCACGATCATCACGGTCGCGGAGTACGCGCTGCTGAAGGCGTGGGGCGCGAAGCTTTCCGACACCGCGCCGCTCCGCCCGCCCACCGATCGGTGACTGGCTCTCGCAGGTGAATCGTCCGCGACTATTGCTGCAGGCACGACGGCGCGGGCGGTACGGGCCCTCCGTCTGCACACACGCTCACCACGGGCATGTCGAGCTCGCCACCGAGCTTGGCGGGCTTGGCCTCGAACGCGAGCGAGAACGAGAGCGTGTCGCAGAAGCCGTCCTTGTTCGGGAGATCGGCCTTGGAGCAGAACAGCTGTCGCGTCTGGTCGAACTGCGGACCTGCGCAGATGCCGAACGCTCGTGGCAGCTCGAGCGCGTTGCTCGACGTCAGCTTTGCGCCGAGTCGCCCGTCCGTGAGCGTGAGTTGCCCGTTTGCGCTCAACGAAACGTGCGCGGTGATCGTTGCCTCGGCCAGCGCAATGAGGACGCGCGTGGTGCCGCCCTGCCCATTCGGAAGCTTCCACACCATCTGCAGACCGTCCTTCCCGGGGACGGCAGCCACGAACTTGGCGACGAGCGTTCCGCCCGTGACGTAGCCCGTCACGTTGTATGCGGGAATGCCATTGGAGGTCGGCTCCACGAGCCACGAATCCTCACCCTGGATCGTCGGACCACCGTCACCCGCAAGGACGTACCCGTTCCGGTATGCGACCGTGACCGCCTGATCGTCCGCAGTGCCGTTGTAGCCGTCGATCTGGAGGAGCTGGGAGAAGAGCCCCTGGTTCAGGGCCCCATTGAAGACCACGTCATTGAAGGGCACGAACGTCTTGATCTGGTCGAGGAGCGGGCGCACAGCGTCGTCGCGCCCCGTACCTGGCTCATCGCACGGCGGCGGGATCCCGGGACTCAGTGGCTTGCACGATGACACGCCGCTGGGGCAGGCCGTGCAGATGCCGTCCAGGTCGAACCCGAGCGAGATCGGCGCGCCCTTCGGGTCCTTGCCTTCGAGCGTCATGTACGAGAACGCCACGACGAGCTCGCCGAGGTTCTTGCCGACGTTGTCGTGCGCAGGGGGTGGCGGCGCCACGGCGTGACTGCAGTCCGCGTTGTCCGAGTAGTGGTCGAAGCCGAGCGCAACCGAGCAGCCCACGCCCACGCTCGCGAGGACGACAGCGGCAACAAACGCACGGCGCATCAACATGGCTACCCTGACATGATACCGTGACCCGCACGTCCGTCATGAAATCTGAGCATGTCACCCTCATCGGTCGCGACATTCACACCGACGCTGCTGACGGAGGCGCGGAGGGTGCTACGGGCCTGCCGGTCTTCCTCCTGCGCGTTCTCTCCGGACCGGAGAAGGGCCTCATGCTGGCGCTCGACTGGACGCGCACGTCCCGCGTGCTCGTGGGGACGGGCCCACGTGCGGACCTCGCGCTGACCGATCCGCGTGTGTCGCGCCGGCATCTGTCGCTGTCACCAGAGGGCCCACGCCTCCGCTTGCGCGATCTCGGCTCGCGAAACGGAACCGCCGTGAACGACATCAACGTCGCCGAGGCATGGATCTCCGGTGGCGAGACGATCAGCTTGGGTGAGACCACCCTTCGCGTCACCAACACCGGCGCACGCGCCGAGGTCGCCGCTCGTCACAACGACAACTTCGGTCGAATGCTCGGGCGCAGCGCCGCAATGCAGCGGCTGTTTGCATGGGGCGAGCGCGCGGCAGCGAGCACCGAGCCGCTCGTGATCGAGGGCGAGCCCGGGACAGGCAAGGATCTCTTCGCCGAGGCCATACACGATGCGCACGCGGGAACGCACGCCGGTTCACGTGGGGAGCGACCATTCGTGCTCGTGTCAACGGAGACGTTGCGGATGGCAACCATCTCGCAGCTCATGACCGACGCACGTGGCGGCACGCTGCTCGTCTCCGATCCCGAGGAGCTCGAGCCCGCGATGCAGAAGGCGCTCGCCGCAGAGCTCGCAGGCTGGCGGGCTGGCGGGCGCGTGATCGCGACCACGCGACGTGACCTCGATCGCGAGTGCGACTCCGGGCGCCTGACGCCGTCGCTCTTCACTGCGCTATCGGGAGACGTGGTCCACATGCCGCCGCTTCGCCAACGCCATGGAGACGTGGAGCTGCTCGCGCAGCATTTCTTCGCGCAGGGCGGCGCACCAGACGGGCTCACCGAGTCCGTCCTCGCCGGGTTCCTCGACTACGAATGGCCGGGGAACGTTCGCGAGCTCCGCGATGCGATCGACCGCGTCATCCTCGGCGAAGGCGGCGAGCACGAGCCACTGCCGCGCGCGGAAGAGCACACCGGAGCCATCTCGCGGGACGTCATCGACGACATCCTGTCCCGCAATCCGACGCTCTCGCAGGCGCGCGCAGAGCTGGTAGGAGAGCTCGAGCAGCGTTTCGTGCGGGACGCACTGGCGAAACATCACGGCAACGTGACGCGGGCAGCGGCTGCGTCGGGTCTGACCCGTCGCTACTTCCACATCCTGCGAAAGAAGCGCTGACGCCGCTCCGGGCGCCACGCGCTCAGAAGCGCAGGCCCTCGGTCATCCGCTCGAACGCCGCGCTGTCGACGGTCGCAGACTTGCGGGTCAGAAAGAAATAGACCGCTCCCGCGGCGAGCAACGCGCTCGTCACGACGAGCACATCACCGACGACCAGCTCCGTCTTCGCGGACGAGACCGCGCCACGTGAGCACGTTCCCCCAGGCGCACACGACGCCGCAAGCGCCGAGCGATCACTCGCGCCTACGCCCCACAGCACTGCGCCGGTTCCGAGCGTGAGGATGGCGCCGCCACCGAGCCCGTAGGTGAGGACAGGAATGGGCGCGGAGGTCCGCGGTGGTGGCGGCGGGGGAGGCGACGGGTCCTTCGGCGCGAGAGAGAGCGAGACCACGCGGCCCTTCTCGCCCTCCGTCAACACCACGCGCTGCTCGGCGGTGCCGTCGTCGGTGCTGAGGCGAATCACGTGCGCGCCCGGATCGAGCGGCAGCGCCAGACCGTTCGCGACCACGTCGGTCTCGTCGACTGACACGTGCGCATTCTCCAGCTCCGCCTTGTCCTTCCCGTAGGCGCGGATGACGACGGTGGGCTGCGACTCCGTCACCTCGTCGAGCCAGCGGGCGCAATCAGCCTGCACCGCGCGCGGACAGCCCTTGCGCGCACACGTCTGGAAGCTCTCGCGCGATGCACGGAGCGCGCCCTGCGCACGCGAGCGCTGACCCTCCTCGGCGGTGCGCGCGCACTGCTCGGCTGTGGAGGGCCGCTTCGCGGTCGCGGGTGACGTGGAGAGAGACAGCGCGACTGCGAGGGCGGAGACTTTCGCGGCGCGACGCAGGACGTCGCCAGCGGCACGGCTCACTGCAAGCACTCGCGCCGGTAGACCCGGACGCCCTGATTGTCGATGTAGAACGGTGTCCTGCAGTCAGGCTCGGCCGCAGGCCGTGGCTTCACTTGCTTGACTGCCACGCTGGGCGCTTGTGGCAAGGGTGCGGCGCTTGGCCCGACGCTCGGAGGCGGGGCGGGAACCGCGACGCTGGTGGCGGGGGATGGGTCCGCCGGCACGGGGCTCGGGGGCCCACTGACGGAGCTCACGGTGATCGCTCCGCGATCGCGATCAGGCAGCTCGCGTGCCTTCGGTCCGGTTCTCTCTCGCGAATTGCTCGACGACGCTGCGTACACGACGACCCCGAACATGAGCAGCATCGGGACGCCGAGCGCTACAACCAGACGCATCGGTGGACCGCGACGCACCACTGGCTCCGCCTCGAACGTGAGGCGCGTGGGCTCGGCGCCGTCCGGCCGCGTCGAGAGGTTCGTGTCCGAGATGGGAGACGCTTGCAGCCGAGCGCCTGTGTAGGATGCACCCGTGCGCGTGCGCGGCCCGTCCTGGACGGTCGTGGCCTCCTCCCAGTAGCCCGGCGGCGGATCGTCGCTGCGCGCGCCTGGCTGCGCCCCCGCGGCCGCTGCCTGTGCCATCTCTTCGGCCAGGCGCTCCGCGGCCTCGACCCGATCGAGCTTCTCGCGGAGGGAGTCACCAACGAGGCCGGTCATGAAGACCTGCACGTTCTGCTGGTCGTAGCGCGGAGCCGCCGCACGCCATGCGTCTCCCATGGCGGCGGCCGTCGGAAACCGGCGCGCCGGCTCGCGCGAGAGCGCACGCGCGACGACCTCCGCCAACCCCACCGGCACCTCCGGATTCTGCGAGGTGACCGTGGGGATCTGCTTGGCGAGCACCTGATTCAAGACGCCGGCCTCGTGCTCTGCATCGAAGAGGCGATTGCCTGTGAGCAGCTCGAAGAGGACCACGCCCATCGAGAACAGGTCGCTTGCCTGACTGGCCTCGCCCGCAGCCTGCTCGGGGGCCATGTAGCGGAACTTGCCCTTCACGACCCCCGACTCCGTCTTGACCGCACGCCCCTCCGCGCGCGCGATGCCGAAGTCCGTGAGCCTTGCCACGCCATCCATGCCCACGAGCACGTTGTCCGGCGAGATGTCGCGGTGGATGACCCCAAGGCTCTTGCCGGATACGTCCTTCGCCGCGTGCGCCGCCGCAAGACCAGAGAGAACGTCGGCGCCAATCGCCATCGCCACGCCAGGCGGAAACACGGCGGACCACGGGCCCTCGCCCCGCCGCGCACGCGCCGCACGGAGCAGCTCGAACACGGTGGCGCCGTGGACGTAGTCCATGATGGCGAACGCCTGGCCGTCGTGCTCCACCATGTCCAGAACCGGCACCGTGTTCGGGTGCATGATCCGGCCGGAGATCCGCGCCTCCTCCGTGAGCATGGACCGCAGCTGGGGGTCCGACGCGATGATCGCGTGTAGCTCCTTGATGGCCACGCGTCGTACGAAGCCCGACGGCCCGGTCATCGTGCCGAAGTACACCGTCGCCGTGCCCCCGCGCCCAAGCGCGTGATGGGCGACATAGCGACCCAGGTCCCTCATGGACGTCGTACCACTCGGCGAATATACCGCGCCCGCTCGCGCAATGACAAACCGTCATCCCTTCGAGACAGTGTGATCTCTTCGTTCTCATCGAAGCGATCCGCGTGCGGATCTCGGGTGCGTTGTCACCCGAGGGCCTGAAGCGGCGCGTTTCAGGCACTTTTCGGCGAAAAACTGGACTCCTACATGGTGCGCACCGGAACGGCACGGCGGTCGCATTACAGGTTCACGACACTGGAGGTCATCATGAAGAACCTGATCGAACTGTTCGTTGCGTGCGCGGCTATCACCGGAATTGCGACCCTCGCGGCCTGCACCGTCGAGAGCCCAACCTACGTGACGGCACAAGAAGCTCAGGGCGACGGCGGCTCCAGCACGGAGACCACGACGTCCACGGACACGAACAACGGCGGTGGCGGTGGCGGTGGCGGCGGTAGCGCGGCGTCGGACGGCGGGGCTGCCACTGGCAGCAGCTGCAGCCAGAGCGACTACATCACGGTCGACGTGTCGAAGCTCACCGCTTGCGGCAACAACACGGGACACTGCTACGACCCCGCGAAGGTCGACCTGGGCCCCACGTACGCTGCGTGCCCCTCGAAGGGCGAGGTCTGCGTTCCGGACGAGGTCCTCACGGCCGGCGGCAAGACGCTGAAGAGCTGCAAGTCGATCATCGGCGCGGGCGGCTGCATCACGGCCAGTGACATCCCGGCCATCCAGCAGATGGGCGGCAGCTCCCTCAAGCAGGACGTCTGCACCGCGACCCAGCTCTGCGTGCCCTGCCAGGACCCCACGCACAACAACGCGCCCACCGGCATCTGCTCCGCGATCGGCGCGCACCAGAACGCGTGCGGCGCAACCTCGGCGGCGACCGACGGCGGGACCGCGGCGCCTCCGCTGCAGACGTGCTGCAAGTCGAAGAACACCAGCAACGGCGTCTGCATCTCCTCGACGGCCATCCCGGCGTCGCAGCAGAGCCAGACGAAGCAGGACACGTGCAACGCAGGCGACAAGTGCGTGCCCGCGGCCTTCGTGTCCAACATGCCGGTGAAGTGCGACGGCGGCCTCTTCGGCCAGGGCGTCTGCATGGACCAGTGCTTCAACGACATGATGGGCACCGCGAAGTCGATCGGCGTGCTCAGCGGCAAGGGCTGCGGCTCCACCGAGGTGTGCGTGCCGTGCGCGCTCGTCAGCGGCCAGGGCGTCCCCGGCTGCATGTGATCTGGACCCGAGCAGCGCAGGAGAACCCGATGAACAAGCACTCCGCCATCTCCAGAGCCTCCGCACTGCTCGGCACCATCGTGTTCGCCGCCATCGCCATCGGGGCCGCGGCGTGCACCATCGGCAGCCCCAACTACGAGACCATCTCGCTGCCCGTGCGCACGCAAGAGGGCACGAAGAGCTGCGGCTCGGCGTTCGTGAAGCCCGACCTCAGGAAGCTCGAGGCGTGCGGAGACGGCCTGGGCCATTGCTACGCTGGAAACAAGGTGGCCTTTCCGGAGCTGCCCGCGTGCAAGACCGCCGGAGAAGTCTGTGTCCCCGACTCCGTGCTCACGGCGGGTGGCAAGAAGGCGAAGTCGTGCACGTTCTACATCAACGGCAAGCCAGGCGCGTGCACCAGCCTCCTCGTGCAGGACGTGGGCTCGCACAAGGATCAACTCCACAAGGAAGAATGCACCGCCGACGAGCGCTGCGTGCCTTGCATCTCGCCCGCGGACCAGACCGACACGCACCTCTGTGACGACCTCGGTGTTCACGGTGAGGTGTGTGAGGCCGGTGCGGCGCAGGAAGCACCAGCGCCGTGCTGCCACTACGCAGGCGCGTGCCTCGGCGCAGAGGCGGTCCCCGAAGGCTCACGCGGCAACATGAACCGCGACGCGTGCGCGGAAGGCAAGCTCTGCGCGCCCGCGGCGCTCGTGAGCGGCAATCCGGTGAAGTGCGACGTGCTCGGTGCCGACGGCGTCTGTATCGATCTCTGCTTCGCCTCCATGCTGAAGAGCACGGGCGTGGCACTCCGCGCGGGCTGCGGCCCGACGGAGGTCTGCATGCCGTGCGCGGTTGGCAAGGGTCAGGGAATGCCCGGCTGCGGCTGACGACGCAGGCGCGTGACGCTCAGCCGCCGTCGTCGCCCGAGTCGCTCGATGAATTGGCGCCGCTGTCGACGTGCTGCCCAGAATCGAAATCGGGCACACCATACGGGACCACGACCGCGCCGTCGTACGGGCTCGGCCCACCGTAGCCGGGCTGCGCGGCTGCGGCCTCCGACCCCGCGTCGTTCGCGCCGGTCGCCTCGCCCGCGGAGCACCCATTCAATGCAGCGGCACCTGCAACCGCGGCGGTCGCTGCGCCGAAGAGCAGTCGATGACGCGTGCGCGAGCCCATGAGCGCAGCATGTCCCGTGCGGGCCGCGCCTTCGATCGCCGCGCCGCAGAACGGGCACGCGAACTCGGAGCCCTTGATGTGACGACTGCAGCCCGCGCAGAGGAGGAAGGACATGTCGAAAGAGTAGCACGCTGATCGATGGTGGCGATGTGAGGCTCATGCCTACAGACGCCTTGAAAACAGCGGGGTTCGTGGAAAGATCTGGCGTCGACGTTCTTCGCAGTTGGGACGTGGTTTGTTATTTGTCCATCCGGGTTTCTGGCGATACGACGTCGACGTGGAACATTCGACGAAGCGACTCTCCATGCGCGCGCTGGCCTTGTTCGCTCCACTCGCCGTCATCATCGCCGCATGCGGCGAGGCACCGACGGATGACGAGCACCTTGGCGTCGTTGCGTCGGACCTCACGACGATCACGCGCAGTCAGGCGCTCTCGCGCGGACAGCTGTGGGTCGCCGCGAAGCTGCCGTATTGCCAGTCCGCAAACCACCAGCCCGACGGCGATCAGGCGTGCGCGAAGGTTTGCACGCGTCCGAACAACGCGCAGTGGGATCCATACCGCTCCGACTGCTCCGGCTTCGTCTCGTGGTCGTGGGGGATCGCAGCGCCGGGCCGCACCACCGCGGATCTCGCGCCGGCCGTGACGGACATCACGCACACGATCGATCCACACACGCTCATGCCGGGCGACGCCGTGAACAAGCCCAGCGACCACACGATGCTCTTCGTGAAATGGATCACGCCCGGCGTCCGCGCAACGTTCATGGAGGAGCCGGGCTGCAGCTCGTCCACGCCATACGCGCATCAGCTCGACAGCAACGTGACCATCAACGGAAAGCTGATCACGGTCGCCCAGAACGGCATCACGTTCAGCGCGATCCGCTTCAACGCCATCGTCGACGATCCGGACGCTGGACCTGCCGATCCGGACTCTGGCGGTGGTGGTGCCTCGACGGCAGATGCCGCTTCACCGAGCGTTGACGACGCGAGCGCGCCGTCGCCCGGGTCCGGCGCGGCACATGATCGAGCCACGGACACAAACGGCAGCGACTCTTCTGGTGGCGGTGGCTCTGGCGGTAGCGATGGCGGTGGCTGCGCGACGTCCGGCGCAAGCGACGGGGGCACGGCGTGGCCGGGTCTCGTGCTCGCCCTCGGGCTCGTGGCTGCACGCCGTCGACGCACCACGCGAACCTGATCGCCCACCTGGTGATCAGGGCGGCAGACTCGCGTCTCGCTCCGCCAAGGTGTCGAGCTCGCTCGCCATGAACGCCATCGCCGCGCGCGCAAGGCTGAAGTGCTCCTCCATCAGATCGAAGTAGTCGTCGACCAGGATGGTGAGCACGATCGCGTCCGTGGTCGCTCGCGCGGTGAGGTCCCCGTGATGGCGCACGAGGGCGGCGGGCCCACCAACGACGGAGCCGGCGCGAAAGCTTCCGCTCGGGCCACCACCCGCGTGGGTCGCGAGAACCTCACCGTCACCGACGATGAAGATGCATGGGGGGTGTGCGCCGCCGGTCGCGAATACCTCCTCGCCAGCCGCCACGCGAAGGACAGCTGACGCCTCGGCCAGCGACGTGAGCGCCTGCGTGCTGGCTTGCCTGAGCAGTGGCACGTCACCCAGGAACAAGATTCGGTCCACCACGGTGGTCAACGACGATGCGCGCACGTCCGCGGTCGTGACGTCGAAACCGCCAGCGGGGGCGGGCCGCGAACGCAGCGTATATGCGCGCATCGACACGTTCCTCAGCACCGCGCTGGCGAGCTCGAAGCTGTCCTCGAGCGCATCGAACCACGCCCTCGCATCGAGCCGTAGCATGCGAACGTCGGTCCTTGCGATCGCGGCTCGGAGGTGTGGCCGCGCGAGCGCCACGTCGAGAACACCGACGAGCCCGGGGCCGGTGATCGTGAACGGACGTGCGTCCGGCCGGGTCATCTCCACCTCGCCGCTGACGATGAAGAAGTAGTCCGCGGCGGGCGACCCGACCTCGAAGATGGTCTCGCCGCGCCGCGCAACCAGGTCTTCCATCTGCTCGGCGATGCGCTTCGTGACCCAGAGCGCGGAGCGAGAGCTCGGGACCATCGACTTCAGGAAGAGCTCCCGATCGACGCGTGTTGCTTCGGTGAGCTCAGGCACCTTGGACCTCGAGGCTCGTGGCAGTGTCGCCGAAGAGCCGCTTGCCGATCGCGAAGACGGACGGCCGTGACGTGTTCGCCATCTCGATACGCGCGCGAAGCTCGGGGCGGCCTTGTGACATCGCGTGGTGCGCCGCGAGCGCAGCCATGGCAACGTCATGGTCCGCGACCAGCATCACGAGCGCCTCATCGGCGTCCTTGGGTGCAGCGCCAACGAACGCCGCGGTCTCCGCGATCCGGGTCTCTGGCGGCGCGTCGTCGAGCACCAGCCTGAGCAGCGCGCGCAGCTCGCGCTGGTCGCCGCGCGCAAGCAAAACGTCCAGGAACTCCGCCGCATTCGCGCGCGCGCGTTTGTCGCTCGATTGCGCGGCAGCATGTACGCGATGGATGTCCTCGCGCTTGTAGGCGATCTTGAGGAGGCGAAAGGCGCGCGCTTGCGCCTGGGACATCTTGTCAAGGACCAGGCGCGCGAGAACGCGGCCGGACGGAGAGGTCGCGAGCGCAGCCGCTCCACCGCGAGTGGTGAGCGCGTGATCCTGTGCGAAGAGGCGCAGGTAGTCCTCGAGGTTCTTCTTGGCCTCGCGCTCGATACGTTGTCGGTCGACGCGCACGTCGTTCCGCGCCACCAGCTGCCCGAGCGCACGAAGGAGCTTGTAGCGAACCAGGCCGTCTGCCTCACGGACGAGGGCGTCGCTCAGGATGTCGCATGCGCGCTGCGAGTCGAAGCGCGCGATGGTCTGGGGGATCTGCATGCGAAGGCGCTGCGCGGCGCTCACGTCCGTGAGCACCCGTTCGAGCTCGTCGAGCGAAGCGGTACCCAGGACCACCAGCGCGTCGCGAACACCCTCGCGCCCGATGCGGAGCCGAAGGCGTGCAACGAGCGGCGCCACGAAGCGCGGATCCTTGAGCTTCGACACCGCCTCCGCGAGCTGCAGCACGAGCTCCTCGTTTCCGTCGGCCTCCAGCGCCGCGATCTCCAGGACCACGCCGATGGCCCGCGGATCGCCGGTGTCGGAGATCGCGCGCAGGAGCCCGAGCCGGCTGCGATGCCCGTATTCGCCGTCTGCGCGGAGCATCACGGAGATGAGCGGATCAAGGAGCAGGTCGCCCTTTGCGTGCTGCAGTCCGAGCAGGAAGGCGGCGTACGCCTGGACGCGCGAGCTCGGGTCGTCCGCGGCCTTCTCCAGAGCGCCCATGCGCCCGTGCTTCGCGAGCGCGCGCAACGCAGCCACACGCACGGACTCGTCCTGGTGGTTGGTGAGGCGCTCCGCGAGCGGGATCCAGTCCTCGCGTGGTTCGTCGCCAAAGAGCCCCAGCGCGTGCTCCAGCACGGTCGGCTCGTCGTGGTACAGGACCAGCGCGGGGATGAGGTTCGCGCGCTTGTTTTCGACCAGAATGTCGATCGCGGCGAGCACCTTCGGTGTCTCCGGGCTCGCGAGCGCCTCCACGAGCACGGCGGCTGCGTCCAGACCAAGGGCGCCGGCGTTCGGCGCACGTGGGTCGCGCGCGAGCACACGCCGGAACAGATCGAGGTAGGAGCCACGCAGGCTGACGGTCGCAAGCATCCACGCGATAGCGAGCCCGACGACAATGAAGAGGAGCACGCGCGGTGTGGCGTACCCCAGACCAGCGAGCCCGAGCAGCACGGCGGCAACCGCGGCTTGAACCACGCGCGACAGCACTCCGTCGATCAGTGTCTTGCCACGCTCCCGCGCCTCGGTGGGGATGGGCAGGTACAGGAGCTCCGTGACCACGCGATTGAGCGAGTGCCTCATGCTCCCGTCAACGGACTTGAGCGCGAGGATCACGAGCAGCGCACCCCCGCCGAAGATCGCGACCACGCCGCCGCCGGCCAGCAACAAAGGCATGACGACCGCCGCAGGGATCACGCCGATGCGACGGATGAGGCGGCTCGCGACGAAGAGCTGCACCACCAGCGACAGCACGTTCACCGCTGCGTAGTAGCGCGCAAAGAACGAGCCCAGCTCGGCAGCCGGCAGCTCACGCGCCACTGTCGACTTGAACACGTAGTCCACCACGAGGAGCGCGGCCGTGGTGAGCGACACGAGGGTCGCAAGGCGCACGAGGAACGGGTTCTCGCGCAGGAGCACCCCCCAGTCCTTCGCGGGTGGGGGAGGGGTGATGCGCTCGCTCACGGCGCCCTCTTCGACCGTGATCGTGGTGAGGACGACCGCCGTGATCACGAAAAACGTTGCGGCCACGGGCAGCAGCGAGGTGACCGGAAATACGCGGACCACGAGCGCCGCCGCGGTGGCACCAAACACGCCGCCGAGCACGCCGCCCGACGCGATGGGCCCGAAGAGACGACGCGCCTGCGCCACGGTGAACAGCTTCGCCGCGAGCAGCCAGAACTGTGGCAACAGCACTGCGCCCACGAGGCCACTGAAGACGTACAGCGCGAGGACGACTGGACGCGTGGGCGTGAGGTGATGGAGCAGCGTGATCAGGTACGCCGCCACGACCAGCGAGCAGATGAGGGCATTGCGGCGACCGAAGACACCCGCGAACCGCGTGGCGCCCGCGCTCACGAAGAACGTCAACGCGGCGAGGACCAGGTAGACGACGTTCAGCTGGCTCGGCGGCAGCTTGCTGAGAAAGAGCGCGTCCCGGGCCGTCTCCAGGGTCGTGTGACCAGCGATGATCAGGAAGAGCGCGACAAACACCTGCGCAACGACGCGGCCCTCGTCCTCGCGAAGGTCGAGCCACCGATACAGCGTGCGCGTGATGCCCGCAAAACCCAGCATTCTCGTGCAGGGTACGATGACCGGACCGCGGCGGAGGAGGCCATTTTTCCGAAGTGTTGGGCTGGCAGCGTGGCCTTGCCGGACCTATCATCAAGAGCATGAGCGAGATCGCCCTCGGCAACCTGGATTCGCGCAGCCAGAATGCGCAGCTCCGGATCGGCGTGGGCATGATCGCGGCGGCCCTTGGGGTGGCCGTGATATCGCTCGGATTGGGTGTGCCGGCGGGCTACCGCGCCCTTCTCGGGCTTCCGTTGTTCTTCGGGACCTACGGCGTCTACGCGGGGCTCGTGCGCACGTGCGGCTTCACCGCCCTCCGCGGCATGCGGATGACGGAATCGGGGGCAACCCCCGTCGCAGACAAGGCCACGCTGGCCGGCTACCGGCACCGCGGCCTGCAGGTGATCGGCGGCAGCGCCATCATCTCCGTTGCAGCAACGCTGCTCCTCGTCATCGCGCGCTGAGACTCGGATGTCGCCGCTCCGATCGGGTTTCTGCTTTGTGATGGCGCTGTCGACGGCCGTTGCGTGCGGAGGAGCGGCGAACTCAGCTGGGCCCAGCGGTACGAGCGGCGACGCGCAGCCAGGCAGCTGCTCAGCGGTGGTGACGAGCTCGGTCGCCAAGCAGTTCCCCGGCTCCGCGCTTTCAGCGTGCAAGGCGGAGCGCGACCACGGCAACGAGCAGTTCGCGGTGAAGCTGATCGGGCAGGGTGGCGAGCACATCGAAGTCGACGTCGCTCCCAACGGTACGATCCTTCAAGTCGAGCAGATGGTCCCGGTCGATCAGGTCCCCGCGAAGGTTCTGGCTGCGTTCCGCGCGAAGTACCCCGGTGCGACGCCGAGCAGCGCCGAGAAGCAGACACGGTCAGGCAAGCCGACCACCTATGAGCTCGCCTTCACCACCGACTCCAGGGCGCACGAGTCCACTTTCGCAGAGGATGGGGCGTTCGTCGGGGCCGAGTAGGCGCCGCCGCGTAGCGACGTCACGCCGGAACGCACGAAGCCCAGCATATCGGTTGCAATCGTGCGGAACGCCGACAGATCTCCAAGGGGCCGATCTGGCGAAGCCGATGCCGCCGCCTGCTTTTGAAGTTGCGAGCTGCGCAAGTAGTAGCCAGTGACACCGACGCCGACGAGCACGGCCACCACCACGACGGCCTGCACGATCGCAGCACGTCCTTTCTTCTCGATAGGGCTCGGCGCCGGGGGAGCGTCGATGCGATCCTTGTGCGTGACAGCAAGGTAGATGACGACCGCCAGAATCGCGCCGAGGAACACCGCGCTGGTGACCGTCGCGCCCAGTACCGCGTCCAACCCAGCTCGCCACGCGAGTCCCAAGGCGGCGACCACGCCCACGACGATGAGGCCAGTGACGAGATAGCCGACGCCGAGTTTTTCAGCGACCAGATCTCCCCTCGCGGTCCGCAGGGCAAACGTGAACAGGATGGTCAACCAATAGAAGGCTTCCGGCGGCGGGTGAAGATGGAATGGATAGAGAGCGTTCCCTCTTTGGCGTACCAAGTGACGAAGGTGAGGAGCGGGACACCGGGTTCGAACCGGCGACATCCAGCTTGGGACGCTGAAACGAATCGCCATCGGAATCCAGGATGCCCACGCTCACGCGCGCGGTGCACACCTTTTATCCCGCCGATCTCGGACGCGCGTTAGCGAAATCGTTTGCCGCCGTGATCGAAGACGTGGGGCGGGGACTACTCGAGACTGAGGAAGTCGAGAAGGATGGTACCGCTTCGGTAGTCCTTCAGCCTCTCAGCCGCCTGGGGCCTCGGTGCCAAGACACCACCCAGCACCGTCGGCCCCGTCGTCGTCAGGCTTGGGCCGGTGCCAGCGCTCGGGGCAGCGTCACTCCGATCAACGCGGTGGTTGCACGCCGGCGATCGTCATCTCGACGAGCCGCCGCACGGCCGCCTTCGTCCGAAGCTGGCTCGCTGCTGTGAGCGCATGAAGACAGTACGTCGCAAGCTCGGCTGGCGCGGCGTCTCGGCGGACTTCCCCCTTTTTCGCGCCTTCGGTCAGCAGCCTCTCGAGCATCGCGACAAGCTTCCTTTTTGCGTCGTCCATTGCAGCGCCACGGTGAAGCAACGCGACGAGATCGGCGGCGTGCCGGCGATGTTGAAGCGCTGCGAATGCCTCTAGGACGGCGTGCAGGCGCTTCATCGGATCGCCCGGCGCGTGACTCATCGCCGCGAGCTCCGTCAGATGGGCGAAGACATGGCGCTCGTGCCACGCGCGAAGGATCGCTTCGACGTCGGGGAAGTACTTGTAGAGCGTGGCTCGCCCGATTCCGGCTTCTTTCGCGATCTGGAGCATCGTGACCGCGCGCAAGCCGAGCGAGCCGACGAGCGAGCCGGTCGTCTCGATGATCGCCTCACGAACCTCGGTTCGATGCGAGGCGATGGTCTGTTTCCAGAGCTTCGGCACGTGGAGAGTCTAGCCCACCGGCTCGGCGGGAACACCGTGTCTTGACAGAGACAGTGTGTACCGTAAAACGTGGTCATGAAATCGGACGCGACAGCTGGACGCCGCGGAATGCCCCGCTGGGTGAAGATATTTCTCGTGTGTGTCGCTGTTGCTGTTGATCGTTTTCGTGGGGCTTCATTTGACCGGGCACGGCATGCACCACCCCCACGGCCCTTCATGAAGATGCTCGGCCCTGCAGCGCGCAAAGCGCTTCTCATCGTCCACGTGGTCGCTTCGGTGGGCTGGCTCGGCGCCGCCGCTTCGTTCTTGGCGCTCGCGGTCGTCGGTTTGCGCGCGGTAGACCCGGCAACGGTGCGCGCCATGATGCTCGCCATCGCGCCGATTACACGCTTCGTCGTCGTTCCGGCCGCCTTCGCCACGTTGGCGACGGGCCTGGTGCAGGGCCTGATGACGCCGTGGGGGCTCGTTCGGCACTACTGGGCTGCTCGTGCGGCGCCTGAACGCGCGCGCTGCACGTTGGCGGTGCGCATTCTGGGCTCACGTCGCCGGAGCTGGCGTCTGCCCAGGGAATACGTGCGCGGTACTCGCCACGACAAGCGCATCCTACTGCGCCGCTCCCACTCCACTGGTGACGAGGTCATGGACAGACGAATCGCCAGCCTTCTGCGCGACGTTTGCGTCGCTGCGCAGAAAGCGCGGGACGAGGCGGCCGGCGAGGGGGAGGCGGTCCGGTCGAGGTGAGGCCTTTGGCTACGGGCCCTCGCCGCAAACAGTCTCTGTCTCCCTGCTCAGCGTTGGACATGAACTTGCTCTGGTCGGGCGCGCGACCCACACCGGATGTGTCTCCGGCGATCGCTTCGGAGTTTGACAATGACCCTCTCCACCGGCGACTCCACGGTTCCGCTGGAGCGCGCTCTCATGATCCCCCAGCAGGCTGGAGGCGTGGACCCCGTGTGTGGCATGCAGGTAGTGGCAGCCAAGGCCGCAGCGACGCGGACGCTGATGGGCAAAACATACGTGTTCTGCAGCCACGGTTGCGTCAAGAAGTTCGATGCATCACCAGGCTCGTATCCAATGGGACCAGCTGCGGAGCCACCATCGTCACGCAAGAGTGACGCGAGCCCGGCCGGCGCGTTCAAAGCCGATTCGACCGAGGCGCCGTCACCCACGGCCACGCGACCCGCACCCGCGGTCTCACCCGCAGAGGTCGAGTACACATGCCCGATGCACCCGCAGATCGTGCGCGACGCGCCGGGGGCATGTCCGATCTGTGGGATGGCACTCGAGCCACGCACCGCGACCGCAGACGTGTCGCCAAACGCGGGCCTCGTCTCGATGCGTCGGCGCCTCTCTGTCTCAATCGGCCCCGCGGCGATCGTGTTCCTGCTTGGCATGGCGGATCTCATTCCTGGCATGCCGCTTCATCACGTACTCGGCTCCCGCGCCCTCGCCCTCGTCGAGTTCGCCCTCGCGACGCCCGTCGTGCTCTGGGGAGCGGCCCCGTTCTTCGTGCGTGCCTGGCAGTCGCTCGTGAATCGCGGCCTGAACATGTTCACGCTCTTCGGCCTCGGCATCGGCGTTGCGTACGGCTACAGCGTCTTCGCCCTGTTCATGCCCGGCCTCTTTCCGCCTTCGTTTCGCGGTGAGGATGGCGTGGTGGGGGTGTACTTCGAGGCGGCCGCTGTCATCGTCGCGCTCGTTCTCGTCGGACAGGTGCTCGAGCTCCGCGCACGCAGCGAGACCAACGAGGCGATCCGTTCACTCCTCAAGCTTGCGCCCAAGACCGCGCGGCGCATCCGCGCAGACGGAGGCGAGGAGGACGTGGCGATCGACACGGTGGCCGTCGACGATCGGCTCCGCGTGCGACCCGGTGAGAAGGTACCGATCGATGGCGTCGTCGAGAGTGGCACCAGCGCGATCGACGAGTCGATGGTCACCGGCGAATCGATTCCGGTCGAGAAAAGACAGGGGGACAGAGTCATTGGCGCCACCGTCAATGGCACGGGCTCGCTTGTCATGCGTGCGGACCGCGTCGGCACTGGCACCCTGCTCGCGCAGATCGTGAAGATGGTGAGCGAGGCTCAGCGGAGCCGCGCGCCGATCCAGAAGCTCGCGGATGTCGTCGCGGCATACTTCGTACCGACCGTGATCGCGGTTGCCGTTCTCACGTTCGTCGTGTGGTCGCTCGTTGGACCCGAGCCCAGGATGGCGCATGGTCTCGTCAATGCTGTCGCGGTCGTGATCATCGCGTGCCCGTGCGCGCTGGGCCTCGCCACGCCGATGTCCATCATGGTGGCCGCAGGGAAGGGCGCCGGCGCCGGCGTGCTCTTCAAGAACGCGGAGGCGATCGAGACGATGCGCAAGGTGGACACCCTTGTCGTCGACAAGACGGGCACGCTGACCGAGGGAAAGCCGAAGCTCGTCTCGCTCGTCACCGCAGCCGGCATCGACGAAGGCGAGCTGCTCACGCTGGCCGCGAGCCTCGAGCAGGGCAGCGAGCATCCACTCGCGGCCGCGATCGTCGAGGCAGCGAACGAGAAGAATCTTGCCCTCCGAGCGTCCAAGGACTTCTCCTCTTCGACGGGCAAGGGGGTCGCCGGGAGTGTCGACGGACGCGCGGTCGCGCTCGGCAATGCGAAGATGCTCGCGGACCTCCGCGTGCCCGGCGGTGACCTGGGTGTGCGCGCGGAGGTGCTGCGCAGCGGTGGTGAGACCGTGATGTTCGTGGTGGTGGATGGCAAGCTCGCGGGCCTTGTCGGCGTCGCAGACCCCGTGAAGGCCACCGCGGCAGCCGCCATTCAGGAGCTTCGCGCGGAGGGGCTCCGCATCGTGATGCTCACCGGTGACAGCAAGACGACCGCGGCCGCGGTGGGCAAGGCGCTCGGCATCGCCGAGGTCGAAGCAGAAGTGCTTCCCGATCAGAAGGCCGCGACCGTGAAGAGGCTCCAGGCCGAGGGACGCACCGTCGCCATGGCTGGGGACGGCGTGAACGACGCACCCGCCCTCGCGCAAGCGGAGGTCGGCATCGCCATGGGCACGGGGACCGACGTCGCGATGAAGAGCGCTGGCATCACGCTCGTGAAGGGAGAGTTGCAGGGAATCGTGCGTGCCCGGAGACTGAGCCGCGCCACCATCCGGAACATCAAGCAAGGCCTGTTCTTTGCGTTCGTCTACAACGTGCTCGGCGTGCCGATCGCCGCGGGAGTCCTTTACCCCGTGTTCGGCCTGCTCTTGAGCCCCATGCTCGCAGCGGCAGCAATGAGCCTGAGCTCCGTCTCGGTCATCGCAAACGCGCTGCGTCTACGTCGCGTGGAGCTGCGATGACACAGACCTGGGTCCTGACGCTCTTCTCGCCGCTAGGAGCTTCCTCACCTACGGCACATCGGCGCTTTCGGCACTACGCCGCCGCGGGCGACCGCGTGAGCGGCCTGCGGTGTGTCATCGGCGCTGCGGCAATCCGGCTCGCCGCCTCGCCGGCGCGCTTGCACTTCTTGGAAACGCTCACGCAGCCGAGATCGGACGCGACGCGAATCCATCGCGACGGTGTCCGACCGCGGGCTCGGCGCCGGACTTCGAGTGCGGCTCTTCTTGTGCTGGCGCTGTGCGGCATCGCGACCTCCGCGCACGCGCAGTCGGTCGAAGAGACCGTCCCTCTCTCGGGGCTCGTGACGGAAGCCGAGGGCCGCAACCCGGAGATCCTCCGGGCGCGCCACGCCG
>JBBRNJ010000071.1:0-46367 GCA_038230375.1 Polyangiales bacterium | reverse complement strand
GACCGGCTACGTGGTCCCGCAGACCGTCGTGAAGGTCGGCGCGAAGCTGGTTGGACGCATTGCAGCGGTCAACGTGAAGCAGGGCGACAAGGTGAAGGCGGGAGACATCCTCTTCAAGCTGGACCCCGCCGACCAGAAGAGCGCAGTCGCTGCCGCGCAGGCACGCGTGCAGACTGCACATGCTCGCGCACAGGCCGCGCGGGCGCGTGCGATGACCGCGCGCGCCAGGGCACAGACCTCGCGCGCGAACGCAGCCGAGGTGAGCACGCAGCACCAGCGCGAACAGAAGCTCGCGCAGAGCGGCGCCGTGTCGCAGGCGACCGCGGACGATCTGGCGATGAAGCTGAAGTCCGCGGAGGCGCAGGTCACGGCCGCGGATGCTGACGCCAACGCGGCAGACGCAGAGGCGCAGGCCGGTGATGCGGAGGCGCACGCCGCTCAAGCAGAGGTGGACTCGCTCACGGTCAACCTGGGCAACATGACGATCCCCGCGCCCATCGACGGCACGGTGACCACGAAGCCCGCTCAGGTCGGTGACGTGGTGGGTCCCGCGACCGAGCTGCTGGAGCTTGCGGACTTTGCGAGCCTCATGGTCGAGACCGACGTGCCCGAGGCGCGTCTCTCGATCGTGAAGCGTGACGGTCCCACGGAGATCGTCCTGGATGCATACCCGGACAAGCGGTACCGCGGCAACGTGGTGGACGTGAACCCAAAGCTGAATCGCGCAAAGGCTACGGGTACCGTGCGCGTTCGCTTTGCCGACGACGCCCAGGCCGTACTGCCGGAGATGGCCGCGCGCGTGAGCTTCCTCGCGAAGGCGCTCGACGCGGCGGAGCTCAAGGTCCCGCCGAAGAAGGTCATCCCGCAGAACGCCATCGCCGACCGCGGAGGCGTGAAGCACGTCTTCGTCGTTGACGGCGGCAAGGTGCGCATGGTGCAGGTCACCCTGGGCCCGGCGTTCGGAAGTGGCTTCGAGGAAGTGGAGGGCCCCCCGCCCGGCACGCGCCTCGTGAGAGATCCAATGCCCTCGCTGGCCGACGGGCAGCCCGTGAAAGAAAGGAACGACTGATGACCGAGGAAACGATCCCCGCCGGGGCAGACGCCGACAAGAAGAAGACCGAGGCGAAGACGGAGGAGAAGTCCGAGGAGAAGTCCGAGGCCAAGGCGAAGGCCGACGAGAAGAAGGCCGACGAGAAGTCTGGCGACGCGCCTTACCGCGCGCGGCCCGAGCAGCCGCTCATCAGCCTGAAGGGCGTGAGCAAGTCGTACGAGCGCGGCGGCGAGACGCTGAAGGTCCTCCAGAACCTCGATCTCGACATCGCGAAGGGCTCGTTCGAGGCGCTGATGGGGCCGTCCGGCTCTGGCAAGTCCACCCTGCTCAACCTGCTCGCTGGCCTGGACAAGCCCACGTCCGGCACGATCGAGATCGCCGGCAAGCGGCTCGAGCAGCTGGGTGACAGCGCGCTCGCGCGATGGCGCGCGGACACTGTCGGCTTCATCTTCCAGTCGTACAACCTGCTGCCGGTGCTGACCGCGGTCGAGAACGTGGAGCTCCCGCTCCTGCTCACCAAGGTGGCGTCGAGCGACCGGCGAAAGCGCGCGCAGACCGCGCTCCGCGTCGTGGGCCTCGAGGACCGCATGAGCCACTACCCGCGCCAGCTCTCCGGCGGTCAGGAGCAGCGCGTCGCGATCGCCCGCGCGATCGTCAACGATCCGGCCCTCATCGTCGCCGACGAGCCCACGGGCGATCTCGATCGCCAGGCGGCGGACGACATCCTCGATCTGCTCGAGAAGCTGAACAAGGAGCTCGGGAAGACCATCATCATGGTCACGCACGATCCCGCCGCGGCCGAGCGCGCCACCGTGCAGCTCCGCCTCGACAAGGGAGCGCTCCGGTGACCCTCGTCTCGCTCGCCGCCAAGAACGTCCTCCGGAACAAGTTCCGTGCGGTGTTGACGGTGATGGGCGTCGCCGTCGCGGTGCTCACGTTCATGATGCTGCGCACCATCATCTCCGCATGGACCTCCGGCGCGGACTACGCGGCGAAGGATCGCGTGGTGACGCGCAACAAGATCACGTTCGTCATGCCGCTGCCCAAGCGCTACGTCGACCAGGTCAAGGCCACGCCCCACGTGAAGACCGTGACCTACTCGAACTGGTTCGGCGGCAAGGACCCCAAGCACGATCGCGAGTTCTTCGCTGCGTTCGCCGTGGACCACACGACGTACTTCCTCGTCTACGACGACATGGATGTGCCGAAGGATCAGATGGACGTCTTCCAGCACGATCCGCAGGGCGCCATCGTCGGCGACCTGCTCGCAAAGAAGATGGGCTGGAAGGTCGGCGACAAGGTCACGTTGACCTCCGGCATCTTCGCCCGCGAAGGCGACTGGGAGTTCCACATCGACGGCATCTACACATCCAAGTCCAAGGCCATCGACCGTTCCAGCTTCATGTTCCGCTGGGACTACCTGGCGAACGATCCGAACGTGCAGCGACGCCAGCAAGGGCAGGATGCAAACGTGGGCTGGATCGTCAGCCGCGTGGACAATCCTAAGGCCTCGGCCGACGTGAGCGTCGCGCTCGACAAGGCCTTCGCAGATCAGGAGATCCAGACGGAGAGCCAGGACGAGCACGCGTTCAATGCTTCGTTCCTCGCGTCGTTCTCCGCGGTCCTCTCGGCGATCGACATCATCTCGGTCGTCATCCTCGCGATCATGGCGCTGATCCTTGGCAACACCATCGCCATGGGCGTGCGCGAGCGCACGAACGAATACGGCGTGCTCCGCGCGATCGGCTTCACCGGCGGCCATCTCGCGGGCTTCGTGCTGGGCGAGTCCGCGCTCCTCGCAGGCGTGGGCGGTGCCGTGGGGATCGCGATCGCGTATCCGTTCATCAACCTGGGCATGGGCAAGTGGCTCGAGGAGAACATGGGAAACTTCTTCCCGAACTTCTCGGTCGAGCCGAACGTCACCACGAGCGCCATCATCGCATCGCTCGTCCTGGGAGTGGGCGCAGCGGCCATCCCCGCATACCGCGCATCGACATTGAAGGTCGTGGACGCCTTGAGAAGGGTCGCGTGACATGATTCCCATTCGCTACAACGTGCGGAGCCTCGCGGTCCGCAAGACCACGACCATCGCCACCGCGCTCGGCATCGCGCTCGTGGTCTTCGTGCTCGCATCGGCGCTGATGCTGGCGAACGGCATCAAGAAGACCCTGTCGGTCTCCGGCCAATCCGACGTTGCGATCGTGCTCCGAAAGGGCAGCGACAACGAGCTCGGCAGCGTGATCGACGTTGGCGCCATCAACACGATCATGGGCACCCCCGGCGTGAAGAAGGACGGCAACAACGCGCCCATCGGCGTGGGCGAGATCATCGTCGTTGGCGCCATGGAGAAGATCGGCGCGAAGGGCGTGACGAACGTGCAGATCCGCGGCGTGCCCGCGAACGCCATGCAGTTCCGTCCCGAGGTCACCATCGTCGACGGGCGCGCTCCTGCACCCGGCAAGGACGAGGTCATCGTGGGGCAGCGCATCCGCGGTCGCTTCAAGGGCACGGACCTCGGGAACACCTTCGACCTGCGCAAGAACAGGCCGGTCACCGTCGTCGGCGTTTTCGCGGCGAACGGCTCGTCCTACGAGTCGGAGATCTGGGTGGACGTGGACACGTTGCGAGCGGCCTATTCGCGCCCCGGCATGGTGTCGTCGGTCCGCGTGCGCCTCGAGTCTCCCGACAAGTATGACGGCTTCCGCGCGAGCATGGAGAGCGACAAGCAGTTCGGCTTCCTGGCCATGCGCGACTCCGAGTACTTCGACAAGCAGTCCGAGGGCACGTCCATCTTCGTGGGCGCGCTCGGCGGAGTCATCTCGTTCTTCTTCTCCATCGGCGCCATGATCGGCGCCATGATCACCATGTACGCGGCCGTGGCAAACCGGCAGCGAGAGATCGGAACGCTTCGCGCGCTCGGCTTCTCTCGCGCCAGCATCCTGGTCTCGTTCCTCCTGGAGTCGGTCATCCTCGCGCTCTTCGGCGGAGGCGTGGGCGCGCTGGCGGCCATGGGCATGCAGTTCGTGAAATTCTCCATGATGAATTTCCAGAGCTGGTCCGAGATCGTCTTCACGTTCGAGCCCACGCCCGCGATCATCTTCCGCGCGCTCTTCTTCGCGCTCATGATGGGCCTCATCGGCGGGTTTTTCCCTGCCCTCCGCGCGGCGAGAGTCAGTCCCGTGGTAGCCATGCGCGGTGGTTAGGAGCCGCGTGAGCTAGTCGTGTTTTGGGCGGCGGATCCAGCCCTGGACCTTCGCCAGCGCGGCGTCCGGGTGACCGCCCGTGCCTTCAAAACCCACGAGGTAGACGTGGTTGTCGTACCAGCCCGTCACGTACGCGTGTTGTCCGTCCTTCGTGACGGCGATGCCGCTGCCGTGGTCCATGCCGGGGATCGGATAGACGCGCGCGGTCCAGTCCGTCGTGTCCACCACGGAGACGCTGTTCGTCTGCGCGCCATAATCTGCAGAATACACGTATCGGCCGTCGGGCGAGACGTCGATGCTCTTCGGTGAGCTGCCAATGTGCGCGGTGTGCACGATCTCGAGCGAAGACGTGTCCACAGCGTGCAGCATGCTGTCGTGGTAGCAGCTGATGTAGAGCGTCTTCTCGTCCGGTGACAGCACCAGGTGGCGAGGGATGCGGCACGCGGTGATGCGCTTGTGCTCCTTGTATTCGGCGCCGTAGTAGATGTCGATCGACTCGCCGTTGAAGTTCGCGATGTAGAGGTGCCCGTCGGTCGACGCGACCATGCCGCGTGGCTGCGCGCCTGCGGGCAGCGTGCGAACGACCTTGCCGGTGGGGACGTCGATCTGGGTGACGGAGTTGCCGTTCCAGTTCGCCGCGAAGAGCGTGTTGCCGTCGTGCGTGAGCGCAAGAATCTTGGGGTGCGCGCCGGTCTTCACTTCGCGCACGATGCGCTTCTTCTCGATGTCGAGGAACTGGACGACGTTCTTCTCGAAGTTGCTCACGTAGAGCGTCTTGCCGTCCGTGGACAGAAGGCTCTCCACGACGTTGCCCGGCACCACGAGCGTTCCCTGCGGCGCGAGGGTATGTGCATCATACACGCTGACGTTCTTGCCGTTGGCCTGGCCGAAGTTGGTGACGTAGATCTTGTCGCCGTCGGGCGAGATGATCACGCCCTTCGGCATGGAGCCCGTGTCTGCGACCTCTTGCAGCTCGAGCGGCGGCGGATAGGCGGCACATGGCGTCTCGGTAGAGACCGTGGAGAGCGCGCTCGCAACGAGCGTCGCTAGCGCCAGCAACGCGCCGCGCTTGCGATGCTTCGGGGTCGCGGAGGCGCGCTGCGTGCTCACTGGCCGTCAGGGGGCGGAAGGCTAGCCTCCGCGGGGTCCGCGATCATGCGATAGCGGCGGTAGAACTTGGTGACCTTCACCACGTAGTTGCGGGTCTCTGCGTACGGAGGGATGCCGCCATACTTCATCACGGACTCTTCGCCCGCGTTGTAGGCAGCGACGGTGAGCTCCAGGTCGCCGTTGAAGGTGTTCGCGAGGATGCGCAGGTAGCGGACGCCGCCAAAGATGTTCTCGCGCGGGTCGTTGATGTCCTTCACCTGCAGACGGTCCGCCGTCTCCGGCATGAGCTGCATGAGGCCGCGCGCACCCGCGGAGCTGACGGCGCGGGGCTCGTAGTCGCTCTCGACCTTGATGACCGCGCGAACGAGCTGCTCGGGGAGCTGGTAGAGAGCTGCGGCCTGGCGAATCCACTCGTCGAAGCGCGTGTACCGCGTGGGGTCGCGCTGCGGCGTCCACAGCGGCGCTCCGGGCGCTCCGGGCGCTGGCGTCGGAGCCGCGGCCTTGAGATAGAGCTTCGCGCGCGGGTCGGTCGACGTCTTGTTGGTGAAGTGCACCACGCCGTCTGCGTCCACCCACTGATAGATGTCGGCGCGCGCACCTGCCGGCGCCACCACCGAGAAGGTGGCGAGCACGACAACGCCGAGCAGGAGACGGAGAGCACGCTTCATTCGGATCCGATGGTGCCGGAAACCCCGGCATCCCGCAACTTCCAGGCGGCGGCGACGGCCGTGTTGGGCCGGGCTGCATCCTGCCAGACCGTGACACCCGTCCTCGCCTGCATATTCCGTGGTAAGCGGGTCTCTCGCATGGACTGGAAGCTCATCGCGGCCGCCACGATCTTCGGCCTGTATGTAATCTACAGGTTTCGCCCGATGTTCGTGGGAAGCCGCGCGGCGCTCGGCTCGCTCGCCGAGGCGCGGAAGAAGATCGACGCCGCGAAGACCGACGAGGAACGCGCCCTTGCGCTGGCTGAGGCTGGCGACGCGTGCGCAGGCGCGGTGGGACGCACGACCGGTGCGGTGGGCTACTACACGCGGGCGATGCGCGCGAATCCCACCTCCGTCGACCTCGTGGAGCGCGCCGCCAAGGGCCTTGCACGAAGGCCACGCGCGCTCGAGCAGCTGCTGTGGCGAAGGCTCGCGAGCGAGCCGTGGGATGGCGACAAGAAGGTCGCCGCGCTCGCCGCGCTCACGCACCTCCATCACGTGTACGAGCGCTTGCCGCGCAACAAGACGCGTGCGCGCATGTTCGAGCACCTGCTTGTCTCGCTCGGCGCGCCTGCCCCTCCGCGCGTGCGCGCTGACTCACGGCCGCCTCCGGCTTGACCCACGGCCGCTCCTTGACAAGGCGCGACTCCATGCAAAGCTTCGGAGCAGTAGTGATTCGAACAGGACAGGTGTTGGGCTCAGAGATTTAGACATTCGCTTCCAAAGAGAAAGCGCGACAAGCGCCACGAAATCCTGGTTTTTTCAGGTGATCGTTCGCTTCTCGTTCCGTCTTCAACTCTCTCTCTCCTCCCTCTTCACGCGAGTGACTCGTCACTCTCGTCACTCTCGTCACTCTCGTCATCCTCGTCACTCTCGTCATTGCGGGGTCGTAGGAACGGTCCCTGCGCCGGGATAGCCTCCCGGAGAAGCTCGTTCGACTCGAGCCCCCGCTACCACCATTGTCGCAGTCGCGCGCTCGCTCGCGCACGCGATCCACCCAGCTTCATTCGTGCTTCGGAAACCGAACAACGAATGGAGATTGAAATGGATAGTTTTGTTGATTGCATCAGGGACGTGGAGAGAGAGATTCGAACATTGAAGGGCGTGCTCCGCACACGCTGGGTAGGGCCGATGGCAGACGAGCAGCGTCGCCACATGTTCCTGCGAAAGAAGGCCACGGAGCTTTACGTGACGGTCGCGTTCGCGCGCGGCCGGCTGCATGTGCAGAAAGCCCCGCGCGGTTTGTCGCCGGGGAGCGAGTGGAACGCGCAGGCGTGGGCAGCGCTGATCGCGGAGCGGACGACGCGGGCCCACGAGAGCGCGATCGCGCCGAAGGGCGAGGAGCTTCCGGCGTCATGAGCGAGCTCACGGACATTGGCGCGAACCTCACGAACCGCGCGTTCGCGACGGACACTCCGGAGGTGCTGGCGCGCGCACTCGAGGCGGGCGTCACGCGCCTGCTCATCACGGGGACCAGCGTGGAGCTGAGCGCGCACGCCAGGCGCATCACATGTGACCGGCGATTGCACGGACCAGTGAAGCTCTTCTCCACCGCGGGTATCCACCCGCACCACGCCAGCACGCATGGAGAGCTGGCCATGCGCTCGCTGGGCGAGCTGCTCGTGCACGACGACGTGGTGGCGGTGGGAGAGTGCGGGCTGGATTTCAACCGCAACTTCTCCGAGAAGAAGGACCAACTGGCCTGCTTCGAGGCGCAGCTCGCGCTCGCCGCCACCGTGAAGAAGCCCGTGTTCCTGCACGAGCGCGACGCCACGGACGCGTTCGCCGAGATCCTCGCGCGACATCGCCCCAAGCTCGTCGGCGGGGTCGTGCACTGCTTCACGGGCGATGAGCGCGCGCTCGCTCGCTACCTCGAGATGGATCTGCACATCGGCATCACGGGATGGATCTGCGACGAGCGACGCGGTCGCCACCTCTTCGATCTGGTGAAGACGATCCCGAGGGATCGCATCATGGTGGAGACGGACGCGCCCTACCTGTTCCCACGCGACCTCGACAAGGCACGCCGCCGCAACGAGCCCTGCTTCGTGAAGCACGTAGCCGCCACGGTCGCACGCGCGCGCGGCGAAACACCAGAGGACCTGGCCACGATCTCGACGGAGAACGCACGCCGCCTCTTCGCGCTCCCGTGACCTGGCAGCGGCATGGGTCGCGCCAGACCCAGTCGTCAGGAGGTCTCGCAGACTCCGATGATCCACGCAGACGCTCGCTGCACGGCAAGCTGCGCGGCGGGGGCGAGGATCTGCGACTTCGGCGAACCCCACAGCGCGAAGATGCGCACGTGCGCCGCGCTCCCGCGATACGCGTCCGTGGCTCCGAGCACCACGTCCACGCGGAGCGGGATGTCGGTGGGCTCGCGTGCGCCGGTGAGCCGCGCTTGACCCATGGTCTTGCCCACGAGCAGGCGGTGGGCTACGGAAACAGCGGCCACATGCGCGTAGGGAGCGCCATGCGGTGCGAGAGCGACAACCAGTCCATCAGCGCGGCCACCGTGATGTGCACCAGGAAGCCCTGGTAGATGCTCTTCGTCTTCATCGACAGCGAGCCCAGCGCGATGCCAGCGATGATCGCGCCGCACACCTCCAGATACGGCTTTCCGAAGTGGATCATGCAGTACGGCACGGCCATCGCGAAGATCGCCCCCGAGCCGAAGCTCTTTCGAAGCACGCCGAGCCACCACCCGCGAAAGAACATCTCCAGTGCGAGGAACTGCGCGAAGTACATCGCCTCCCAGATGAGGAAGTCGCCCCAGCTCCGCGACGACGCCTTGTAGAACGGGTAGTAGCCGCCAAAGTCCGGGCTGCGCGACACGACAAACATCGCGGGCAGCACGACCGCGAGGAACAGCACGTAGATCCATGCGTGCGTGAAGAAGCCCTTCACGCGCAGGCCCAGGTCGAGCAGCGAGTCCTTGGGGAAGAAGATCTTCCAGAGCCCGAACGGAAGCACGTAGCCGAAGATGCGCGTGCCGGCCCACCAGCCGTAGCCCCAGAGCTCGTCGAAGTGGACGAGGCCCCAGCGGCCGGGATGTTCCATCTCGTTCGCGAGGAGCAGCGGTCGCACCGACTTGTCGAAGAAGATGCGGCCGCCGTAGTACTCCTGCATGGTGAGGACGAGCGCGGCGATCACGAGCGCAACGAACGGGCGAAGGTCCGCCTTGCCGCGCGCGAGGATCTCTGCGCGGTGACGGTGCGCGTCCTCGTCGAGCTCGCGCCACGTGTCGCGGAAGAAGAGCCACACGACCGGAAGCACCACGATCATCGCCGGGATCGGGATGAGTGGCTTCGCCGTCTCCAGGAAGGCAGCAAAGCCAGTGGGCTCGAGCGGCGGGAGGCCCACGGCGCGGAGCGGCAGTTCGTGAGGACGGAAGAACACGCTCAGCCAGCCCCGGTCGTGGGTCCTGCGGGTGCCGGTGCGGGCGCGGCTTTCGCTGCGGCCTCTGCGCCCGTGCGCAGGCGCGCGAGTGACACGTCGCGACCGAGCACCTCCATCACCTCGAAGAGGCCCGGCGTCGCCGAGCGACCCGACAGCGCGACGCGCGCGGCCTGCGCGACGTGCTTGATCTCGATGCCCTCTGCGGCAAGGAACGCCTGCGTCTTCTGATCAAGCGCGTCCTTCGTCCACGACGCTTCTGCCGCAAGCGTGTCAGCCAGCTTCGCGAGCCGCGGCGCGGCCTCTGCGTTCAGGAACTTCTGCGCGGCCTTCTCGTCCACGACCGGCACGTCGCGCAGGAAGTAATCGAGTGCGTCGGCCGCCTCCACCAGGGTGCGCGCGCGTTCGCGAATGAGCGGTAGAGCGGCGCGGATCGTCTTCTCGTTGGGTGTCACCCCACGCGCAGACACGAACGGCGTGACGCGAGACACGTACTCGTCGTCGGGCGTGAGCGCCGGCGACTTCAGGTGCTCGTGCTGGATGGAGAGGAACTTCTTCGCGTCGAATTTTCCGTCGCCGCGACCGCACGCCTCCCACCCGAACGAGTCGACGAGATCTTTCCTGGAGAAGACCTCCTGATCGCCGTGCGACCATCCGAACCGCGCGAGGTAGTTGAGGACGGCCGCGGGCGTGTAGCCGGTGTCGCGGTACTCGAAGACGCTGACCGCGCCGTGGCGCTTGGAGAGCTTCTCGCCGCTGGGTGCCAGCATCATGGGCAGATGCGCGAACTGGGGCACCTTCGCGCCGAACGCCTCGTAGAGCAGGATCTGCGGCGGCGTGTTGATCATGTGATCGCGACCGCGCGCGACCAACGTGATGCCCATGGTGATGTCGTCCACGACGGCGCCAAAGTTGTAGAGCGGCACGCCGTCCTTGCGGAGCAGCACGAAATCCTGGTTCTCGACGTTCGGGGTGACGACCTCGCCGAAGACCTTGTCCACGTACGTGATGCTGCCGCTGGTGGGCGCCTTGAAGCGCACGACGAATGGCAGGCCGGGGGGAAGGCTGGCGGTGTCCTTGCGGTCGCGACACGTCCCCGGATACTTGAACTGCGCCTTCGGATCCTTCTTCTTCAGAGCCTCGCGCTGCGCCTCGAGCTCCTCTTTCGTGCAGGTGCAGCGATACGCGTGCCCTTTTGCGATGAGCTTCTCGCTCCACTCCTTGTAGAGGCCCAGGCGCTCCATCTGCGTGTACGGACCGTGCGCGCCACCCTTGTTGGGACCCTCATCCCAGTCGATGCCGAGCCAGTCGAGCGAGTCGAAGATGATCTTGCGGCTCTCCTCCGTGGAGCGCTCCTGGTCCGTGTCCTCGATCCGGAGCACGAACGCGCCGCCGTTCTTGCGCGCCCACAGCCAGTTGAAGAGCGCCGTGCGAACGCCGCCGATGTGGAGGTATCCGGTCGGGGACGGCGCGAAACGAACGCGAGGCTTGCCTTCCATGCCCCCGCGTCCTTATCAGATCCAGCGGCCGCAGGTCTTCGACGCAAGCACCGGCGACACGATTGTGTCGCACTTCACCTTCACGCTCTTCATGGTCCACTCGATGCTGGCCTTCGCGCGATCCATCTGCTCCTTGGTGCCGCCGGCCTCCACCACGAAGATGCGGCTCTGCGCGGCGTAGAGGTGCACGACGTACTCGTACGGTTTCTTGTCCTCGTCGTGACCGAAGCGCAGCTCCTTGCCCTTCGTCCCGTCGCGCGACTCCACGTCCTTCTGGGAGAGCAGCGCGTAGCCGGACACATCGCGCATCTGCAGCGTGACGGCCTTGGCCCAGAAGTCCACGTCCGCGCGCTCCTCGTCCTCGACCACGCGCACCGCGACCACCACGCCCTCGGGCGTCGTCGCTCGGTACGCGTATTCGCTCTGTCCCGCGAGCTCGATGAAGCCCGGCGCGGTCTCCATCTTGAACGGGCGACCGCAGCCGGAGAGCGAGACGGCCGCGACCGTCAGAGTCACCGCCGCGAGAAGCTTGTAATATGCATTCATTTGTTGTCCTCCAGGCGAAGCAGGCTCGGCAGGCCCAGCTGCGAGAGCCACGGGAACGGCAGGCGCACCTTGTTCGCCTCGATCGTGGACCCCCGCGCCGCGTAGGTCACCGTGATGGTGGAGTAGGCAAGCTTGTCCTTGAGGAGCTTCATCTGGCCCTCCATGCGCTCCAGCTCCTCGGTCACGCGTCCGAGCTCGCGCTCGATCTCCAGGGCCTCCTTCACGTTCGCCTTCAGGAGCAGCGCTGCAAGCTGGTCACGCATGGCGCGCGCGTTCTTGATGCGGACCTCCAGGTCCATGTACGCGTCGGTCACGTCCTCGGCGCGCACGTCCCGGTGAAGCACGTCGCCCGTCTTCTCCACCGCGGCAAGCGCCGCCTGGAAGCGCGAGCGAGGCACGCGGATGACGATCTGGTTGTCGCCGCGGCTGGAGAGGAAGCCGCCGTTGTCCTTTGCGATCTGCTCGACCTGTCCGATGGCCTGATCGACCAGGTACACCGCGAGGTTCATGTTGGCCGTGTAGACCAGCATGGTGGAGTCGTGCCCAGCCACGGCGCGGGACGTCTCGTCATTTTTCTTTGTCGACGCCGCGGCCGGGTTGCCGGGCTGAGGAGGCGGCGGAGGAGCAGCGGGCGCGTCGGCCATGTTGGGGACGCCGTCGCCGTCCCGATCCGCCTCGCGGCTGGTGCTGTGCATGGGCTTGTCGGTGGACGGAGCGTAGTTGCCCGCCATGGACGGAGAGGGCGGCTGCGAGCGGCCATACGCCTCTGTGCGCACCATGCTGTCGGATGCCTGCTTCGGTGCGGCCCCTCCGCTGCTGCCTCGGGCATAGCTGGGAGGTGACTGAGGCGCCGCCTTGTCCGAGCCTCCACACGCAACGAGCACGAGCGCTGCGATCGCGATCGCCCACGACGTAAGCCGATTCTGCATCACACACTCTCCTCGGAAGCGGTTAGAACGCGCAACCCGCGCGCACCTTACACCGCCCAAATGTCACACGCATTGCCCTTGCGATGCCTGCGCCAGGCTGCTATTCGGCGGACTCATTTAACCGTCCGAGTTAACTCGGGCACCTGCCAAGGAAATCCGTCATGAGCTCCAAGAGCCCCCTCGCGATCATGAAAGACAAGTTTGAGGACAAGGCGAAGCTCGTCGCCGCTGTGGAGAAGTTCACCGGCGAGGACCTGTGGATCGGTCGCACGAACTCGGACAAGGGCCTGAAGCACGTCTCCAACTCGAAGCTCCTTCGCCTCCACGCGACGTTCACCGTCGTGAAGGAGAAGTTCGGCACCCGCGCCAAGCTCATCGACGCGATCCTCACCGGCGAGAAGCGCACGAAGGATGCAGGCTACAAGGCCCGCATCGAGGCGTACCCGGTCCCCCGCCTCTGGGACATGTGGAAGTCGCTCGAGAAGCGCAACCAGCCCAAGAAGCCGGCAGTCAAAGCCGCTCCCAAGGTCGCCGCCAAGCCGGTCGCCAAGGCCCCCGCGAAAAAAGCGCCGGCGAAGAAGAAGAAGAAGTAGTCCGTCTCTCGATACACAGGCGCGAGGACCACTAGATGAGCAAGAAATCGGAACAGAGCCCCAGGGGGCGAATCAAGGTCGGTGACAGCGGATACCCGGAGATGCACGACATGTTCGTGCCGAAGGGCATCTTCTTCACGAACGGCGTCGGTGTTCACAAGGATCGCCTGTCGTCATTCGAGCTCTCGCTCCGCGATGCCGGCATCGAGAAGGCGAACCTCGTCACCGTCAGCTCGATCTTCCCGCCACAGTGCGTGGAGCTCACCCGCAAGCAGGGCGAGAAGCTCATTCGCCCTGGGCAGATCGTCCATTGCGTCATGGCACGCCAGGACACGAACGAGCCGAACCGCCTCATCGCGGCGTCCATCGGCCTCGCGCGACCGACGGACCAGAACATGTACGGCTACCTCTCGGAGCACCACAGCTACGGTGAGACCGCAAAGAAGGCCGGCGAGTACGCCGAAGATCTGGCGGCGACCATGCTCGCTACCACGCTCGGTATCGACTTCGATCCCGAGAAGGCCTGGAACGACCGCGAGCAGACCTTCAAGATGGAAAAGACCTTCTTGAAGACCCGCAACATCGTCCAGAGCGCCGAAGGCCACGCGAAGGGCCACTGGTCCACCGTCGTCGCGCTCGGCGTCTTCATCTTCTGATTCTCTGATACGGCTCTGAACCGGCTCTCTGCCGCGCACGAGGGATCATGGCCAGCGTCACCTTGAAGCACGAGCTCGGCTGCAGCGCGGAGACCTACCTCGAGAAGTGCGTCTTCTCGGAGGAGTTCAATCGCCGCCTGCACGTCGAGATCCTGAAATTCCCCGCCTTCAAGCTGCTGGAGCAGTCGATGGAGGGAACGGTCTGGAAGCGCCGCGCGCAGATCGATCCCCCCACGACCGGCATCCCCGGTCCGCTGAAGAAGGTCATCGGCGACAAGCTCTCGTACATCGAAGAGGGCGAGTACGACACGAAGACCAAGCTCTATCGATTCAAGGTCATCTCCAGCACGATGCCCGACAAGACGAAGATCTCGGGTGAGCTCCACTGCGACAACAACGGCGACAAGAAGTGCACGCGCATCGCGAAGCTCGACGTCGAAGTGAAGGTCTTCATGATCGGCGGTCTTGCGGAGGATAAGATCCTTGGCGACATCAAGCAGTCGTATGAAGCCAGCAGCAAGTTCGTCGACGAGTACGTGAAAGAAAAGGGCCTCTAGCTAGCCAGGCGGAGGGCGTAGCCGCGGCATGGGGACCAACGCGTCGAGCCTCCACGTGCGGGTGGCGAAGAACGAACGCATCAGCGGCGCCGCAGTCACCGCGGTCCTGCGCGCGATCATCGCATCGCACGAGGCGCGCGGAGCCCGCGTGCTCTCACACACGCACGACGCCAAGTTGAAGCGCGAGGCGGAGGCACCGAAGCGCGGCAAGCTCGGGCTCGCGATGCATCTCCTGCAACCAGGCTGGCTCGAGATCGCGGACAGCTTCGGTTACACCTCGGACGCGAAGCTCGCGCAGGATCTCGCGGACAAGCTCGGCACCACGGTGTTCCGACGGACCGAGACGGATGTTGCGAACTACGCTTCGCTCGAGCGCTTCGGGCCGGCCCTCCCCGTGAGCGCCGCCCCGGTGCGCCTGAATGGCTACGACGACCTCGGCCCCAGCGAAGCAGACGCGCGCTACCTGGTCTTCGCGGACGTCGCAGGAGCCACCTACGACGGCAGCGCCGCGTTCACGATCGCAGCAACGTGCCCCGCGTGCGGATACGACGCCGGATGGTCACCTGGCTACGACGTCCCATCCGCCCCCGAGAAGGCGCAGCTCGCCGCGTTTCCGGGAAAGGCCGCCACGCTCGCGAAGGGCAACGGCATGCTCCTCCTGTCGCTGCGATGTCTGCACTGCGAGGCCGCGCAGATGGGCTGGGCGCGAGCGACACTGGAGCTGGGGCTCATCACCGCACTCACATTGCTCGCGGACCCTCCGACCAACGTGACGGGCCTGGACGGCGCGCTCCGCTCGCAGCTCCCCGCGGTGGAGGCGCTCTTGCCGGTCCTCACGCAGAAGGCGCGAGCGAAGGAGGAGCGACTCACAGCCGCGCTGCTCACCGATCCGCGGACGGCCCTCGAGGACGCGCTCGCCGCGATGGTGAAGGCAGCGCCGCGGAAGAAGGGAGCAGCGGCGCCCTTCTGGCTCGTGTTCGGTAAGGACCGTGCAACGCTCGACGCAGCCATCAAGCGCGAGACCAGCGGCTTTCAGTTCCAGCCCATGGGCGACTCACCGAAGATCGCGCTCATGCAGTGCTTCTCCTGGATCCCCGAGAAGACGAAGAAGTCGTTCCGGGACGTGCTCCTCGGACTCGTGCAGACGAATGGCTTCAAGCTGCTCGCGCACTCGAAGGCAAAGAACCAGTGGATGACGATCCTCGGCTTCCCGCTCTTGGATGGGACGTTCGGTGCGTTCGTGATGAAGAGCTGAGTCGCGTTCGTTCGCGTCGATCGGCTCATTTTTCCACGGTGCGGAGCTGGGGCGAGGCCACGGCCTTCTCGGTTGGCTTCGGCGCGACAGGCGCTGCGCCTTGCGATGGTGAGATTGGCAACGGCAGCTCCATCGGCGCAACCGCGACCGGCCCACCCGCGTCCTTTTGCGGCACTGCGTCCCGCTCCGCCCGGGCGCGCTCGACCGCGCGTGACTCCTGCGCGATCTGTGTGAGCAGCCCGTGCGTGCGTCTGTAGTCAACCGGCGGCTTCCAGCCCGCGTTGTCGCTGAACACGGCCGCGTGATCGATGAGCACCTGGCGCTCCTCCTTCTTGCGCTCGGCGATGCGACGCATGTCCTCTTCGCCGCGGATGATGTACGGCGTGAGAATGAGTATCAGGTTGCTCTTCTCCATCTGATCGCTCCGCGTGCGGAACAGCACGCCAAGGACCGGGATGTCGCCCAGGATGGGGACCTTGCTCTCGCTGCGGCGCATGATGTTGCGCACGAGGCCTCCGATCACCGCGGTGCTGCCGTCCTTGACCGTCATCGTGGTGGTGGCAGCGCGCTCGATGAAGCTCACCGTGCCGTACGTGTCGCTCGCGCCTGGCTCGCTCGCGATGTCGCTGATGACCTCCTCGATGTCCAGGCGCACCTCGTCCGAGTCGTTCAGGTGCGGCGTGATCTTCACGCGCGGACCGATGGCTTTGTAGTTGGCGGTGACGCCCGTGGATGTCTGCGGCAGCGAGCCACCGGCGGCGCCTGCAAGGTACTGCGCTGGCTGCGGCGCGTGCGGCTGGAGGGACGAGTTGAGCTGCACCTTGATCTCCGCTGGCGTGTTGTCGCTCGCGGTGATGCTCGGCGTGGAGAGGATGTCGGCACCCTTCGTGGAAGCGGCCGCAGTGAGGAACGCGCCAAGCGAGGGGATCGACGTGATGCCGGGAATTCCCGTGTTGAACGGTATGTCGGGCCCGCGCACGCCCAGCGCGAGCCCCTGCAGATCGCTCGTGGACGGCGGAAGCGCAGAGCTGCCGGCGCGCCAACCGCCGAACTCCGTCGTGGTCTTCCCTTTGCTGTCCGTGTCCACGTTGCCGCCATGCCACGCCACGCCAAGGTCCAGGCCGCTGGAGTCCGAGATGTCCAGGATGACAGCCTCGATGAAGACCTGCCGCTTCGGCCTGTCGAGCGCCGCGATCACGTCCTTGATGTTCGCGAAGTCGCGCGGGCCCGCCGTCACGATGAGAGAGTTCGTGGTCTCGTCCGCGCTGATCTGCGCGGGCCCCTCGAGCACCTGGCCGACGTTGCCCGACGGCGCCGCTGCGCCATTCACGGGACGCGCGGCCTGCGCGCTGGACGAGCTCCCGATCGCGGCGGCGAGCGGGCCGACGATCTTCTTTGCGTCCGCGTGCTGCAATGCCACCACGTGCACCTGCGTCTCGCTCGGCTCCACGATGTCAATGCGTGCAAGCACCTCGAAGATGCGCCGATAGCTCGCCTCGGTGGCCACGATGATGAGCGCGTTCGGACGCTCCACCGCTACCAGCCGACCCACGTAGAGCGCAGCGCCCGGCAGCGCGGCGTCCTTCTTCTTGAGATCGAGCAGGTCGGTGAGCAGCTTCTCCGCGACCGTCGACGACACGTGTGAGAGCGGCTGAAAATACAGCTTCGCGTCGGTCCCAGGTTGATCGATGGCGTCCACGATCTCCATCATGCGACGCAGGTTTGCGCCCGTCTCCGTCATGATGAGCAGGTTGCCCGCCGCGTAGGGGACGATGGATGCATCCTTGGTCGCGAGCTTCGACAGCACGCCAGTGGCGACCTCCTCCGCGGACAGGTGCTTCATGCGGTGGATGCGCGTGACGTATCGCTCCTCCGGTGACCCCTTCTCGGACTGGTCGAGCGGGAGCACCTGTCGCGCGATGTTCTCCGAGTCCACGATCCGATAGAAGCCACCCGCCGGCACCACGGTGAGCCCGTTGGCGGTGAGGACCGCGAGCAGCGCCTGATACGCCTCCTGCGCGGTGACCTTCTCCGGCGCGTAGAGGCTCGCCTTGATCTTCCCGAGGCGCGGGCTGGCGATGAGGAAACGCTTCCCCGTCACCTGCCCCACCACGCGCACCAGGTCCGAGAGGTCCGCGTCTTCGAGCTGCAGCGACACCAGCTCCGAGAGTCGATGTGGCGGCATCCCTGTCGGCTGCGGGGGTTGCGCGGCAGGCGGCGCGGGTTGCGCGGACGGCGGCGCCGCTGCGGTGGGTTGGGCGCCTGGCTTTGCGATCGCCGCGCTCGCGGATTTCTCGGCGGCATCGGCGTGAGCCGCACCGGCGATGGTGATGATGGCGAGCGCAGCAAGCGACGTTCTCTTCGTGTAGGTCATCCACGAAAAGAGCGACTCTCGCAGCCCTTCCATTCCGGGAGGCGCGCCGATTGCCAACGTGGCGAACCGCCTCATTTACAGCAGGTTCGTGATGTCAGCGTGTCACGCTGGATGCAGCCGGCCACTGCAAACCTGACGGGACTCAGTGTGACATCGGGCGCGGCTCGGTCGGCGCCATGAGCCTCGCGTGCATCCCGTCGTGCGCGGCACCCGCGGCAGCAGCGGCCGTGGCGCGCGTGAGGATGATCTCCACATGCGGCTTGTCGGCGCGACCGTACACCGTGATGGTCTTCAGCACGATCGAGGGCGTGGGCTCGTCCGCACAAGCGGTGGTCGCGACGAGAGCGAGAGAAGCTGCAAGAACGGCGACGAGAAGCTTTTTCATGGGGCGATCCTCCGGCCATGCGGACAGCGGGCCGACGTGGCGGTTCCCACCATGATGGATCGCGAAGCGCGCTTTTGCGAACTCCCTGACCGGTCACGCTCTGGGATGCGCAATCAGCAGGCGATTCTTGGGCGTGATCTCATGTGGGATGGTCTGCGTCGAGACGGTGTACCCCGCTGAAGCGAGCATGCGCGCGCGCGTCGCGTCGATCGCAAGGCCGCTGTCCATCCAGCCCGCGAGACCACCGTCATCGCACGTGGCCTTGTCGTGGCAGCAGGGAAGCACGGCGACACGAGCGTTCACGGCGATCGCGCGCGCCAGCACTTCGTCGGTGAGCGCACCACACGCGTGCGCCGAGACCACGAGGTCGTCCTTGTCGAGTGGCACGTCCACGATCTTCGACTCCACGAAGCGCACGCGTCCATCCAGCCGCGGCCACGCGACCACCAGGGCGCGCGCGAGCCGCTCGGCGCTCTTCGGCGTGCGAACGTCCACTGCGAGCGCCGACGCGGACGTGTCGTCCAGGACCAGCATGAGGAACGCGAGCAGGCCATGCCCAGCCGCAAGGTCCACGACGCGACCGCCGCGCAGCCTGCGCCTCGTCCGGCGAGCGACCTCCCATGACTCGTAGAGCTCCTTCCGCGGCAGACAGTCCGCCTCACACACGGCGCGCGCGACCTTGTCGAACAGCGTGGTGCCCTGAAAATGCACCAGCATCCGAGGGCCAAGGCGCGCGCGGCTGCCCGTGTGAATCGTCACGCGGACAACCGTACCCACAAGTTGGACTTCGTGCAGCGCGGTTCCATACGATCCAGTTCGTGGAGGAAGCTCGTATGTTGCTCGACTGGCGCAGGTCCGTGAGGAGGTTTGCTCGGACCCGATGCGAAGTCGTGCGTGAGGCTGATTTCGTGCGCCTCGGCACCCGCGCGATCGACGTGTCGACCGACGGTCTCTTCCTGATGACGGAGATCCCCGCGGAGCTCGGGCTCCCTGTGATCCTCACGTTCGAGCTCCCACACCTGAATCTCTGGGTGGACGCGGAAGGACACGTCGCGCGCGTCGCGCATGGACGCAGGCTGGGCGACTTCGCGATGGGCCTTGGCATCGCGTTCGACAAGGTAGACCCCGAGGGCCTTGCGCGTCTGCGCATCGCTCTCCGCAAGCTGCCCCCGGTGCTGCCAGGACCGCTCAGCACGCCTGGGCTCACGCGCCGATCAGGCATGGTCGCGCTGGCTTCACTCGCGTAACCACTCGAAACCTGGACGCGTTTTACGCTTCTTTACGGTCCCGGGGGGATGTCTTTCGCCGCGCCCGACGTCACACTGACAGGCAGGTGATCGACAACATGAACAAGAATTTCCTTCGTACTGGTCTCTCCACCGTTCTCCTCTCCTCGGCCCTCGCCCTTGCAGGCTGTAGCGGCACGGGACAGGAGGCTCCCGCTCCCGCGATGCAGGCTCAGGGGCAGATCGCTCCGGTCGCAGCGAACACACATGGTCGCGTGAAGATGGTCGGCGACGCGCTCTCGCAGGTGCCGCTCCGTCCCGAGCAGCGCACCGAGATCGAGAAGATGGCCACCGACGCGGAGGTCCGTCACGAGACCGCGCGCAAGGCACAGACCGACCTGATGACGGCGGTGGCCGATCAGGTGCAGGCCGGCACCATCGACCGCACGGCGCTCCAGCCGAAGATCGACACGATGGTCTCCGCGGCCGAGACCGTTCGCCCGCAGGATCGCGCGGCCTTCCAGCGCCTGCACGACCTGCTCGACCCGGGCCAGCGCGAGGCCTTCGCGACTGCGATGAAGGACAAGATGCATTCGCAGCACGGCGGCTGGGAGCATGCCCACGGCGCGAAGGCCGACGCCACCGGCACGAACACGGACCAGGCGGCAGCGCCCCATGCAGACCGCGAGCACGCGGAGCATGCGGACCACGAAGAGCACGCATTCGGGCGCTTCGGTCACATGAAGAAGCTCGCGGACGACCTGAAGCTCACAGACGATCAGCGCTCGCAGATCAAGGACATCTTCAAGGCGGAGTTCCAGAAGGGTGCCAGCTCGCACATGCGCGAAGCGATGAAGTCGCACGAGCACGCCGGCGACACCATGGACCACTTCAAGTCGGCCGAGTTCTCCGTGGACAAGGAGGCGCCCCAGGTCGACCTCCGTGGCAAGGTGAGCGAGGGCACGACCCGCGCGATCGACATCGCGCAGAAGATCCTCCCCATCCTCACGCCCAAGCAGCGCGGCATCGCGGCGCAGAAGATCCGCGAGCACGCCACCAACGGCGGCCCCATGCCGTTCTGAGCGTTACCCGCTGAACTGGGCCCTTCGGCCCGATGCTCGCGCCATGCGCGTCCTCGCGGACGGAAACGCATGGCGCGATGCTGTTTTGTGCTTTTCGGACCGAAGTTTGGGATGATGCGATCATCTTGGCGTCCTACGTCGGCACGGTGCTCACGATCTGCGGGAAAGACCTCCGCATCGAGCTGCGCACGCGCGAGATCGTGACGACGGCCGGATTCTTCGCGGCGCTGGTCACCATCATGGCGGCGGTCTCGTTCCAGTCCGGCGATGACGCGACGCAGCGGCTCGCGCCCGGGAGCCTGTGGCTGCCCATCGCGTTCGCGAGCATCCTTGCCCTGTCGCGCACGTGGCAACGCGAGCGCGAGGAGAGCGCGTTGACGGCGCTGCTCGTCGCGCCCATCGCGCGCTCGGCGCTGTTCCTCGGGAAGGCGCTCGGCATCTTCCTGTTCGTGAGCGCCGTGGAGTGCGTGGTGGTGCCGATCGTGGCGCTCATGTTCCACGTGGACCTGCTCGCCGTGATCGGGCGCCTCGCGGCGGTGCTCGCAGCAGGCACGATCGGCATCGCGGCGATGGGAACGCTCTTCGGCGCGATGACCGCCCGAACTCGCGCGCGCGACCTGGTGCTCGCGAGCGTGCTCTTTCCGCTTCTCTCACCCACGCTGCTCACCAGCGTGACCGCCACCAGGGAGCTGCTCGCAGGCGCGGACTTCGTGGAGCTCCGCAGCTATCTCGGGTTGCTCGGCATCTTCGACTTCCTCGCGGTCATGGGCGGCGTGACGCTGTTCGGAGCGCTTCTCGACGACTGACCTGCCGGGAATCTGCCGGAAACGGCAACGTGGATCAGTCGAGCGTCTTCGCGATCCGCGTCGCGATCACACGTGCCTCTGCGAGCAGCACGTCTGCAGAGAACTGTGCGCCGCACGCCTCGCCCAGGGCCCACACGCCTTCGCGCACGCGCCCTTCCTCGGTCTGTGCGACGTAGCCGCGCGCCTCGTGCTGAAGACGTGCGCCGGCTTGCTCGCACAGCTCGTATGCGGGCGCGGTGGGCGCATCCACGGCCAGGATGTCGCACGCGATCTCTTTCTCATGGCCCGCGCTGTCGCGGATGACTGCACCACGCACGCCGCCGGTCCCCACCACGCGCACCGGCTCACCCGACGCGACGACCACCTCGAGCTTCGCGCTCTCCGCGAGCTCCTTCACGCTCGGTGCGAACGTGCCCCCGCACGCTGCCACGACGAGCTTCTTGCCAGGCGCCGCGCCCAGCTGAAGGAGCAGCCCCAGCGCGCGCGAGCTCATCACGCCAGGCACGTCGTTTCCTTCGAACGCGAGTACGCCATCGTGCGATCCGGTCGCAAGGCAGAGCGCGCGTGCATGCACGACCTCCGCGCCGGCGGGCCGGACCATGAGCGCGTCATCGCCGAACACGCCGCCCACCGTGGTCTGCGAGCGCACCACGATCGTGCCCTTCACTTCCGCGGCACCCACCGCTGCGAGCATGGGCAAGAAAGGCGCGAGCGCCGACCGCGAGAGGCTTCTGAGCGAGCCGCCTCGCACCACAGCGTCGTCCACGATCTCCACCTTGTGTCCCGCAGCAGCAAGCTCCACCGCGAGCGCGAGACCGCTCGGACCTGCGCCCACGATCAACACGGGGATCTCGCGCCGCACCGCGGGCTTCGGGGACAGCACCTCGGTGGGCAGCTTGCCCAGGCCCGCCACGCGACGCGCGAAGACCTGCATGATGGACGACACGCCGGGCACGCCTGCGAACAGCTCGTGGTGGTTCATGCCCTCCGGGAAGAACCAGTCCGTCACGCGCAGCAGGTCCACATTGCGCGTGCCGAGCGTGTTCTGCGACTCCACCTTCGCGCCCGCGCGCACAACCGTCATGCACGAGAGCACGTTCGGCTCGCCATCCACGCGGACCAGGCATCCGTCGCAAGCGCCACGCATGCATGACGGGCCGCGCGGTCGGTGGAACTTCGGGCTTCGCGCGAGCTGTAGCCTGCCCGACGAGACGAGCGCCGCCGCGAGCGGAATCCCCGGCCGTGCGGAGATCTCCTCGCCGTCGAACGTGAACGTGACGCTTTCGCTGGGCTTGTTCAGTGGAGTACCGCTTACGCTCACGCTTACGCGCTTACACCTGGGTGGCCTATCGTGGGAGAGCCCGAAAATCCGTAGCACCAAGCTGCCCGTAGTCGGGGCCCAAAATGTGCGATACTTCCTTTCCGCCATGCGCATTGGACTACTCGGCCCAGCCGAAGGAGATGTCGCTGCGCTCGGGCGTGCGTCCGAGTTCTTGCTCAACTCGGCCAAGGTGAGCCGGGCGATCTACCTTGGCGTGGATGGGTGCCTTGACCGCGCGGTCGCTGCGTGGGCGCGCAAGCTGGTCGGCGGCGAGGATCCCAGCGATGAGGCCGCGTGGCGCCGTGCGGCGGAGATCGCGCTCACCGGCAACCCCGACCAGATCGACAAGTTCGTGGCGACCGAGCGCGCGCGCCTTCGCCTCAAGTCACTCGAGGCGCTGCCCGACACGGTCGCGCGCACGATCGAGATGGTCGGCGATCGCGTGGCAGTGATGATCTACGACAAGGCCGCGCTCGACGAGGAGGACATCCTCGCGGCGAACATCCTCGTGTTCGGCAAGAGCGACGCCCCGTTGGTGCGCAGGGTCGGGCAGCGCTGGTTCGTGTCGCCCGGGCTCATCGGCTCCACCGGTGGTGGCATCGCCGTCCTCGACGACGAGCCGGCCGAGATCAAGCTCACGATCTACGACTCCGCCGGCAAGCCCTCCACGGAGGAGACCCTCTCGGTCCAGCGCGCCACGAAGATGCGCGTGCAGGGCGACGCGTGAGCGGGGAGCCTGAACTCCCTGATAGCGCGGTCGTCGGGGTGTTTGGTGGAAGCTTCAATCCTCCGCACATCTCGCACGTGCTCGCGGCCGCGGCGGTGGTGTCGTTGCACGCGCTCGACGCGCTGCTCGTGATCCCCACGTTCATGCATCCCTTCGCGAAGTCGCTCGCGCCGTATGCGGACCGCCTGGCGATGTGCAAGCTGGCCATGGGCGAGCTACCGCGCGTCCACGTCTCACGCATCGAAGAGGAGCTCGGCGGGGAGAGCCGCACGCTGCGCACGGTGGAGACGTTGAAGGCCCGCAATCCAGGCTGGACGCTGCGGCTCGTGATGGGCGCGGACCTCGTGGTCGAGGCGCCCAAGTGGCACGGCTTCGATCGCATCAAGGCGCTCGCGGAGCCGCTCGTGCTGGGTCGCGTCGGAATCACCTATCCAGGCGCGCCGCAGCCCATCCTTCCGTCCGCGTCCAGCACCGAGGTGCGAGACTTCCTGCGCGACCACGACTTCGCGCACGCATGCGGGCTCGTGCCTCGTCTCGTGCTCGACTACATCAAGGAACACGGCCTCTATGAAAAAGTCTAAGCCAGCGCCTGCAAAGAAAGCCACGCGGCAAGATGGCCGCAGCAAGAAGGCCGGCGCGCGCAAGCCGGCGAAGAAGCCGTCCATCCTCGTGTACGGCGCAGGCAAGGTGGGACGCGCGCTCGCGCGTGAGCTGGTGCGGGCGGGCTACCCGGTCACGGTGCGCGCTGCGCGCCTGGGCCTTCCCAAGAAGCCCATCGATGCGAAGGTGGTGATCGTGTCCGTGCGCGATCGCGATCTGCCCGCGCTCGCGGACGAGATGGCGGAGCGCGAGATCATCCGTGAGGACGCCGTGGTGCTGCACAACGCAGGCGCGCTCGGGGCAGAAGCACTGACCGCCCTCAGAGCCTTCACCGCAGGTGTGGCGCAGTTCCACCCGATGATCTCGTTCGCGTCGAAGACGTTCTCGCCCACGCTCGCCAGGGGCAACGCGCACATCCAGGGCGATCCAGCGGCAGTGCGCGTTGCGCGTGAGCTCGCGCTCGCGCTGGGGCTCACCGCACGGACCATCCCGAACCTCGACACGATCGGCTACCACGCGTCCGCCGGCCTGGTGGCGAACGGAGCTGCGGCGCTCGCGTCGATCGGCGCGGAGCTCCTGGTGCGCTCCGGTGTGCCGGCGAACCTGGCACCCAAGCTCCTTGGGCCGCTCCTCCGCAGCGTGGCGGAGAACGTGGAGCACCTTGGCTTCCCGGACGCGCTCACCGGTCCGGTGCGCCGCGGCGATGCGGGCTCGATCCACAAGCAGATCGCTCTGCTCAGGCAGAAGCTCCCGGCGGCGCTGCCGCTCTTCATCGCGTCGGTCGCGGCGCAGCTGCCACTGGCCAAGCGGCTCGGCGAGGCGCCACCCGAGGCGTTCGAGGCCATCGCCGACGGCGTGCGCTGGGAGCTGTCTGCGCTGACGAACTGAGGGAAAAACAAGGGCCGCCGTTGGCGAAGCGCCCGCGCCTACATCGTCCCGGTCTGACGCCGAGGCGGACCTGAACGCGTGGGGGGTATCGGCACGGAAACAATCGTCATCTTGTAGGAAACAATCGGCGGCCCTTATTTGCGTCCGCGACCTTGCGGGGTCAGCTTTGTGGAGTAGGTTTGCTTCCCAGTGGCACTGACCCTCGCTTCCTCCAACCTCGCTTCTCACAACAGCGGCTTCTCGGGCTTCGATGATCGGCTCGCCGATGGTCGCCCTGGCTTCGTCGTCTTGCGCGCGGAGAGCGACGAGATCGTCAACGCGATCCTCGCCCACGCGGCGCGCCGGTTGTCGGCGACGGGCACGCTGGTCGTGCGTGCGGTTCGCCGCCCCGGCGCCTCCATGCTCCGTCAGCTGGGTGACAAGCTCGGCGTGCGTGAGAGCAGCGACGATCCCACGCGCTTCGCAGACGCGCTCGGTCGCGCGCTCTTCGCCCGCAAGGCAGCAGTCGTCGCGCCGCTCCCCGCCGAAGGCTCATGGGACCGCGTCGTCCTGCTCGAGCTCGCGCACACGCCACGCACGCTGCTGGTCGTCGGTGATGTCGTCTCGGAAGGGCGCGAAGGTCATCGCGCGCTGCCGGTCGAATCGGAGTCGTTCGATCTGCGCAGCGAGCTCGACACGGCGGAGAAGTCACGCTTCCTGTCCGCCATCGCCGAGGACGCCTTCCACGCGCTCCCGACATCGAACCCGGCCCACATCGACGCGTGGTGGGAATCCACCAAGCGCGTCGCCCCCACGCCCTCCACCGACGAGCTCGGCGCGGAGCAGGTGGCGCTCCTTCGTACACTGGCGCTGCTCGGACGCCCCTGGGCCCTGACCGAGATCGACCGCATGGGCGTGGGCGCAGAGTCCACGCTCGGCACCCTGGTCTCGGCGCGCGCCGTCACGGTCGAGAACAGAATCGTCGAAATACATGCGCCTTACGCAGGTATCGCCGCTGAGCTCGCGTGCACGGCAAGTGCGGAAGACTGCGGCGCTGCTGCAGCTCTCTTCGCCGGAATCGGTTCTTCCGGATCGGGCCCGCTCGAGACCGATCCCTGGGCCATGGCGCAGGCCGCAGACCTGTGGCTCCGCGCGGGCGACACGGTCCGCGCCGACCAGGCGCATGCACGCGCGATCTCCGTGGTCGCCGATACGGTGGCCCGTCGCGAGCTGGTGACGCGTTGGTATGCGCGGGTCAGCGGGCTGTCCAGCGGCACTGCCGAAGGCGCTCGCGCAGACGCCCTTCGTCTGGCGACCAACTCCGCCACGCGCGCGATCGCCGCGGGTGAGTCGGAAGAGGCACGCAAGTGGTCCGAGTGCGCAGCGGCGCTCGGCGGCTCGGATGCGGGCGTGATGTTGCTCCTCGGTCGCGCATGTGTCGGCGTCGGCGATCTCGTCGCCGCGAAGGTCGCGCTCGGCAAGGCCACCCAGCTCGCCAGCACCGAGGACGTACGCGAGGACGCGCGCGCAGAGCTCGCAGAGGTCTCGTACCAGAACGGCGATCTCGCCGGCGCCCGTGAGCTTGCCGAGTCGATCGTCTTCGGCTCCAAGGCCGGCTCCAAGATCTGCAACCCCAGCACGCGTGAGGACGTCCGTCTTCGCGCCCGCAACACGCTCGGCAAGCTGCTCCTCATCGAGTCGCGCTGGGACGAAGCAGACTCCCACTTCGCGGAAGACGTGTGGGCGGCCTCGCGCCTCGGCGATCGCACTGCGGAGCTACGCGCGCGCCTGAACCGCGGCATCGCGCTGCTCTCCAAGGGCCTCGTGGACGAGGCGCAGGCCATGTTCACCGCGGTCCTCTCCGAGGGTGAGACCAACTCGGATGCGCGGGCGCAGGCCTTCGCGCTCGACAACCTCGCGGTCATTGCCACCCGCCGCCACGCGTTCATGGACGCGCTTTCGCTCATGGAGCGTGCGGTCAAGCTCCGCCAGCGCCTCGGCGATCGCATCCGCATGGCGCGCGTGCTCGGCAACCTTGCAGACCTTCGCCACCGCCTTGGCCTGTTCGATCACGCAGAGCACTCGGTGCGCTTCGGCCGCCGCGCGCTCGGCCCGGGCATGCCGCCGGCGCGCTCGTCGCACTTCGCGGTGGTCGCTGCTCGCATCGCTCTCTCCCGCGGAAATACGGTCGACGCAAAGCGCGAGATCACGCAAGCCATCGTCGACGGTGAGGCCGCGAAGGACCGTGAGTTCCTGGGCGAAGCATTCCGCGTGTCGGCCCGCATCGCGCTCGAGGACGGCGACGTCGCCCGCGCCACTGCGGACATCGATCGCTCGCGCTCGCTCTCGACCCGCAACGACGCACTCGCAGAGACCGCCATCCACTTCGTGCTGCTCGGCCGCGCACAAGGGCTCCCCAACCTGGAAGCCGCGGAGCACGGCCTGTCACTGGCCCGTGAGGCCGGCGACGAGGACCTTCTGCGTGAGGCACACCAGCTCCTCGCCATGCTCTTCTGTGAGCAGGGAGATGTCGCGGAGGCTCGCGCTCACCACACCCGCGCGCTCGCCGTTCGTGACCAGGTCGCGAACGCGCTGTCCGGCGAGGTCCGCACCGCATTCCTCGCCAAGCCCGATGTCGTCGCGCTCAGCCGCCTGACCGCGAGCTTCTCCGACGCCCTCTTCCCCGACGCGCGCCAGCGTGAAGGCAACACGCCGCTCCGTCCGAGCGAGCGCCCCGAGTCACGCCTCGTCGGCGACGACCCGCAGATGATCGCGCTGAAGTCCGCGATCGTGAAGATCGCGCGCGCCAATGCCACCGTCCTCATCCACGGCGAGAGCGGAACTGGCAAGGAGCTCGTCGCAGAGGCGCTCCACCGTGCAAGCGAGCGCGCGAACGGCCCGCTGGTCACCGTCAACTGCGCCGCACTCGTCGAGACGCTCCTCCTGTCCGAGCTCTTCGGTCACGAGAAGGGCGCATTCACCGGCGCGTCCGGTCGTCGTCGCGGCCGCTTCGAGCTCGCGGAGAACGGCACGCTGTTCCTCGACGAGATCGGTGACATCTCGGCCCGCACGCAGGTCGCTCTCCTCCGCGTCCTCCAGGAGCGCACGTTCGAGCGCGTCGGCGGCGCGGCGCAAATTCGCTGCAACGTGCGCGTCATCTGCGCCACGCACCGCGATCTGAAGGCCATGGTCGAGCGCGGCGAGTTCCGCGAGGACCTGTACTACCGGCTCCGCGGCATCACCCTCGAGGTGCCCGCCCTGCGTCAGCGCATCGGCGACATCGGCAAGATCTCCGAGACGGTCCTTGCCAGGGTCGGCGGTGAGCGCAACGAGATTCCCAAGACGCTCGCCCCCGAGGCTCTCGAGCTGCTCGCCCGCCACCGCTGGCCGGGCAACGTCCGCGAGCTCGAGAACGTGCTCCGCGCGGTTTCCCTCTTCGCCGATGGAATGATCATCACGGCAGAGGACATCGTCTCCAACGTGGACGATCTCCGCGCCGTCGCACAGTCTGCACAGATCTCCCACACGGGCGGACCGGGCAGCGGTCCCGTGACGTTGCGAGCCAGCCTGGTTCCCCTCAGCAGCTCGTTCGCAGTCTCTGGCGCCAGCTCCTCGGGGGGCGCGGCCAACTCGTCGCCTTCCTTCGCGGAGGACTCGGACGAAGAGGGTGACGGTTCTCTGCCCGAAGATGAGGCGAATGCGACCGCGGTGGCGTACGCTCAAGTCCGCCAGGGCGCCGTGTCACTCACGGACATCAAGCGTCAGATCGAGCGGGATTGCATCGCTCGTGCTCTCAGGGAAACGAAGGGGAACATTACGCGAGCCGCCGCGCTTCTTGGGATGAAGCGTCCGCGACTCTCACAGCTCGTGAAGCAGTATGGCCTGATGGCCGCATCCACGGAGGGTGCGTGATGAAACGGTTGTATTCAATGTCAACGAAGGTCGCGGCAGTTGCCGCATTGGCTGCCCTCACCGGGCTTGGTTCTGGTTGCGCCATGGATGGCTCTTCACAGACGGAGGGAACCCGCGAGGGCGTCTCGTCGTCGGTGGACAGCATCATCTCTGGCAACGACACCAGGGACCCGGGGCAGGGGCAAAACGACGGCAAGAGCACCACTCAGGATCCACGCCACGTGGCCGAGCAGGGTGTCACTCCCCAGCCGCAGCCCTGGCGCACCGGCGATCAGGCAGGCTCGGACGACCCGAACCAGCCGCAGCCGCAGCCCTGGAATCCCAACCCGGATCCCTCGGACCCAAACAACCAGAAGCGCTGAGCGGGGCGATAGCCGCCGAGTAACGCCGTGGAAGATTTGCGTGCACGAACGACGCTCTTCTGCGGCGTTCTTGCATTTGCAATCGCGCTCTCGATGCTCCTCCGTGGTCGTCGCGCGGTTCACCTCCTGTTTGCTGCTTTCGCGACGACCGTGGCCTTCTGGTACACGAGCCAGTCGCTCGCCGGATTCCTTCGCTCGGAGATCTGGTACCGCGCCACCGTCGCATTCACGGTGCTCCTGCCACAGTTCGCAGTTCACCTGTTCGACTCGATCGTTCCGGTGGAGCAAGGCGCCGCTGGAGCGAATCCTGCCGTGCAGAAGAGCGCGCGCATGCGGCGGAGCGCGCTGTTCGTGGGCATCCCCATGCTGGCGCTCGGCGTGTCGCCATACCGCGAGCACCCGATCGCGCGCATCCTCATCTACTCCTACGTCTTCGGGTTCTTGCTCGCGGCGCTGGTGTCGCTCGCGCGGCAGGGCCAGAAGAGCTCGTCGCGCGCGGTGCGTGATCGCGTGCGCTTCCTGGTCGCCACAGGAGCGCTGGCATGCACGTTCACGCTGGCGGACTTCATCGTGTTCTTCGGCGTGCAGTTCCCGCCGATCGGCGCGGTGCTCGCCATTGTCTTCCTCTTCGTGCTCTCCGAGTCGCTCGCGCGCCCGCGCATGGCGGACATCTACGAGCTGTCGGGCCGGCTGATGGTGTCGACGCTGCTGGCGTTCGCGCTTGCCGGCATCTTCTATTGCTTCATCACGTACGTCGGAGCGCTCGGCACGATGTACCTGAACGCGGTGCTCGCATCGATCGTGTTCCTGGTGCTCTTCGAGCCGCTGCAAGATCAGGTGCGCTCACGCGTGCACCAGTTCTTCTTCCGCGAGCGCTACGACCTTGAGACCAGCGTGACCGACCTGCGCAAGCGGCTCGCGCACGCCCTCGAGGCCGAGGAGATGGTCGACACCGTGCTCTCTGGCCTCGAGCGGTCGCGGCGCGTGACCAGCGCTGCCATCTACTTGATCGACAGCGACGGCGACGGCTTCGACCTTGCGGGCTCGCTCGGCGCGCAGCCGAACAAGCGACTCGAATCGATCGCGATTCGCCCCATTCTCGATCGGCTGAAGACGACGCTGTCGCTCGAAGAGATCGCGATGCGCGTGGCCCCGCAGCCGGGAAAGGACGCGCCGGTCCTCGCTGCCGCGACCATGCTGGGACCGTTCGAGCGCGGCGCGCTGTTCGCAGTTCGCAGCGACGGCGACGACCTCCAGGGTCTCCTTGCCATCGTTGACGATCGCGTGCGCGAGGCATTCACACCGGAGGAGCTCGCGCTCATCGAGAACGTCGCGTCGCAGATGGGCATCGCCATCGCGAACAGCCGTATCTACGCGCGCATGAAGGAGCGCGATCGTCTGGCCGCGCTGGGCTCCATGGCCGCCGGCCTTGCGCACGAGGTGAAGAACCCGCTCGGCGCGATCAAGGGGGCGGCGCAGCTGCTCGAGGAGGCGCCCGGCGATGCATCCGCGAAGGAGTTCCTCAGCATCATCCTGGAGGAGACGGATCGCCTGAACCGTGTCGTCGGAAGCTTCCTGGACTACGCGCGACCGCGCTCCGGCAACCCCGCGCCCATCGACATCAATGCAGCGGTGAAGCGCACCGTGCAGATCCTCTCCAGTCAGCAGTCGACGGACGTGGACCTGCAGGTGGAGCTCTCGCCGTCGCTGCCGCTCGCCAAGATCGATGCTGAGCAGTTTCGTCAGGTGCTCATCAACCTGGTGCAGAACGCCATCCAGGCCATGGATGGACACGGGCGCGTGTCCGTCACGACCGCGAGACGGCGCGCGGCGCGCGGCGAATATGCGTCCTCGGCGACCCCCGCCAGCGAACGCGGAGACCGCGGAGACCGCAGCGATCGCACGATGGCAGAGCGCGCCAACAACGCGAAGATGGAGGCCGCCGCGGAGGTGATCGAGGTGAGCGTGCGCGACACCGGCCCCGGCATCGCTCCCAAGGTCCTCAAGAACCTCTTCATTCCGTTCTTCACGACCAAGGATCAGGGCACAGGTCTGGGGCTCGCGATCAGCCAGCGCCTGATCCAGAACGCAGGCGGCACGATCGAAGTGCAGAGCCAATCCGGCGCCGGCACCAAGTTCACGATCGTCCTACCCGGAGTGACGGAGCTCACAACCCCAATGCCCACCCCAGCCGAACCGGCGGCCACCGTCACGACCACGGCCGGAAAGTAAGCGGGGTCAGTCGTTTTGCATCAGGCCCTTGATTTTTCCGTCGGGTAGTAGCTTCACGTTCCGCGCGGCGGGGACCTTTGGCAGGCCTGGCATCGTCATCATGTCGCCCGTGAGGGGGACGATGAAGCCGGCTCCCGCGGAGAGGCGGACCTCGCGCACGTTGACGGTGAAGTCTTGCGGGCGGCCGTAGCGCGTAGGATCGTCGGAGAGCGAGAGCTGGGTCTTTGCCATGCAGACCGGGTACTCGGCTGCGCCCAGCTTCATGGCTCGCTCGAGATCCTTCTCGGAAGAGCCGCTGAAGATCACGTCCTTCGCGCCGTAGATGGTCTGCGCGATCTTGCGGATCTTCTCCTTCGGCGGATCAGTGAGCTCGTAGACGTACTTCGCGATGGGGGGCGCGGCGTCCGTTGCGTCCACGACCTCGGTGACCACGCGCGCGAGCTCCGTGGCGCCCTCCCCGCCCTTCGCGAAGCCAAGACAGCGCGCGAAGCGAGCACCCAGCTTCTGTACGGCGCCCTCCACCAGTGCGAGCTCCTCCTCTGTGTCGTTCGGGAATGCGTTCACCGCGACCACCGCGGTGAGCCCGAAGGTGCGTGCATTCTGCAAGTGTTTCTCGAGGTGCGGGAGGCCCGCCTCCAGCGCAGATCTGTTCGGCTCGCCGCAGGTCTTCACGGAGGCGCCGCCATGCATCTTGAGCGCGCGCAGCGTGGCCACGAGGACCATGGCGCGCGGCCAGATGCCCGCCTGGCGGCACTTGATGTTCAGGAACTTCTCGCCGCCCAGGTCGAAGCCAAAGCCCGCCTCCGTGATCGCGTAGTCACCGAGCGAGATCGCAAGGCGGGTGGCGAGCACGCTGTTGCAGCCGTGCGCGATGTTGCCGAACGGTCCTGCGTGGACGATCGCGGGGCCGCCCTCCATGGTCTGCACCAGGTTCGGCCGCAGCGCGTCGCGGAGGACCGCCGTCATGGCGGAGTGGGCAGAGACGTCGCGCGCGCGCACCGCGGAGCCGTCGTACGTGCTGCCGATGACAATGTTGCCAAGGCGCGCCTCGAGATCCTCGTAGCTCGTGGCAAGCGCGATGACCGCCATGATCTCGCTGGCGGCCGTGATGTCGAAGCGCTCCTCGCGCGGGATGCCGTGCGACTTTCCGCCAAGGCCCACGATGCAGTTGCGCAGGAAGCGATCGTTCATGTCCAGCGCGCGTCCCCAGGTGATCTGCCTGGGGTCAATCACGCCGACGCCGCCGTTTTCATCGCGAAAATAAGCCGAATTGTCGACGATCGCCGAGAGAAGATTGTGCGCGGTGGTGATGGCGTGGATGTCCCCCGTGAAGTGCAGGTTGATGTCGTCCGCGGGGAAGAGGGACGCCTTACCGCCGCCCGTGCCTCCGCCCTTCACGCCGAACACCGGACCGAGCGACGGCTCGCGAAGCGCGAGGACGGCATTCTTGCCGAGCTTGCGCATACCCATCGCGAGCCCGATCGACGTGGTGGTCTTGCCCTCGCCCGCGGGCGTGGGGTTTACCGCTGACACGAGGATGAGCCGCCCCTTCGCGCGCGCAGGCTTCGTGAGGACCGAGAGCTCCAGCTTGGCCTTGCTGCGGCCGTACGGTTCCCAGTCCGCGGAAGAGAGCCCCAGGTCCTTGGCGACATCTTCGATCGGACGAATGCTCATGTTCCGTTTCTCCTCTATCGGGGTCTACCCGTACCGGCGCTCGAACAGCGCGCGCACGCTCGGCATGCTGCGCATCATGGAGAGCGAGTGCTCGGCGTGGCCGTTCGCGTAGCCATTGCCGATCATCAGGTCCACGTCCTTGCCCACGCCCTCTGCGCCGAGCGCGGCCTTCGTGAAGCTCGTGGACATGGCGAACATGTACGCGATGCCGCGATCGCGCACGGGCAGGATGGCGCTCATCTCCGTGTCCTGCACGTTCACGCAGGAGAAGCTCAGGTCCACCTCCTTGCCGCCGTTCGCCTGCAACACCGCGTTGCGAACGCTCACCGGGTCGCGCGCGTCGAGCGAGAGCACCTGATCGCAGATGCCAAGCTCGCGGAGCTCCGTGGCGTAGGTCTCGTAGCTCTCCACGCCAATGATGCGTGTGCCGGCACCACCGGTGCGCCGCGCCTCTGCCGCGCAGAGAATGCCGCTCTTGCCGCCCGCGCCGAGCACGAGCACGCTGGTGCCGGGCTTGACGAGGCGCGCGACCTGCGGCGCTGCACCCGCGACGTCCAGCACCGCCAACGCAAGCCGCTCCGCGATGTCACTGGGGATGCGGGCATACGGACTGGACGCGAAGATGACCGCTTCACCGACCACGTCCAGCTGCGCGCTCGGACGACGCACCGCGAGCACCTTCTCCACCTTGAGCGGCGTGAGCGAGAGCGACACCAGCGTGGCGACGCGAGCGCCCGCGACGATCTTTCCTTCGTCGATCCGCCCAGCGGCGAGCTGTCTGACGGAGCCGAGGAGCATGCCTCCCGACCCCGTTACCGGGTTGTGTTGCTTCCCGCGTTTCTGGATCGTTTCGAGTACGCGCGCGATGACTACCTGATCATCCGCGCCCCCTTCACCCTCTTCCATCTGACGGAAGCTCGCCGCATCCACGTTGAGGGTGGCGACGGAGATGAGCATCTCACCGTGGAAAAGCCGGGAGAAATCGTTGTCGACCCGCCATGCTGGCTGCGGGAGCGCGCCTTTCGGCTCCAGCGCGCGGTGCGTTCCGAATGGATCTGCGGGCAGCGGGCTGGTGGGAACCGGCGAAGGGGCTGTGGCACTCATGCCGCCTCGACCGGGCGAGCACCGCCTACACTCAATGGTGCTTGCATAAGTGCCGTCATCGGTGGAATCGTCATACCGCGACTTGACCAGCTTTGCGCATCCTCGTTACTCTAAAAGGTGCGATTTCAGCCGTCAGCACTGCACTCGCCAATCGCTCGCTAACCCCGTGAAACCCCGCAAGACGCAAGCCGCAAGCCTCCTGTGTCCATGAACGACACCGCGCAAAAGGCGCCGACCACCGGCTCGGGCCCCAGGACCCGGACCTTTGTACTCCGCTTCATCAGCGGAAAGTACCAGGGCGGTGAATTTCCGATCGTTCCGGAAAAGCAGATCATCGTCGGGCGCTCGAGCGACCTCGACATGGTGCTGGTCGAGGACATGGTGAGCCGCAAGCACGCCCGCATTGCCATGCAGGCGGACCAGATCTGGATCGAGGATCTGGGCTCCACGAACGGCACGTTCGTCAACGGCGAGAAGATCAAGCGCGCACGGCTCAAGGAAGGCGACCGCGTCCTCATCGGCACCAGCATCCTCAAGGTGATCGCCGGCGGCGCTGAGCTCGTGCAAGAGAGCACGGACGCCGCGAAGCGAAAGCTCGAGAACGTAGGCGAGCAGCGCAAGACCAACACGCGCACCATGTCCGGCAGCATCGAAGAGGTGCCGCTCCCGGACCTTCTGCAGCTGTTCGGCACGTCCAAGAAGAGCGGCGTGCTTGCCATCCGCACCGAGGACGACATCGGCCGCATCTTCCTGCGGAAGGGCTCGATCTACTACGCGACGATCAACGACCTCGACGAGGTCCCGCCCATGAAGAGCATCTTCCGGATGCTCACGTGGCAGAAGGGCCTCTTCGATCTCGAGCCGCCGGACGAGCGACAGTTCCCGAACGAGATCGACTGCTCCGTGCAGGAGGTCCTCATGGAGGGCCTCCGCCAGCTCGACGAGTTCAACGAGCTGCGCAACGATCTTCCGGATCTCAACACGCGCCTCATCATCAACATCCCGCTCGCGGCCCCGCTTCGTGATCTGAAACCCGAGGAGCTCGACATCATCCAGCTCGCGCACAACTATGGGCACGTGGAGACCGTGCTCAACAAGGCGCAGTCGACGGATCTCGAGACGGTGCAGATGCTGCAGAAGCTCCTGAAGTCCGGCTATCTTCGTCCTGAGTAGGTCGCCAAGAGTCCAGACTCGCATGAGCGTTGGAGCACGCATCAATGGCTGACCCTCGCCCCGTCGTCATCATCACAGGGGCCTCGAGCGGCATCGGTCGTTCGCTCGCGCTCGCATGGGCGCGCCGCGGCGCAACGGTCGTACTCGCCGCGCGTGATGAGGAGGGGCTGACCTCGGTGTCGCGTGATGTCTCGGCGCGGGGCGGGACCGCGGTGATCGTGGCGGCGGACGTCACGCGAGAGATTCATCGCGTGCGCATCGTGGAGCGTGCGCTCGAGGCATGCGGCCGCATCGACGTGCTGGTGAACAACGCGGGGCGCGGCTTCTATGCGCCCGTGGAGAAGATCGCCCCCGACGAGCTCGCGCTGCTGTTCGAGCTGAACGTGTTCGCGCCGCTGCGACTGTCGCAGCTCGCATTGCCGGAGCTGGAGAAGTCGCGCGGCACCGTCGTCATGATGTCCTCGATCGCCGGCGTGGTCTCCGCGCCACGCATGGGCGCGTACGCGGCGAGCAAGTTCGCCCTCGAGGCGCTCTCCATGGCGTTACGCGCAGAGGTCGCGGCGCGCGGCGTGAAGGTCGTGGTCGTGCGACCGGGCCCCGTGGATACGCCGTTCAAGACCAACGCGGTCAACGTTGACGGCAACACCGGCTTCCGCCCCGGGAGCCGCGGGCCGCAGACGGCGGACCAGGTGGCCGAGAAGACCGTGAACGCGGTGGAGAAGACGCGGGCCGTGGTGGAGACCAGCACATACGTGCAGTTTGCATCCTTCCTGGCACGCACCCTTCCTGGCCCGTTCCGGCTCATCACGAAAGAGATGGCAAGGCGCGCCGCTGGCCAGTGAGCTACGATGGATGACGATGCAACCGCCGAATTCGCAAGCTCGGTGTGGTAGCTGCGGCGCGCCGGATGACGGCGAGCTCGTCATGTGCCGCTACTGCAAGAACGCCATCTCTCCAGTGCTACTCCAGAGCGCGATTCCCTGCCCCCAGTGCAGGCAACCAAACCGCTGGGGCCGCCAGAAATGCGCCCCATGCGCCGCGTGGCTCATCGTAGCCTGCGTATTCTGTGGCGCGCTCTCGCCGCACAACCAGAGCGCGTGCCTCGCGTGTCAGCAGCCGTTCCAGGGCGCGATGCAGCGCAAGCAGGCGATGCAGCAGCAACAGCAGCATCAGCAACACATGCAGACTGCAGGTGTCGTCGGGAACATCGCCGCTTCGTTCCTGGGCGCGGCTGCGGGGTCTGCCGTCACGCACTCCTGGTACTCGAACGACGCGCCACACCATCACCACTCGTGGGGCGGCAGCGGCAACTCGTGGGACAACAACACCTACGACAACAGCAACAGCGGCGGCAGTGACTGGTCCGGCTCCTCGGGCGAATCCGACGCAGGCAGCGCAGGTGACGCCGGCGGCTCCGACTGGGGCGGCGGCGGCGACTCCGGTGGTGGTGGTGACTCTGGCGGTGGCGGCGACTGGTAGCGACTTCGACTTCGACCTCGACCTCGACCTCGACCTCGACCTCGACCTCGACCTCGACGCGTCACTTCTTGGCGGCGAACTTCTTCATGAGGTCGCCAAGGGTGCCGAGCGACTGCGGGGTGTTCTGCGCCCTCTTCACGTCCTCGAAGTGCGAGCGTTCTTCGGCATCTTTTGCTCCCTTGATGGAGAGGCGCAGGCGGCCGTCGCCGGTCTCCAGGATCTTCGCGGTGACCGCGGTGCCTTCGGGGAACGCCTTTCGCAGGTCGGCGCCGCGGGGCAGGCCGGTCTCCGCGTTGGGGATGAGCCCGCGGCCCACGCGACCCTGCGTTCCGTCGAGCTGAACGAAGAGGCCGAACGTCTCGATCTTCTCGACCTTGCCCGTGACCACGGCGCCAACGACGACCTTGTTCTTGAGATCGGCGGGCAGCTCTGGCGCGGCGACGAGCGCCTTGAGCGAGAGCGTGATCTTGCGCGGCGTGCGCGGGTCGTCGGTCTCCTTGATGTCCAGGACCACGACCTCGACGTTCTCGCCAGCCTTCAGCACGTCGGCGACATTCATGGTTCGCTCGTGCGCGATCTCGCTCTTGGGAATGAGCCCCTCGATGCCGCCAAGGTCCACGAAGGCGCCGAACTCGCGCACGCTCGTGATGGTCCCCTTGAGCCGCGCGCCCTTCTCGATCTGCGAGGCAAGCGCGCTCTGGTTCTCACGCGCCTCACGCTCCATCAGCTGGCGACGCGACACGACCACGTTGCGGCCGCCATCGCGCACGTCGGTGACCAGGAAGCGGAGCGTCTGCCCGACCAGCGCGCTCACGTCCTCGCCGCGACCGCCCGCCTGCGACGAGGGACAGAACGCGCGCACGCCGCCCATCTCCACGTCCAGGCCGCCCTTGTTGACGCCGGTGACCTTGCCGTCGACCGCAACGCCGTTCTGCTTCGCCTGAAGGAGCCCCGCTGCATCGTTGGGTCGCCCTGCGGACTTGCCCAGGCGCACGATGCCGCGCTGGTCATCCACCTCGAGCACCTGCGCCTGGATCTTCTCGCCAACGTTCACGGTGACGATGCCGTCGTCGCCGGTGACCTCGCTGGTGTCGAGCATCGCCTCGCGCTTGCCGTCGAGCTCCACGAAGACTGTGCTCTTGCCGATCTCGAGGATGATCCCTTCGATGCGCTGCCCGACGCGGACCTTGTTCCGGGTGGGCGCAGCAGCCTGTGCCCCTTGCTCGAAGAGGGCGGCGAACGTGTCCTGGGGGTTCTCGGAGGCCATCCCCGCCATGTACCACGAAACCCGCGAAAAACTAGCTCAGAACTCGAACGCGAGGCCCGCGCACCACGTATCCGTGCCGACGAGGAGCGGATGGTCCTGGGCGATCCCGTTGATCGCCGCAAGGTAGTACTCGCCGTAGAGATACGTGCTGTTGATACCGACCGCGTTGTCCATGTTCACGGACGCGCCTGGGTCGAGCGCGTCGAGCGCGATCATGACGCCCGCGGCCCACTGCGTGCCCCAGGTGTGCCCGTGGCCCTTCAAGCTGTTGCCCGCGGAGTCGCTCGCCGTGGAGGTGCCTCCCGGGTTGGAGGCCTCCCAGAACGTGAGGCCCACGCCCGCCTTCGCGTACGGGACCACCGGGATGCGGTACTGGCGATAGAAGACGTCCGCGCGCAGGACCGCGGCGAGGTACATGGGGTACAGCGTGAGGTCGGTGTTCTCCTTGGAGCGCGTGCCGTCCAGCTGGAAGCTGTGGTCCGTCATCTGCGTGTAGCTTGCACTCAATCCGGGGCCCAGCGTGCCGACCCACGGGATGCGAATGGCCTGGTAGTCGAACTCGAAGCCGACGAGCGCGCGCTTCATCTTTCCGAACGTGTCCCTGTACGGTGTCTTTCCGCCGAGCGACGACTCCTTGTCGATGTCGGGCGAGAAAGGCGAGATGCGGACCTCGAGAGCGAAGTGCTGCGGCGACTTCTTCGACCGCTTCTCGTCGTTGAAGATGTCCTGCTCGGATGCGAGCGCATCCTTCGGCGCGAGCCCGGCGAGAACGATGGTGGAGGCTCCGAACGCGGCGAGCGCGGTCCAGATGCGGCGGTCAACGGGCTTCATTCTTGATCCTGTCCTTCGCGGGAGAGCGCGCGATGAGGTTTTCCGCGCTGACGGCGGCGACGCGCGAGAGCGAGCATGCTGCTGAAGGCGATCACCGCGAGCGACGCGCCACCCGCAGGCGCCCCCAGGAGGTCGAGCGAGCACGAGCCTCCGGCCTGTCCGCCGTCCCCGAGATAGGTCGCGAAGAAGTCGTTCAGCTTCACGGGCGCCTTGCACTCGAGCGAGGAAATCTCGCCCGGGTTCAGGAAGACGTCCTGCGCGACCACGGCGACCGCGTACGACGTGCCGTTCGTGAGTCCGCCGATCGTGGTGTCGCTGGAGTTGGCGTTCACCGTGAGCTTGGAGACGTCCTTGTCGGGGCCGGTCGAAAGAAACCCTGGCGCCGTGCACGCGCTCGAGGAGGTGGTCTCCTTCGGGATGGCCGTACAGCCACCGTCGACCGTGGTGGTCTGTGCGTCGCCAGAGTCGTCGACGCCCGCATCCACGATGCTCGCGTCGTTGCATGCGTAGGTGAAGCCAGAGTCCGCTGCCGTGGTGCCGGTGCTGGCCTCCTGGTAGTAGATGGCGACCTGCGTGGCGGTGGTCGTGGTGCTTCCGGTCGTGGTGCCGCCCTCGTCGGTGGTGCTGCCCAGCGCGGTCCAGCTCACGTGAAGACGGGTGTCGCCCTGTTCCACGCTCACGTTGGTGACGGCGGCCGGGCCGATGGTGTCCGCCTGGAAGTCTTGCTTGCCGGGGGTGCCTTGCGTGGCTCCGCCGCTGGTGAGCAGCATGTAGACGGTGAAGACGGCGTAGTCGATCTTGCCGCAGACGGTGTTGTCCTGAGCGACGTAGTTGAGGTTCTTCGTGGTGGGCGACGCGATGATGTCGCGCATCTTCACGGTGACGTTCAGGTTGGCCGTGGGCGCGATGTTTCCGCTCACGACCTTCCAGCATGTCTGCGAGCCGCTCGTGTTTCCGCGCTGTGCGTTGTCGGAGCAGTCCGCGCCGCTAGGACCCGCCCAGACCTCGAGGTTCATGTTGGCGGTGAAGCCCATGAGGTTGAGCGGGATCACGTAGCGATCGTCGTCGAGGCATTCCCCGAGGCTGATTCCGCGGATGTTGTCGGGGGTGCCGACAGTGCGCGGGTCGACGGTCGCGCCGCTCGGGTTGACCTTGACGATGCTCGTGGGCGCGCTCGGGAGCAAGACGGTCTGCGCGAAGGCGGCCCGTGGAACAAGAACGAGAGCGGCGAAGAGCGCAAACGCGACAAGCGCTGCGCAGGAAACCCGCAGGTGGGTACGAAGGGGGATTGGCATCCGGACGGTCGATGAGCATAGCCCGTGCCGACCGGAATTTCCCGCAATTTTCAGGCACGTTGAAGCAGGCTCATGCAAGGGTCCGGTCAACGTGGCAGGCGCATGCGGTCGTTCGTGCCAAACTGACAGAGCGAGGCGGGTCCAACGTTGATGAACATGTGGACGAGCCCCAAAGGAAAGTCTTGAAGATGAGGTGGGCGTGTGCGGCGCTGCTGGTCCTCGGGTCCTGCGGAGGCGGAAGAGAGCCTCCGGCGACGCCTGCGGCGATTGACACGAGGCCCGTGCACGTCGCGACGACCGCGGTGAAGCCCACTGCGACGGACCGGTCCACGTTCAAGCACCGTCCACCTGAGGTGGGCGATCGCATCCGGGTGCAGACCGACACGTTGAGCCGGATGACCCGCGCCGACGGCGTTGCAGAGGGCGAGCGCTACATCTCGGACTACGAGCTCGCCGTGCGCGGCGCGGCGGACTCCGCGGTGACGGAGGCGTTCGTCATCTTCCACAAGAACGAACGCCACGCATGGGATGGCCAGGACGACGACTATCGCTTCGCGCCGAAGCCGACGCCGCTCGAGGGAAAGCGGCTGCGCATGCGCGCCGAACCACTGTCTGTCGAAGAAGAGACGGGCGGGCCGGTGTCGGCGGAGGTCTCGCATCTCGCGCTCGCTGCCGTGTCGGACATCGGGATGCGCGGCGCGATGGATGCGGCGCTACCCGATCGCGAGCTTGCGGTCGGCGAGCGGGTCGATGCGCTGGCGCCCGCGCTCGTACGCGCGCTCAATCCGAGGACGTGGCACCTCGCAGCCGGTGGCGCGACCTTGCGCGCGCTCGGGGAAGAAGATGGCACCTTCGAGGCTTCCATCGACGTGCAAACCGAGAGCGGCCGCACACTGTCTCTCACGGGAAGCATGCGCATCTCGCGAGAGGACCGGACGATCCAGGAAATTCGGCTGCGCGGAACCTACAAGGAGCCGAACGGAACGGGCGGCGAGCTGGTCTACCTGCGGACGGCGGAGCTCTCGAAAAACAAATCGAAGTAAAAGATCGCCTGTCGTGATCCGTTCTTCGGAGGGCACGCACTAGAGGGTTGTGGGGCGAGAGACCGGCCCCTGAAACCTGAAGGAGCCAATACCCCGATGAGAACGCTTCTCTCCACTCTCCCCCTTGCTGCCGGCCTCGCGCTTGCCCTTGCCGCGACCGGCTGTAGCAGCAACGACTCGACCGGATCGACCTCGTCGGATCTGGCCACAGCCGCCTCCGCGAACGCTGCGGACGGCGGTCACCGCGGCTGCCCTCCGCCGCCCGATGGCGACCGCGACGGCGACCATGATCTCGACAAGGGCGGCCCTCACGCCGGACCTCCCGACGGCGGGCCTCCGCCTCCCCCGCCCCCTGGCGGCGGCAAGGCTGACGGGCCTCCGCCTCCTCCCCCCGGCAGCGGCAACCCGCCGCCCCCACCGCCTCCCAGGGGTGACGGCGGCCCCGACGGTGACCACGACGGCGACGGTCCCCGCGGTGACAACGATCACGACCGCCCGTGCCCGCCTCCGCCCCCGCCGGGTGGTGGCAAGGGTGGACCTCCCCCCGCACCGAACTGAAGCTCTACCCGCAGAAGAATTGCATCGACCCCCTATCGCAGTGACCCCAAGCTGCCCGGCTACGAATCCCACGTAGCCGGGCAGCACCTATCTGGAGAGGTGCCTCGGGGAATGCAACGCGCGCGAAAGCGGCGTGGACGCCGCGCGAAAAAACGGGCAAGAAAGATGGCGTGAACCAACGCTTCGTCATCCCCGCTCACGAGAGCCGCCCGTCGGACGATCCCATCTTCGCGCTGAACCGCGAGGCCACCGAACGACGCGCGCGCGGAGAGGCCGTCGTGAACGCGACGGTCGGCGCCCTGCTCGATGACGAAGGCAAGCTGCTCGTGCTCCCTTCGGCCGCGCGTGCCGTGCGTGATGTCCCGCAGGAGGAGTGGGCCGCGTACGCGCCGCTCGCCGGCGATCCCGCGTTCTTGAAGGCGGTGATCGACGATCTGTTCGGCGGACACGAGGCACTGCGGGCGAGCGCTATCGCCGTTGCCACGCCGGGCGGAACGGGCGCCCTGCGCCTTGCGCTGGCGAACTTCCTCGAGCACGGGCAGGCCATGCTCACGTCGAGCTACTACTGGGGCCCATACACGACGCTCGCGGACGAATCCGACCGCACCCTCGCCGTGTTCAACATGTTCGATTCGGCAGGGGACCTGGACGTCGATGCGCTCGATCGCGAGCTTGGCGCACTGATCGCGAAGCAGGGCCGCGCGCTCGTCTTCATCAACGACCCATGCCACAACCCCACCGGCTATTCGATGCGCGCGAGTGAGTGGCAGCGCGTGGTGCGTGTGCTCGCGAAGCACGCAGAAGAGGCGCCCATCACGCTGCTCGTCGACATGGCGTATTTCGCGTATGCCGCAGGCGATTCGCGCGCGTTCCTGTCGGAGCTCACGCCGCTGCTCGGCAAGGTGCTTCTCACGTTCGCATGGAGCGCATCCAAGACGTTCACGCACTACGGCCTGCGCGTGGGCGCGCTTGTCGCATGCGCTCCGGACGAGAAGCTTCAGAAGACGCTTGCGGCCGCGCTCTCCTACTCGTGCCGCGGCACCTGGTCCAACTGCAACCGCGGAGGGCTCGTTGCCATCACGCGACTGCTCCGAGAGCCGGAGCTCGCGGCGGCGTGCGCGGACGAGCGCGACCGCGCGAAGCAGCTCCTGCAGAACCGTGTGGAGGTGTGGAACGAGCTCGCCTCCGCGAAGGGCCTTCGCTACCCGCGCTACGAGGGCGGTTTCTTCGTCACGGTCTTCGCAGACGACGCACCTGCACGGGCGCTCCGCATGAAGGAAAAGGGCGTCTTCGTGGTGCCCTCGAAGACATCGCTCCGCGTGGCGCTATGCAGTGTTGCGGCCCGAGATGTGCCGCGCCTGGTTGATTCGTTCTCGGCGTGACTTACATTCGATGAAGCCATGCGCGTCCAGGTCTACACCTCCACGTTCTGCTTCTATTGTGTCCGCGCGAAGAGCCTGCTGAAGAAGCGGCTCATTCCCTTCGAGGAGATCGACGTGTCGAACGATCCCGCGCGCCGTGCGTGGCTCGTGGCGACCACGCGCATGAAGACCGTCCCGCAGATCTTCATCGACGGAGAAGCCATCGGGGGCTCCGACGAGCTCGCAGCCATGGACCGCTCCGGCGAGCTGGCGCGGCGCATGGCCATGCCCGGTGTGCCCGCCTGAAAGGTGGCACGGTCTGCCACAGTCGGATCGGAACGGCAGGGTCTGTGCCACGTGGCACATTGCACAACTTTCGACAGCCGCTGAAAACAAGCTGGATTGTGGTGTGACCAGGTGGGCCAGTGATGGAACGCTCCCTGCTTCAGGCAGGTTCATCATGCGAATCTCCTCCATACTTGGTCTGACCTCCCTCGCGATGCTCTCAGCGCTCGCGCCGTCCCTTGTGGGCTGCGGAGCCGGTACGCAAACCGGCCCTGGCGGTCCCGCCGACGGTCGTGTCGAAGGTCAATCTGAATTTCATTCTGCCCCACCCGCCGGCCAGAGCCGCGGTGGGAACTTCGGCGGCGCCGCGAGCGACGGCGCTGGTGGTGGGGCGCCCAATGCGGGCCCCACGGGCGGCAAGGGCCAGACGGGCGCGTCCCAGATGCGCACGGTCGAGGAGACGGACATCTACCGTCTCGATGGCAACCGCCTCTACTACCTGAACTCGTACCGCGGCCTCATGGTCTTCGACGTCACCAACGTCGACGCGCCGAAGCTCCTCGGACGCAGCCCGGTGTTTGGAAGCCCCGTCGAGATGACCGTGCAGAACGGCGTCGCGACGATGATCCTTGGCGACTGGTACGGCGTGAACGACGTCGGTGAGCCCTTCTACGGCTCCGTCGTCCGCACGGTTGATGCGCGTGACCCCGCGAACATCAAGAGCCTCGGCGATGCGCGCATCCCGGGCTGGGTTCGCGACTCGCGCGTCGTCGGCCACGTGATGTACCTGGTCAGCGAGGACGAGGGCTGGGAGTACGGCTGGTTCGGCGGTGGCTACGGCGGTGGTGGCGGCGTCGCCAACTCCGGTTCGGGCGGAGCGCCGGCCTCGGGTGGAGCAGCGGGTGGTGATGTCGCAACGCAGGCGAACGCGCCGACTGTCGATGCGCGCCGCGCGCAGATGACCCCGAACGCCATGCGCGCGCAGAAGGCGATGATGGCGAAGAACCGCGCGAACGCGCTCGCCGGCGGGACCTCGGGCCTCTCCCACGCGGACCCGATCTCGAAGACCCAGGTTGGCCCGAAGACGATCGTGTCGAGCGTCAACTTCAGCTCGAACTCCAAGCCGGTCACCATCTCGTCGAAGGAGTACCTGGGTTTCCAGGGCGCCTTCAACGTCACGGCGAACGACATCCTCCTTGCGCACGACATCCCGCTCGATCCGTCGCAGCCGTATGGTCAGCCGTCCGGCAAGAGCAAGGTCGAGTTCCTCGACATCAGCGACGCGAACGGCAAGATCGCCGTCCAGGCGAGCGTCGAAGTGAACGGCAGCTTCACGGGATGGGGCACCGACGGCGGTCGCTGGAACCTCGACTACAACGAGTCGACGAAGATCGGTCACATCCTCACGTGCGGCGCCAACAACGGCGGCTGGTACTGCGGTGGCCAGAACAGCACGATGGTGCTCAGCACGATCGACTTCAACGCGCCGACGGCGCCCACGCTCGCGAGCGAGATCAGCATCCCGTCGTCCGGCTGGTCCGCGGCGGCCCGCTTCGACACGAACCGCCTCTACCTGTCGCCCTCGAACGGCTACTACGACAACAGCGGCACCACGCCGGTCCAGATCTTCGACCTCACGGATCCGAAGGCGCCGGTGATGGCGGGCTCGACAAAGATCGACGGCAACGTCTGGAACTTCACGCCGATGGGCGGGAAGATCTTCGCGCTCGGCAACAACTACCAGAGCGGCGGCAACATCTCCGTCCAGTACATCGACGTCAACGACCCGAAGAAGCCCGCGCTCCTGGGCACTGCGAACTTTGGTCAGGGCTGGGGCTACACGCCGGCCGCGGGCACGTTCAAGGCGTTCCTGCTCGACACCACCGACAACCTCGTTGTCCTTCCGTTCAGCGGCTGGGCGAACAACGCCTACCAGAACGGGCTGCAGATCATCGAGTTCACGCCCACGTCGATCGCCGCCAAGGGCGCATCGCACACCAAGGGCTGGGTCGAGCGCGGCATTGTCGTGAAGAACCGCCTCGTGTCGCTCAGCGACATGGCCCTCAGCGTGGTGGACTACACGGACCACGCGAACCCGAAGACCACCGCGGAGCTCACGCTCGCGCGCAACGTCGTCGACGCACACCCCGCGGGCACGACCATCGCGCAGCTCTCCACCGATTGGTGGGGCTACGACAACACGAAGAGCGAGCTCCGCGTGCTCCCGATCTCCGACGCAGAGGAGCGCAGCACGAACCCCAGCGCGATCACCGTGAACATCAACGGCACGAACGCGCAGATCTTCCGCAACGGCGACATGGCGTACGTCGTGAGCCAGGTCAACACGCAGTCGCAGAACACGTCGACCTGGTCCGAGGTCGTGCAGGTCGTCGACCTGTCCAACGGCGGCGCCAAGCTCCGCGGCAAGCTCACGCTGCCCACGGTCGTCGATCAGTACGGCTACGGCGGTTACTACGGTTGCTACTGGTACGACTGGTGGGACAGCTCGGACATCGTCCAGGTCGAAGGCAACGCGCTCGCGTTCCGTCGCGTCCACTGGAACTACGATCCGCAGACCGGCAAGGAGACGGGCGACCAGACCCTCTACGTCGCGGACATGTCGAACGCGGATGCCCCCAAGGTCTCCGGCGTCGAGGTCACCACGCAGAACGACTGGTGGTGGGGTAACGTTCGCGCGGTCGGCAACACGCTGTACACCTCGCACTACGAGTGGCTGCAGAATCCGGTCTGGGACAACATGACGGGCAAGCTCGTCACCCAGGGCGTCGTGAAGTACTACCTGGACCAGGTGGACCTCACGGACCGCGCAAACCCGAAGGTCGGCTCGCGCATCAACGTCCCCGGCTTCCTCGTCGGCGCAAGCGAGACGGATCCGTCGCTCCT
>JBBRNJ010000070.1:0-46431 GCA_038230375.1 Polyangiales bacterium | reverse complement strand
CTCGACCCGAACGAGAAGGCCGAGTTCCTCGACTACCTGAAGCAGATCGGCAAGGAGCGCACGGTCATGCTCTCCACCCACAACCTGAAGGAAGTCGAGAGCGCCTGCGCACGCGCGATCATCGTTTCGCGTGGCCGCGTCGTTGCCGACGGACCTCTTGACGAGATCCGCGCGAAGAGCGGCAACGTCCGCTACGTGGTCTCCGTGCAGGAGTCCGCGGCCGGCTCTGCCTATCGTGGCAAGACGCTCCCCGCGTCCAACGCAGAGGTCTCCGATCTGCTCTCCAAGGTCCCCGGCGTCCGGAAGGTCACCGAGCTCCCCACCGACGAGCGCGCGCACGCGTTCGAGCTCGCGAGCGAGCAGGACGCCGACCTCCGCCCCGAGGTGTTCCGCGCCGTCGCCGACAAGGGCTGGGTCCTTCTCGAGCTACACCGCGACACGCAGACCCTGGAAGATGTCTTCCGTCACCTCACCATCGGCGACGAGCGCCGCAACCGAACCATCGGCGCACCCGCGGATGACGCGGATGAGGAAGAGGCCTCGGAGGAGACGGAGTCCGAAGAGGACACCGATTCCGATGACGACGACAGCGACGAAGAAGGCGACGAGGCGAAGTCATGAGCGAGACCACGACAGACAAAGATCGCGATCTTGAAGAGAAGAAGAAGGCCTCGAAGAACGGCGAAGACGCCGACGACAAGAAGGCGTCTTCCAAGGACGACGAAGAGGAAGAGTCCGAAGAGCAAGAGGAGTCCGAAGACTCGGACGACGAAGGCGACGACGACGACGACGACAAAGCGAAGGCCAAGCCGTCACGCAAGGACGACGACGCCGCGCTTGCAGCGAAGCCCCGCAGCGGTCTCCGCGTGGAGCGCAGCCCTGCGGCCACGTTCACGCGCAACGTCCTCACGATCGCGAAGCGCGAGCTCGGCAGCTACTTCAACTCCGCGCTCGCATACATCGTCATCAGCCTGAGCCTTGGCGGCTTCGGCGTTCACTTCTTCCTGTTCCAGGGCGGTGTCTGGCAGATCGAGCGCGCGAGCATGGCGCGCCTGTTCCAGTTTGCGCCTGGCGTCCTCTGCTTCCTCACGATCCCGCTCTTCACCATGCGGGCCCTCTCCGAGGAGAAGCGCCTTGGCACCATGGAGCTCCTCATCACGCTCCCGGTCCGCGACAGCGAGGTCATCCTCGGCAAGTTCATCGGCGCGTACGGGATGCTCTTCTTCCAGATCGTCCTGCTGGGCATCTACCCGATCGTCATGTTCGTGTGGCCGTGGCACCTGGGCGTCCTCGACTGGGGTCCGTTCTGGAGCGCCATGCTCGGCATGCTGCTCATGTCAGGCGCCGGCGTCGGCGTTGGCCTCATGATGAGCGGCTTCACCGAGAGCCAGATCCTCTCCTTCTTCCTCACGGCGGCGGGCCTCGCGGCCCTCTACTACGTGGGCGAGGTCGTGCAGTACCTGCCCGGCTGGCCTGGAGACGTCATCTCGTTCTTCAGCTTCCAGTCGCGCATCGAGCCCTTCACCCGCGGCGTCATCGACTCGCGCGCAGTGGTGTACTTCCTGTCCGTCACAATCCTTTCGCTGCTCGTGAGCTTCCGTACGCTCGAGAGCAGGAAGTGGGCATAGAGGAAAATCATGGAACGCAGAACCAAAGCGGCGACCGAAAGCGGCGTCCTCCTCCTGGTCATCGCGGCGATCCTCGTCGCGGTGAACGCACTCTCCGCGATCGGTGGCTACAAGCGCATCGACACCACGCACGCCGAGAAATACACGCTGTCCCGTGGCAGCGCGAACCTGGTCAAGTCCCTCAAGAAGGACAAGATCAAGGTTGACGCGTACGTCACCAAGGGCCTGCCCAAGCTCGATGCATTCGTTCGCGACCTTCGCGATCTCCTGCAGGAGTACCAGGCCAACAGCGACGGCAAGTTCGAGTTCCGGATCATCGAAGCGAAGGAAGAGAAGGACAAGGAGACGGCGAAGGACGCCGGCCTGGTCGCTCAGTCGTTCGCCGACACGAACCAGGACGAAGACAAGCTCGAGGCCACGAAGGGCTACATGGGCCTGGTCTTCAACTACGGGACGGAGCGCGACGCGATCAAGTTCCTCCCGCCGGGCCAGACCGACGGCCTGGAGTTCTGGATCACGAACAAGATTCGTGAGGTCCGCGACAAAGCGGAAGGCATCAAGCACAAGATCGGCGTGCTCCAGGGGCACGACGAGATCAAGCTGACGGACGCGAACCTTGCGCCGCCGAACGCCGGTCGCTACGCGATCCAGCCGATCATCTCGCAGAACTTCACCTTCTATCAGTTCCAGGACGTGGACCTGAAAGGCGGCGAGGCGGAGATCGACGACACGCTCGACGGCCTCATCATCACGCAGCCGGGCAAGGACATCTCCGAGAAGGAGCTCCGCCGAATCGACCAGTTCGTGATGAAGGGCAAGAGCCTTGCGGTGTTCGCCTCGGCGGTCAACGTGAAGGCAAGCGACGCGACCATGAATGCGGAGCTGAACAACCACGGGCTCGACAAGCTGCTCGAGGGGTACGGCATCAAGGTCCACAAGGACGTCGTCCTCGACTTTGGCCGCAGCTTCCGTGTTGGCGTCATGACCCAGACGGGCATGCCGGCGACCGCGCTCTTCCCGCAGTTCATCAACGTGGAAGACGACAGCCGTTACGAAGGCGAAGAGAAGCGCCTCGACACGGCGTTCCCCTCGTTCTTCCGCGTTCCGCAGGTCATCTGGCCGTTCGCTTCGTCGCTCGAGCTCGATCGCACGAAGCAGCCCGAGGTCGCCGCGGACAAGATGAAGATCATCGCCCGTAGCACGCAGTACGCGATCACGGAGAAGGGCGACAAGGTCGACCTGAAGCCGTTCCGCGCCTGGAAGCCGAAGGGCACGTGGGAGCAGTTCGGCATCGGCGCCACCGTCGAGGGCCCGCTGAAGAGCGCGTTCCTCACGGGCGACAAGCTGGGCGTGGAAGCGCCCGAGAAGAGCAAGGCACCGGCGCGCATCCTCGTGGTGTCGTCCTCGCAGTTCCTTGCCAACCCGCTCGCACGCGCGGGCGCCGGCCAGGAGATGGGCGGACAGATGGGCATGCCTCCGATGGGCGGCGACGAGCAGCTCCAGCAGCTCGCCATGCCGTACGCGCAGCTCGTGCTCACCACGACCATCCTGTCGTTCAAGAACACGCTCGACTGGATCACGGGCGACGTGGACCTCCTCGCGGTGTCCGCGAAGATCCTCGCCGAGCCGACGCTCTCCTACGGTCAGGTCGAGAAGCCGGGCATGGCAGACGACGAAGAAGCCGCGAAGAAGCGCGACGAAGAGGCGAAAGGGATCCGCCACCGCACGCAGGTGTGGATCGAGATCGTCCTCATCCTGGGCCTTCCGCTCCTCTTCGTTCTCTACGGGCTGATCCGCTGGCAGATGCGAATGTCATCCCGCCAAAAAGTGAGCCTCGCCTGAGCCCTGTGAACACACCAAATCGGTATTAAAATGACGCGCGATAAACAGATTCTTGTTGGTGTGGTGGTGCTCGCCGCGCTTGGTGGGCTCGTCTACTTGCAGGTCAAGAAGGACCAGAACATCGGGAAGATCACGGAGACGACCTCCGCGGACCTTCCCGAGATCAAGGGCTCCGACGACCTGGACAAGTTCCAGATCAAGAACGGCGACAAGGGCGACGTCACCCTGGAGAAGAAGGGCGACAAGTGGGTCGTCACGAAGCCGCTCGAGGCGCCCGCCAGCCAGGCGAGCGTGAAGGCGATGATCGACAGCTTGAAGGAGCTGAAGACCAAGGAGCAGCTGTTCTCGCAGGTCACCGACGCCGACAAGAAGGACTACCAGCTCGACGCAGAGAAGGGCGTGCACCTGGTTGCCTGGAAGGGCGCTGACAAGAAGCTCGACGTGACGTTCGGCAAGTCCGGCGCGCGCGGGCAGCTCGTCATGGTGGACGGCAAGCCCTCCGTCTACGCGGCCACCGGCTACTCGGCCTTCGTGTACACGCGCGAGCTCAAGGGCTGGCGCGACACGGAGATCCTCCGCTTCGACGACGCGAACGTGAACCAGGTCATGATCGAGAACAAGTCCGGTCCGTTCTCGTTCACCAGGGACGGCGAGAAGTGGTCCGCCACGCAGAAGGGCAAGGCCTTCGAGCGCTTCGATCAGGAGAAGCTGAAGGACATGCTGCGCTCCTACAAGTCGCTCAACGCGGACGACTTCGGCGACGGCAAGACCACGGCGGACACGGGGCTCGACGCTCCCGAAGGCACCATCACGTTCCAGCTGAAGGACGGCGCGGGCAAGTACACCCTCAAGGTCGGCAAGACCGGTCCGGGCGCAAACCACTTCGCGCAGAAGGATGGAACGGACACCGTGTTCGTGGTCTCCAACTTCATCGCCGACTTTGCGACCAACGACGGCACCAAGTTCCAGCAGCCCGTGGACGGCGGCGCGCCGAAGGACAAGGGACCGCCCGGCATGGGCGGAATGCCCCCTGGAATGCAGCTGCCGCCCGGTATGCAGATGCCCGGAATGCCCGGTGGCGACCCCCACGGCGGCCACTAGAAGCCGCGGCGTTTTTCGCCGATAGCTTCGCGCTGGACGCGTTTTGCCCTGCGGGCGGTGCTCACGGCCAGTAGGCCGCTCCGCTCCGTCCTCGGGCGAAAACGCGCCCATCGCTCGCTCTCGACGAAAACCGCCACGGCTTCTGCCGTTGGGTTGCGGGCCGCGGCCACGCCGACAAATTTCGCGCGCACAGATGCACACAAAAGTGTGGGGCACCTGTCTGCTCGTTTCGGCGTGGGGGCACCTGGGATCTCGAGGTAGCGGCGGCGGAGCTTCATGCACGCGCCAGCTTTCTCAGGAGAAATCTCAATGAGCTTCATTGGTCGAAGGAATCGTCTTGCTCTCGTTGCTCTCTCGCTCACTGGTGTTGGTGGCGTGGGCGCGGTCCTCGGCGCTTGTGGTGGTGACGATGCCACCACCGCGACGATCCCGAACGGCGACGCGGACGGTGGCGGGGCCGACGGCTCCGCGGATGGCAGCAAGTCCAACGCGATGGACAGCGGTGGTTCCTCCGGCAACGATGGCGCGATCGACGCGGGGCGCGACGCTCAGCGCGTGACCAATCCAGATGGCGGCTGCGATCCCGTACAGAAGGGCGAGGTGTACGTCGATCCGAACAACGGTGCCGACACGGCCATGACGCCCGGCGGGTACGTGGGCCAAGCGTACTCTGCTGCGTGCGCGCTGAAGACGATCACGGCGGCGCTCGCCTATGTCGGCGCGTCGCCAGCGGCGGGGACGAAGATCATCGTCATCGGTCCGTCCACCGTGCAGACGGGCGAGACCTTCCCGCTCGTCATTCCGGCGAACGTGGTGGTCGTGGGCGCGGGAGGCAAGGTCACCGTGGCGCCTGGAGCGAGCGACGCGTTCCAGCTCGCTTCGCCCACCTCGGGGCTCGCCAATCTCACGCTCGTGGGCGCGAACACCTCCGCATATGGCGTCAGCGTGGGCACCGGCAGCGCCAGCTCCACGGTGCTCACCGACCTTGATGTCTCCGGGTTCACCACTGCCGGCATTTACGTGCATGATACAGGCATTGTGACCATCGGTGCCGGGACGAAGGGCGTGCACGTGACGGGGAACTCCGTGGGCCTCATGGTTGCCGGTACGGGTCAAGCGGCCGTGGGGGCTGCTGCCGGTTCGGGCGGCGTGGCGTTCAACGCGAACGTCAACGCCGGCATCGACGTGAAGGGCGCGGCCACGCTCAAGATCGACGGAGTCCCGGGCCCATCGGACGGGACCGGCACGGTGCTCGCGAACGCGAACGGCACCGAGGGTCTGCTGGTCGAAGGCGCTACCGGCGGGAGCGCGGTCTCAGGCCTGGTTGCGTTCGGCAACGCGGGCGACGGCATCTCCGTCTACGACACGTCCACGTTGGTCCTGCGGAAATCCCAGACCCTGAAGAACGGCGGAAGCGGCGTCCACGTGGCCAAGGCTCCAGGCGGGCTCGCGGGCGTGAGCCCGGCGAAGGTGGATCTGGGCAAGAACAAGGACGGAAAGAACGTGCTCCAGGGGCTAGCGGCAAACGCGAACACCAACGCGGGTCTTTGCTTCGACAACGGCGCACTGGTCACGGTGCAGACGCTCAACGCGCAGGGCAACACGTTCAGCGGCGTGGACTGCTCCGCAAACGCCATGTCGGTGAGCGACAACAAGAACGTCTGCACCGGCGGCGTGGACGTGGGCCTTGGCGGCACGTTCAACGCCGTCGACATCACCATGTGCACGCTCAAGTAGGACGGCGCCTCCCGGTGGCGATAGCGCAAGAACGAGTAGCTGGGGAAGGAGCAGATGCGGGCGTCGAGCCCAGCCGATAGTCTGGCGTCATGTCAGAGCGTCGGTTGCTGATCTTCGGTCCACCGCTGGCAGGCAAGCGCAGCATGCTGCTCGGTTTGGCTGCCGCTTTTGGCCAACCTGTGGCGCCATTCGAGGCGCGCAGCGTGGCGAACGAGCTGGTCGCGGGTTTTGGCCTGCGGCTTGCGCTCGACGCAAACGTGACCTTCGAGACGGTGTTTGGGGTGGTGTGGGCAACCACGGTCTGGAGTCCTCTACTCGAGAGGGCCAGCGACATCATTTTGATTCTGGATCCCCAAGATGTGCGCATGTACGCAAATCGGGAGATGTTGGGCCTGCTCGATTGGAAGCACAGGACCCGCGTTTGCAGCGTCGTTCAAACCAAGGCGGACCTGGTCGAGCGAGGCATGCCGATGTCGGCCGACTTCGCTCAACTCACGCTGAACATGCCGGTCCAACAGGTGCGAAAGGATCAGCCAGCCAGCTACGTCGGTGTTCTCAATGGCCTCGGTCTCCCGAGGCCGAGCCACTGAGGTCGGCTGGGTGCACGCGCACATTCGCGCTCGAGCTCACGCGAGAAAACGGCGGTTCAGGTCTTCGATCGCGAGTCGCGCGGAAATTCAAGCGGCCGGCGCCAGGCACGCCCGTTGCTCACGTGGTGCTACACTTTCAAGGAGCGAGCCCATGACCGATTTTTCCACCGAGATCCTGATCCAGATCCGTGACGAGATACGGGCGACCAACGGCCGGGTTGACGGAACGAACAACCGGCTCGACGCCGTCATCGAGCGGCAGACCGCATCAGATGTGCGAACCGCGACGGAGCTGGTCGCCGTGCGTGAGACGGTGCAGACACTCGTGGATCTGCTGCGCACCGATCGAACGCTCCGTGGAGACGTGGCCGATCTGAAAGAACGCGTGACGGTGCTCGAGCGCAAGACGGCCTGAAGTCCGAGGGGCTGGCGACGCCGACGGTGCGCGCGAGCTCCACCTGAAGCCCCACGACGAACGGTTTCCAATGAATTGATCAGACAGCTCACTTTCGCGCGGCATTAGCGGACAACGCCGAGAAGTATCCGGCGTTTCAGGCGGCGCTGGAGCGTTTCGACCGAGCATGAGAGGCTCTCGTCGAACACGAGGGTGAAGATGGCGCGCACCGCGAAGCACTTCTGTCCGGGTAGACTTTTCCGGGCGCGAGCGTAACCATCCATGGAATGAGACCTGTCGTTGCAGCGAGCCTGATGGTCGGCATGCTCGGCGCGTGCGCCGCGAAGGAGCGCGCGCCCGTGGCCTCGGCACCGAAGGCCGTGGAGGTACCGCCTCCGCCACAGCCGATGACACCCATGGTCGTGATGTCGAGAGCGCAGGAAGAGCAGCAGGCGCTGTCTTCCGTCAGCTACGAGCCCGCGCCGCCGGCGGAGAGCGTGGAGCAAGAGACCGCTGCGCCGAGTCAGCCCGCACCGCTGTTCGTGTCGAAGTGCAAGGACGTGACGCTGACGATCAAGGCAAAGGCGATCACCGCCTCCGGGATGGAGCTTGACGTCGAGCTCGCAAACGCCGGCAGGAGGCCCGTCACCTTGATGCGCACGAACGATGGGTCGGACGCCAACATGCGGAACCCGTCGGTCTCATTCGACCTCACCCCGCGGAAGATCGCGCCGCAGGGTCGATGCGGCCTCATCAACGCCTTCGACGATCACGACATTGTCACCCTTGCCCCCGGTGCGCGGATCAAGCTCGAGTGGCTCTATCCGCCACATCCATCCGCCCCCGGTCGCTACACGCTGCGCGCAACGTACCGCAACGATCCCGCGGCCGATCCCATGCGGGGCAAAGCGCCAGCACCTTCCGCTGCGCAGCTCGCGCGCGTGGACGCCACGACCGCATGTGAGGTGACGAGCAACGGCCTCTCGTTCGACTGGCCCGCCAAAACGCCCAATCCATAGGTATACTCGCGGCATCGATGGCCAGGGGGAGTGCACACGCGGACATCGCAGCCTCGGTCGACAAGACCCTGAAGGACGAGGCGCGTCGCTCGGAGCTGATGCTTGCGGGTGTGCGTACGGTTGCCATCGTGCCCGTCGTGTTCCTGAACACGTTCCTCTATTTCTATCCCGCGGCTGCGGGCTTCGACCACGGGAACTCCTGGCTCATCACGCTGCCGCTCGCCTGGGTGCTTGCGTCCGGGGTGCTCACGCTCGCGCTGCGTCGCGGCTACTACCGCGACTGGATGCGCGTGGTGATCCCCACCGTCGATGCGGCGCTCATCCTGGCCACGAACGCGAACTCGTTCAGGCTGTCGCTCTCCGGTGACGCAGAGGGGCAGCGTGGAGAGCTCGTGGTGTGGTCGATCTCCGCGGCGCTGCTCGCGGCATCCGGTGGTCTGCGCCTCTCGCGTGGCGCGGCGATCTTCACCACTGCGCTCGCGTTCCTGGACTACGCGCTCATGGTCGTCTTCACCACGCACGCCGCGTGGAGCGTGTACGGCTTCGCCATGCTCGCCTCTGTGGGCGCGCTGTCCATGTGGATGGTGGGCATCGTTCGGCGCGCGATCCGCAGCGAGATCTCCAAGGTGACGCTTGGTCGCTTCCTGCCCGAGAGCGTGATCGAGGCCGCCGGCGAGGACCCGCTATCGCTTCTGCGCGAGCCGCGCGTCGTCGACGCCACGGTGCTGGTCACCGATCTGCGCGGCTTCACCACGCTCGCAGAGTCCATGGCCCCCGCGGACGCGTTCGCGCTCTTGAACGAGGTGCAGGGCGCCTTCGCGCGCGCCGTGCAGAACCACGGCGGCACCGTGGACAAGTTCCTGGGCGACGGCATGCTCGCGGTGTTCGGCGCGCCCGAGCCGCTCGCCGATCACGCTTCCCGCGCCATCGAGGCGACCATCGAGATCCGCCGCGCGATGAGCGCCGTCAACGAGCGTCGTGAGAAGCAGTCTCTGGGCACGCTCAAGATCGGCGTTGCAGTGCACTCGGGCCCCGTCGTCGCAGGGTGCATTGGCTCCGGCGCGCGGCTCGAGTTCACCATCATCGGTGACACGGTGAACACGGCGTCGCGCCTGGAAGGTGCCACGAAGGACAAGAACACGGACGTGCTCATCTCGGGTGAGACCGCGCGTCGCCTCGGAGAGCAGTCGGGCTCGCAGGAGCTCTCCATCCTGACGTCGCTCGGCGACATTCCGATCCGCGGCCGCGAAGAGCCGCTCGCCGTCCACGGCCTGCTCGCGAAGTAGCCCCCATCCTGCACCGCCGCACTTTTGCTGGTAGGCAAGGTGGCCCGGGGCAGGAGACCTAGGCTATCTTCATTCCTACCCAAACGTGTCCTACGACTGGCAAGCACTCGCACCCACCCGACCACTGGCGATCGCAGATGTCGCCTCGCGCGGTCTATATATCCCCCGAGCCGGGGATGGCGCGCTCGAGATTCATGCCCTGCTCGAGGCGGGAAACGAGGCTCCGGTAGCGATTTTTGGTCCGGCAGGCTCGGGAAAGAGCACGGAGCTCGCGGTACTTGCCGAGTGCCGCCAGACGCTTTGGGTCGGCCCGCTTGTGCGCCTCGACAAGGTCCTCACCTATAGTGACGAGACCGATGTCGACGACGTCGTTGCTGCGCTGGCCCATGCACTGATCGAGTTTGCTCTGGATACGGCCGGACTTGTACTGGCTCCAGAACTCTATCCCGCGATTGGGCGAGCAAGCCCGACGGCTATCTCTGTTGCGATGATTCCACGTGGCTTCGACCTCCTCCTCGCAGCGGCTCGCGACATTCGCCGTGCGAGCAAGCAGAAGCGCGTAGGGGTCATGATCGACGGGCTGGAAAAAGCCTCATCCGGTCTCGCACGGCGAACGCTTAGTTTGTTGGAGCGGTTGCGCGGGGAAGCGTCGGTGGTCGTCGTGGTTCCCCTCGAGATCGCCACAGGACCCGCTGCCGCAGTCCTGCAAGACTACCATCTCACGTCGATTGGCCCGGTCGTGGTGAGCAGTTCTGTTCCCATGCTTGAGGCCAAGTCTTTGCCGGGAGACAACTTCATGTTCGAGGTAGCAGCGCGCCGCCTCGGCGTTGCGTCGTCCGATATTGGCAAGGCGCCCGAGGACACCACGTCCATTGCTATGCGGCATTGCATTGTCACTAGCGGTGGCCTGATCAGAACCTTTCTGCAGCTCCTTCAGAAGGCAGCTTTGTATGGAGTGATTCGCGGCAGGGCCACACCGGACTCTGCGGACGTCTCTCGTGCGGCCGAGGAACAGACGAATTTCTTGCTTCGCCTCCTGAAGGATGGCGACGCGGTGGCGCTTCGCCAAGCGGACGACACGAGCGGCACGCAGATTGACATAGAGCGTCGCGTTCGCTTTCTCGCGAACGGCCTTCTCCTTGAATACCCAGGCCGCATCGTGCGTATTGCCCCTTTACTCTCGCAAGCAATCAAGAAGGAACGGGTCGCTTGACAAGCCTGGCCGACGACACAGTCGGGCCGTTCGGATTGCTCACCGGCACCGCGTCGCTCGCGGTTGCGTACTATCCGGACCCAACGGCGAAGGCCGACCTGATCGCTCGGATGACGGCGTTGGCCGCGCCTCGCCCGGTCCATCATGTCGTTCGGGGAGAAGCCGCACTTCCGTTCGTCGATCAGAGTGTGCTCGTACTCGTCGATCCCGGGAATCCCGCGGCTGCAGTGTCATTCTTCAACCGCAATCGCGACCACTTCGAGGGTGTGAATGCCAAGGTGCTCCTTCTGCTGATGAAGGGTGGGAGCGGTGAAGTTGCCATGATGGATGCGCCAGCTCTGGCCAGCTTTGCGCGCGAGGCAAGTTTCGAAGTTGACAGTGAGCCCCCACGTGATGAGGCACGGGCGGCGTTCACTGCACGCTATGCTCTCGAGCCAGAGGAATGGCTACGCCAGTGGCGCTCAGGGGCGATCCCCGACACGATTGAGAACAATCACGTGCTCAGCGACGCGCTCTCGCTAGCAGCCGTGGAGGCGCCTTGAACCGCCGCTGGCTCGAGCTGTATGAGGAGATCGATGGAGCCCGCGGCCAGAAGAAGGACTGGCTCAACGGGCTGGTCGTGCAGGTACGGCGGGCGGCCGAGAAGAAACTATGCGCGACATTCGAGCCCTACCGGATTCGACCACGAGGCGATGTGATCGAGATCGCACCGCGGAGCGACGGAGCCACCATCCAAACGCAGAAGGCCTTCGTTCCAGCTATCGCCCTCTCCGAACTTCCGGCTCTCCAAAACGCTCGGATGTCGTTTCGCGTGAAGCTCCGCGCAGACCACAAGGCGATCGAACAGTACACGATCAGCGTCGTCGGCGAGGAGCGGACTTCCCAGCGGCCGTGGTACGCGCGCATCGATCTCGACCCCCAGCAACGCGGTCAAGGCCCATGCGGCCACCCACTTCTACATTGTCACGTTGGCGTCGATCATACAGAGAAGAATCCGCAAGAAACACGGGTGCCGCTACCCTGGCTCGCGCCGGATGCGGCTGTGCAGTGGGTGCTGGCAACGCTTGACCCCCGCTTTGAGCCATAGCGGGCGCGCTACGTTTGGTCGCGCTCGCGCACGAACTTCTCGAACACCACGAGGGCGATGTCCGTGGTGTCGCCGAGCTCCGTGAGCACGTCCTTCACGCGCCGCCATTCAAGGCCGCCCAGGCCAGCGCCGATGCGCGGCATGCCGATCGTGGTGACGCCGGCAGCCGTGGCGAGCGTGAGCATCTTGGCGAGCGCACGGTTCAGCGCGGGCAGCGTGGCCTTCTTCTTCCAGTGCTCCTGGATGCCCAGGTTGAAGATGGTCTCGTCGCCCTCGCTCCATACCTGCACGTCGCCCAGGTGGAAGCGCTGGTCGGCGCAGCGCGCCTTGTAGTCTTCGAACATGCGCGGCCAGCGCTTCTTGAAGGCGATGGAGACCCCCGCATCCATGGTGCCGGCGCAGCCAACGCCTTGCGCGTAGGCCCGCACCTTGGGCGTGCTGAAGAGATCACCGTGAACGAAGGAAGTGGGCATGGCGGGTCAGCTTACAACGGGCGCTCCGGACGCGTCAGCCTCCTCACGCAGCAGGATGGGACCCACCTTGGTGGGGTAGCAGCCCTGCGGGTCCGTCTGCTTGTAGTATGCACGTATCTTGTCCATGTCCTCACGCACGTTGCCGGTCAGATGGATGGGTGGGCCAAAGCCGCCGCGCTTCTTCTTGTAGTCCAGGTACGCGGGGATGACGGGCACCTTCGCGCCAAGGGCGATGTGGTAAAAGCCTGATTTCCAGCGCTCCGCGCGCTTGCGCGTGCCCTCGGGTGGAATGAAGAGCGCGAGCTCGTCGCGCGAGCCCATCTCCTCCACCATCTTGTCGACCAGGTTGTGCGCCCCCTTGCGGTTCACTGCGATCGCGCCCTGGCTGCGCAACGCAACGCCAAGCGGCCCCTTCACCCAGTCGTCCTTGATGAGCCAGGAGATGTGCATCCCGACGCTGCGGGTGAGCGCAAGGAGCAAGACGCCATCCCAGTTGCTCGTATGGGGGTAAGCCAGAGCGACGTACTTCTTCTCTATCGGCGGCGCCCCCTCGACGCGCCAACCAGCGAGCCGCAAACCCAGGACCCCGTCTCGAAGCATGAGCGCAAGAGTACCCCGCCAGCGCACAAAAAGCGGAAAGACCAGCAGGCAAGCCCACCAGTCTCTCCGCTCTCTCCCCGTAAACGTGCCCGTGCCCGTGCCCGTGCCCGCTCCGATCTCGTCTCTCGCTCTCTCTCTCTCTCAGGTAGCGCCGGCGAACGCCGCGGTGATCTTCCCGAGCGCCGTGGCCGCCATCGCCGGAATCCCGGAGACCTTGGCCTGCGTGTCCTTGATGGAAGCCTGCACGGTGCCCTGGATCTGCTTCACGCCGTCGATGTTCGCCTGCGCCTTCGCCTTGGAATCGGCGCTCGCCATCGGGTTCGAGATGGTCAGCGTGGACTCCGACGTCACGCGCGTGGCGAGCACGGGGACCTTGGCGCTCACCGTGACGAGCGTCTTGCCGAGGGCCGCGACCTTGTCCGGGGTTGCCTTGAGGCCCGTGACGATGTCCGTGAGCTTGGTGATCGCCGTGGTGACCTCTGCCTTCGCGTCGTCCGCGATGGTCGCCTTCGCGTCGAAGTTCACGTTGACCTGGCCGCTCTGCACGGATGCGGACGCCATGCCCATCACGTCCTTCGCGTTCAGCTTGTAGCGCTTGGGCAGGCTCGTCACCTGGTCGATGACGGACTGCGTGTCGTCGATCGGCTTCATGATGTCCTGGACCGCGGCGTTGAGGCTCTCCGGAATGGCCTTGAGCTCGTCGATGGGCGAAAGGTCCGCCTTCGTGGTCGTCGCGCTACCCGCCTCCTTGTTGTGCGCTGCGCAGCCGAAGGTCGTGAGAGAGAGGCCGACGATGAACGAGGAGACGAGAAGACGGGTGCGCATGGGGAAGTCCTTGGATGATGAGAGGGCGGGCAGTCCGCCCGGGGATGCGCACTTCGAGGTGCGCGCGCCGCCAAGGAGCAACGCGCATGCCGCTCCTCCGACCACTCACTTTCCGCGGTGTTTTTGGCAGAAACTATCGTCCCCGACCCGCACCTGAGGCATCCACGCGACACGCACGAGCCCTCGTGTGGGGCTCGCGAGCACCGACGCGCTTCATTTCACCTTGGCCGGCACGACCACGTCGTTGATCGGCTGCACGCTCGCGCCGCCCGGATAGGCGTAGCTCACGTACTGAGAGTAGAAGCCCTTGAACTGCGCGCCCGTCTCTCCGGAGCCCCAGCCCCAGACGGTGAGGCCGAACGGATTCGCGGAGTGGATCTCGTGACGGCCGTTGTTGCACTTGCCCTGCGGCGCGAAGTTGTGGCGCACCAGGTCCACGCGCGTGAACTCGAACTTGCCGGACGTGCCCACCGGGGCCCAGCCCGAGACGTTGCCCGCGCAGTCCAGGTTCACGTCGGCGAACGAGCCGTCCTTGCCCTTCACGCGCGTGAGGATGAGGTTCGTCTCCGGGTAGGTCGGATCCGTGAAGAATACATACGACGTCATGAACTCGCCGGGCGGGATCACGTTCACGAACTCTGCGTCGCCGCGTCCGTCGTTCATGTTCGGATCGAACTCGAGCGCGCCGGTCATGTGCGCAGACATGTAGAACGGGTGCTTCTCGTCCTGGCTCTTCACCACGAACGGGCCGCTCGCGTTGAACGTTGCGACCTGCCCTTGCGCGAGCGACGTGGGCGCGCCCGCGGGAGCGCTTGGCTCCCACGTGAGCGTGGTGCCGTCGAGCGCGCCGATGAGACGCCACGGCGGAGACTCCTCCACGCCGTCGTACCGATTGCGATAGCGCACCGCCGTGTACTCCGAGCCCAGCGCGCGGATCGGCGGGATCTGCTGGTGCCCGGTCTCGTCGCAGCAGCTCTTGATGGCGAGCGCCGTCTTGCCGCCCCACAAACCGATGGGCGCGGAGGACTCGATGATGCTACCCGCTAGCTCCGCGTCCTGCGTGAACTGAAGGACCTGGCCCTTGTTCACTGTGTACGTCTGCGGCGAGCCCTTCTTCGTTGCAGGGATGCTCGCGCCACCGCCGACGATGTCCGCCGTTGGATTGATCGTGACCTGCGTGCCATCGGTCTCACCTACGATCTGGATGTAGGGTTGATCGAGTGGGCCAGGGCCGAACGCATCCACCGCAATGTAGTTCGTGTCCCACGACGTGACGGGCATGAGCAGCGTGGCGCTGGTCATGGCGCTCTGACCGCCGCCGAACGGATAGATGTCGTACGCAGCGACTGCGGCCGACGTCACGATGTGAAAGGCGTGGCCGTGCGTGGTGCCGTGCGCCGCGGCATCCGTCGCGGTGATCGCGGGCGTCACGCCCATCGGGCAATCCAGGTTCAGGCCTGGGTTGGGCAGTCCGGCAGCGTGGCGATTCAAGAAGAGGATCGCGACCTGCCCCGCGGGGATCATTCCGCCCGGCAGCGGATCGTACTTGAGTGACTGACCTTGTCCGGTTGGGATGTACGCGAACTTCGTGGCGTCCAGCATCTGGCCGCCGTAGTCCACCGTCACGCTCACCGGATCCTTGTACGTGTTCGTGATGAACGCGGCGAAGCATGCGCCGGCGCCGTCGCTGATCACGTCGGGCACCACCGAGTAGTACTCGCAGCCAGCGCTGCTCTTCGTGCCGCTCGTGAGGCCAAGGCAGTTGAGGTTGCCGCCACCACCGCCCCCACCGCCACCGTTACCGAAGCCGGGGCCGCCGTCACCGTCCAGGCCACCGCCGTTCGGATCGGTGCCGGACGTGCTTGAGTTGTAGCCATTGCGGCTCGACGTGCCGCAGCCCATGGCCGAAGAGCACGCGAGACCGATCAGCGCAGCGGCGACCGTCGGATAGAACAGAGGCGAGAAACGTACAGAGCGCATTGAGTCACTCCTCCCGAGAGCGACCCAGCCGTCCTTGACCCGCGCCGGTTGTAGCTGCGCGGATCGGCTGCCGCAACAACCTTTTGAAGTCTCACGTCAACGTTCTCACAAGTGTATCCTGAGAGAGACATGGACCTCTTCGAGCAGCTCGGTGCGTACGACTACGGTGCCGTTCACGTGAAGCGTGACAAGAGCACGGGACTCCAGGCCATCATCGCGATCCACGATTCGCGTCTTGGCCCCGCGCTCGGTGGCTGTCGCTTCCTCCCGTATGACAAGGAAGAGGACGCCCTCATCGACGCGCTTCGTCTTGCTCGGGGCATGACGTACAAGGCCGCGCTCGCGGGTCTGGCGCACGGCGGGGGCAAGGGCGTCATCATCCGTCCGCCGCAGCACTTCGATCGCGTCGCGCTGTTCCGCGCGTTCGGCAGGTTCATCGACGACCTGCGCGGCGGTTACATCACGGCAGAGGACAGCGGCACGGGGCTCGAGGACATGGAGGTGATCCGCACCGTCACCGAGCACGTGACCGGAGTGGATACGTCGCACGGTGGGTCGGGTGATCCGTCGCCGTTCACTGCGCTGGGTGTGCGCCGCGGCATCGAGGCGTGCGTGCAGGTCAAGCTGGGCAAGTCGTCGCTCGAGGGCGTGCACGTGGCGGTGCAGGGCGTGGGACACGTGGGCTACCACCTGTGCAGGGAGCTCTTCGCGCAGGGGGCCAAGCTCTCCGTGGCGGACGTGGACCCGCTGAAGGCGGAGCGCGCGCAGCGCGAGTTCGGCGCAAAGATCGTCGCGCTCGCGGACATCTTCGGCATCCCGTGCGACGTGCTCGCGCCGTGCGCGCTCGGCTCCGCGCTGAACGATCAGACCATCCCGCAGATCCAGTGCACGATCGTCGCGGGGGCCGCAAACAACCAGCTCGCAGAGCCGCGCCACGGCGACGACCTGCACGCGCGCGGCATCCTGTACGCGCCGGACTATGCGATCAACGCGGGCGGGCTCATCAACGTCGCGCAGGAGGTCGTGGGCTACGACGCAGCCGCAGCACGTGCCAAGACGATCACCATCTTCGACACCATCACGGACATCGCCGAGCGCTCGCAGAGGCTCGGCTCGCCCACCTACAAGATCGCCGACATCATGGTCGAGGAAAAGCTAGCGCGCCTGTAGGGGCAAGAGCGCGGCGGTCTTCGGTGGTGGTGGCACCGGCCGCTCGCCCAGGCTCGGCTCGATCATGTCGAGCGGCAGGTCCCCCAGCTTCTGCCATGCGCGAGCGCGGTTCTGCGCCGCGCGGAACGAGTCACCGGAGAACAGGAGCGCCGCCGCCTTCATCGCGGCGATCGCAGCGGCCGGACGCGCGATGACTCCGCGCTCCAGCCTGCGCGCGTCCGCCATCTCCACCGTGCTGGAGAACGGGTGCGAAGGCCGGCTCTTCGCCGGTGCGATCACCCAGCGAGACATGGCGGCCACGTCGCGCATCACGAGCCACGCAACCAGCACCGCCTCCTCATCATTCGCGTCCGTGCTTTCGAGCAAGCTCACCAGCCTGCACACGCTCTCGCGCTCGCGTGCCGTCTGCATGCCGCGCACGCGACCACTCTCCGCCAGCAGCTTGCAAGGTCCGTCCGCAAGGAGCAGCTTGCCCGCCCGCGTCTCCAGCTTCCGAACCGCCGCATCCGTGAGCTTGATCTCCCGGTCGTGGAGGACGGTGTGGAGGTGCGCGATGAGGTCCTCTGCCTCCTGGTTCAACGCGGGCAGGGTCGTGGGGCGCGGGTCCACGTGCGCGCGGAAGACGGACACGATCTCGCTTCCGTCCGTGGTGAGCGGCGCTGGGCTCTGGGCGTGCGTGTCCTCCAGCTGATCGCGCAGCCTCGACACGGCCGCCACGGTCGCCGGGTATCCAGCTGCCTTCTTTTCCAGGGGATCCAGCGCGTCGTCGAGCTCGGCGCGCAGCTGCGCCGGCAACGGATGATCCTTGTAGGTTACACCGATCTCGTCGAGCCGCCGCGCTAGCCACACGTCACGCTTCGCGCGGTCGCCCGCGTCCCGCGCTTCGTTACCCCCGACGGGGGACACCAGAGCGCCGGACATCGCGTCGATGAGCGCGCTCGCGCTCTGCGGCAGGATCCGCTCCTCTTCCACGCGTGCGAGCTCCTCGTCGATGAGCCGGGACAGCGCTTGCTTCTCCAGCTGTGTGGGCGCCGCGTCGGGCAGGCGCGCGGCGAGCTCCTTCGCGGACACGAGCATCTTCTTCCGTGCGTCGAAGGAGAACGGGTCCAGCGTGCCGTCCACCACCATGGCATTCGCGCTATCGCCGCCGATGATGCTCATGGCCGCCAGGTCCGTGTCCTTGTCGGTGGGCGCGAGCCCCGTTCGCCGCACGATCCTTCCGTCCGTGACCGCCACGCGCGAAAGCACCAGCCGCTCGTCGTCAGAGAATGACTCCGCGGGTGCTCTCCCGCCGCGAGCCACGCCGCCATTATCGGTCGCGGGGGTGGGCGCCCTGGCCGCCGGACACGCCGTCAACACGAGGCACGCGAGCGCCGCCATGCCCGCCTTCCGGATCATATGCCCAGGACCTTCACGATGAGGCGCTTGTCACGCTGACCGTCGAACTCCGCGTAGAAGATCTGCTGCCACGGCCCCAGATCCAGGCGGCCCTTGGTGATGGGGACGATCACCTCGTGGTGGACGAGCATCGACTTCAGGTGCGCGTCGCCGTTGTCTTCGCCCGTGCGGTGATGCTTGTATTCTGCACGGAACGGCGCGAGCTTTTCGAGCCACTCCCAGATGTCCTCATGGAGGCCGCTCTCGTCGTCGTTCACGAAGACCGCGGCGGTGATGTGCATGGCGGACACCAGCATCATCCCTTCCTGGATGCCGCTCTTCGTGAGGACGGTCTCCAGGCGCGGCGTCAGGCGAACGAGCTCGCGCTTCTTCTTCGTGTTGAAGACGAAGTACTCCGTATGGGCCTTCACTGGACTCCCCTTTGCCGAGCTGGACGCCGCGACTAGTTGGCGACCACGGCCACCGGCCAGATCTGCTCCACCTTGCCGTAGGTGGAGAGGATGAAGAACGGCGCGATTGAGTTGCCCCCGGTCGGAGTGGAGAGGAGCTTCACCGTCATCTTCAGCTTGTCACCGTTGTAGCCGGTCTTCTTGTCGAAGGTGATGCTGACGTCGCCGTTCAGCGAAACGGCGGTCACGTTGAAAGCATTCATGGGGCCGTCGCTGATGAGCGTGACATCCACGGTCTTGCTCTGGCCGACCGCAAGCGCCATAGCCTTGGTGGTCATGCCTCCACCCACGTCAACGGAGTCAGTGGGTTCGTAGATGGCGTTGAAGTAGACTTCTCCCGTGGCCTGCGGCACGCACGGATCGTGGCTTGCTGCAGCCGCCTTGTTCGACCACGAGCGCTGGACCGTGTACCCGAGCTCCGCGTTCAATCCGAACGAGTGCAGCGACTGCGCGCACATGTCACCGATCTCGGCGCCGCCCAGCATGTACTCCCAGAGGAGGTGGTTCGCATCAAGCGTGTTGTAGGCGGGGCTCTGGTTCGGATACGGATCCGTCATCGCCTCGACGATCTCGTGTGTGGTGGAGGACGTCGTGATGTCGAGCGGGTTGTTCATGTTCCCGAACTTGGCGCAGCGCGGAACAATGGCGTAGGCCACCTGTTTTCCGCCCGTCGTGCTCTCGTGGTAGCCGCCAACGTCCTTGCACGTCTGGCTGCTCCCGCCCAGCGTGACAAATGTGGTTGCGGGGATGAAGATCACGAAGAGCGAGTTCGCGTCCGAGGCCGCTTTCGGGATGACGTTGGTCGCGACGTACGTCTCCATGCTGTTCGTGTTGAGCGACGTCGGTGGGTTCGAGGCCATGACGACCGGCGCGCCGATGGTGGTTGCGCCAACGCCGTACTCGCTGACGTTGGCGGACAGGAACTGCGATGGAGCGAGCTTCGTGAGAAAATCCATCAGCTGCGTCTGCAGGGCGTCGCCCGGAAAGAACACGGGGATGATGTGCGGCGCCTTCAGCACCGAGCCGCCCGCGTTCTCCACCTTCGGCTTGGGCCCAGTGGGGGCAGGGTAGGGACCGTGGTCCGCGCTGACCGGCGGGCCGGCGTCATCCATGACGGTCGCGCCACCCTCCGTGTCCGTTCCGGTCCCGTCGCCGCCATCACTGTCGGCAGCAGGGTTGTGCACGTAGGTCGTGGACGAGCATGCAACTGCGCCCCCTCCCATCAGGCCGGCGATCGAGAACATGAGAAGCGAGGGGAGGAGGAAGGATGTTCGGATGGTCATTGGCCGAGTCTGTCCAGTTAGCACACGGGTTTAGGGGGCGCCCGTCGCCAAAAAAAATCCCCCGCGCCGCACGTTCAGGTGCGACAGCGGGGGATGTGTCGGAGTCGCCGGCGTGATGGGATTGTTGAAGCGCCCATCCTCCATGCTGCGGCGTGTTTACTTGGCGTTCTTGAAGATCGCCATCACGTCCTGGAGGAGCTTCACGGCCTCCGGCTTGGGACGCTGGAACGCATTGCGGCCCATGATGCTGCCGAACGCGCCGCCATCCGCAAGACCCTTCACCTCTTCGAGCACCGCCGGCGTGTCCTTCGCCTCACCGCCCGAGAAGATCACGATGCGCTTGCCATTGAATGCACTCTGCACGCAATGACGGACGCGGTCCGCGAGGGTCTTCGTGGGGATGTTGTACTTCTCGAAGACCTTCTTGGCCTCCGGCTGCTCGATGAAGTCCTTCGGCGGCTTGATCTTGATGACATGCGCGCCGAGCTGCGCGGAGATCTGCGCGGCATACGCCGTGATGTCCGCCGCCTGCTCGCCGTCCTTGGACATGCCTGCGCCGCGCGGGTACGCCCAGAGCACCGTCGGGATGCCGTTGGCCTTGCCCTCTTCGATGAGCGCGCGAAGGTCCTCGTACATCTGGTTGCGGTAGCCCGAGCCCGGGTAGATCGTGTAGCCGATAGCGCTGCAGCCAAGGCGAAGGGCATCCTGCACGCTGCCGGTGATGGCGCTGCACGGCTGCTCGACCTTGGCGAGCGTGTCGGAGTTGTTCAACTTGAGAATGAGCGGGATCTGGCCGGCGAACTTGTCGGCGACCGCCTCGATGAAGCCGAGCGGCGCCGCGTAGGCGTTGCAGCCGGAGTCGATCGCGAGCTGCGCGTGGTAGTCCGGATCGTACGCATCCGGGTTGGGCTGGAACGAGCGGGCGGGCCCATGCTCGAAGCCCTGGTCGACCGGAAGGATCACCATCTTGCCGGTGCCAGCGAGCGTGCCGTGGTTCAGCATCCGCGCGAGGTTCGCCTTGGTGCCGGGGTTGTCCGAGCCGTACCAGGACAGGATTTGTTTGACGCGATCAGTAGCGGCCATGGCGTGTGTTCTCCCGAGGATGATGATGAGGGGCAGAGGGTATCCCTGGGTCCACTACTGTTCAAGAGTGCCCTCGCCCAGCGAACGTGAACGTGAACGGCCGGAAATCAAAGGGTCGAAGTCGAGGTCGAAGTCGGGGTCGAGGTCGAAGTTGAAGTCGAGGTCGAGGTCTAAAGTCGAAGTCGAGGTCGAGGTCGAGGTCGAGGTCGAGGTCGAGGTCGAAGTCGAAGTCGAGGTCGTCAGTCGAAGCGGCGACGTCTTACCGAGAGGAGCCAGTTGCGCAGCTCGTCTTCGTTCGTCGGATGCTCTGGCAACTTGCTCTCCTTCTCCGCTGCATCCAGGCGCGCGAACAATCCCTCCACTTGCGGGCGCCACGCGTCCACCACTTCCGGCGCCAGCGCCACGCGCTCTCCCGCCTTCTTTCGTTCCACCAGCGCTGCCGCCTCCGGGACGCCGTACTCCGTCATCAGGCGTGTGAGATCTGCCTCCAGCTCTCCTGCCTCCAGCAGATGGATCCCCGTGAGCGCGGTCCTCAGCACGTACAGGAGCTTCTTCGCGGTGGGCTCCTTCTCCAGGAATCGCAGCTGGTTCTGCGCGAAGCCTCTGTAGTGCCGGTGCACGCGGCGGCAGAGCGCACGCTTTGCGATCGGCCGCAGCTCGGACAGCAGCCCCGACTCCTGGGCCGCCATCCGCCCGAGCACGCGCTCGATGAAGTTCCCGTTGCCGGCGAGGATGCCGGAGAGCGCGTGCGCGAGCTCGTTCGACGTGTAGTCGATCTCGACGCCCCCGATCACCTCCGCGCGGTCGATCGTGGATGGCGGCACCTCGAAGCCGAGCAGGTCAGAGGTCTTCGCCACGTGGATCGCCTTCAGGTCCAGGTCGCTGTCGGGTGACGGAAAACCGTACGCGTGCGCGCCGCTCAGATAGACGACGACGTGCTCGCGATGGTCCTCCTCTTCGCGGAGCACGCGCGCCATGATCTTGCGCTGCTGCTCGGACAGGACCTCTGCCACGCTCTCTCTACTCACTCCTGCCATGTGACCTCGGGTGGCATCGGCGCATTCGCGCCGAAGTGGCCTTTTTCTAGTGTGATCCAGCGACGCGCGAGCTCCTCGCCGATCCGCCTCGCGAGCGCATCGGCACGGGCCACATCCGGCCTCCGCGGCAGGCGTGACTCGTCGCGTGCGCGTTCCAGATCGGGTGCCATGGCCTCTGCCTCCGCGAGCACGTCCGCGAGCGGCACATCTCCGTTCTTGATCCGAAGGAGGCGCGAGCGAGTCTCTCCCAGCATCTCGAACGCGGGTATCCCTTCGCGAAGCCAGTGCGTGGCGGTCACGAGCAAGCGGATCAGGTTGTAGGCGTTCTTCGGACGCAGCTCACGCGGGAGCTCGAAGTCCGCGGACCTCACGCGCGCAAAGCGAACGAGCGCTGCGAACTCGTTCGCGTCCAGGAGGCCCTGATCCGCCATCGAGCGATAGAGCTGCTTCACGTACTCCTTCGCCTGATGGACCCTGTCTGCGGGTGACGCCGCCTCGCGCGTGGACACCGCCGCGAGTCTGTCGGCGACCGCATCGAGCCCGAGCGAAGGCTCCGCGCGAAGCCACCCGAGCACCACGCTGCGATGCTCCGCGAGCCGCAAGCTCTGCGACAGTTTTCGCAGCTGCCCGAGCGCATAGCGACCGAACGTGCCAAACAGCTCCACGGAGACGAACGCATCGCGCTCCGCGAGCAGCCATTCGCCGATGGGGTCCGTGGCCTTCGCGGTCGGCAAAAATAGGGTTTCCAGCGTGTTCGGGTCCGCGCGCATCGCCTGGCGGATCGCCTTGCCCGCGGCCCAGTACGTCTCGCTGCCATCGGCGCTCACCAGATCTTCCGGTGGGGCGACGAGCCCCTGCGTCCACGGAAACGGTAGCGCGAAGACTCCTCTGCGATCCGTGTCGGAGCTCTCGTCCGCCAGGCCCCACGCCTGCGAGCCCACGACGGTCTCGAGCACCACGCAGGGCCGGAGCGCATCCCACGCATTCGCACGACGATGCGCGAAGAGCATCTGCCCCACGCGCCGCACGGTGAGCTCGTCGCGCTCGAACGCCACCGCCCCCACGCCCACGATGGTCACGAGCAACGAGTCGCCGTCCGCCTCGCGGCTGACGCGACCCACAGACCCGCGCGGCACCCGGTGCTCGCCGACGATCCGATCCACGCGGGTCACCACCTCGGTCCCATGAGGCAGGGCAACCGCGCGATCGTCGAGAGCCTCGAGGTTCTTCAAACGAAGGTCCACGTCGACGAGGGTAATAGGGCCAAGGGTCAGGGTCGAGGTCGGGGTCGAGGTCGGGGTCGAAGTCGAAGTCGGGGTCGGGGTCGAGGTCGGGGTCGAGGTCGGGGTCGAGGTCGGGGTCGAAGTCGGGGTCGGGGTCGGGGTCGGGGTTGAGGTCGGGGTCGAGGTCGAAGTGCCGGAGTCAGGGCTCGCTTGCGACGAGACCTGCGACCAGCAATCGCAGAGATGCGCGACCGGATGCGGCGTAACTCATCGATGAGGTGATACACGGCTCTCGCGTTTTTCCCGAAGATTGGCGAACGTGCCTCTGCCATGACCGAAAGCATTCCCTCCATGCGCGTCCACGAGTCGACCCTCATCGGGACCACGCTGCGCGAGCACGTGCTCTCCGGAATGCGGGCGGCGCCGGGTGCCACGGGCGAGTTCACGTCGCTCATCAATCACATCTCGCTCGCGGTGCGCATCATCAACTCGCGCGTCTCCGCGGCGGGTCTTGCCGGCATGCTCGGCTACACGGGCGAGACGAACGTGCAGGGCGAGCAGGTGCAGAAGCTCGACATCTTCGCGAACGACGTGCTGGTGAACGTCCTCCAGCGCAGCGGGCACTGCGGCGTCATCGGCAGCGAAGAGCTCGACGAGGCGAAGTTCCAGGAGCACCCCGGCAAGTACGTGGTGCTGTTCGATCCGCTCGACGGCTCCTCCAACATCGACACCAACGTGAGCATCGGGACCATCTTTGCAGTGCTTCGCCGGAGCGAGCCGAAGATGCCGCCGAACCTGCAGGACGCGCTTTGCCCCGGCCGCGAGATCGTCTGCGCGGGCTACGTGCTCTACGGACCGTCGACGCAGTTCGTGCTCTCCACGGGTCACGGCGTTCACGGCTTCACGCTCGATCCGAACGTGGGCGAGTTCTTCCTGTCGCACCCGGACATCGTCTGCCCCGAGAAGGGCTCCACGTACTCCATCAACGAGGGCAACTACTCGCGCTGGGACAAGTCCACACAGAAGTGGTGCACGTGGATCAAGGAAGAGGACAAGGCGGACGAGCGCCCCTACGGCCACCGCTACGTCGGCTCCATGGTCGCGGACGCGCATCGCACGCTCCTGAAGGGCGGGATCTTCGCCTACCCCGCAGACAAGAAGAGCCCCGAGGGCAAGCTACGGCTCCTCTACGAAGCCAATCCAATGGCCTACCTCTTCGAGCAAGCAGGAGGAGCCGCAACGGACGGAAAAAATCGGATCCTGGACATCGTCCCGCAAAAGCTCCACCAGCGAACCCCGCTCGTCATCGGCTCCAAGACAGATGTAGCCGCCTACAAATCGTTCCACCAAGGCGACCGCTAGCGCACGCGATCACGTCACGAAGATCGCACCTGTGCCACCCATCCCGCGCGGCACACCCGTTTCTCCCCGTGAATCCCGCCTCCCCAGCGTGGCTCGGATGTTGCTCCCGCCCGGCGCATGAAGCTCCCTCTTTGCGTCGCTGCTCTCTACCTCCTCGCGGGCTGCGGTGGAGCCGTGGCGCGCAGCTCTCCTGCAGGCGGCAACCCGGGCGACGACGGAAACCAGCAACCGCCCGGCAATCCGGACGCTCCGGGCTTCAGCCCTGGCCCTTCGAGCCCCGACCCCGGCCCGGACATGGGGAAGCCGGTGAGCTCCGCCATCGTCGTGGATGCCATCTCGCAGAAGGGGCAGTTCACGGCGATGACGCTCGGCGCGAACGGCAACCTCTACGCCGCGGAGACCGTCTACGACAACGGCACCGGTGGCGCCGCGGCAGGTACCGGCCTCTACGAGATCGTCCCCGGTGCTACGCAAGGGAAGAAGAGCCTCGTCCTCGCGGGCACTGACATCGGCATCGCGCTGTCACTCGCATATCGCGGCGCGGACGCGAGCGGCGCGAACCTCGTGTGGATGGATGGTGTAGGCGCGAAGGGCGATCTGAAGACGAGCGCGGGCGGCGTGGTCAGTGTGCTGTCGCAGCACGTCGCTGGTGCGGAGCTGCTCGCGATCGGTAGTGATCTCTACGCCGAGTCCGATACCACCCAGTGCGTATCGAAGATCGACGGTGCAACGCATACATCCACGGGCGTGCACTATTCGAACCCGCTCCAAGGTGGCAATGGCTTCCATGTCGTGGGTGACATGCTCTACGGCGCGGACAACAACAACGTGTTCATCGTGAGGCTCGGAATCGCAGACATCACTACGCTCGCGCTCCCCGCCGCCGTGAAGGGCGACGGCACGCTACCGCCTGTGTTCGACGTGACGGCGGATGCCGCAGGCAACATCTTCCTGGCCACGCGCGTGGGTGTGTGGATGCGTGACCCGGCGACGGAGACGTTCTTCAATCTCTATGGCAAGAGTCAGGTGCAGCAGATCGAGGAGACCGCGGGCTTCCTCTACGCGAACGTCATCGGCCAGGGGCTCGTGGAGATCCAGGTCACCGGGGGGAAGGCGAACATCATCACCAACAACATCGCCATCAACACGCGGTTTGCGATCGCCCCGCAGCGGGTCCACTGGATCAGCGCGTCGGAGACATCGATCCTGCACTACGGCTTCGAGTGGGGCGGCTGACGCCCTGCGTGGAGCTTCGGAGGTCAGAGCCCGAAGTGCAGGCCTGACGCCGCGAGCCGCGCGCGGGCGTCGCTCACGCGCCGCACCGGACCCAGGTTCACGGCGCCCGCGACCACGCCAGCGACCGCGAGCGCAGGCGCGCCCAGCGCGAACAGGCCGAAGATCCCCGAGAGGACCGTGACCACGAGCCACCCGAGCGAGAGCAGCGCCGCGACGCCCGACACGATCAGCGTGAAGAGCCCGGACCACCCGCGCGCCCTGAAGAGCGACACGCCCGCGAAGAAGAGCGCAAGGCCCACCCCCAGCAGCAAGAGCGGCATGACGACCCACGCGCCGCGCATGTTGACGAGCGCGAACGTCTGTAGCGCCATCAACGTGAAGTTCACGCCCGCGAACAGCACGACACCACCGCCGGCCTTCGCGGAGAGCGGCGTCATGGCGTCCGCGATGTCCACGTCGGGGTTCGTGGAAGGAGCGTTGTGTGATGTCGGCGGCGCGTAGGGCGAGGGTTGCTGCATCTCAGACCCCCTGTGTCTCTGGCGCCCAGATGTACTTGTGCATCTGCAGCTGCACGCGCACGGGCAACGCGTCCGCCATGACCCACGTGACCAGATCGCGCGCCGCGAGCTTGCCGAAGACGGTGCTCGCGAGCAGGTTCGGCGTGCGCCCAGCGAGCCCGCGCTCGCGGATGGCCGTGCGCATCCATTCGTAGTCGCCGCGGTCGCTGAGGACGAACTTCACCTCGTCGCGGGACGTCAGGTGGTCCACGTTGGACCACAGGTTCCGATGCGACTCACCCGACGCGGGCGCCTTGAGATCCATGATGCGATGCACGCGCGCGTCCACGCGCGAGATGTCGCGCTCGCCGCTCGTCTCGATGAGTACGGTGCGGCCCGCGTCGCAGAGCTCCGTCATGAGGGGAAGCACGCCCGGCTGGAGAAGCGGCTCCCCGCCGGTCAGCTCCACGAGCTTGGTGCCAGTGGCGAGCGCCTTTGCGAGGACGTCCGCGCGCTGCATGCGCGTGCCACCGTAGAAGGCGTGCTCGGTGTCGCACCAGGAGCAGCGCAGGTTGCAGCCTGTCGTACGCACGAACGTGCACGGCAACCCGGCGAACGTGGATTCGCCCTGGATGCTCGCGTAGATCTCGTGGATGACGAGGGTGTCCTCCTTCAAGGCGAACAGGTTCTAGTACCTGGGAAGTCGGGCCGTCCAGGCGCGCGCACCGGCGAGCTCACCGGCCGCCCTCCCGTGATGGAAATGGAACCGTGTTGATGTCGATATCGGTCACGTCGACCGTGGATGGCGGCGGCCACGCTGGCGACACCGGCCGTGGCACGATCATGGGCTCCGGCGTCCGGTGAAGCGCGCGTTCCACCGCCCACGCGGTGGCGCCAATGCCCACGATCGCCAGAACCGCCACGCGAAACAGCGGAAACCACGGCACCCGGATGTTCTCCGGACGCCGCTTTGCGAGGCCAGGCATCTGCGAGGGGAGCCGCGGCTTCTTTCGTTTCGCCATAAAATCGCCCAGTCCAGAAAAGGTCGCTAGCGTTCTGTCCGCTCTGTCTTTCCTACCACGGCTGCCCATCGCGGTTCTCTTCGCGCTCTCAGCGTGCGCCACCGCCGCGCCCGAGGTGCCCATGGTCGCGCCGAAGCCACCGCCTCCTGTCGTGGTCGTGAGGCAGGTGGAGCGCCCCACGCCACCTCCCACGCACACGTTCTGGGAGCCCGTGCGGTACGAGACCGTGCGACCGGACGTGGCGCCGCCGCAGCTCCCGCTCGACGAGGCGAGCGTCGCGCGCCTTGGCCCCGACGCCGTGGCGTGGGCTACGCAGAACCCCGCCCTGAAGGCGCGGCTCCTGTCCGAAGGGATGTGCACGGTGCCGCTGGTCCACGCGCGCACGCTCGGCGAGTACTACGTGCACCTGCGCGAGATGGGGATCCCGTACGTCGTCACGATGGACGCGCTCTTCCGCGTGGCGCACGTCACGCTCTCGCGCGTGCTCGCGGATCTGGAGTGGCGGGTGATGGGGCCCGCGCTGGTATCGCTGCTCGCGAACCTGGATGCGCGGCTCGCGGCAGAGAGCAAGAGCGTCAACGCAGACGTGCAGGAAGCGTACACACTCGCGCGTGGAGTCGTCTCCGTCGCGCGCGCGCTGGCCACACCGGCGAACCCGTCGGAGAAGGCGCCGTCTGCCGCGGTCTCGGCGGAGCTGCGCCGGATCAAGGATCACATCGGGCCGGCAAGGAGCGACGTCTTCGGCACCACGCTCGACTATTCGATCTTCGCGCCGTCGGGCGACGCAGACACGCTGGACCCCAGCCTTGCGGGGTACAGCACCGCATTCACGTGGCTCGCATCGGGCCCGCTGTTCGTGGCGTCTCGCGCGGACGTCGCGGGTGCTCCGGCAAGCGTGACCACGGCACGCACGCACACGCGTGCCGCGATGATCCTGACACGTCTCCTGGCCACGAACGCCGACCCGGAAGCGCGTGCACTCTACAAGCAATTCGTCACCGCGCGTGCGCTGGTCCTGGGCCACGCCGACGACGTGTCACCGGACATGCTGCGAGATCACGTTGCGCGCGCCGGGGTGGAGCTCTCGGATCCGCGCACCATCGCGAACGTCGTCATCGTCGACAAGGTGCGGCACTCGCTGGTGACGGAGCGCGCACCCACCGTCTATGATGGCAGCGCGAACATCCGCGTCGATCCGTCGCAGAAGAGCGCACGCCTCATTGCGCGCAGCGTTCTCTCCATGCGCCTGGCGGGGGATGAGATCACGGATGACTCGGCGGTCCTCACGGCGCTCACGTTTCCTGAGGTGGGCGCGAGCACCGCAGAGGCTGCCATGCCGACGATCGGGGTGGAGGGACCACCGTTACAGCGCACGCTGCCTTCGTCGCTCGACGTGTTTGCCTGGCTCGGTTACGAGGAGGCGGGTGCGGAGCTCCACGCGCGCGGTGGCGATGCGTTCGAGCGCTACGACCAGACGCTGACCCAGCTGCGCCGCCGCTTCGACGTGGATGATCTCACCACGCGCCACGCCACGCCGTATGCATCACTGCTCGACGCGCTCGCGTCGTACACGCAGGCTGCACCCGCTGATCGCTTCGAGCCGTTCGCGCAGGGCAAGGCACAGAAGGTGATGAAGCTGGAGTCGGCGCTCGCGTACTACGCAAGCCTCCGGCACGACACATTCGCGTTCACGCGCACGCCGCTGGAGGCGCTCCCGAGCGTGCTCAAGAACCGGCCGGCGACGGCGCCGCCCGCGGCGTTCGTGGAGCCACACCCGGAGGTGATCGCGAAGCTCCTCGCGGCGATGAAGCAGCTGCGCAAGCGCCTCGACGTGGCGTCGCTCATTCCGAAGGACGGGACCTCCGACGTGCTCATGCGGACGGCCGAGGACCTCATGCGCACGGCGCTCGCGGCTGCGGTGATGGAGACGAACGACGCTGCGATGTCGGTGGAGCTGCAGGCCGACCTTGCGTACTTCCCCACGCTGCTCGCCGAGTGGGAGGCATGGCTGGGCAAGACACACGACGCCTCGCTGGAGCTCAGCACCGACCTGCACACCGACCTCTCGGGTGCGCGCGTCGTGACGCTCGCGACCGGTCCTCTCGAGGCGCTCCACACGATCATCCGCGAGCCCGAGAGCGGTCGCCTCATCCACGCCGTCGGTGCGCACTGGCCCGTGTACGAGATGGCACAGCCGGCAACGCTCCGCCTGAGCGACACCACATGGCGCGCGCGCCTAGCAGTGGGAAGTGCGCCGCCTCGCTTCGCGTTCACCGCCGCGTTCCGCGTGGAGCCTGTGTCCGCCGCGCGCTCTGCAGACGCGGCGCCCTCTGCCGACGCGCAACATTTGCGCCGCTAGGCTTGCAAACCCGCGGATCCCAACTAGGAAGAGGCGACCATGTCCGTCGACCGCCACCCGTATGCATCGTTCGTGAGTCGCGTGGAGAAGCCTGCGCGCTATCTCGGGGGCGAGTTCGGGATCGTCCAGAAGGACTGGGACAAGGTCGACGCGCGTGTGTGCCTCGCGTTCCCGGACATCTACGACATCGGCATGAGCCACCTTGGCTTCAAGATCCTCTACAAGATCTTGAACGACGACCCGCGCACGCTCGCAGAGCGCTGCTACACGCCGTGGATCGACATGGAGAAGGAGCTCCGCGAGCGCAAGGTCCCGCTCGTGTCGCTCGAGAGCGCGCGGCCGCTGTCCGACTTCGACGTGATCGGCTTCTCGCTGCAGTTCGAGCTCACGTACACGAACATCCTCACCATGCTCGATCTCGGAGGCGTCGCGCTTCTCACTGCTGACCGCGGTGAGGATGCGCCGCTCGTGATCGCCGGCGGTCCCACGGCCACGCACCCGGAGCCCGTCGCGGACTTCTTCGACGCGATCGTCATCGGCGACGGCGAAGAGAGCGCCACGCGCGTAGCGCTGACCTGGACGGACCTGAAGAAGAAGGGCGTTGCCCGCGCAGAGCGTCTGCAGGTGCTCGCCACGCTGCCGGGCGTCTACGTCCCTTCGTTGTATGATACACATATCGAGGAAGCGACTGGCTACACCGTGGTCACCGGCCCGAAGCGCGGCATCCACGCGCCCATGCCGGTCGAGCGCTCGCTCGTGCCCGATCTGAACCTGTATCCGTTCCCGGACGACGGCCCCGTTGGCGGTCCCGAGGCCATCTTCGATCGCATGTCGATCGAGATCGCACGAGGCTGCACGGAAGGCTGCCGCTTCTGTCAGGCCGGCATGATCTACCGGCCCGTGCGCGAGCGCGACCCGCAGCAGATCGTCGACACCCTTGTCAGCGCCGTGAAGAAGTCCGGCTACGACGAGGTCAGCCTCACCTGCCTCTCCACCGCGGACTACTCGTGCATTGCGCCGCTCGTGCAGCGCGTGACGGAGAAGCTGGCGCCGGAGAAGGTGTCGCTCGGCGTATCTTCCCTCCGCGCGTACGGACTGGACGAGACCGTGCTCGATGACATGGGCAAGGTGCGCGCAAGCGGCGTGACCTTCGCGCCCGAGGCTGGCAGCCAGCGCATGCGCGACGTGGTGAACAAGAACGTCACCGAAGAGCAGCTGATGACCACCGCCGAGAGGATCTTCTCGCGTGAGTACACCAGCATGAAGCTCTACTTCATGATCGGTCTGCCCACCGAAGAGGAGGAGGACGTCCGCGAGATCGCGCGGGTCGGCGGCCGTGCGCGGCAGGTCGGCAAGCGCATGAAGCGTCTCGTGGGGCAGGGCCCGCCCGCTGTCACATGCAGCGTCTCCACGCACGTGCCGAAGCCGCACACACCCTTCCAGTGGTGCGCCATGGATGCGCCCACGCAGGTGCGCGAGAAGCAGCGCTGGCTGCGCGAAGAGGCACGCAAGTCCAAGGTCGATCTTCGTATGCACGACAGCGAGACCAGCTGGCTCGAAGGCGTGTTCGCCCGTGGCGATCGCCGTCTCGGTGCAGTGCTCCTCCGTGCCTACCAGCACGGCTGCCGCTTCGACTCGTGGGAAGATCAGCAGCGCACGGACGTCTGGGCGGAGTCCTTCAAGATGCTTGGCGTGGACCCGGGTCAGTTCCTTGGCACCATCCCCGTCACCGCGCGCCTTCCGTGGGATCACATCTCCGTCGGGCTCGAGGACGGCTTCCTGCTTCGCGAGTATCGCAAGTCGCTGAAGAGCCGCCTCAGCATTCCATGCGGCAAGGTCGCGGGCGCATTCGTTCACCCGACCAACCTTGAAGACGCCGTGAAGGATATGCGCAAGCTGGTCTGCTACGACTGCGGCGTTGCGTGCGATCTCACCGCCATGCGGGTCGAGCGCATCGACTACCTCACCAAGCTCGACGCAAAGGTGAAGCGCCTGCCCATCCTGCGCGAGCTCCCTCCGCCGCCCGAGAAGAAGCCCGACGGCAACTACGTGCAGGGCAAGAAGAAGCCGCCGCCCATCATCCAGGGCAAGGGCACGCGCTACCGTTTCCGCTATGAAAAGCTGGGTTCGATCGCGTTCCTCTCGCACCTTGATCTGATCCGCGCGCTGCCGCGCACGTTCCGCCGGCTAGAGCTCACCATGTTCTATTCGCAGGGCTTCCACCCCAAGCCGGACCTCGTGTTCGGACCTGCGCTCTCGCTCGGCGTGCTCTCGCTCGGAGAGTTCGTGGACGTGAAGATCATCGCCGACATCAATCCCGAAGAATACGTGGCGCAGCTCACGGCTGCCTCTCCCGCGGGCCTTCGCTTCACGGATGCGATCCGCTTGCCGGACAACGCGCCCGTGCTCTCGCACGTGATCAACATGGCTCGCTACGTCATCGCGTTCCCCGCCCAGGCGGTGCAAGAGGTCGGCGGCGAAGCGGTCCTCGAAGGCGCGCTCGCGCAGTTCATGTCGCAAGACAGCGTCACGGTGATGCGCCGCATGGATGGCATCGGCAAGAAGGTCGACGTCCGCGCCATGGTCGCAAACGCGACGCTCGGTAGCGCACGTGCTGCCCTTGCGCTCACGCAAGCGGGCATGGTCGGCGCGTACGTCCCACTCGAGGTCGAAGTTCGGGTCACCGTCGCCGGCTCTGCGAAGGCAAGCGAGGTCGCGCAGGCGATCCTCTCCACCACCAGTATGCCGGAGCTGCCGAACTTGATCCTTCGCACGGAGCTCTTCGCCACCAACGCAGCGGGCGAAGCCGTGTCCCCGCTCAGCGCCGAGGCCCTCGTGCCCAAGCCCAAGCCCGAGCGCGCGCCCAAGATCGAAGCCGAAGCAGAGGTCGCGCCTCCGCCGTGACACCGGACCAGACGCTCGCGGTGCTTGGCGGCGTGGGCTTCGCCGCCGGGTTCGTCGACTCCATCGCCGGCGGTGGTGGTCTGCTCACGGTGCCCGCGCTGCTTGCGTGCGGTCTGTCTCCGCACGCCACGCTCGCCACGAACAAGGCGCAGGCCGTGTTCGGTGCGGCGTCGTCGGTCACGTCGTTCTGGCGCAGGAATGCGCTGCAGAAGAGCCGCGCGCCGCTCGCCTTTGCGCTGGGGTTCCTGGGCTCGCTGACGGGCGCGTACCTGGTCACGCTCGCAAAGCCAGAGCCGCTTCGGCCCGTGGTGCTCGTGCTCCTCGCCATTGCCGCGATCATCGTCATGATCCCGCGCGATCATCTGAAGCCACTGAATCTCGCGCGACCGGAGCTCTGCTATGCGGGCGTGGCGCTCGTGCTCGGTGCGTACGACGGCTTCTTTGGTCCGGGAGTGGGCTCCATGCTCATCGTGGCCAACGTGCTGGTGTTCGGTGACACGCTGACGTACGCGTCGGGCAACGCGAAGGTCGTGAACTTCGCCTCCAACCTTGCCGCGCTCCTCCTCTTTCTCTTCCGCGGTGACATCCACTGGAAGCTCGCCCTCGTGATGGCAGTGTGCAACGTGGTGGGCGCGCAGGTCGGCTCCCGGCTCGCGATTGCGCGGGGCGACAAGCTGGTTCGCGTGGTCGTACTCGTGGTCGTCTTCGCTTTGATCGTCAAAATGGGGATCTCGCTGCTCGGTTGAACGTACAATCCCGAGACATGTCCCAGGCCACCCCGCTCGTCTTTGGCGCCGCCTTCTCGGAGCCCAACTCCGACAAGAACGACGCGCTCGTACGGTTCACGGAGGCGCTCGCGGCTCGCTCCGGGCTCTCGATCACCGCGAAGGCATGCACCTACGAGTCGCTGGCGGCGGGCATGAAGGACGGTACCGTGTCGGTCGGTTGGCTCCCGCCCATCGTCTACCTGAAGGCCTCGACGGTCGCGCAACCACTCCTGCGCATCCAGCGCGGCAAGGACAAGACCTATCAGACCGCGCTCCTGGTCCGCGAGGACTCGCCGTACAAGGAGCCCAAGGATCTCCGCAACGCGCGCGCCGCGTGGGTCGATCCATGGAGCGCCGCTGGCTTCGTCATGCCCCGCTTGTGGCTGCTCTCGCACGGCGTTGATCCGCGCACGCTGTTCCGCGCGGAGTCGTTCAAGTGGTCCCACAAGGCCGCGGTGCAAGCCGTGGTGGATGGCGCCGCTGACGTCTGCGGGACGTACGCCAGCGTCAACGCCGAAGGCGCGCTCACGTCGGGTGGCTGGTCCACGGTCCCCGAGGCCAAGACGCGTGTGTTGCAGAAGCTCGGCCCTGTTCCGCCGGATCTGATCGCGCACCTCACATCGCTGCCCGAGGCCACCGTCGTGGCGCTCCGGAATGCGCTCACCGACGTGAAGGACGACGAGGCCCTCTGTCTCGCTTGCAACGACCTCTTCCAGGCCACGGAGCTGGGAGCCGTTGCCACGACCGACTACGACGCGCTCCGCAAAGACCTGGAAGACGGCGAGTCCAAGAACCTGTTCGCCTCGTAAAAACAAGCCGATTTCGCGCTGACTCCCGGTAGCGGCCGCAGGCGCGCTGCCTGTCATTTCATGTCAGGTCGTGCTCGTTGTTCAAGCGCCCGGTGAGAGCCATCGTTCTCTTCGGAGGCCACGATGCGCTCGATTCACTTCGTCTTCTGTGTCGCAATCACCACGCTCACCGCCTGCGAAGACGGGCTCTTCGGCGACGACGACTCCAGCTACTCCTCGTCGGGAAACTACAACGGCAACTACGGCGGCTCCGGCTCGCCGCCGAGCAGCACACCAGACCCCGGTCCGCAGTGCGCGCGCGCGCTCTATGTGTCCATGGCCGCGCCAGAATCCTCCGGCGACTGCCGGCTCACGTTGACGCTGAAGGCGAGCACGTCGTACTCGTCGACGGGCGTCAACGCGCCTTCCGCCTCCTACTTCTTTCCGTCACTCGGTGCGGGCAGCACCGTCGGGTGCACGGCGATCTCCGGACCAGTGCTCCACGGATGTCATCGAGACGGAAGCGGCGTGTTCGTATCCACGGACGGGACCTCCGACATCGACTCCTTGCGGAGCGTCCTGGGCACCGAGATCGATAGCCGCGGCATCTCCGTGGAGCTCGACTGCGCAGCGGCGGCCGCGCCATCCGTGGAAAACCTGATGCTCGTCTGCGCCTCTGGCGCGGTCCCGTCGCAAGAGAGCGATGCCGGAGCAGGGAAGGCGCCGACCGCAGATGCCAGCGCGGACGCACGCCCCACCGAGGGAACTCCGGATGGTGGCTCGCCGCCAGGAGACGGAGGCGGCTGCCTCCCCTGAGAGACGCGCGAGCGTTGCGTGCGCTATCTTCGGCCGGAAGACCATGACGCGCTTCGTGAAACCCGCCGTAGCCGGCTTGCTGCTCCTGTCGCCGTGGATCGGCGCTTGTCGACCCGCTAGCAGTCACGTCGCCGTGGAAGGTTCGCCGCCGACATTGCCCGTCCAGGCCCCGTCCTCTTCGTCCGACGCGTCGTCGCCGCCCGCAGAATCCGCGGCTGTGCCTTCGAGCGTGCCCGCGTCGGTCGTCGCCGCTCCCGCATTGCTGCCTCCCGTGGTGGTCCTGGAGCGTGTGCGGTGCCGCGCTGCAGGGCCCTTTTACAAGGTCGCCATGAGCGAGGACGGGAGGCTCGAGCTCACGGGTGACGTCGGCCAGACAGATGGGAGTCCGCGGGTCACGTGGATCGCGCGCGCGGAGGTTCGTTCTCTCGTCGACCGCCTCCTGGCCGCCAACATCGGCGCCTCCGCTCATGCGGTGTGCACGCAGAGCGACACGCAGCAGTGCAGTATGCACCCATGCACGATCTCGTTGCAGGTGAGCCGAGCAGGCGCCACCCAGGAGACCTCGTGGACGAACGACGCGCCGCGCCCGGGGCCGGAGCTGCTCGCGGGAGTGATCGACGTCGAGCGTGTCGCTCGCCTGTGGCAATGGATCGACGCGGGCGCCTCGGCGACCTCCATCTCACCCTGCTCTTCGCAGCACGACTGCACGGTACGCGCGGACAGCTGCGGCGGGCTTCACGCCAGATTGCTCGGCGATCGACACCCTCCCGAAGGCCCTGGTTCGTGTGCGCAAACCATCCAGCCCAGAGGCGACGTGGAGCCGATCTGTCGCGACGGTCGCTGCGCGATGGCACCCGTGAATGATCCTTCCAGGACCTGCAGCAACGACGCGCAGTGCACGCCGGTGGCGAACGGGTGCACCGCCTACGGGGCGATCCGTCGAGACCGCGAGCGCATCCGGGAGATCGCGATCAGAAACGATCACCTGCACTGCGCAGAAACGGATGTCCGGTCGCCGATGCCCGCCGTGGCATGTCTACACGGCGTGTGCATCACACGCGCGCCGGCCCACTAGCTCGCTCGCGAGGCGATCAGCGCGGGTCCGGGCGGCTCTTCGCGATCTGGGGCCTGCGCGCGCCCAGGGCACGCAGCGCATGACAGACGTCGGGGTCGTCGCAGGGGCCGACCTTTCCCGTGGTCTGCGGCCAGGCCCAGTGTTCCTTCTTTGCGAACACGACGCCCGCGCGCTTGTCGGGGCCGCGCCACGTGGGCGCCGTGTGCGGCAGCTTCGCCTCGCGCTCGTGCGGGTCATCCATCTTCGCGACGAACGGCAGGGGAATCGTCGGGGTAAGGCCCACTCGCTGTACGGGCGAGCCGTCTGGCAACGCGTAGAGCAGCGTCGTCAAGCGCAGCACACCGACCGAAGCCTCGTCGTCCAGATACTCCTGCGCGCAGCCCTTGCCGAACGTGGGCGCGCCGACGCTGGGACCGCGTCCGTAGGCCATGAGCGCGCCGGAGATCATCTCGGCGGCGCTGGCGGTGGAGCCGTCGACCAGCGTCGCCACGGGACCCTCCCACGCGGGTTGGTTCGCAGGCGAGTGGTCCACCTCGATCGTGCCGTCGCGCCGCCGCGTGGGGAACAGCGGCGCATTGGGGATGAAGTGCCCAAGCGCGTTGATGGCGCCGTCCGTGGATCCGCCGCCGTTGCCGCGCAGGTCGAGCACGAGCCCCGTCACGTGCTCTTCAAGGAGATCGGTGATGACGTCGCGAATGTCGTCACCCAGATCGTCGCGCACGTCCTGGAAGGCCACGACCGCGACGGTGCCCGAACCGAACGGGATCCGCGTCACCTCCACGTGAGGCGCCGCGCCCGGCCTTCCATGGGCGCCCTCGGCCGGGCTCGGACCCACCGCAAGGTCCACGAGCGCACCGTTGCGAATCGCCCTGACCTTCGCGACGCCATCCTGCCGTGATGCGAACCCGAGCTGCTCTACTTGCTCGAGCGGCATGCCTGCCGTGAGCACGCCGTTCACCGACAGCACGACGTCGTTGTCGAGGAGAGGTGTGACAGCGTGATCGTCAACGCGGAAGCCCACCGCCGTCACGGTGACCTTGCCCCACGGCTTCTCCGGCGGGGCGGCGAACAGGTCGACCTCGTACACACTGGACTTCTCGTCCAGTGGTGCCCAGGCGCCGTGCGGGTCCACCAGAGGCACGTACGCGCGCACGGCAGACGCAAGAACGACCTCTGCCCACGCGGACTCGTCGAGCGCGGGGAAGAACCGATCGCGCGCGGCGACCCTGAACGGCTCCACCTTCTCGCCGATGGCCACGCGAACTGCGCGCGTGCGTCGGCCAAGCTCCATCGCGCGCTCGTGGCTCGTGCCCGTGGCCGGCAGGTCGCGTGTCTCGGCGCTGGCAACGTCCACGCGCTCCTTGTCGCCGGCGTCAAAGCTTCCGCGCAGCGCGATGGACCAGGCAGCGAGCACCTTGCCGACGCGCCGTGCAGCCGCGCAGTCGGAGCTGCCTCTGCCTTCGAGCTCGCCGATGAGATCCTTCGCGGCTTCGTCCATGGCCGCGCTGGTGGGCGCGTCGTCGGGCAAGCTCCAGAACGAGTGCGGGTCGAGCCAGTCGGAGGCGGACGCGGAGAGCTCCTTCGGCGACACCGCCTCGGGCTCGTACGAAAGCTCTGCGCGCACCTGGGCGATCACCCGCCGCGCCTGGTTGCAGGTGATGCGGGTGGGACCGCCCGAAGGCAGCTGGAAGCGCAGATCGTTCGGCTCTTCGGGGCCGAGCGGCGCGGGCGAAGCGCGCTTGTCCGTCGCGACGGAGGCGGAGTCTGCGGGCGCATCATCTGTGCGCGCCCGCCTCACGAAGTACGTACCAGCTGCGCCCACGCAGGCGAAAACCAGTGCCAACGTGAACGCGCGACGCATCCCCGGAGGCTAGCACCCGCCCCCTGAGCAGGCTCAGTTTGTGGGGCTTCGGTAGCTTCCCAGGTGTTCAGGTCAAGGCGCGCGCCTTCGGAGCGCACGGAGCGCCAGCTCATGCAGCGGAGGTCAGATGCGCGACGCCGCTGAAGTCGCCGAGCCTGTCCTTGAGCTTCGACATCGCGCGCTCCTCGATCTGGCGCACGCGCTCCTTGCTCACACCAAGGCGCATTCCGAGCGCCTGGAGCGTGGGCGGGTCCTCGGTCATCATGCGCTCCGACACGATCAACCGCTCGCGATCGCTCAGGATGCACAGGGCATTGTCCACAGCCACCTGTGCCTGCGACGAGCGCTCGTGCGACGCGGCCTCTTCTTCCGGTGACGGCAGCGGCGATGCGAGGCGATCCTCTGCAGAGCCGCCCTCGTCCGTGCGTGCGTCGAGGCTCGCCTCCTTGCTCGCGAGCAACGGCAAGAGCTGCTCCACGCGCTCCACGGAGAGACCAGAGAGCGCAGCGAGCCGCGTCGCATCTCCTTCGCCGGCGCGATATGCACGCAGCGCCTTTCGCTCCGTCTTGGTGGTGCCCAGCCGCACGACGCGGAAGCCCTTCACCACGTACTCCCGGATCTCCGCGCGGATCCAGTACGCAGCGTATGTGGCCAGGCGGACGTCACGTTCGGGGTCGAACTTCTTCACCGCCCGCAAGAGACCCAGGTTGCCTTGCTGGATGATGTCCTCCAGCGGAATGCCCCAGCGACGGTACTGGAGCGCGATCGAGATCACGAACGGCAGGCAGGCGCGGATGAGGTCGTCGCCCGCACGACGATCGCCAGCCAGGTAGCGGCGGGCGAGCTCTTGCTCCGCAACACGCGAGAGCGGCGCGCTCCCGGCAAGGGAGGCTTTGTATGACGTGAGCGAGTGCGAGGATTCGGCGAAGCGCATGTTCCCTCCGTGGGTCTACAGCTGCCACGCATCTTCTGCACGGGCGGTGCCACACGAGAATTCAGCCTGAATCCCGCGATGTTCAACCAACCGGGGTCCTCCATTCGCGCAACCGCCTCTTGCGCGCATGCCTTGCGCCGCAATCATTTCGCGATCGCCGATCCCGCCCTTGAAGCCGCGCTCCTCAGAGCTTGATCGTCAGGCCTTCGTAGGCCGCACGGACGTTCCCGTGAAGGGCCTTTGCGCGCTTTTCCTTCTCGCGCACGGCCGTGTCGCTCTGCATGGGGTCGTGGTGGAAGAGCACGAGCTCCTTCACGCCAGCCGCGTTGGCGAGCTTGATCGCCTCCTCGTACGTGCTGTGCCCCCAGCCCTGCTTCGGGCCGCCCGTGCCGGCGGTGCCCGCGTACTCCTCGGGTGTGTACTGCGAGTCGTAGATGAGGACGTCGGCGTTGTGCGCGAGCTTGAGCAGCTTGGTGTCGATCACGGCGTAGTGCTCCGTGTCCGTTGCGTAGACCATCGCGTGGCCTTCGTGCTCGATGCGGTAGGCCATGACGCCGTTCGGGTGATTTCCGTGAGCGGCCGTGATCTTTGCGACCTTGCCGTCGCCAGCGTCCAGCTCGAGGAGCTGGCCTTCGCGCAGGTCGTGGAAGAACATCGTCGCGCCCATGTCGGAGAGGTGCACGGGGAAGCTCGGGTGATCCATCTGTCCGGCGAGCGTCTCCTCGAGCGTGCGGCTCACGGTGGTGCCGCCATACAGGTGGATGGTGTTGCCCGGGACGAACGCGGGATCGAAGAACGGGAACCCCTGGATGTGATCCCAGTGCACGTGGCTGAAGAAGATATGCGCCGTGAACGGCATCTCCTTCACGAGCCGCTTGCCGAGCAGCCGGAGGCCGGTGCCGCCATCGAGCACGATCAGCGCCTTCCCTGCGCGCACCTCGACACAGCTTGTGTTGCCGCCGATCTCGACTGTGTCGGGACCGGGCGACGGGATGCTGCCGCGCACGCCCCAGAAGGTGATCTGCATTGGCCTTGCACTGTTCTATGCGGGTGCAGGAGGACCCGTCAACCGTTCGTGCGCGTCGTGCCCGTTCCGGCGCCCAAAGGGGCCGGCGCGGACTATGCTTCCGCCGTGCGCACGCGGACGCTCCTTTGCCCGATGCTTGCAGGATGCATGCTTGTGCTCGGCTGCACCGACACGCGTTCGAAGGACGCTTCGGATGCTGCGCCTAACGCGTTGGGTCCGCTGGACGCGTCCGCGCTCGCGATGGCCGAGGACATGCGCAGCTCCGCAGCTGTGGTGACCGGAACCACACAGGATCACGATCCGCGGGTTCGCAGACGTGCGGCCATCTCTCTTGCGCGCATCGCGGATCCGGACGGAATGGAGCCGCTGCTGTCGCTGCTCGGCGATGAAGACGCGGAGACCAGCGCGTGGGCTGCGTACGGGCTCGGGTACATCTGCAAGGGGCATGAGGAGAGCTTCGTGCGCGCCCTTTCAGCACGCGCCGCGCCGCTCGCGCTCGTGCCCGCTCCAGACAAGGCGCCAAAGGAGGAGAAGCCTGGCGACGCCGCGGTGGACGTGCGCCGCGCGATCGGGCGCGCCATCGGGCGTTGCGGCGGTCCGCTCGCGGAGGCAGTCCTCACGGCGTGGGTGCGCGTCAAAGACGGCCCCATGATGGAGGCGGCGGTGCTTGGCCTGTCGGACCTCGCGTCGCGAAAGAAGGATCTCGGGGACGCGGGTCTCCTCGCGCTGCTCTATGCGGCCACTGGCAACGCCGGGGAGTTCGCTCCTCGCGACATGGCCTTCTTCGGCCTGTCACGCATTCCCATCGGCGACGCGTTCAAGGAGACCGCGCTCAAGGGCGCGCGTGGTGCGCTCGCGCGTCCCGGTGAGGCGCGCATCTTCGCCATCAAGACTCTCCTCCGCTGCGGCAAGGAAGCAGTGCCGGACCTTGCAAAGATCGTTTCGGACAAACAGTTCACGATCGCCGAGCGCGCGGAGGCTGCCCGGTCGCTAGGCACGCTCGGGGACGCGGGCAAGAGCGCCGCCACGGAGCTCCTTGGCAAGCTCACGCCCGACAAGGATCCGTTCGCGATCAGCGCGCTCGGCGGAGACGACTTCGCGGTGCTCTCGTCGCTGCTGTCATCCGTGGGGGCCGACGCGCCGAAGAAGGCGTCCACGGTGCTGTCCGCCGTCGCTCAGCTGCGCGCGCCAGGCGATCCGCCGCCCATGCTCGCGCGCCGCCTTGCAGAGCTGCGCTGCACCGCGGCGCTGTCGCTGGCGCACGCCGCGTGGGACTCCGACGTACTCGCGAAGTGCGATGAGGACGGAACGTATGCGAAGGAGCACGCGGTCCTGACCTCCATGCTCGAGTCACCCATCGCCGGCGCCGCGAAGAGAGAGGCGTTCGCGAAGCTTGCAAGGAGCAAGCACCTCCGCGTGCGCGAGCAGGCGATCGAGGGCATTGGCTCGCACGTGGAGCTCGGAGATCTGGGGCGCACGCTGATCGTCGAAGGACTGTCCTCGGACAAGCCTGGTCTGGTCGCCACCACCGCGGACCTGGTGAGCACGCACCCAGAACGGCTCATGGTCCTGGCCGAGATCGAGAAGCGCGCTGCGCTCGATCCGCGCGCGCCCCCCCCGTCCGCCAATCCCATGCAGGAGATCGACAACACGGTGGCGCGCGCGCTCGCCAGCGCGATGAGGAAGCCGTGGAAGGAAGATCTGGTCGAGACGCGTCTCGCGCTCCTGGATGCAGCGGCGGCGGTGCACGTTCTGTCCGCGAAGGCCGCGGCGGAGACTGCATGCCAGGACACGAACGTCACCGTACGCGAGCGCGCGCAGAAGGCGCTGCGCACGCTGGGCGACAATCGCACCGTCTGCCCCGCGCCCAAGACCCCACGGGCGGCAGCACCAGAGGTGCTCGGGCCGCACGCGTCCGCAACGCTCACCCTCGTCACGGACTCCGGTGAGCTGGGATTGGTGCTGGAGCCGGAGCTTGCGCCCGTGACCGTGGCGCGCATCACGTCGCTCGCGAAGAGCGGCTTTTACAAGGGGATCGTCGTGCATCGGGTGGTGCCTGCGTTCGTCGCGCAGTTCGGCGACCCCGACGGCGATGGCTATGGCGGCTCCGGCACCCTGCTCCGCTGCGAGACATCTCCCGTGCCGTTCGCGCGGCTCGACATCGGCATGGCGCTCGCGGGGCGCGACACGGGCTCGAGCCAGCTCTTCGTGACGCTCGCACGCACGCCGCACCTGGACGGCGAGTACACGCGTATCGGTCATGCCACGGGGGACTGGGACGCGGTCGCCGAGGGCGACGTGATCACCGACGTGAAGGTGAAGTAGCCGTCAAGCCTTTCAGGTCGCGGGTCGCGTGCCATCCAGGCGGTAGCGACTGAGATCCAGATGGAAGTGGTTGTTGTGGTCCTTGTTGAAGAACGGCGTGAGCACGTTGGAGAAGACGTCCTCGTCGTTCGCTCTGCGCGACACCGCCCGCAAGAATGCGCCGCCCGCCTTCTTCGGCTCGCCGTCGGACAGGTCGAAGTCGCGAACGACCTCGATGGTCTTTCCGTTGGCGAGCACGAAGCGCATGACGTCGATCGCGTTCGCGTACGAGTGCTCGCTGACGGTGCCTGGATAGGCCGACACCTCGCGGCAGCTGTACGTCCCCATGTGCTCGATGCGCGCGACCTTCGTCTTCAGCTTCGACGCCGCTTCGTCCTGCAGGATGCGCTCCCACGTCGCCAGCGCCAGGGCCATACCGCACGTGACGAGAGGCGCGCTGTTGTAGGCGATCTTGCCCGGGCCGCGGATGTACGTGACGACCTCGGGCGCGCCGCACACGATCTTCTGCTTGGAACGCGTCGTGTGCACGGGCAGGCTTGCGCGCTGGAATGTCACGCCCAGCGCCTTCAGCGAGCCCTCGCAGTCCGTCTCCGGGTCGGGCGGACCCACGACATAGTCATCGGTGGGATCGATGTTCGCGTACCCGCCGGGCCTGCGCTTCGGAGGAGGCCCCGCGTCCACGGTCGTCGCATCTGCGACTGCGGCTGCTTCGTCCGCAGCGCCGGCATCCTCGGTGACAACAGGACGCGCGACGGTGAGCACCGTGGTGGTGGGCCCCATCGCTTCGGCTGCCTGGTGCGCGGGCTCTGGAGCCTTTGGATCGCTGCACGCGGCAAGGAAGGTCAAGAGCAGCAAGGAGCGAAACGCGCGCACGCACATGTCTACCACGCAGTCTTGGACCCGGCTCGGGGGTATGCTCTTGGGCCTGCCGCATGATGTACCGAGAGAGCTCACCTCCGCCGCATGGCACCGAGAAGCGCTGCCTCTACTGCGGCGTCAGTAATCTCGCGGATTCCCAGGTCTGTCATTGCGGCGCGCCGCTTCCGCCCATGGGGCGCGAGCCGCCGGATCTGCCGCTGCCCTGTCCGCGCTGCACATCGGCGCAGCTCACCCACACGCCGAACGACCCCGAGGAATACGGCCACCACTGCGCGTCGTGTGGCGGTCTCTTCGTCGCGGCGGACGACTGGACAAGGCTGCTCACGGCATCCACCACGACGGAGGTGGAGATCATCGACACTACTGGAGCAGCGCCCCTCTCGAGCTCGCAGCTGTTCCCGATGGCGGCGTGTCCAGCCTGTCGGTCCATGATGGAACGCGCCACCTTCGCGGCCCGCTCTGGTATCTCGGTCGACGTGTGCAATATGCACGGAATTTGGTTCGACGCCGGAGAGCTCTTCCAGACAGTGCGGTGGCTCTCCGAAGGACGTCACCTGGTGGAGCCGCTGAACCGTGTCGTCGAGCTGCGGATGCCGCGGGCCGGCGACAGGCCGGGGGAGAACGGCAACGACATCTACGCGCGGCTCGCCGCAGGCGGCAACCTGCTCACGCTCCGTCGCCTGTTCCCGTGGCGCTGAAGGTCGAATAGGCTCTGCGGCCATGCTCCTCGTCATCGACGTTGGCAACACGAACATCGTCTTCGGGCTCTTCGAGGGCGACAAGCTCGTGCACCAGTTCCGGGTGGAATCCAGCCGCGGTCGCACCGCGGACGAGTACCGCGTCACGCTGCTCTCGCTCCTCTCCATGAATGGGATCGAGGCGTCGCGCGTGACGGCCGGCATCGTGGCGAGCGTGGTGCCGCCACTCACGGAGCCCATGGTCAGGCTCGTGCAGCAAGCGTTCGGCAAGGAGGCGCTCGTGGTCGGCGCCGGTGTCCGCTCTGGCATGCCCATCCTGGTGGAGAACCCGCGCGAGGTGGGCGCGGATCGCATCGTGAACGCCGTGGCCGCGTATGCGCGCTTCCAGAAGGCAGTCATCGTCGTGGACTTCGGCACGGCCACCACGTTCGACTGCGTCTCCAGCAAGGGCGAGTACCTGGGTGGTGTCATCGCGCCGGGAATCCAGATCAGCGCGGATGCCTTGTTTTCTCGCGCGGCGAAGCTCCCTCGCGTGGAGGTCGCGCTCCCGCCGAAGGTCATCGGGCGCAACACCGTGCACTCGATGCAGTCCGGAATCGTCTACGGCTACGTCGGCCTCGTCGACGGCCTGGTCGAGCGGCTCCTTTTGGACATGGGACAGGACTGCGCCGTGATCGCCACCGGCGGGCTTGCGGGGCTCATTGCGCCGCTCACGCGGACGGTCCCCATCACCGACGACGAGCTCACCTTGACGGGTCTTCGCATCCTCTACGAGCGCAACGTCGCCCCATGACGGCTGCGATCGGCGCCGGCACGGCCATGCCGCGCGCACGGACCGCGCTCGCACTGTCGTTGTCCGTGCTCCTCCTCTTCATCGCGGTCGGCCTGTCGCTCGCGTTCGGTGAGGTGGACAGCAAGTGGAGCGTGATCGTGGCCGTGCGGCTTCCGCGCGTACTGCTCGGTGTCGTCGCGGGCGCGGGGCTCTCGGCGGTGGGCGTGGCGCTGCAGGCGCTGCTCCGCAACCCGCTCGCGGAGCCGTACGTCCTTGGCGTGTCGGGTGGCTCGGCGCTGGGCGCCGTGATCGTGATCTCGCTCGGGCTCACGGAGCTGACCTTCGTGGGCGCATCGCTCATCCCGGTGGCTGCGCTTCTCGGCGGCCTGCTTGCCACGGGTGTCGTGTACGCGCTCGCGAGCCGCGGTCGCGGAAATGCGGTCAGCCTGCTCCTGTCAGGCGTGATCGTGAATGCGATCGCCTCGGCTGCGATCACCTTCATCAAGACCCTCGTCACCGCTGGCACCGCGCAGGAGATGCTGTACTGGTTGATGGGCTTTCTGGACGCGCCTTCATCCACGTCGCTCGCGTTCGTGGCCGCGTACGTCGCCCTCGGGCTCGCGGTGCTCTTGATGGATGCGGGGAAGCTGAACCTGCTCGCGCTCGGGCCCAGCGCAGCGGAGAACCTGGGTCTGGACGTGCGCGCACTCTCGCTCCGCACGCTGCTCGCATGCTCACTCATCGTTGGCGCCATCACCAGTGCGTCTGGAATGATCGGGTTCGTCGGCCTCATCGTCCCGCATGCCGTGCGGCGGATCGCGGGGCCAGACATTCGCGTGGTGTTGCCCGCGTCGATCATCGGCGGCGGCGCGACGCTCGTGCTCTGCGATCTGGTCTCGCGTCTGGGCTTTCGCCTGCTCGAGCGTCAGACGCCGGTCGGTGCGGTGACGGCGCTCATCGGCGGCCCGCTCTTCCTGGTCATCCTCTGGCGAAGCCGCGCCCGTATGTCGTGAGTCAGAACGAGCGCGAGAAGATCGGAACGGTCTGCATCGCGGGGCCCTGCGCGGCGCGCTCGAATGCGGTCGGCGTGTGCCACACGGGTGCGCGCACGAAGCGATCGTCGACCTTCGGCACGCCGAGCACCGGCTCGAGATAGCCGGTCTTGGCGGTGACGTCGGTGTTGCCCGACTTGAAGAACACGACCACACCGCCGATGCCAAGACCAAGGCTGACACCTGTGATCACCAGGCCAACGATGAGGACGCCGTCGGCGCCGTCCCTGGTGGTCTGGGAGGAAGCGCCTTCCAGGATGAGGCCGATGAAGTCCACAAAACCGCCGACCGTGAGGCCCAGCGCGCCCACCACGATCATGGCGACGCCGCCGATCTTTCCGCCGTCGCTCGGCGGGTCCACGTCGATGATCACGGTCTGTCCCGGCTGTCCGTTGAGCTTCACGGCCGTGGTCTTCGAGTTCGCCGCGGACACCATGTAGTCGTCAGCAACAGGCATCTCCATGTCGCACGGAGCGTCGCATGCGCGCAGGAACGACTGTCCACCGCGCGGTCGTCGCATCAACGATGCCGCCACGGGCGAGTTGATGTGCACCTTCACGGTGGGGCCTGTTGCGGGCGGGAGGGTCTCAGGCGGCGGGGTGGTGGCAACGGGGGGCGCGGTCGTCGGTGCGACGGTGG
>JBBRNJ010000069.1:0-46739 GCA_038230375.1 Polyangiales bacterium | reverse complement strand
TGCAGGGCGGGCTCGCGAAGACCGGCGCGTATGCGGCGTGCGTCACGGACGCAGGGGTGTTCGACATGGTCGGCAACCTCCACGAGTGGACGCGCGATCCGAACGGCACGTTCCAGGGCGGCTTCTGGCTCGACACGCACGAGCACGGGGACGGCTGCGCCTACCGCACCATCGCGCACGATTTCAGCTACCACGACTACTCGACGGGCTTCCGCTGCTGCCAGGACCCGAGTACACAGCCCTGAGATGTCACAGGTCCTAGACGAGCTCACGAGCTTGCTCGCGCTCGAACGCATCGAAGAGAACCTGTTCCGTGGGCAGAGCCAGGACCTTGGCTGGGGCACGGTCTTCGGTGGACAGGTGCTGGGCCAGGCGCTCTCCGCCGCCGCGCAGACGGTGGACACGGAGCGCCACGTGCACTCGCTCCACGCCTACTTCCTCAGGCCCGGCGACGTGAAGAAGCCGATCGTCTACGAGGTCGATCGCATCCGCGATGGCGGCTCGTTCAACACGCGTCGCGTCGTCGCCGTGCAATCGGGGCAAGCGATCTTCAACCTGGCGGCGTCGTTCCAGAAGGCGGAAGACGGCTTCTCGCACCAGGACGATATGCCGGCCGCTCCCGCCCCCGAGACCCTGCCGACCGAGCAAGAGCGCCTCCTGCCGCACCTCGCACGGCTGCCGGAGAAGATGCAGCAGCGCGCGATCGCTCCGCGCCCGTTCGAGATTCGCCCCGTGACGGACGAGCACGACGTCGACCCTACGGTCTCGACCGCACGCGCTCCCGTGCGCATGGTCTGGCTACGAACGGCAGGGAAGGTATCCGACGAGCCCGCGCTGCATGCATACCTACTTGCATATGCGTCCGACCACGGATTCGTCACCACGTCGCTGCTGCCGCACGGCGTGAGCTTCGTCTCTCCGGGAATGCAGGTGGCCAGTCTGGACCACGTCATGTGGTTTCACCGGCCGTTTCGGGTCGACGAGTGGCTGCTCCATGTGATCGACAGCCCATCGGCGTCCGGTGCGCGTGGCCTGGTGCGCGGCCGTGTGTTCACGCGCGCAGGTCTCCTTGTCGCCTCCACCGCGCAAGAAGGCCTCATTCGCAAGCACTGATTTGCTGATACCGTTGTTGTGGATATCCATGCACCGACTCCATCGAGCGCGCGCGCGGTGACCCCCACATTCTTCCAGGGGAAGGTCATAGAGGACCGCTACGAGCTCGTGTCATGCCTGGGTGAGGGCGGCGCAGGCTCGGTCTGGCTTGCCAAGGATCTCGAGCGCCGCATCACCGTCGCCGTGAAGGTGCTGCGGCCCGAGCTCTCGAAGCGCAAGGAGATGTTGCAGCAGTTCCAGAGCGAAGCAGAGCTCTCCGCGCGCATGATGAGCCCGAACATCGTGAAGGTGTTTGCGCGAGGCGTTGATAGCAACGGCACTCCATACATCGTGTACGAGCTGCTCGACGGAGTGGACCTCGCCACGCGCCTTTCGAACCTGCAAAAGCTCGACCTGGTGGAGACCGAGACCATCGTCGTGCACACCGCGCGCGCGCTCTCTCGTGCGCATGCAGTCGGCGTGGTGCATCGCGACATCAAGCCCGCCAACATCTTCCTCACGAAGGACCAGGACGGACGACTGCTCGCCAAGGTCGTCGACTTCGGTGTCGCAGAGATCATGGCGAAGACGGGCGCGAGCGAGGAGCTCTTCGGCACGCTCGAGTACATGGCGCCAGAGCTCCTCCTGGAGGGAAAATCGCCGGACGCGCGCTCGGATCTCTATTCGCTCGGGATCGTCGCGTATCACTGCCTCGTCGGCATCGTCCCCTTCACGGGCGACACGCTGGGGCAGGTGATGATGGCGCTCGCCACGAATCGGGCTCCTCCGGTGTCCGAGCATCTCGGCGGTTCGCTGCCAGAGCTCGACGAATGGTTCAGGCGCGCGCTCGCGAAAGATCCAGTGCTGCGATTCGGAACCGCGCGCGACTTCGCGGAGGCGTTTCACGCGGCGGCGAAGGCGGCCAAGAAGCAGATGCCGGGGCTCGCGGGCGTGGCGCCGGAGAGCACGAAGAAGAGCGACGAGGAGCGAGGAGTCTCGTCGGAGGTCATTCGCATCGACAGGAAGGTCGACGCACTGCCGCCCGCTTCGCACGTGCCGGACTATGCGACGGTGCGCCGCGGCTTGCCAACGAACATGCCGCCCTTGCCCATGAACCCGCCGCGTCCGTCACCGCGCCCGTCCACGCCGCGGATGGTGGCTCTGCAGCGACCCACGCCGCCTGTGGAGACAGCGCACGTGGAGCCGCATGCGAAGGGCCCGCCGCCGATCCCCAGCGATGGTCCTGCGAGCAGGAGGCCAGAAATGCCGAAGGGGCCACCGGCCATTCCGAGGCCAGCGATCGCGCAGTCACCCGTTCCCTTCGCGAGCCCGCGTAATACGCAGCCGATGGGAGCTCCTCCGACCAACACTGCACCGCTCCCGCCGTCGCAAGGCGGTCCGACCGCGACCGCTCCACTGCCGCCCATGCGTCCGCGGGCCCAGAGCTTCGTGTTCGATGAGGAGCTGGACGGCGATCTTCTGAAAAAAGGCGATCGGCGCGAGTAAAATTGTGATCACATTTGAACGCGGCCGACACTCCTCATGGGTGAGCCGCCAGATCGGCGCCCCCGCAGCGAGCCGAGAGGACAAAACGTGAACGATACTGCTGAAGAATTCCAGGTCCCGCGGGTCGAGAGCCCCCAGCTGAAGCTCGCCAAGGTGGCGGCTGCTGGCGACATGCGCGCGACCCGGGACCTTCTCGAGCAGGTGACACCGCGTATGTCGCGGTCGGTGCAGGTGGTTCTTGGCTATGGCTCTCCGGACGTCGAGGACGTCGTGCAGCAGTCACTCATTGCGTTCGTCCAGGCGCTCCCTTCGTTCCGTGGCGAGTGCGAGCCCGTGCATTTCGCGTCCCGCATCGCCGTGCGCACCGCCGTTGCCGCTCGCAAGCGCACCCGCGTGCAGCATCAGCGCCAGGACGGTGAGATCGATCTCGAGACCCTCGAGTCGAATGGCGCGCAACCCTCCGAGCAGCTCCGCGCGGCACGCCGCAAGAAGATGGTGCTCGACCTCCTGAACGACATCCCGGACGAGCAGGCGGAGTCCATCGCGCTGCGCTTCGTGCTGGGCTGGTCGCTCGGTGACGTCGCGAAGGCCACGGGCGTGCCGGTGAACACGGTGCGCAGCCGCCTGCGTCTCGCGAAGGAAGCGCTGCGCCGCCGCATCGAGCAGAACCCGCGCCTGGCCGAAGAGCTCGGAGTGGATGCATGAGCAGCCTTCTTCACCCCGAGGACCTGCTCGACCGCGACCCGGAGGAGCTCTCGCCCAGCGAGCACGCGCTGCTCCTTGCCCATCTCGCGCAGTGCGCGGCGTGCCGCCTGCTGGTCGCCGCAGAGCAGGACTTTGCCGCGGAGCTTGCGAGCATGGGCGTGGCGGGGCACGCCTCCGAGCGGACCGCCGCGATGCTCTCGAAAGCACTCGACGCGGAGCTTCACCCCGAGGATCTGCTCGAGCGCGAAGAGAACGAAGAGGAGCTGACCGCGGCAGAGCGCGCGCAGCTCGACGCGCACCTGTCCGCGTGCGCGCCATGCCGTCTGTTGCGCCAGGCGCAGCTGGATTTCCACGCAGAGCTCGGCGACGACCTGGACGCGCCGCTCCCCAGTCGCGAGGCAGAAGAGGAAGAAGCGGCGCTTGTGCGCTTCGAGAAGAAGGTGATCACGCTGCGTCCGACCTGGCGTTCGCGCCGTAGGGTCGGCATCGCGCTGATCGCGGCTGCCGCGGTGCTCATGATGGCGAGCGTGGCGGTCGCGGCGCGCGGCACCCGCGTGTGGGCTGCGATCTTCACACCGACGCAGCAGGTGGAAGAGTCCCCAGCGCCTGCGGAGCCCGTCGCGCCGAAGCCGAAGCACGTCAGCAAGAAGGGACCGTCGCGTCCTTCTGCTCCGAACGAGCAGGTGGTAAACGACACGAACAACGACACGAACAACGACACGAACAACGCGGACGAAATCCAGCACACTGCCCTGCCGCCAGAGCCCGTCGCGCCCGTCGCGCCCGTCGCGTCGGCGATCACGCTTGCCCTGCCCGCGCCGACCGCTTGCGCGCCCGTGCCGCAGCGTCCTGCTCCGACGTTCGTGCCGACAAACGCGCTCGGAAACGCGTCGCACGCAGCGTCGTCGGCTCCGACCACGTTCGCGGCCCCTGCTGCTGCTTCGAGTGCAGCGCCTAGCTCCGCAGGCATCCTGTTCTCGTCCGCCAACGACGCCCGTCGTCGCGGTGATCACGCCGCCGCCGCGAAGCTCTATCAGGATCTCCTCGCACGGCATGGCACCGCGCCCGAGGCCGCTGCCGCGCGCATCGCGATGGCCCGCATGCTCCTGGACGACGGCGACGCACAGGGCGCTCTGCCGCTCTTCGACAAGTATCTGGACGAGGGCGGCGGCTCACTCCGCGAGGAGGCCATGTTCGGTCGCGCGCGGGCCTACGAGCGGCTTGGACGCGCGGACCTCGAGCGCGAGGCCTGGGAGAAGCTCGTCGCCAGCTATCCGCAGTCGGTTCACACCGGGCACGCCGAGGCGCGCATCAAGGAGCTCTCGTCGCGTTGAGCACGGGCGAGTAGAAGGAAGGCGTGAAACTTCGCTTCGCCTGCGTCGTCCTTGCTGCAGTCGCGGTGCCCGCGTGGGTGCTGCCCAGGGCTGCCTTCGGCGACGCCGTGGTGACGAATCCTCACGTCGTGCGGGTCGTGATTGCGGGAAGCGACAAGGATGCGAACGGGCTCACGAGCTCGCTCTCGGAGCTGCTGTCGCGCATCGGCGCGCGCCTGGACATTGCCCGCGTCGAGCGTGTCGACATCTTCGACGGTGCGCTCTCGGTGAAGACGCCGGGGACGTTTGCCACCGCATGGGTCGACCTCGCGGACCCCCAGCGCGCCACGTTGGTCCTTGTGGAAGGGTCGAGCGGTCGAATCGTGGCGCGTCGCTCTGTCGCTCGTGGCGCGAAGTCGGATATCGCCACCGAGGAGCTCGCGCACATCATCCAGGCCTCGGTGGAGGATCTGGTCGCAGAGGCGCCGCCACCACCGAGCGCATCCATCACGCCTCCGCCGCCTGCGAGCGTGAGCGCGTCCGCAGCTCCGTCCCCGTCCCCGTCTTCCGCTCTGTCCGCACCTCCTTCGCCCGCACCGTCCGCGAGCGCAGCGCCCAGCGCGTCCACCACGCAGCCTGTCACTGGTCCGGAGCACGACTCCGCGAAGGTGGAGGGCGCATCGCGGTACGGCGTGGACATCGGTGCATTCTTCGTGGGCCGTGGCTTCGGTGGTGACTCGAGCGTGGTCGTCGGAGGCGGTGGCAAGGGCATGCTGCGCCTGGGCCGCGGCGCACTGCACCCGGCGATCGCTCTGTCGGGCGCCTATCACGTGCCGTTCGAGGCGTCGGGCAGCGAGGTGAAGGTGCGTGCGAGCGCGCTGGCGCTGCGCGTCTCGGGCGCCGCGGAGTACGAGATCACGCCTCGCTTCGTGATGTCGCTCGGGCCTTCCGCCGGCGCGGACGTGTTCTTCATCACGCCGCAGGGACTCACGGTCCCCGACGATCACGTCAACGCCGGTACGACGGACGTGTCACCGGTGCTCGGCGGCGTCCTCGGCGCGCGATACGCAGTGACGCGCGGCGCAGAGATGTTCCTCGACTTCGGTCTGGACGTGGATCTGAAGCCGCACAGGTACGTCGTGCACGACGGCCCGAACATCTCGGAGATCGCGTTCCTGCCGTCGCGTGTTCGGCCTGCGCTCTCGCTCGGGTTCGACTTCACCGTTGCGGGCCGCGCGAGCGGAGAGGAGCCGGCCAGATGAGCCCCGGCCGCGCCGTTGGGCTGTCGTCGACTGGCGTTGCGCTGATCCTCGCGCTCGTGTGCTGCGCGCCGCAGGACGTCGTGGTCGCGGACGTGCACGGCCTGGACGGCGGCGATTCGAAGCCGTTCGGCAAGTCATGCACCACCAACGAGGAGTGTGGGCTCTCCTCCTTCTGTGAGCGCGACTCGTGCGGCGCCGCCACGGGCGTGTGCCAGGTACGGCCCACGTTCTGCGAAGACATGCGCGCGGAGACGTGCGCGTGCGACGGCGTGACCTTCTGGAACGATTGCCTGCGCCGACAGCGCGGCGAGACCGCGTCGGTCCCGGGGCAGTGCACGAGCGCAGCGGCCGAGTGCGGCGGCCCCACGAAGTGCGCCCTTGTCGGCGCGTACTGCGCGAAGCTCTTTCCGCAGCCAGACGCGAAGTGCGACGGCCCCCGTGAGGCCATCGGTGGGGTCTGCTGGGTACTCCCCAACACATGCCCCATGGAGGACGCCGGTCCCAAGCACGGCGATCCGATGGACCCGAAGTGGATCACGTGCATGGGCGGGCCGCCACCACCGCCGCCGATGGGCTGCACGGGAACCTGCGACGCCATCCGTAGCCAGGAGCCACGGCGCGCGCCCCCTTTCCCCGAAGCGTGTCCGCCGTGAACCACCGATAGAAGTTGGCGAGCCCGCCACGGAGTGGATCCACCGTGGCCCCGCGCCCCGATCCATCGTGGGCAAGCCCCCTCACGCAACGGGCCGAATCGCGCCGAAACGCGGCGCCACCCGCTCCGAAAAGCTGGGTACGAAGCTTGCTGACCGAGGGGGGTGACCTGCGCCCCTCGCCTTGGCCTTCTCCTCGCCCTCAGTGCGGTCGCGTGCGGCGGCGGAGGTCCGGGGGAGCACGTGGCACCTGCGCCGCCCACCGACACTGGCACCAACACGGACGACGTCGTGTGTACCTCGTTCGCGTCTCGTGGTGTGAAGGAGCACGTCGCGCGCGTGCACCTTCCGTCCGGTGTCGTGGACATCGGTGCTGAGGTCTCCGCGGACGTCGTAGCGGATGCATCTTCGATCGGCGTGCAGGGCGCAACGATCCTGACGTGCGCGAACACCGTCGTGCTCATCGACATCGCCAGCGGCGCGGTGGACACGTCGGATGTCGCCTGCGACGTGGTCTCCGCTGATGCGAGCACCGTCTGGGTCCTCGCTGCCGGCAAGCTCGCGCGCTACGGATCGTTCGCGGATGTCACCGCCCACAGCCCGATCGCCGTGACCAGCGCACCGAGCGCGAGCCGCCTTGCACCAACCGCGGATGGACTTCTCGCGTCGGCATTCCAGACAGACACCGTCATGCGCGTGTCTCGCGAGACGGGTGCGCAGACCAGCGCGCTCAAGCTCCAGGGCTATGCGGGAAGCATCATCGGGCTCTCGGCCGTGAAGAGCGACCGCCTTGCGATCATCCCCTGGTACACGGATGGCGGCATCTTCGTGTTCGATGCGAAGACGGGCGCCCGCACGGCAAGCGTTCCGCGCCCCTCGACCGGCGAGATCCTCCACGGCCTCGCATGTGAGTGAGAGGCGTCTACGGGGCCGCCATCATTTTCGAGAACTTCTCAGTGAGGGTGGGATCCGCCGCCATCTTCGCGCCCCACGCCGTTGCCACCTGGCCGTAGCTCATCATGTCCAGGCCGTACCTTCCGAGCGCGCCCATCATGTCGCCCCGCTGCATGCCCTTCATGATGCCTACGTAGTCGGACAAGCGCGCGACCCGCTGGCCGGGGAACACGACCGGATCGGGATCTTGATCGGCGGGTGAGCCCTGCGCCACCGCGCGCTGCGCTTCCTGGGCCTGCGCCATGCGCTGATGCATGTCCATGTTGCCCGACACGATGTTGTCGAGCGCGGCCTTCTCTTCCTTGTTCACGCCCATCTGCTCGAGCTCGTAGGTCTTCCTCGCGTCCAGGAAGTCGTCCATGAGCCCGGGGCTTGCGTTGAGCGCCTCTTGCCACTCGTCCACGAACGGCTTGTGCGGGTTCACGCCGAACTTCTGGCAGAGCGCCTGGACCTGCTGCGACGGCGCGACTGCCCCCATGAATGCCGCGCCTGCGCCTCCGTACGCGATGGTGCCCATCAGCTTGTCGCGCTGCGACGAGAACTCCGCGTACTGCTCCAGGGTGAGTCCGCCGTAGCGGCGCTGCGTCTGCACCGAGTTCTTGCTCTCGACCGTGTCCTCGTACTGCTTCTGCCAGGCAAGGAGCTCCGCCTTGAACGGCTCCGGATGATTGCCGAGCGAGAGCCAGCAATCGACGAGCGCGGACTCCCACGGCGTGAAGCCCACGGGCGCGATGAGCGAGCGCAGCCACTTGTACATGCCCTCCACCTCACCGCGGACCTGCGGCGAGTCGCCTGCGCGGAACGAGAGCGCGATGATGCCCGCGATCGTCGTCCAGTCGCTCGGGCCGGACACCAGCGAGTAGAGCGCGGGGCGCGCAGGACCGCCCTCCCATGGTCCCATGTGGCTCACGATCACCGCGGCTGCCACCTGGCAGCGGAAGGTCCACGTCACGCCGTCGAAGTCTGCGGGGGGCGGCGGCGGGTTCGTGAACACGCTCATGAACGCCTGGACGGCCTGCGGGCCTGCGCTCGTGGCCACCGCGCGCGCGGCGGGATCCCACACGTCCTTGCGGAACAGCTGGTACGCGATGCCGCCGACGGCGCGCTGCGCGTTCTGATCGCCGAACTGGAACATGGGCGCGAGCTGCCCATTCTGGAAGTTCCAGACGGGGAGATCGACGCGGCCCTTGTTCGAGCGCGGATCGGGCTGTGGCGTCTTCTCGACCTCGACGTTCATGGTGGCGTGCGCGGCGCCCACGCTGCGCATCGCGACGTCGAAAGCGAGCCGCGCGCTCGGCGACTCGGGGTACTCGGAGCGGATCGTGACGCTGATGTTCGCGCCCTGGCCGCAGCACTCCATCACGTGGTGCAGCTCCGACACCATCTCGCGCGCGTAGCTCGCGGACGCATCACCCGGGCCCGGCAGGTACGTGATGTACTCCAGCGGCGGGTCGATCTCGTTTGCCATCCGCGCGATCGCGGAGTCCCAGTACTGCCGCTCACGCAGGGCCAGGAGCGCCATGCGATCCTCCGGTGTGTTCCACGCCTTGATGCGTGCATAGTGCAAGCATGCCTTGCCGGTGGGGTAGTCCGCGTCCTGCTGTACGAGCTGCTGGAACAGGTTCGCTGCCTGGTCAAAGCGGCCCGCTGTGATGTAGCCCCATGCCGCGTCGTGGAGCGGCGAGAAGTCCTGCGCGTCGATGCGCATTGCGAACTGGGCCTGCTGGTATGCCTCATCGGGGCGCTTCGCGTCGCGCAGCGCGTTCAGCAGGGCGGTGCGAAGACTCCAGTCGTCCGGGAAGCGACGTACGCCCTCTTCCGCGACTGCAAGAGTTGCGGCCGTGTCGCCCAGGCGGCGGCGCACCATGCACGCGCCCACGTAGAGCACCTTCTCGTTCGGGAACGCGGGCAGCATCACGGTGAAGATCTCGTTCGCCGCGCGCAGGTTCGGCATGCGTGGGTCCTGCGGATCCGCGGGCACCGGCACGTCGAGCGTCATCTCCAGCGTGGGCTTGATGACGGAGCCCATGAGCAGGTCCCAGCCAAGCGGCTGGAGCACGTGCGGCTGGAGCCAGCGATGCAGCCAGTCCAGGTACTCGAGCTCCGGAGCAACATCAAGAACGCGGCCGAGCAGCTCCACCGCTTCGGGCAACCGCTTCTGGATCATCAGCACGCGCGCGCGCCCAGCGGCCGTCGCCACATGAATGGCACCCGTGGCAACGGGGAAGAGCGCGAGGGGATCCTGCGATGCGAAGACGATCTCGTCGAACTGATCCAGGAGCGAGCGATCGTTCGGGAACAGCATCAGCGCATCCGAGATGTGTAGCGACGCCACGAGTGGCTGGTTCTGCGTCACGGCGACGCGCGCCTTCTCGGAGAGCTCCATCTTGAGCTTGGTGCGTTCATCACTGGCCGGGAGGTTCTTGGGGTCGAGCGCTTGTGTCATGGCTCTACCGGTATACCTGGGTTCTTGGCGCGTCGCCTCAGCTGTCCGTGTCCCCCGTTTGGAGATGTGTGTGAGCCGTCGATGAGTTTCAAAACGGTGGTAACTTTCCTTGCCGTGGCGGATCTCCTGGAATTCGGTGAGGCAAGGGCGCGCGTGATCGCAGCGGCCCGTGACGTTGGGACGGAGATGGCGAGCGTCGCGTCGGCCGGCGGTCGGGTCCTGCGACGCGACGTCCTGGCGCGCGCGTCGCTCCCACGCTTCGACGCGAGTGCGATGGACGGCTACGCCGTCGCCACGTCCGACCTGCCCGAGGCGGACGCGGATTTTCCTGCGAAGGAGCAGTTCTCGCTGCACGTGTCCGGTGAGAGCCGCGCTGGCGGAGACACCGGCGTTCTCGCGCCGCGTAGCGCATGTCGGATCTTCACCGGCGCGCCCATTCCGGTGCGCGCGGACGCGGTGATCATGCAGGAGAACGTGCGCCGCGAAGGCGAAGGCATCTTCTTCGAGGCGCGGCCCAAACCCTGGCAGCACGTGCGGCGCCTGGGAGAGGACATGAAGCTTGGAGAGAAGGCGCTGTCGTCCGGGCTGCGGCTATCCGCGGGTGCGCTGGCGCTCGCGGCGATGCTGGACCAGGCGGAGCTCACCGTATCGCGGCGCCCGCGCGTGATCATCCTGTCCACTGGTGACGAGCTTCGCGCGCCGGGCTCGGCCGACGCGTTCGGCAGCATTCCGGAGTCCAACAGCCCCGCGGTGGCGCAGCTCGCGCTCTCCGCAGGTGCGGACGTGACGATCGCGCCCGTGGTGCGCGACGACCCGCAAGAGATCGAGCACGCGATCGCGGAGGCCATGTCCTCGTGCGATCTGCTGGTGACGGTGGGCGGTGTGAGCGTGGGCGATCACGATCACGTGAAGCCTGCGCTGGAGCGCGCCGGCGTGAAGCTGGATTTCTGGAAGGTCGCCATCAAGCCGGGCAAGCCGCTGGTCGTGGGCCACGGCGCGACCGCGCACGTGCTGGGGCTGCCGGGAAATCCGGCCAGCGCCATCGTGACGTTTGCGCTCTTCGGTGTTCCGCTGCTCCGCGCCATGCAGCGCGACGCCTCGCCGCTGCCGTTCGTGCTGCCCGCGCAGCTGGGGAAGGCGCGTCCGCGCGTCACGGAGCGCCTGGAGATCGCGCGCGTGCGCATCACGCGACAGGGCGCCCACCTCTGCGCAATGCCGCATGACAACCAGGCTTCCGGCGCGGCAACGGCGCTGGCGGACTCGGATGGCCTGGCGCTGCTGGCGCCGGGATCGGGCACATGGGACGTCGGCGCGCAGGTCGACGTCATTCGCTGGACCGACGTCTGACTCGACAGCCGTGATCTAGTTGAGCGCGCTCTGCAGGACCCCTTCGAGGCCACGGAGCATCTCCTCCACTCCGGCTTCATCCGGCATTCGTGCGAAGCCTACGCGCACCGACTGCGGCTCCACCTTTTTGGTGAAAGGTGCAAACTGCACGTATCCAGGTCCGCGCCCCGCGCCGTTCTTGCCGTTCATGTAGTCCGAGCCGGTCCAGAGCTGGCGTCCGTTGAGAAAGTGCGGCTCCTTCGCCACCGAGAGCGGCGCGAACGAGAGCTGTCCAGACAAGCGCTTCACCAGCGCGGCGAGTCCTGGTCCGAGCGCCCGTGCGATCGACGGCAGCCCCGTGCGCGCCGTCTCCGCCCATGCACGATGCGGCTGGAGGTCCGTCTCTGGCGAGAATGCGGCGCCCCCACGCAGCTGCCAGGAGAAGACATCGCCTTCGCCCGAGACGTCGGCGAGGGTGAGGCCGTCGGGCTCGCGCAGCCACATGTCGTGGTTGGGGAGCGCGCCGGACATGGCAAGCTGGTAGCCGCCCTGCGTACCATCGGTGAGCCCGTGGTCCTTCGTGCTGTCGACGCATGCACCGAGCGGACCCGGCGAGGCTGTCCAAAGGCCGGGTGTGCCCTGGCCGAGGAGCGCGGTCATGAGGGGAGACGTCTGCGCGGTGAGCTTGTGATCGAACTGCGCCTTCTTCGGAACCGAGCCGTCGTGAACGTGGACAGTAGGGAAAAATAGGCTTTTTGTGTCGCGACGGGGAAAGCGGAACGCCATGGGATGCACGTCAAGACGCGGGGCTCCGTGGGTCGGCTTCAGACGAAAGACGGCGAAGCCGTAGTCGGCGTACATCGGTAGCGCGTCGAAGAAGCCGCGCGGCATGCGGAAGCGCTCGTCGAGCCGCGAGAAATCCTGGACGCGTGGAACGAACGACGCCTCGAACGCGCCGACCTCCACCACGCGCAGCGGTATCGACTTTGGCACTGCTCCACTGCGCTCCTGCGGCGCCGACATTGCGATCCACTCCGGGAACGCCTTTGCCAGGTCCGTGAAGAACGCGGAGTAGCCGGAGAGATCGATGAACTCCACAGCGTCGTCGGGAGAACCCGGCGGAACGGGGAGGGGCAGCACCATCGCGAGCTCCTCCAGCACGTCCACCTTCATGGCGTAGACGAGCGCCTGCCTGCTGTCGGCCAGGCCGCGCGCGAAGATCTTGGTCTGTCCGACGAACGGCACGGCCCTGGAGAAGCAGCACATGGCCCGGAGCATACGCGTGCAGAGAAAACGCCGCGACACTTCGCGATCGATGCCGCAATCTGCACGGACGTGCGCATGCGCTTCGCGGGAAAATCGCGGGAGACGCCGCGATCTTCGGTGGTCCGCGTGGTCGGTGTCGATGGGCATGAACGTTGCGACTCTGCCTTTCGCAATGACGAGCATCGCCAAGACCGTCACGACGCTCCTTCTTCTCTGCGCGGTCTCCTCTGTCTCCGGCTGCGGAGGGAGGGAGGTCGTTCCACTACTTTCCACGGCGGGTATTCCGGTCACCGGAACGCCGCACGAGGAGGTTCCGCTCGAGGTCGTCACGCGCTCCACGGCGGTCAGTGATCCAATGCCCATCCGCGGCTCCACAACCGCCTATCAGGACGTGGAGGCGGCGCTTGGTATCGCGGTCACCACTGCGGCCGCGCCGTTTGCAAACAACTTCAAGGAGCGCCGTCCCGGCGGCTATCAGCTCACCGTCGAGATCATGCAGGCCGATGTCGAGTATTCGCACGGTCGCCTGATCATGGCGATGAACGTCAATGCGACCCTGCGCTCGCGCGTGGGCCGCGTCTATCTCGCGCAGACCCAGGCGCGATGTCAGCAGGCCGGCGTGGTGGAGGTGGAGCACGGCGGTCCCGTCGTCTACGCCTGCATGATGCGTATCGGTCGTGATCTGGGCGGATGGATGGGCGGCCTGCCGCTCTGACTCGGTTTTTCTAGCGCGGGCGGCGACGAAACAGAGGTCGCGCGCGCCAACAACATCACACGGAGGAGACTCTCACATGAACATCAAGGGATCTGCTTTTGTCCTCGCGCTCCTGACGCTCACGTCGGGCTGCGCTTACGAGACCGTCCAGCCTGGCCACCAGGCGCTTCGCTTCGACCCGCACGGTGGCGGCCTTGCCCACGAGCGCTTGCTCCCCGGTCAGCACGGCCTCGGCTGGTGCTTCATGCGCGACTGCGGTCGCCTCGACGACTTCGACATCACGTACTCGACCAAGCACGAGGGCATCTCGACGCCGTCGATGGAAGGCCTGCAGATGGACATCCGGATGTCCGTGATCTATCGCCCGATCGCCGAGGAGCTGTACCAGCTGGACGCCGAGATCGGCCCGAACTACTACGACGAGGTCATCGGACCGGAGCTCCGTAGCGCCTCGCGTGGCGTGTTCGCGCACCACGCGTACGCGGAGCTGCTCTCGAAGAACGAGAAGATCGAGGACGAGATCGAGGCGGATCTGCGCCGTCGCACGCACGGCAAGCACGTGTCGATCGAGTCGATCACGATCGAAGGCGTGGACTACGCGCCGGAGATCGCAGCCGCGGTTCGCCAGAAGCTCGTCGGTGAGCAGGAGTCCGTGCGCCAGAAGGCTGGGCTCGAGAACGAGGCGCTGCGCCAGCGCACGATGCTCGAGAACCAGGCCGCGCAGCAGAAGATGAAAGAGGAGCTCGATGGCGTGCAGCAGAAGCGCAAGATCGAGCTCGAGTCGGAGTCGGAGAAGCGGAAGGTGGAGCTCGAGCTCCTGCAGAAGAAGAACCAGCGTCAGATGGCGACGGAGCAAGCGGCCATCGACAAGATCCAGGCAACGGCGGAGGCAGAGACGCGCGTCGTTCGCGCGAAGGGTCAGGCGCAGGAGCTCATGATCCTGGCGAAGGCGCATGCGGAAGAGAACCGCGCGCAGACGCAGGCGGTGTCGCCGCTCACCGTACAGCTCGCGGCGTACGAGGCGCTCGGCAAGCTCGGAGGCAACGGCACCACGATCCTGCTCGGCGATTGGTCGCGCGCGCCGCAGTTCCTCTTCCCTCACGCGAGTGCGTTCAACAACATGTGGGGCGGCGGCGGCCGACCGCCCGTGGCGGACGCAGCTGCGGTCGACAGCGAGACCAAGCAGGCGGCCACCGAGCTTGGAATGGACAAGCGGTCCGCCAACAAGACGGCCTCGGTCAAGACCAGCTCCGGGCTCTGATTCCCCAAAAGGGGCGCGCCAAGATTACGGCGGCGAGCGATTTATTGACCCGGCAATACGCCGGGACACCCGGGTCCGTCGTGCTTGCGCCAGGCGGGAAAGCTCGCGCAGGGCAGCCTCGGACCCGGGAAAACAAGGGATTACGCGCGCATTATGACGCCGTCACCCGCGGAAGGTGAGAAGGGACCCGTCTGTAGACAGCCATGAACGTAGGCGTGAGCCCGCAGGGGCGAAGCACGCGACTATGTCGAACGACCGTAGGGAGTGAAGGCATGAACATGGGACAACTCACCGAATCTGCCGCACTGATCGTGGACGACGACGCTGGCGTGAGGCAGTCGCTCCGCCTGTGCCTGGAAGCTGATGGAGCCCGTGTGCTCGGCGTATCGACGTCGAGCGGAGCGCTGGAGGCACTGGAACGCAGCCGCTTCGACGTGGTCCTCCTGGACCTGTGGCTCGGCGCGGAGTCGGGCCTCGAGTTGCTGTCGGAGATCGTGAGACGCCAGCGCGGGATCGCTGTCGTCGTCATCACGGCCTTCGCGTCGTTCGAGACCGCTGTGTCCGCGATGAAGCTGGGTGCGGTGGACTACCTGCCGAAGCCGTTCACGCCGACGCAGGTCCGCGAGGCAACGCGGCGTGTGGTGCAGACCGCGCGCGACAAGAAGAACGAGGTCGATCGCGCCGTGGAGCTGACGCAGGCCGAGGTGTCCGGCTACTTCTCCTCCGAGAACGCGCAGTTTGCCGCGCTGCTGAAGACCGCGGAGCGCGCTGCTGGCGCCGACTGCGTCGTCATGCTCTCGGGCGAGAGCGGCACCGGCAAGAACATCCTGGCGAAGTTCCTTCACGACAAGAGCCCGCGCGCGAAGGCGCCGTTCGTCGCGGTCAACTGCCCGACGCTGTCCTCCGACATGATGACCAGCGCGCTCTTCGGTCACAAGAAGGGCTCCTTCACCGGCGCGATCGCGGATGCGGCCGGCAAGGTAGAAGCGGCGGCCGGCGGCACGCTCTTCCTGGACGAGATCGGCGACCTCTGCCCCGATGCGCAAGCGCGGCTCCTTCGCTTCCTGAACGACCGCACCTATGAGCGCCTCGGCGAGACCGCGGAGCGTCGCGCGGACGTGCGGCTCGTCGCTGCATCGAACAAGGATCTGCGCGCAGAGGTGGCCGCGGGACGCTTCCGCGAGGACCTGTTTTTCCGGCTCAATGTGGTGGAGCTGCGGCTCATGCCGCTGCGCGAGCGACCGGAGGACGTGGTGCCGTTCGCAGTCCACTTCCTGCATAGCTTCGCGGACGCGCACGGGCGCCCGCAGATGTCGCTGTCTCCGGCCTCGACGTCGGCCATCGGTGCGTGCGTCTGGCCGGGCAACCTGCGCGAGCTGCGGAATGCGGTGGAGCGCGCCGTGATCCTGTCGCCCGCAGATCTGATCGAGCCGGAGGACCTGGGGCTCTTGCGCGCGAAGGATCCTGGGTCCGTGCGGCGTAGCGTGAAGCTGGGCGACGAGGCGTCGCTGGAAGATGTGGAGCGCGAGCACATCGCACGCGTGATCGCCCGCGCACCCACGCTGGAAGCAGCGGCGCGTACGCTCAGCATCGACAGCACCACGCTCCAGCGCAAGCGCAAGCGCTACGGGCTGGCGTGAGGGGTCCCCGTTGAGGAGCCTTCGCACTCGTTTCTTCGTGTCCGGCGCGCTCGTCGTCCTGGTGATGGCGGTGATGGGGTACGTCTGCGCATACATGTTCATGCGGGTGAGCCGCGGCGTGGGCGAGGAGCTCGCGAAGGACGAGCAAAAGGGCGAGCTCATCGGCATCCTGGGCTCGGCGCTCGAGGACGAGGACGATGCGCTGATCCTGGCCATGGCCGGTGATCGCGCGCCGCAGCTCGCGCGTCGTCACGCGGAGCAGCGTCGCTTCGACAAGGCGTTTGCAGCGCTCTCATCGTCTGCCATGACGAACGAAGAGCGCGCGACCATCGACAGCCTCTCGCGACACATGGACCTGTTTCGCCGCAATGGCGATGCGCTCCTCGGGCGCACCGACCTGGCTTCGGCGCGCGCCACCTACGATGGCGAGGTGACGCAGTCGATGCGCGTTGCGGTCATCGACCTTGCGCACCTTCGCGCAGACGAGCTGCGCGAGATCCGGCACACGGCTGGCTGGGCGAGGGATGAAGCGCAGCGGGCGAAGCGACTCGTGATGCTGGTGTCCATCGCTGCGCTCCTCCTTTCGCTCGCCGTGTCCGTACAGCTCGCGCGGTCCATCCTGCGCCCGATCCGGTCGCTCACCGAGAACGTGGACGCCGTGCGCGAGGGCGCATTCGATCGTCGCGTCGTCATCGAGCGCGACGACGAGATCGGTGCACTGGCCGCCGGCTACAACCGCATGGCGGATGCTCTGGGGAAGTTCTCTGCGTCCAAGCTTGGCGAGGTCATTCGCGCGAAGGCCACGCTGGAGGCCACGCTGGCGGCGCTGCCGGACGCGGTTGTGCTGGTGCACGACGACGGTCGCGTGGAGGCCGCCAACGGTCGCGCCACAGCGATCTTCTCGGCTGCATGCGGCAAGGTGCCGGCGGATCTCACCGCGCTCGCGGCGACGCCGGACGGCGCAAAGATCGCGCAGGCGATCAAGCTTGCGGGACAGGGCGTGCAGCTGGATCGTGCGGTGAAGGTGCGCGAGGGTCGAGACGAACGCAGACTGATCGCACTCGTGGACGGTCCGACCACGGGGAACCTGCGCGTGATCGTCCTGTCTGACGTGACCGACCTGTCGCGGCTGGACGAGATGCGCATGGATTTCGTGGCGGCGGCGTCGCACGAGCTTCGCACCCCGCTCACCACGCTGCGCATGATGCTGTCGCTGCTGAGTGAGTCCGCGACGACGCGCAGCCCACACGAGGAGGAGATGCTGCGCACCGCGCTCGCGGGCTGCGACCAGCTCGGTCAGACCGTGGACGCCATGCTCGAGTTGGCGCACGCGGAGACGGGCAACATTCGCCTCCGGCGCGAGCGCTTCACCGTGGCAGCGCTGGCGAAGGAAACCCTGGCCTCGCTGTCCACACGTGCGCGCGACGCCGAGGTCACCATGCCGATCCGCGACGAGTCGAACGGCGCGACTGTAGAGGGAGACATCGCGCGGCTCTTCGTGGTGCTGTCGAATGTCGTGTCGAATGCGCTGAAATACAGCCCGCCCGAGACCACCATCGACGTGTGTCTGCGCGACGCTGGGGACTCCGTGGAGGTCGCGGTGACCGACGAAGGGCCCGGTGTTCCGGCGGAGTATCGCGAGCGCGTCTTCGAGAAGTACTTCCGCGTGGAGCACCAGAGAGAGGGCAACGAGCCGTCGCACGGTCCGCGCGGCGCCGGAATGGGCCTCTACCTCTGCAGGCAGATCGTGGAAGCCCACGGCGGCGAGATTCAATGCGCGGCGGGGGACACCGGCAAGGGAACGAAGATCACGCTCCGGCTTCCGAAGAAGCGAGAGAGCACACGCGAGCTCGAGCCCCGCGACTCGCGCGAGACCGTCGAGCCGCAGCGCATCTCCGCCTTCGCCTGAGAGAGAATTTCGGCCCTCACCTGGGGCGGAGGGTCACGGCGCCTTTGATGAGCGTGACGGCGATGACTTCGCCGCGGCCTCGGAGGCCGGCGCTGTCGGCGGCGGTGGAGCTGATGGTGGCGGAGACGTCCAGCTTGGGGCTGCTCTCCGCCTTCGCGAGATCGGGAAGCATGGTGCCGATCTCGGCGGCGGAGACCGGGACCGGGATGGGTAGCTTCTCGAGACCGCGGAGCCAGGCGTCGGGCTCGGCGTGCGCGGCGGCGAATCGCTCTGGCTCGCCCGGCAAGAGCACCGTGCGCGCAAGGTGTACCGAATGCCCATCCGGCATCCACGCGGCGCCTGGCGACTGGACCGTCACGGTGCCGCATGCCTCACCGGTGACCTGCAGCGACAAACCTTGCGTCGTGGCGCCATCCGCGTGCCCGATATGGGCGTGCGCGCTTCCCAGATCGACGTTGGCGCCTTCCATGGATGCGGCGGGCGCCTCCTTTGGCAGCACGACGGAGAGATAGATAGAGCCTTCGCGCGCGAGCGAGTCGTCGTCTTTGAGCGGAGGAAGCCTTGGCATGAACGGGTCGTCGCCGCAGCGTGTCTGGAGCTCTGGATGCGCGATCAGGGCGAACGACAGGTTGGCGGTGTCGCCTTCGCCGGAAGGCTTGCCCTGCACGATCGCCTCTGGCAGCACGCGCATGCACGCGCCGAGCGGCATGGGTCGCGCGTGAACCAGATCCTTCCACATGCGCTCCGTCTCCGGACGCAGGTCCGGCAGCTCGGCGCGGATCTGCTGCTCCAGGCGCGGACGTACGGCCTGCAGCTCGGCGTCGATCTGGGGTGACACGTCGATCGTGGCGAAGCCGCCGAGCGCGCGCACCTGACACCCGCGCGTGAGGGCGATGGTCACGGTGGGGTTCTTGAACTTGTAGTCTGCACCTAGTCGGAGCGGCACGTGCGCCGTCACCTCGGCGCGGGGCTCGCAGCTGGCGAAGCAGCTGCCCTTGGCGCAGGCGCGTGCCGAGATGTCGACGGTGGTGGCGACAAGGAGCGCGTCGCCCTTTGCGGAGACGCGGAACGGCCCGCGATCCGCCGTGTATTCCAGCCGACCGGCGATGCCGAGGTCGTGGTCCTTCTCCTCCGCCACGCGGTGCGGCACCTTGCCCTCGAGCGCGCGCTGCACCATCGCCACCGGGATCTGCACATGGACCACGATGGTGGACGGCGGCGCGGCGAACGGAGGTTCCGCGAGCGCCGGTGCGCTGATCGGATTGATGGGAGGCCGGTCGGCCAGCTGGATGACGCACACGCGTCCCTCTCCGCCGCCGCCCGGCCCCTTTGCGCCAGGGCCGCACGCGCAGGCCGAGAAGAGCGCGACGCGCCCGATCGCGATCGCGAAGCGCCGCACGGTGTTCAGCTCCCCTTGAGATGCTCGCGGAGAAAGCCCATGACGAAGGGCGTGGCCGTTGCAGCGACGGTGGCCGCGACGTTCGGGTCGAGCCCCATCTTGTCGCACAGCACCTCTGCCACCTTCGCCGTCACGACGCCCGCGGCGCCGTCCTCGAGCGCTTCGAGCACGCTGTCGCCCTTCACGAGGCCCGCCGCGAACGCAGCGAAGAAGTTCCGCCCCGGGTGCTGACCCAGGATGCCGCCGCTGTCTGCATGGTCATGGACGTGGTCGGCGCCAGCCTGCGCCGCATGCCCGAGCATGGTGGTCGCGTCCTCTTGGGAGATGCCTTGGGACGTCAGCGCCGCAAGCGCTTGCTGACCGTGCTCCGACCCTAGAAAAGACTGCGCGAGCTCTTGGATGTCCATCTTCTTCTCTCCTTCAGAGGATGCTCTTCACGGTGGTCCAGATCGACTTGCCGACGGCCGCGACGGTGTCCTCGATCTTCGCGACGACGCTCTTGTGCTCCTCGGGCGGGGCGGGCTCCGTCTGTGCGGCCCGCTCTGCGGCGGAGGCGTCGACCGGAGGTGTGTCATCGGTGATGGTGGCTGCGGCGACCTGCTCCTCGGAGATCTCGAAGCCCGAGATCTTGGCGAGGGTCAGTGGCCCCGCGACGCCGTCCGCGGTGAGGCCCTGCTCGCCCTGGAACTTCTTCACGGCGGCGCCTGTGGCCGGGCCGTACTTGCCGTCCGCTTCCACACCGAGCGCGGTCTGGACCTTCTTCACCGCCTCACCCTTGGTGTGCTGGGTCAGGAGAATGAGCTCGTAGAGACCCATGTGCATGAACGTGTCGGGGCCAGCCAGGCCGTCGACGGCCAGCGAGTTCTCCGATTGATAGGCGCGCAGCGCTTCGTCGGTCTTGACGCCGAACACGCCGTCCGCGTCGACCCCCAGCTTTTGCTGGAGAATCCGCACCGGCTCGCCCTGCATACCGCGCATGAGTAGTGACATCTGGCTCCTTTTGGTACGCGCGTCGCTCGCGCTTGCGAATGGGACGGCGAACAGGAACCGTACACAATGCCGGTCGCGTCCGGGGCAACTTTAACCGACGCGTTTGCGGTTGTGTACTGGCGCTTGCCTCCTCTACGGACTGCATATGCGTAGGCATCTCGCGCGAGCGATCATTCCCCTCCCGGGTCTCTCAACATTTGTCATCACCATCGCCGCGGCGCTCGCGTTCAGCCCTGCGCGCGCGGCTGTCGAGAAGGAGCTCACGTAGCTCGCGCACGATCGTCGTCGGTGTCCCAGTCGGCAAGGGCCGCGAGCTCGTCGCCAGATAGCGCGAGCGGCGCGGCGCCGAGCGCGCGCAGGATCGCGGAAGGAGAGCGCGCGCCTCCTTTGACGCTCTCCTCCACACGCGCACGAATGGCGTCGCCCGCGAACGCGGCGAACAGGGGCAGGAACCGCTCGCCGTCGTGCGCAGCTGCAGCGTCGTGATCATCCAGGACCGACGCAAGGCGAGCCGCGAGCGCCTCTGTCACGAACGGCATGTCTCCGCCGACCAGGAACACGCGGGTGGTCGTGGCGCGTCGCAGCAGCGCGACCAAACCGGCGAGCGGTCCTTCGATCCCCGGCTCGTCGGGAAGGGACGGCAGGCCCGTGTCCGCGTATGCCGTTGCGCTGCCGAGCAGGACAGCGTCGGCGTTGACGTGACGAAACACGCGTGCGGTGCGGATGACGATCGCCTCGCCGTTGCTGGTTTGCAGCAGCCCCTTTGCGACGCCGCCCATCCGCGTTGCCTTGCCGCCCACCAGGATGCCAACGGTCGCGCGCGCAAACGCGACGCTCCCTGCTCCATGCACCACGTCAGTCGCCCACGGTGAACGTGAGCGCATAGGACACGGTTGCAAACCCGTTCGCACCAGCGGCGTTCACGGTCTGACCAAGGGCGGTGCCGCGGACGCACTCGTTGAACTTGGGCACGGTGAAGTCGCTCTTCTCCACGCTCATGTCGCGCGGCAATTGATCGAACACCTTGAATTTGAGCGTGACGGTGCCGTGCGGCAACGAGTCCGCATTGGTGAAATCGCGCTCGTAGCAGCGCAGGTATTCCCAACCGTTCCAGTCCATGGCCTCGCGGATGACATTCGGCGCCACGTTGCCCACGACATCCATCCGACCCGACTGCACGAAGATGGTGTGACCAGAGACCTTCCACTTCCACTGCTTGCCCGAGGCGCTGGAGGTAGTCACGCCGTTCGAGGGAGAGAGGGAGGAAGGGGAGGGGTGAGGTTTGAGGGCCGAGGTCGAGGTCGACGTCTGGGTCGAGGTCGAGGTCGGTGTCGAGGTCGGTGTCGGTGTCGAGGGTTGGGTCGCCGCTGCGCTCGGAGTCGAGGTCGAGGTCGGTGTCGAGGTCGAGGTCGAGGTCGAAGTCGGTGTCGAAGTCGTCGTCGTCGTCGTCGGTGTCAAAGTCGAGGTCGTCGTCGGTGTCGACGTCGAAGTCGAAGTCGTCGGTGTCGTCGTCGAGGCCGTCGGCTTCAGCAGCCCCATCGACACCACGATCGCCGCCGCGACCAGCGCTGCGCTCCCGAGAATCCACGGCCCGATCCCGAGCCCCTTCCCTCCTTCTTCCGCCTTCGCGTCCTTCAGCTTGGTCGACGTGGACAGCGGCGGCGGCGTACCCGACGGCAGCTGCCTCGACCTGTCCGTCGTGGTCGCCGCCGGTGGTGGTGGTGGTGCGGCGCTCACGGTCTCTCGCAGCTCCATCGTGGGCGCGGCCTCGACGCGGCCGTCGGATCTTGCGTCGACGATCGTGGCCATGCCCTCCGCGGAGGCAGGTGTGATGCGGATCGCTGCGGACGGCGGCATGGAGCGCACCTTGCCGACGGACATCGGGTCGCCGAGCACGGTGGCCTGGATGCCGACGTCGACGGCGTCCTCGTGCGTGAGGACGCCCTCGAATGCGGCCGTGCACTCGCTGCCATTCGCGAAGCGCAGCGTGGGGTCGCGCTGGAGGCAGCGCAGGAACCACTCGTCCATCGCCGCGGGCAGCTGCGCCTGCACACCAAGCTCCTTCGCACGGTCGCTCGCCTTCGGGATCGGCTCGAAGATGATCTCACGGAGGAGCTGCGTGACCGTGGCGTCGGAGTCGCGCGCGCTCAACCAGAAGTACTTGCCCGTGAGCACGAAGAACACGAGCAGGCCCATGGCCCACACGTCTGCGGCCGGCGTGATGTTGCCCGGCTCCGTCTGCTCTGGCGCCATCCACAGCGGGGAGCCCATCGCGCCCGTCGTGCCGCGCGTGCCCACCTCCGCGAGGAGCTTCGCGATGCCGAAATCGAGGACCTTCACCGACGCGCCGCCGGTCGCGCCTTGCTTCGTGGCGAGGAAGACGTTCTCTGGCTTCAGATCGCGGTGAACGACGCCTGCGACGTGCGCCGCCGCCATGGCGTGTCCGAGCTCGCGCACGATGGCAGCTGCCTCTCGCACGCCGAGCGAGCCGCGCTTCACGCGATCGTAGAGCGTCTCGCCGCGCAGCAGCTCCATCACGATGTACGGCGTGTTGGTGTCCGCATCCACGCCAGCGCCCTGCACGCTCACGACGTGATCGCTCTCGATGCGCCCTCCCGCGCGTGCCTCGCGGAGGAAGCGCTTCTTGTGCTCCTCGTCCGAGACCAGCGTGGGGTGCATCAGCTTCAGCGCGCGCATCTTGCCCGTGGAGAGCTGCTCCGCGGCGAACACCTGCGCCATCCCACCCTGACCGATCAGGCGCTCGATCCGGTAGTCGCCGGCGAACACCGCACCGGGTGCGATCAGGGCCTGTGACGCGGGCGGCGGCATCGACAGGAAGCCTATCGCGCCAAAGAAATCGAGGATAGGCTCCCGTCCCGGAGGAGCTAGACATGGGAAACTTCAATCAGCCGCCCGGAGACCCGAACCAGCCTGGAGGTCCGCCGCCCAGTGGTTACGGTGCGCCGCCTCCTGGTGGCTATGGTGCTCCTCCCCCCGGTGGTCCGTCGCCGTACGCGCCCCCCATGCAGTACGCGCCCTCCACCACGCCTGGCGGGCCCATCCCCGGGAGCTTCGGTCTTGGCTTCGCGGCCGGCTTCTTCGGCGGCTGCATCGGCTTCATCCTGGTCCTCGCGATCGCGAAGGGCGCGGACACCAAGCGCGGCGCCAAGATCGGCTTCATCGTGTCGATCGTCATCGGCGCGATCTTCCGGATCATCGCCTCCGCTTCCAACTGACGAGCGCCAGCTGAAGAGCGCGCGTACTCCCGCACGGCCGCCGCCCGGCGCGCCGCCACGCACGAAGGTGTTTCACGAAGCGGGGCAGCGTCTCGTTCTCACGGAGCGCGGCCCCCACGTGGAGCTCATGATCGGGCGCGTACCCATCCTGACGAGCAAGGCGCTCGGGACGGAGTACGCGTTCGGTTGCATCGTGCGCGGGCTCGGACTGCCGCAGCCCATGCGCGTGCTCATCGGCGGTCTGGGCTTCGGGTCCACGCTGCGCGGCGTGCTCGATTCAGTGGGAAAAAGGGCCGAGATCATCGTCGCCGAGAAGCTCGCGACGGTCGTGTCTCTCGTTCGCGGTGACCTTGCGCATCTGTGCGAGGGCGCGCTCGACGATCCTCGCGTGACCCTGGTCAACGAGGACGTCACCCAGGTGATCGATCGCGAGCGCGACCTCTCTGCGATCTTGCTCGACGTGGACAACGGGCCGGACTGGGGCTCCTTCCCGGAGAACCAGTTCCTCTACTCGCAGGCTGGCCTTGCGAAGGCACGCCGCGCGCTGGCGAAGGGCGGTGCGTACTGCGTGTGGAGCGGTTACCCCGCGGACGTCTTCCTTGGGCACCTCGGCCGCGCGCTGCTCACGCCGAGCGTCGTACCGCTCAAGGAGCGCGGCAAGGTGCGCGCCCGCGCATACGTGGGAACGCGTCCTGGACGCACGCCCTGAAGAAGCCGCGCTCCTGCTGAGCGTCACGGCCTAACGGGTCGCAGTTCCTTCGCGATGCGTACCCGCGACCCATGCGTCGATGAGCCTGCGTGCGATGCTCACGGGCGGCGGCACCATTGGCAGCTCCTCGCGGCGGAACCAGGCGGCCTCCGCGATCTCCTCCGGATCGGGCGATATTTCCCCGGATTGGTGGTCCGCGAAGAAGCCGATCATGAGCGAGTTGGGAAACGGCCACGGCTGGCTGCCGAAGTAGCGCACGTTCGTGACGTCGATCCCTACCTCTTCACGCACCTCGCGCACGAGCGTCTCCTCCAGCGACTCGCCCACCTCCGAGAAGCCGGCGAGCGTGCTGAAGAAGGGCAGGGGAAAGCGTGAGCCGCGCGCGAGTAGCGCCTCTTCGCCGCGCGTGACGAGCACGATCACCGCGGGCGATATACGGGGATAGTACACGCGTTTGCACGCCGGGCAGGTCATGGCGCGCTCCTTCTCGGAGCGGACGGTCTTTGTGGCGCACGCGCCGCAGAAGCGGGACTGCGTGCTCCAGTCCGCGAAGTGCATCGCGCGGCCGGCGGGATCGAACATCGCGCTGTCGAGCTCACCGAAGAGCGAGCGCAGACTGCGAAGCCGGAACGGCTCTGCGATCTTCTTCCTGTCGTCGCCCAGGGGCGCGTCGTCCCACGTCACCGTGCATAGCGCGCGGCCATCCAGCTCACCCATGAAGAGCGGGTCGGCGTGGGAGATGCCGAGCGCGTCGAGATCCTTGCCGTCCACGAGGGCGAGCCCAGTGTTGCCCTTCTTCCACAGGATGTCCGAGCGGGCGACGACCAGATAGAGCGGGTCCGCGATGGGACCGTGCGGCTGCGTGAGAGGTACGAAGTTCACGGCGGCAAGTGTAGTACCCCGCGCCCTTCGTGGAACCGTTTCGTCGCTACACCTGCGCCGGTGTGGCGGTCAGACGTCGCGCGGTCTCGACCAGGCGCTTCGGCTCGAAGGGCTTCACCAGCCATGCAGAGGCAGCAAGCTGCTTCGCCTTCGCGATGAGCGCGGGGTCTGCCTCCGCCGTCAGGAAGATCACCGGCAACGCCTTCCACTGCTCGAGCTTGCGGAGCGACTCCAGGAACGACAGTCCGCTCACGTCCGGCATGTTGACGTCACAGATGGCAAGCGCGACATCGGAGCCTTCGAGCTTGCCCATCGCGTCCCGCCCGGTCACTGCCTCGAGCACCGTGAACCCCGCGGCCTCGAGCGTGAGGCGAACGTGCCGACGAATCAGGATCGAGTCGTCCACGACGAGGATGGTGGGTGGCACGTTGGGGCTCCAAGGTCTGCGCGCAAATGCGCATCACCTCCCGGAACGGCGGCGCCTCCGCAGTCTTGAGGACAAAACGAACGAAGACCGCCCGAGAGTCGAGCGGTCTTCGCGAAGCCTCTGGGAGGGCTTACTTCTTCATCGCCGAGGAAGCGGTGCTGGTGGCCGTGTTGCCAGCCGAGTTGGCCGCACCGGCCGCCTGGTTGGCGCCGCTGCTCGCACCGTTCGCCGCGCTGGACGCGGAGTTGGTGACGTCGCTGGCGTTGATGGCCGGCTTGGGGGCGTCGCCGCACGCGATGACTGCACCGACGATGACGCTGAGCGCCAGGAACACGAAAGCAACCTTCTTCATGGTGAATGTCCTTGAGTGGAAAGGAATGAACTGCCCCGCCCCTGGGGGCAATGGACTCGTGCGTCATACTCGAAGTCGTCCGGCATCGCGAGTAAGCGACACGTCTCCGTCGGTTTAGTGGGGCGATTTTGCGGTGCGTGGGGTTCGGTGGTACGGCTTGACCCGTGGCCTCCGACGGCGAAAAAGAGCGCAATTCCGCGGTGCCGGGCACGGGCAGCTTGCCGGCCGAGCCGCGACTTCCCGGGCGAACCGTGCCGGCGGCGATCATGCTGGCACAGGGCGTCCTCGGGGGCGGGGGCCTGCTGATCTGTGCCCTGAGCCTTCCCGTTCAGAGATTCGCGCTCGGAGCATTCGCGAGCCTGGTCGAGGTTGCCTTCGCTGTGGCGATCCTCACCACTCGGGCGGAAGCGCGCAAGGAGGCGATCCGCAGGTTCGCCATTCGCTACGTGATGGTGCTCGCGATCGCGACCCTGATCGCGTCGTCGGTTGGCGGGAGCTCGGAGGTGACGGCCCTACACATCGTGTGGTCGTTCGCGCTGCTCGGCGTCCTGCTCGGCGAGCCGACGAAGCCGCGCATCACTCTGTGCACGGCGGTGCTGGTCGTGTTCGACGCGCTCTTCTTCGTGGGGATCGCGCGCCACGCGTACTAGCGCTCATTGGTAGGGGTTCTTGTTGACGATGCCCGCGCCCGTGGGCACTGCGGGAGGCGCGGCGGAGGGAGCGGGGGGAACGGAGGGAATCGAGGAGGAGGAGGGAGTGGGCTTCGGCCTGGGGCGGGGTGACGTCGCGGGTGAGGTCGAGGGTGAGGTCGAGGGTGAGGTCGAGGGTGAGGTCGAGGGTGAGGTCGAGGGTGAGGTCGAGGTCGAGGTCGAAGTCGAAGTCGAAGTCGAAGTCGACGTGGATGGTAGCTCCGTTGGTGTCTGGGGCATCTTGCTCGGCGCGTCGCTCTTGAACGCGACGATCGCTCCGCTCGCGACTGTGATCCCGGCCACGAGCGCGCCGATGATGAGGATCATCGCGTTGCTGCTCTTCGGCCGTGACATCGACGGCTCGGTCGCGCTCGCGACTCCATCGTTCGTGGAGCTGAGCTTCAGCGGCTCACCGGGGATCGTGTCGTCGAGCGCGAGGTGCGCGTCCACCGTCGCCTCGCCGAATGGGACCAACTTTGGTCGCGAGGGATCGTGGCGCACCAGCACGTTGTAGACCTCTCGCAGGTCGGAGGGGCGCTTGTCGCGGTCGGTCTGGATCATGCGCCCGACGAGCGCGCAGAGGTCCGCCGGAAGCGCCGGCTCCACATGTTCGAGCGGGACGATCGTGCTGTCCGTGATCGCGCGAAGCAGCGCGCCGATGCTGTCTCCGACGATCGGCTTCTTCCCCGTCAGCAGCTCGTACGTCATGATGCCGATGGACCAGACGTCCGCCCGATGGTCGATCGTCTTGTCGGCGAAGACCTGCTCCGGGCTCATGTAATACGGCGTGCCGAGCACCGCGCCGGTGGACGTCAGCCCCGCGGTCGCCATCGCCTCGCCCGACGTCGCCGTCAGCTTCGCGATTCCAAAGTCCAGTACCCGGACGTCGTCTCGCCCGCCGTCGCGCAAGAGGTAGATGTTGTCGGGCTTGATGTCGCGATGGACAATGCCCTTTGCGTGCGCGCTGCCTATGGCGCCCACGACCTGCAACAGAAGCGGTGCGACCTGGGAGAGCGGGAGCTTTCGCTCGCGCTGCAGGCGATCGCCGAGCGACTCGCCTTCCAGATAGTCCATGACCATCAGCGGCGCGCCGTCGGGGCCCGCGCAGACCTCGTGCACGCGCACCACGTTCGGATGTTGCACGGCCATCGCCACGCGGGCCTCGCGGTAGAACCGCTTCATGGCCTCGGTGTGCGCGGTGCCGCGGAGGAATTTCAGCGCGACGCGTTTGTCCGCGCGCAGGTCCACTGCGAGCCACACCGTGCCCATGCCGCCCTCGCCGAGCAGCTTTTGGAGCCTGAAGCGATCTCCCAGGAGATCGTTTTCGTGCAGCGTGACCCCCATTCGGATGACGAGAAGTCTGCCACAAAAACGAGAGGCCCGACTCCTTTCAGAGACGGGCCTTCGAGGTCTTTCCGCTCACCGGCTGGCGAGCGCATTCTGGCGGGTTCGTGCGTGCGCGTTGACCGCTGGACTACCAGCGACCGCCGCCGCCACCTCCGCGATCGCCACCACCTCCGCGATCGCCGCCACGGCCGCCGCCGCCACCACGACCACCGCGGTCGCCGCCACGGCCACCGCCGCCGCCGCCACCACCGAAGCCGCCGCCGCCGCCGCCACCGCCACCGCCACCGCGGCGCGGACGCTCCTCCGCTTCATTCACGCGGAGCGGACGGCCCTCGAGCACCGTTCCGTTCATCTTCTCCATCGCCGTGGCTGCCGCTTGCGCGGACCCCATGGTGATGAAGGCGAAGCCGCGCGGCTGACCGGTCTCACGGTCCGTCGCAATGTGAAGATCCTCGATGTCCCCGAACTCCGCGAACGCTGCGCGGAGCGTGTCCTGCGTGATGCTGAATGGGAGATTGCCCACGAAAAGACGGTTGCCCATGGTCTGCCTCGGTACAGTGCTTTGGAAGGAACGTGCGGACATTAATGGCCCAAATTCGTTGCTTCTGAAGCATTGAAGCAGAGGTCCGATCGGGCGTCGTCGAGCAGGTTGATCTTCGAGTTGCACCTTCAGGATAGTCGGGTTTTTCGCAATCACAAGCAGTGATACGCAGCGCCTTTTGCTAGGCTGAACCCCAGGAGAAGAAGCGTCATGCAGCGATTCGGAAAACAGAGCGCCGCGGCGCAGCGAGCAGCGGAGCGGAGAGAGCGTGAAAATAGCGCTCCCAGGCTCTCGGAGGAGGTTCCGGAGCTGGTTGCCCTGAAGCTGGAGGTCGAGGAGCGGTCTGGCGCGGCCTCTGCAAGCGCTCCGAAATACATCCGCCGCGTCCAGGTCCCGAGCGCGCCCGCCCTCTTCCTGATCCCCTGCGGCGACGCGTCCTGCAAGGACGGTGGCCATGACGTGACGCATTCCGTGATGCACGCCCTTCGCCAGCACCGCACCGAGTTCAACGGTACCGACGCCTGTCACGGCTCGCTGGGAACGGCCAGCTGCGGCCGCCTCCTCGCCTACGACGGATTCGCAGAGTACAAGCCGGTCACCGCGCGCTGAGGGCTTGTCCAACCGAGAGCACCGCCACGACGTGCATGAAGAGCGTGCAGCTCGCGAGCAGCACGAGTGCGTGGAAGACCTCGTGGTAGCCAAAAATTTTCGGTAGCGGGTTCGGTCGCTTCAGCGCGTAGACGCCCGCCCCCAGGCTGTAGATGACGCCGCTCACGACGAGCAGCGCGATGCCGCGCGTGCCGATGATGTCCGCGCGCTCGATCACCTGCGGGATGACGACCCAGCCAAGACCCACGCAGAGCGCGGCGGTGAGCCACTTTGGCGCGTGCGCCCAGAGCAGCGATTTCGTCATGCCGAACGCGGCGACCGCCCACACGACGATCAGCGCGGTGTGGCTCTCGCCGCCATCCTTTCCAGGGATGAGCGAGAAGATCGGTGTGTACCCGCCAGCGATGAGGACGAAGATGGCCGCGTGGTCGAGCCGGCGCATGCGCTTGCGGCCTTCCACTCCCCAGTTCACGCGATGGTAGAGCGCGCTCACCCCGAGCAGCAGCGCGAGCGACCCACCGAACACCAGCGCGGCAACGCCCTTCGCGGGAGACTGCGCCCACGCCCACCGACCGAGCAGCGCGCCTGCGAGCAACGCCACGAAGAAGAAGACCTGGTGCGACACACCGCGGAGCAGCGGCTTCTCGAGCGCACCGGGCGGCACGGAACCTTTGGTCGCGGTCTGCGATGGAAGGGGAGTGGAGCCGGCGCTCATGCGGCCGTGCATAGCTCGGATCCACCGCGGAGGCCAGCCGATCGCGTCTAGTGTGCAGCGGCGCGAAGTCCGATTCCGACGACCGTCTGGCAGGCGAAGCCGATGCCCGCGCCGCGCTTCGTGGCTGGGCCCTTCGCGAACGCGAGCACGAGTCCGAGGCCGATGCAGCCGCCGAAGAAGCCGGCGAGAAAACCGAGCGCGGCGCTGCCCTGCGGCACGGACTGCATGGCCTGCACAGGGTAGGCGCCACCCTGGATGGGATAGCCGCCTCCTTGTACGCCGACTCCAACCGCTGGGCCGGGACGCGCGACCATCACAGTGTGGACAGCGCCGAGCAGGAGCCCACGCTCGCAGACCGCGAGAAGCATCAACATGGACGGTGTGTCCCTGAACCCGAAGCCCATGTGCATGACCGCGACGCCGACGAGGAGGCTTACCCCGGACACGCCCATCGCACCGAAGACCAGGAGGTCCACGCGCTGGCCGCGGCTCTTCGCGTGCTCGCGGAGGCAGAGGCCGAAAGCGACTGTCGACAGGAGCGCCGCCAGATCGCCGAACGTGGCAAGAACACCGAGCAGAGCGTAGCTGTGGAGCAGGTGCGCGAGGGCATCGACAAGCGGCGTGATGTCGAGGACGGCGCTCACGCCAAGCGCTGCGGCGGCGACCCATGCGGTGAGCGTGGCGTTCGGCGCGCCGAGCTTTCCCACCGCCATCTGTGCAAGGCCGACGACCACGAGGGCCGCGGCGACGAGCGAGAGGAGCGACAGCCCATGTCCGAACAGCTCATAGGCGCCGCTGGGAAGAGCGTTGGGAAACCAGCCGAGCACGATGAAGAAGAAGTAAACGACTGTCCGCACCATGGAGAGCGCGAGGCCCGTGATGCAGAGCATGAGCGGGGTGCGGATACGGTCTTCCATCAGCGTGCCGCCGCGCGCAGCCCGAGGCCCACGACCGTCTGGCACGCAAAGCCGATGCCTGCGCCGCGCTTGGTTGCGGCGCCCTTCGCGAGCATGAGGACCAGACCAAGCCCGATGCAGCCGCCGAAGAATCCAGCCAGAAAACCGAGGGCCGCGCTGCCCGCCGGCGGTACCGCGCCCATGGGGTACACGCCCTGCGGTCCGCGATACGCCGAGGGATCGCCGAACGCGAACTCCGTGGCCGGCACGTAGCTCATGATGCGCACGGCCATCGCGATGATCGAACCCTGCGCGGCGATGCTGAGGACCGGGCCGACGTACCTTGTGGCATCTCCGAGATACACACCTCCGCGCGCCACGATGGTCCACACCAGGGAGAGAGCAGCGAGCCCGATGGCGGCGAATGCGAACGGATCGACGGGCCGCTCGCGGCTACGGCCAAGCTCGCGCAAGCAGAGAGACAGCGATACGACCGTGCCTGCGCTGACGAGCGACGCCACGAGCGAGAGACTCACGAGGCCACGGCCGATCAGGCTCGGCACCAGCATGAACGCGACGCTGATGACAAGGGAGAGGCCGCCCGCGATCGCTGCACCGAGCGCGAATGCGTGACCAGGTCGCTTCTGCTGGGCGATCATCACCGTCGCCGCGATGAGGACCCCTCCGATGATGACGGCGAGCAGCGTCTGAAGCGGGGTCAGAAAGCGGTACATGCGATAGTCGCCGGAGCGGCGGAGCAGGCTCGTCCAGACCGCGAAGATCACCGAGCGCGCGATCGCCACGCCACCTGCGGCGATCAGGAGCTGCATAGGCGCGCGCAACCGATCAACAGACTGTGGAGCCGGCGGTTGCGGTGCTCCCGGCGCGCCGAACCCGCCAGGCGGTGGCGTCGGCTGAGTGGGCGGCTGCTGGTACGGCGGCGGCTGCTGCATGGCCGGACAGCCTAGTTCCACTGCTACGTGCAGGGAAGGTTCGGTACGCGGTTTCGTACACAGCGCGTTCTGCGCGACGACCGTTCCGCGCTCAGTCGAGGCGTTCGGCGAGGAAGCGCGGCACGGCGTCGAGCGCGATGCGCTGCTGCGCGCCGGTGTCGCGGTCACGCATGGTGACCGTCTGGTCCTTTGCGGTGTCGCCGTCGATGGTGACGCAGAACGGTGTGCCCGCCTCGTCCATGCGGGCGTAGCGCTTGCCGATGGTCTGCTTCGCGTCGTACTGGCAGACGTACTTGTTGCGGAGACCCATGTAGAGTGCACGTGCCGTCTCGGGCATGCCCTCCTTGTCCACCAGCGGGAAGATGCCCACCTTGATGGGCGCCATCTTCGGGTGGAACTTGAGGACCTCGGGCGACGGGCGTGAAGCGTCCTCCGTGTAGGCCTCGCATAGCAGCGCGAGCAGCGCGCGGGTGAGACCGGCGGCCGGCTCGATCACGTGCGGCAGGTAGCGCGTGTTCTTCTCCTGATCAAAGTACTCGAGCTTCGTCTTGGAGTGCGTCTGGTGCTGCGTGAGGTCGTAGTTGCCGCGGTGGGCAATGCCTTCGAGCTCACCGAAGTCCGGCGCGGTGAACGGGTACAGGTACTCGATGTCCGCGGTGCCGGTGCTGTAGAACGCGAGCTCGTCCTTGTCGTGCTCGCGGATGCGGAGGTGGCTCTCCTTCACGCCGATGTCGATCCACCACTTGCGGCGCGCATCGACCCAGTACTCGAACCACTTGCGTGAGTCGTCGGGCTGGCAGAAGAACTCCATCTCCATCTGCTCGAACTCGCGCGAGCGGAAGACGAAGTTGCGGGGGTTCACCTCGTTGCGGAAGCTCTTGCCGACCTGCGCGATGCCGAACGGGACGCGCACGCGCGAGCTGTCGAGCACATTCTTGTAGTCCAGGAAGATGCCCTGCGCGGTCTCGGGGCGGAGGTAGACCTTGCTCGACTCGTCCTGGATGGCGCCGGCGTACGACTCGAACATCAGGTTGAATGCGCGCGGCGGCGTGAGCGTGCCCTTCGTGTCCGTGGCGGGGCCGTAGACCTCTGCGCGGGTCGCCTCGTCCAGGGAGTTGTAGCTGCGCGGCGCGGGCAGGCTCTCCATGTCGCCGGGCTTGCCCTGATTCGACCGGATGATCTTCGTGGCGTGCTTCTTCAGCGCCTCGGTCTCGTCGGTGCCTTCGGTCGCAACGAGGAACGTGACCTTCGCGCCGCCTTTGTCCGCGGGGATCTCGTAGACCATGAGCTGGTCGGCGCGGTAGCGAGCCTTCGACTCACGGCAATCCACCATGGGGTCCGAGAAGCCGCCCGCGTGACCGCTGGCAACCCAGGTCTCGCGGTGCTGGATGATCGCGGAGTCCAGGCCCACCATCGACAGCGGCTCGCCGTCGGGGCCCATGCCCGGACAGAGCACCATCGAGCGCCACCAGGCGTCGCGGATGTTGTTCTTGAGGAGGACGCCAAGGGGACCGTAGTCCCAGAAGCCGTTGATGCCCCCGTAGATCTCCGACGCCTGAAAGACGAAGCCACGACGCTTGCACAGTGCAACGATCTTCTGCATCGACACGAGGAGAACCTCCGGAAAAGGACTGGCTGCGGGTCTTACCACGGCGGCCGCGTCAGCGTGCTGCTCACCGCTCTTTGATGTATCCTGCACGCGCATGGTCGTCGTCTCCGAGCCGCTTCCCATCGAACTCGCGAACGCCACGCTCGTGGACGCCGCCGGGGAGCCCTCGACGCTTGCGCAGGTCGCGGGCGGCAAGACCACGCTCGTCCTCTTCGTCCGTCAGTTCGCCTGCGCGGGTTGCAGCGAGCAGGTCGCGGCGCTCCTGCCGCAGCTGCCGGCGCTTCGCGTCCTCGACGTCGGCGTCGTGATCGTCGGCTGCGGCACCGTGGATCATGCACGCGGCTTCGACGAGCGTCTTGGCGTCACGTCGCGCGGCGTTCGGGTATTCACCGACCCCACGCTTGTGGCGCAGCGCGCAGCGGGGCTCTCACGCTCGCGGCTCGGCGTCTTTGGACCGCGCGGTACGCTCGGCCTGCTGCGCGCCATGATGAACGGGCACAAGAACGCGTGGTCCGGCGGCGACTTCTACCAGCAGGGCGGCGCGCTCCTCCTTTCGCCTTCTCTTCGCGTCCTCTTCTACAGACCGCAGCGCTGGCTCGGCGATCTTGTGGAGATTGGTGACATCACGGACGTCGTGCTCGCCGGCCGCGCGCGCGAGAACGCCGCTGCGCTCGATGCCGCTGTTGAGGCGCCCTCGTGAGTCCCGCATTCCACGTCGCGAACGTGCTCTTCCTTCTCTCGTACCTCGTGCGGGACATCCTGTGGCTACGCCTTCTGTCGGTGCTCGCGCAGCTCGCGCTCCTGGTCGGAACGGTGCTCACGCCAGGTCATCCGCTCGATGCGATGGCGTGGAACACGCTCTTCCTCATCATCAACGTGGTCCGCATCTATCTGCTGATCCTGGAGCGCCGCCCCGTGAAGCTCACCGAGCACGAGGCACACCTCTGGGAGCTTGTTTTTCGCTCGCTCACGCCGCGCGAGCTCAAGGCGCTGCTCGCGCGCGGCGCGTTCGAGAAGCGCGCTGCAGGCGAGATCGTCGTGGAGCGCGGGAAGCATCCGTCGCATGTGCTCTTGCTCGAGGAGGGCAAGGTGGAGGTCGTGATGGACGGCCGCACGATCACGGAGCTCGGACCCGGAAGCTTCGTCGGCGAGATGAGCTTCCTCACGGGTGACCCGCCCCGCGCCGACGTGCGCACGCGCGACGACTGTCATTTCTTCGCGTGGCCGAAGGAAACGCTCGCGCGCGTGCTCAAGGACAGCCCCGAGCTCCGCGCGCATGTGCAGATGGCGATCGGTCAGGACCTTGTCTCGAAGCTACGCGCGGTCTGACCGAAACCGAGCTACGATGATCCTCATGGGTCAGGCGTCGAGACGGCTCGCGTTGTGGGTTGTGTTGAGCCTCGCGTCCACCGCCAGTGCGCTCACCCTGAGCTGTGGGTCGGACTACCAGACCCCTACCGTTGAAGGTGGAAACACCACCGACAAGGACGGCGCCATTGCAGCGGATGGCGGTGCCGCGGCCACCGGAGCGCTCGGCGGCGACTGCTATCCCAATGACACCTGCGATCAGGGGCTCAGTTGCTCCGCTGGAATATGCTTGCGTTCGTCGAGTGACGGCGGCACCAGCGCAATCGACAGCGGCACCAAGCCCAGCTGCGCCAGCGTGATCACCGTGGGCGACGGCTGCTTCTTCTCTGGCGGAGGCCCGCCGTCCGGCATCGAGTGCATCGCCCCCACGGGTGGCGCCTACAACGCAACCTGCAGCACCATCGATGCCGGCTGCGCGAACAAGCAGATCGGCTGCCTCTCGGCGAGCGACTGCAATGCGTCGTCCGGGTCAACCTGTTGCTTCGCCGTCACCGTGACTCCGACCTCGGGCACCTTGTGCGCCGCCACCGCGTCGATCAACAGCACCACCGTATCTGCATGCGCGAAGGGCTGCGGCGGCGCGGGCGTCGCGGTCGGGTGCCGCACTTCCAAGGACTGCCCTGGCGGCGGCCCGTGCCGCGCGATCACTGCGAACATGCCGAATGACGCTGGCCTCTCCGTGTTCGGCGTGTGTAGCTACTAGCTTTCGTATCAGGTGCCCATCACGAGCGTGAGCACGCCCACGACGAGCACGACAGCGCCGAGCGCCACGACCATTCCCGCGGGCATGACCTTCTTGGTCTTCATGAACGCCGGGAAAAAGCGGCCGATCAGCGCGAGCGCAATGAACATGCCCATGCCCGCGCCGATGCGCACGTTGCCGGCCGACACCAGGCTGGACGCAATGCCCAGGAGCATCGCGGAGCCGATTCCGCTGATGAGCGAGGCACGGCTCTTCGCCTTCACGTAGCCGATGATCCCGCCCACGAAGACGAGGAGGCCGTAGAGCGAGAGCGAAGCGACGAGCGCGGTGTGCATGGCTGCGTCTTACCACGTCGTGGTCGAAGTCGAAGGCGTCGGTGGTATCTTGCCGCCCGTGAGCCTTCTGGCCATCCGTGCGGACGAGCGACGCGACACGTGGGCCGCGTTCTTCACGCTCTTCGGCCTGGTCGGCAGTCACGCCATCCTCGAGACCGCGCGTGACGCGCTCTTCCTTGCCAAGATCGCGCCCACGCGACTCCCGTTCGTGTTCATGGCGATCGCCGCGCTCAGCTTCCTTGCGGTGGACGTGCAGGCGCGGATGGGGCGACGCATGTCCGGCCGGCCCGCACTGGTGGCGTGGACGCTGCTCGCTGCCGTGGTCGCGCTTGGCTTCTCCGCGCTTGCCGGTGCACTGGAGACCGCCGGATTGTATGTATTGTACATATGGTCCACGGTGCTCATAGGCGTCATCCTGGTGCACTACTGGACGCTCGTGGGCAGCGTGTTCACCATCACCCAGGCAAAGCGCCTCTACGGCATCATCGGCACGGGCAGCGTGCTCGGCGCCATCGCGGGCAGCGGCATCGCGAGCCTCCTTGCGCGACACGTCCCGGCGCAGAAGCTCCTCTACGCCGCCGCTGCTGGCTTCGCGGTCACGTCCGCCATGCCGGCGCTGTTCGCGAAGGCATCGCGCACGTCGTCCGTGGACCAGGCGGAGCGCGAGCCAGGCGTGCTCGAGAACTTCCATTACGTGAAAAGCAAGCCGTACGCGCGGCAGGTCGTCCTCTCCATGTTCGTCGCCACCGTGTGCCTCACGCTCGCCGACTATCTGTTCAAGACAATGGTCGCGGACCTTGTCCCGAAGGCAGACCTGGGAAGCTTTCTCGGCGCGGTGTACCTCGGCCTCAATGTGCTGTCGCTGGTGTTCCAGCTGACCCTGGTGTCGTGGGTGTTCAAGCGACTATCGATCTCGTCGTCGCTCGCGATCCTGCCCGTGCTGCTGGGGCTCGGTGGCGTGGGCGTGGCGCTCGGCGGCGGTCTCTTTGCAGTGCTCGCAGTGAAGGGCGCGGATGGAGGGCTGCGCTATTCGCTTCATCGCACGGCATCGGAGCTCCTGTTCCTGCCGTTCTCCGAAGAGGCGCGGCGCAGGATGAAGGCGTTCATGGACGTCGCCTCGCAGCGAGGCGGTCAGGCCTTCGCATCGCTCCTCATCCTGCTCATCACCGCGCTCACCACATCCACCCGCGTTCTCGCGGTCGTGCTCACGATCGTGGCGGCGCTATGGGTGGTGATGGCGCGGTCGCTGCGCAGGCCATACATCGAGCTCTTTCGAAGACGCCTTCGCGAGGGGCGCCCATCGCGCGCGGGCGAGGTCCCGGCGCTCGACATCTCCTCGCTCGAGAGCCTGCTCTCCGCGCTCGACAGCGAGCGGGACCCGGAGGTGCTCGCGGCGCTGGAGCTCCTGGAGCAGGAGAACAAGGTCCACCTGGTCCCAGCGCTCATCCTCTATCACCCGTCGGAGCTCGTGGTGGTCCATGCGCTCCGGATGTTCGCGCGCGCGGGGCGCACGGCGGTGGTGCCCGTGATGGATCGCATCGACTCGCACCCGGCGCCGCGAGTGCGTGCGGCGATCGTGGCGGCTCGGTCGGTGCTGGCGCCGGATCCCGACCGCCTCTTCGCGCGCCTGCACAGTGACGAATCGCCAGAGGTGCGTGCCGCCACGGTGGTCAACCTGATCGCGTCCGGCGACATTCACGGCGCGCGGGCGCAGGGCGCGCTCGATGCGATCATGGCGCGTGGGCCGGCGCAAGCGCGCGTCGCCCTCGCAGAAGCCATCGCACAACAGTCCACTTCGGAGCTGGCGCACATCCTGGTCACGCTGGCCTCTGCCCCCGAGACCGAGGTACGCGTCGCCGCGCTGTCGGCCATGGCGCTGGTGAAGAAGGCGGAGCTGATACCGGTGGTCGTTGACGCGCTGGCCGAGGAGCGAACGCGCGGGACCGCGGAGCGTGTGCTCGTCGAGTTCGGTGAAGACGGGCTCATCGCGCTGCGCCGCGCGCTGGAGACGCTGCCGGTGCGCGCGAACGTTCGCTGGCGAGTTCCGCACGCGATGGCCTTCTTCGATCCGAAGCTCGCCTCGGCCTCCTTGCTTTCGTGGCTGCCGATGGAGCGCGACGGCGGCGTCCGCTATCAGATCATTCGCGCGCTGGAGAGTCTGGTGCGCCGGCATCCGAATCTCGCGCTCGATCGCGCTGCGGTGGACAAGACGATCGACCAGACGGTGTCGCGAGCGTACCGCCACCTGGAACGGCGCACACTCCTGCTGGCTGGCGCAAAGCTTTCGCCCGCCCGCAACACCAAGGGCGGAGAGTTGCTTGCGGCGCTCTTGCTCGACAAGGAGCGCGACGCGATCGAGCGGCTGTTCCGGCTTCTCAGTCTTGCCCATCGAAAGGACGATTTCGCGCAGATTCACCGTGGCTTCGCTGCAGGCAAGGAGCAGCGCGCGATCTCAACGGAGCTCTGCGAGAACATTCTGCATGAGCCTCTGCGTAGCGCGGTGCTGGGGCTCGTGGACGACGCGCCGGATGAGGAACGCGTAGCGCGCGCGGGCAAGTACCACCAGCCGCTTGCCCTCGATTACGAGGCGCTGCTCGCGCACCTGCTCGCCAGCCAGAGCGAGGCCGTGCAGGACATCACCGTGTTCCACATTGCAGAGCTCGGTCTCACTGCGTTTCGTGATCGAATCGCGGCGTTGCCGAACCCCGACGGAAAGCGTGACGACATCGCGCGCGCGCTCGCCCTCCTGGAGGCGGCATGAGCCAGCTTGCCGGTGTGCGCGAGCGACTGCTGGCGCTCCGCTCGCTCCCGACCCTCATGGGTCTGGATGACGAAGCGCTGACGCTGCTCGCCGAGCATGCGCGTCATCGCGAGTTTCGCAAGGGAGAGGTGCTGGCCGTTGCCCACGAGCCACTGCATGCAGTCCACGTCATCGTGGACGGTCGCGTCACCGTGATGCGTGATGGCGATGAGGCGCTCGTCGCAGGCAACGGAGATCGGCTGGGCGTGCTGGCTCTCATGGCGGGGTCTCCCGTGGGTCACCTCACGGCAGAGGCGGATACGCGCACACTGGAGATCTCGGTGGCCGCGTTCAAGGGGGTCATGGAGGACAACTTTTCGCTGCTGCGCAACGAGCTGCGGCTCCTGTCCACGGGCGTTCTCTCCGCCCGCGGCGTGCTTCCGGTGTCGCCGCCCAGCGCCGTGCTCGGCGACGGCACTGGCGAATATCCCGGGCGCTCCCTGACCGTGGTGGAGCGCGTGATGCGGCTTCGTCAGGGCGCGTTCGGTGTGATGAGCGTGGACGCGCTGAGCGAGTTCGCGCGCCGCATGGTGGAGGTCCGAATTCCGGCAGGGGAGCTGATCTGGTCGGTCGGAGACAGACCGGCGTACACGCTTCACCTTCAGCATGGACGGGTACGGTGTACCGCCGCGGATGGAGGCAACGTGGACGCAGAGAGCCCGACCATGCTCGGAGAGCTCGAGGCCTGGAGCGCGCGCATGCGCTCGTACGAGCTGCGCGCGTTGACCGACGTGGTCGCGTGGCGCGTCGCCGTGGAGGACGTGCTCATGGTGCTGGAGTCGCACATCCAGCCCGCGATCCAGATGCTGGCGAACGTGGGGCGCACGCTGCTCAGTGATCGCGCGACGGCGCATGTCGCGCTCGGTGTGCACCGCGCAGAGAGCCGCTAGCGCAGCGTCTGGTCAGGTCTTGGGCAGCGCGTCCACGCGATAGAGATCGAGCTCGTCACCCACCTTCGGTGCGGGCAGGAAGCCGTTCTCGATCGCGCCGTCGTCGCTCTCGGGCTCGCAGAGGTAGACGGCGATCGCGCCGAGAGGCTGCTCCGTGCGCACGAGTGACCAGCCGGCGGCCGTACGTTTATCGGTCTTCCATGACACGGACACGTCGCCAAAGTCCGCGGCCTCCAGGATCTGACGGCCACCTTCGCGGCCGATGCGCTCGACGCGCGGCACCTGTACGTCGTACGTGCCGCTCGCAGGCTCCACGGTGAGCCCGTGCCCCACGAGCGCCTGCGCCAGACGCGGCGGCACCAGGTACGCGGCGGGACGCGTGACCACGTGCGTGCCCACGAAGCGCGCGAAGAAGGGGAGGGTCACGGAGCTCTCCGTGCCCTCGAGCGTGCGCGGCGTCCGCGTCAGGATCTCGATCGGCGTGTCGAACGCCTGGAGCTTGGCGCGCACGGCGATGCGCTCGCGCGGCATCCGGCTCGTCGCCACGGTCTGCACGACGTCGTCCTTGTGCGCGGCCACGTGGCGCAGCGTCTCGAGCATGAAGCCGTAGGCCGTGCGCACGCGCTCCTCGAAGGAGATGTACGAATAACACTCGAGCAGCAGGTCCATACGGTTCGTGAGCCCGCGATAGTTGCTACCGAAGCGCGGGTGATGCGGATACGTCATCCAGCCCTCGCGCACGGGCGCGTTCGGATCTGCATCCCCCTTCTCGAGAGCGCTCTCGTCCTCGCTGAAGTTGCCATAGAAGCTGGCGTCAAGGTTGTGGTTCTTCTTCAGCGCGGCGGTGACGGGCGGCAGGAGCTTCTCGCGCATGTAGAGGATGGGCTCGGGGCGTCCGCTCTCGATCGTATGCGGGATGTCGTACGTCATGGAGAAGCGGTGCACGCTGCCGTTGGTGGCGTGGTTGTCGATCGTGAGGTCGGCCTTCCACGCCTGGCAGACGCGCGTCTGCATGAGCCGCATCTCGAGCGACTCGTGCCGCATGTAATCGCGGTTCAAGTTGATCTTCGCCGCGTTCACGCGGGTACCTACGCCGCTATCGGGGCCGAGCTGCCCCTCGAGCTTGGGAAGATGCAGCCGACGATTGGCCGGATCGATCCGGTCGTTGCCATCCGCATTGAAGAGCGGTGCGATCACGAGCGTCAGGTTCGCGAGGATGTCGTCGCCGCCGACAGAGCCCGCGGAGCCCGTTTTTTGAAGCAGATCGCGAGCGAGCATGAGGCAACCCTCCTTGCCCTCCACTTCGCCCGCATGAATGCCGCTCACCACGAGGACGATGGGAAGCCCAAGAGCCCGAGCCTCCTCCGGCGTCTTCACCCCACGCGCAGAGAGCACGAGAAGAGGCAGCGCGCGCCCCTCGGGGCTCTCCCCGAAGTCAGTGACATGCAATCGCGAATCACCGAGAGCCAAGAGGCCAGCGACGAACGCCATGACGTCGGCGTGTCGTGACGTCTCTTCGTAGCGTGTGGACTCCGCACGGGTGTGAAGGGGCATATGGGAAAGGGGGAGGGTGGGGGTTGAGGAGAAGGTCGAGGTCGAGGTCGAGGTCGCGGTCGAGGTCGAGGTCGGGGTCGATGTCGAGGTCGTTGTCGAGGTCGAAGTCGAGGTCGAAGTCGAGGTCGAAGTCGAGGTCGGGGTCGAAGTCAAGGTCGGGGTCGAAGTCGTTGTCTTTGTCTGTCAGTCGATCACGGTGCTGGCACGTCGAGCAAAATGATCGCCTCGCTCGCGACTGTGAGGGCCCGCAGTAGCGCCGCCCGCAGCGCAACGAGCTCCTCTTCCGACGGCTGGTTCGCCTTCAGCGCGTCGGCGGCGAGGCCTTCGTGCGGCGAACCAACATCGTCCTCGCGGCCGACGGCGAATGCGATCTCGTCGAGCAGCACCCATGTGTCGTGCGCGTCGTCGGGCGGGTGCTCCTCGCGGCCGGTCACGAACGCGATGAGCGGCGCGAGCACGTGCTCGTCTCCGACGCGCGGGGATGCGCCGGGCGTGCGGCGCTGCGCGAAGAGAATGGCGCCCTCCTCGGTGATGAACATGGGGACGCGCTTCTTGCCCCCGCGCTCGTACGAGTAGATGCCGTCTTCGCTCTCGAGCAGGTATCCGGAGTTCTCTTCGTCGAGCTCGAAGTAGACCAAGGTCCAATCCATCGTCAGGAAGAGAATAGTGCGTGCGCACGCCAAAGTGGTGGGCCGCTCGCGCACGCAAACACGAAAATCGTGATGCCAGCGGCGACGCGCTGCGCTACTTGACGCGCGTCGTCACGCCGAGGAAGCGGCCGTACGCAGCCGCTGCCTCGGCGAATGCGCGCGCGGTATCTGCGCCCAGCTTCGAGAAGGGTTGGGCCTCCACGATGGTCTCCTTCGCCTTGTGCACGCGCCGCCACGTGCCGACGACCTGTCCGTCCTTCACGATCGTGGGCATGAACACGCCGTTTCCGCCGGGGACGATCCTGTCCATGTGCGCGCTGTCGAGCACCGCGCCGCGCTCCTTGTAGCCAAGGATGAACTCGTCGAAGCCGGGGAGTGCGTGGACGGAGAGTGCAGTCCTGCTGCTCGCGTCTTTCAGTTCTGAAAGACGATCCTCCGCGTCCGCGGCCATGACGTAACGCACGCCGTCGTCCTCGAGCGTCGTCAGTGCATTCCCTGCGAGCGCGATCCCGAGCTTCGTGTCCGCGAGCGTGAGCTTGGTCCAGCCGGCGAAGTCCGCGAGCGTCGCGGGGCCGTGGCTCTGGAAGTAGCGGCGCGCGAGCTCACCCAGCGCTTCGTCACGCGCGAGCGTCCGCGGCTTCTTGATCCACTCGCGCATGAGCACGAACGTCTGCTCCTTGCCCTTCGGTGGACCAAAGCAGAGCGTCTTGGTGATCGAGAGATGGAAGAGCATGTGATAGCCGCGCTGCCCGGCGGTGCTGATGCCCTTCCGATCCCAGAGCGCCTGCATGTCATTGCGCGTCAGGTGTTTGCCGCCGCTGAGCGCGTTCTCCGCGACGGTGCGTGCGCGTTCGAGCGTCTTGTCGTCCAGGGAGAGCGCGGCCCTTCGCGCGGACACGCTCTGCACCACGCGCGGGCAGCAGAGGTCCACCATCCACGGCAGATCTTCCGCCGCGATGGCGTGCAGTGTTCCGCGCATAGGCCAAGCGCGGACGATCTTGCCGTTCGTGAACGCGTCCTCCACCTGGGCGTCGGTAGCGCCGGGTACCCGAAGCCCGATCGACCACTTGAGGCTCGCCCAGTCCTGCCCTTGCATGGCGAGCATGTGGCGCGCGGCGTCGAGGGGTGTCGCGAACGTGCTTCCGGTAATGCGCTGTGCAGCGATGCGAAGCAGACCGATGCGGCTCTTCACGTGCGCGTCACTTGCCGTTCGGCGCCTTCGCTCCGCCGTCCGCGCCGCTGCCTCCGCCGACCAGGACATGGGGTGCGCCGCGCAAACGGAGCGTGTTTTTCCCATCGCCGGTCGATGCCACTCCGGTGATGTCCGGCTGCTCGAAGGCCACGCCGGACTCGTAGGTGTCGAACAGCAGCGTGATGGACATGCCCATGGCGCGTGGCGCAGGGAACGTGGGCACGCCGCCGTCCGCGCTGTCACCGTGCGGGTGGCTCTGCCAACCGACGCCGTGCGAGACGACCATGGTGGCCGTGAGCCGCACGTCGTGGAGGCGCTCGATCTTGGTCGTGCAGGCGTTGCACGTGAACGTCCAGCCATGCGAGAGGCCCGTGCCCTTTGGGCTCTGCGGAGGCGTCGCGCTCTTCACGGCGTGCGGCGGCGACAGCGGGCGGTCAAGGCGGAGCTCGATCACCTGGGCGGCCGCGGCCGACGACGCGGCGGGGAGGGTAGGGAAGAACACCTCCACGAGCGAGGCGTTCTCGAACGTTCGCTCCGTGGTGGTGCCGTTCGTTTCCGCGGTGAGGAGCGCGCCGGAGTGTCGTGCGGCCGGGTGCTTCTCCACCATCTCCACGATCCACGCGGGCACCGCGGGACCGACCAGCGCGTCCATCACGATCGTGGAGCCGCCCGCGCCGTTCGCCGCGCCATCCCCAGCGAACGACGCCCAGCCCGCAAGCTTGCCGTCGACATAAAGCGCGTGCCGCGGCGGACCGATGACGGCCGCGGACGGGGTGGAAAGCGCCGGCGCCGCAAGCGAGCCCGAAGGCCACGCAGCAACCGCGGCGCACACCAGAGACGCAGCGAAGAAGCCAAGGCGAATGCGTGAGCGCATGAAGTCGGGTTAGCAAACGCGCCGGCACTTGCAAGCGATGCGTTGGGCGGCGCGCCGAGGCGTGGTAGCGATGGCCGTGTGATCACCATCCACAACTTCCCGAGGGGCGCGCGCGGCCTTCGCATCATGTGGCAGTGCGAGGAGATGGGCGTGCCGTATCGCATGTCGCCCGTCACGTACCCCGTGAGCGAGGGCTATCGCGCGCTGCACCCGCTCGGCTCCGTGCCGTTCCTGACGGACGACACCGCGGGCGTGTCACTCTCCGAGTCGACCGCGATCATGCTCTGGGTAGCGCAGAAATACGGCCCGACGCCGCTCTTGCCGTCGAAGGACGACGCGCGGCTCGCGTCGGTGCTGGAGATGACGATGTTCGGAGAAGCGGGCATTGGCACCCCGCTGAATCCGCTGCTCGCAGCGCGCTTCGCGGCGCCGGAGGAGGACAAGCGAAACTGGTCCGTGCGCGGCCAGGAGGCGCGCGTAGAGAAGGGCGTGCGCTTCGTGAGCGAGCGGCTGGTCGCAAACGCGAAGGCGGAGGGGGGAGCGGAGTCGTTCCTCTGCGGACCAGAGCTCACGCTCGCGGACATCTCCGTGTGCTGCGGGATCACGATGTGGCGCGGCGCGCTCGGCAAGGAAGTACCGGAGAACGTCGGCGCGTACGTGGAGCGCCTGAAGGCGAGGCCTGCGTACGAGAGAGCCACGAAGGCAAACGTCTAGGTCGGAGTCGAGGTCGTCGTCGAGGTCGAGGTCGAGGTCGAGGTCGAGGCCGTCGTCGAAGTCGAGGTCGAGGTCGAGGTCGAGGTCCAAGTCGTCGTCGAAGTGGTCGTCGAAGTCGAAGTCGATGCGCCGGAGTCGGTGCGACAGCTTCCGTCCGCTTTGTGGAGCGGCGCGGGATCTCTTGACATTGTGCGCACCCAAACGCTAGGTTGCGCGCCGTTGGAGATGTAACGCCAACGTGTCGCGCGGTGGAGCAGCCTGGTAGCTCGTCGGGCTCATAACCCGAAGGTCGTAGGTTCAAATCCTACCCGCGCAACCAAGAACCCTCGGTGAAAACCGGGGGTTTTCGTCTTTTGGGCCAAGCGTCGGGCCAAACGTTCGCGGAGAGAAGGGCCGCGAAAATCCTGGCTGAAACTTCGATGCCGATCAAGACCGGTCCTTCAGTGCCAGCCCCGATCGTCTACGAAGAGTAGTGCCGTCAGGCTTGGCCTTGATCCGTGCCTTCACGAGCTCGAAGAGCTCCAGGTAGACGTCGTGCTTGGTCTGGGCGACGACCTCCTTGCCGTGAATCAACATGCGCACGCGGTTCGGCTCGCAGCGCACGGTGAACTCCGCCTCGCCGAAGCTGCGGGCGCGCGGTTTGGGTGAGGGCTTGGGCGGCGGGGCGGCCTTGGCGGCCTTTGCGCCCTCGTCACCGCTCAGATCGCCCACCTTGTACCCCAGCAGCGCCGCCTCCTGCCGGATCTCGCGCGCGTCGAAGCTCGGGTTCAGCGCCGCGGCGACGGCGCCGTCGATCGGCTCCTTTCCCCACCACACCCGAGTGAGCGCTGCCTTGTCCAGCGGCTCGCCGTAGTAGCGGGCGGCCCACCGCGAGAAGTTCAACGAGAAGCAGGCGAGGAGGCTCTCCGCGCCATCGACGTCCTTGCCGCGCGGCAGTTCGGCCGCCCCGGGGACCCAGCGCCGCCCTTGATGCCAGAAGCAGAAGGTCACCTCCTCCAGCGCGAACGCCTCCTCGCCCAGCGCGTAAGAGAGCGATCGCGGCAGGCCCTCGAAGAGACCCGGCCAGGGCGCCGGCGGCTTCTTGCGGAACGGTGACATGGGGCTGTCGTGATCGAACCCGCGGATGACCGCGCCCTTCGCCGAGAACCAGACGAAGAAGAAATTCCCGCTGCCGTCCTTGAACGCTCCCATCTGCTCACCGCGACGCCACCTGGGGTGAAACTCGAACGAGCGAGTGGACGTGGCCACGATCGCATCGAGCATGGCGAAGGTGCGTAAGCGCATCTTCATGATCTCGGGCGACGGCAGGTTCTTCAGAAAGGTTTCGCGTGTCATGTATCGAGAGGGTACGCGATGATAGACAGTTTGAGTCCGGGAGCGAGCTCGCCGAGCCTTGAGCCTTGGGGTCGACGCCGTCCTTCTCGCAAGCCTCCGCCGCCTCGGCCAGGAAGTCCGAGACCGCGGGCCGATATCCGGTGCCTAGCACCACCGCGGCGAAGTCCCCCTCGCGGCCGTCCGTGAACACGACACCCGATCTGGTGAAGCGCTCGACGCCTGGGCGAACTGTCCCTCCAAGATCAGTTTCAGCCAAGGGAGCGGGTCTTGCGCGGCGCCGGCGGCTGAGACAAGCTTCGTCATGCCGCCTGCGCCCGACCGGACAAAACGGGCTTTCCCCGTGACGGTTCGTAGAGCCATCCTGCGGCGCTACTACGAGGCGCTGTTTGCAGGAGATCTCCCGCGCCGCTACGTTGGCGCGACGTGGGATGAGTACCTCGCGCTGGTGCAGCGGCGGCTGCCCACGGCGTCACCACGCTGGGCGGCAGAAGAGGCCTCGAGAAATGGACGCGGAGATCTCGGTCGCCACATCGACGGCTTCCCGCAAGAGCGTCCGTGGACGGACCGGACAGGCCTCGACTACCTGGCATCGCGCTACGCGACCGTTCGCGAGAACGACAGGCGCGGCGTCGACCTCGGGCGATCGATCGGTCACCGCGACGTGCGTGTGATCGATCTCCAGCGCGCCAACATCAGCGGGTGGCGCGCCCTCCGCAGTCGCAATCTGAAGTACATGGAGCTTCGCCTCTGCAAGACGGATGAAGCGACCGGCATCGAGCCGCGCTGCCGCATCGACCTGCTCTCGCTCTCCCTGTCTTCCCGTTCGTGCGCGACCGTGATGTGCGAAGGCTCGCGCGCCCGCAGGCTCATCGTTCTTCACAAGGGCGTCTTCGATCTGCGCTCACTCGAGCGGCAGGAACGGCTC
>JBBRNJ010000068.1:0-46773 GCA_038230375.1 Polyangiales bacterium | reverse complement strand
CGAGCCGTGCAAGGGCGTCCACCCGGACGAGGTCGTCGCGCTCGGCGCCGGCATCCAGGGCGCCGCCCTCATCGACGACCAGCAGGAGATGATCCTCCTGGACGTGACGCCGCACGCCCTTGGCATCATGACGTTCGGCAACGTGTTCGAGGAGCTCATCCCCGCGAACACCACCGTCCCCACGCATCGCCAGAAGATCTTCACCACGAGCCGCGACAACCAGACGGCCGTCAAGATCATCGTCATGCAGGGCGACTCCCAGAAGGCCGACGAGAACGAGCTCCTCGGCGAGTTCATCCTGTCTGGCATTCGCCGCGCGGCGAAGGGCCAGGTCGAGATCGAGGTGACCTTCGAGATCAACGCCGACGGTATCGTCAGCGTGCGCGCGAAGGATCTCGAGACGGGTCTCGAGCAGTCGATCCAGGTCACCGCAACCTCGGGCCTCACCAAGGACGAGATCAAGGCGATGGTCGAGAACGCGAAGGACGATCTCCTCGATCGTCGCTCCTCGGACGAGGTCGAGGCCGCGAAGCAGGAAGCCCAGAAGCTCATCGCGGACATCGAGAAGCTCTTCCCGCAGGTGCAGCAGATCGTCGCATCCAGCGACTTCGGCCGCGAGGCGATCGACAAGGCGAAGGCCGTCGTCGAGAAGGCGAAGCAGGCGATCGACCGCAAGGACCTCGCAGCGATCAAGGAGCAGATCGAGGGTCTGTCCCGCACCCAGAGGATGTTCAAGGGCGTGGTCGCAAAGACCTGACACGCGCCCGGAAGAAGAGCTGTTTCCGTGAGCGACAACTCGGACAAGGGCGGGAAACGACCCGGCAGTGACGCCGGGCGAGTGCCCGTGGCGCGCGAGAAGTTGCCGACGTTGACGAACGCCAAGGAGCTCGAGGCAGCGCTCAAGAAGTCGATGGAGATGTTGCCGTCCTCTGCGCCATCGCCGAAGATCGCCAGCACGCCGAGCAAGCCGCCCCCTCCCCTCGTGCTCGGTGAGTTCACCGACCTCGACAAGGGCTGGGGAGACGACGATCTCGAGGACGACGACCCAGCGCCTGCGGTGAACGCGCCCGCGGGCGCGGGGGCCACGGGGTTGAGGCCGGGCGGTCGCCGCTCGAGCAAGATGCGCGCGGCTGCCACGCCCGTCACGAAGCCGAACGACGTACCGACGGCGCCGCCCCCGGTAGCGGCACCGCCCCCAGCCGCTGCCATGCCGACGCCGCCTCCCGGAGCGCCGGCCGCGCCTCTACGGAACGTGGCGCCGCAGCTAGCTCCGCCCCCCGCGCTCGAGACCTTTGACCTGCTCGATGACACCGCGCAGGAGCTCGGCCTTGGTCCGCCGCCGCTCCCGCCGAAGGTACCGGAGCCTCCGCCCACGAAGCCTGGCGGTATGGACCTTACGGACGAAGAGCCCGACCCCGGCCGCAAGTCATTCCCGTCGACACGGTCGCTCGTGTCGGGGCTCGACGAGGACGCGCTTGTGTCATCGCTCTTCGACGAGGACTCACCACAGGTCGAGGCGGAGACGCGACGAACTGCCGATCCCACGCCAGCGCACCCGGCAAAGCCACCGCGCCCGCCCGTTGCGCAACCGCCGCGGCCTCCCGCAGCCGCAGCACCCGCCGCAGCCGCAGCACCCGTCACCGCGCCCGCGCCACCCGCGGCGCAGGCCGCCATCGCCACGGAGACGTCCGCGAGCCGCGCCGCCACGAGGCATGCCGCGCCGCCCGACAAGCCAGCGGACAAGCCGGCGGATGCAGCGCGCGACATGCGCGACCGTTTTGCGCTCGGCGACTACACGGGCGCGCTCGAGAGCGCGGAGAGCATCCTTGCGAAGGACGGCGCGGATCAAGAAGCGCTCGACATGGCGCAGAACTGCCGGGACAACCTGGAGCAGATGTACAAGGCGAAGCTCGGCGCGCTGGATCGCGTACCGATCGTCATGGTGCCGAGCGGTGAGCTGCGCTGGCTGTCGATCGATCATCGGGCGGGATTCGTGCTGTCGAACATCGATGGCGTCTCCAGCCTGGAGATGATCATCGACGTGTCGGGCATGGCACCGCTCGATGCGCTGCGAATTCTCTGCGAGCTAGCGCAGCAGCGAATCATTTCGTTCCGCTGAACGCGGTCACGACCACCGAGCGAAATATCAAGCTCTCCGACATTAAGTTTTTCGGCTTTACGAGCGCGTTGCGAAAGCCATCTGATGTCGCTACAAAATGATCATCGTGCCTGAGGACGATGCAAATCGACTGCGGCGAAACGCTGAGACTGCCCTGGGGGGGGTGTTCGATCCCTCGCGGGTGTTGCCCATCCTTCATCGCCTCGCGAAGCACGCAGAGGTAGGCAGCGACGACGCTCTCTTCGCCCATCTTCGCCTCGCGGAGCTGCTCGTGGCGAAGTCCCCATGGCGTGCGTCGATACACGCTCGCAAGGTGCTGGCACTGCACCCGGGTGAGGACCGTGCGTGGGCCATCCTCGGTCTCTCGCAGGCGCTCCTGGGCCACTACAAGTTTGCGCGGGTCGCGTACGAAGGCGCTGTGAGGTCCGCGCCCGAGAATCCGTTCTACGCGCACAACCTCGGCCATCTGATCGACGTGGCCCTCGACTCCCCGCGCGAGGCGCTGCCGTGGCTGTGCCGCGCCCGTGAGCTCGCGCCGCACCACCCCGACGTCGTCGCAAGCCTCGCGCACGCTCACGCGCGGCTGGGCGACTTCGCCGAAGCGCGCTCGCTGCTTGCCCCGCTCCGCAAGCTTCTCCATCGCTCTCCCGCGGGCGCGTCGAGCCGCACCGGATCGCCGGTCGCCGGCCCGTCACGCAGCGAGCTCTCGCGCCTCATCCGCTGGGTCGACCGTGAGTCAGCGGAGCCTGTCGTTGTTCGCCCACGGCCGACGATCAAGCGCGTGGCGTCCCCCGCGAACAAGTCCGGCAAGTCCGGCAAGAAGAACCCCGCGAACAAGCAGATCCTGACGAGCGGTCTCGCCCATCTGCCCTTCTCGCCAAAGCAGCTCGCGCGCGCCAGGGCACTCGCGAAGGACGTTCGCGCACGCGTGGGAAGCCAACTCGTCCAGCTAGAGCCGGCTGCGCTCGCAGCCGCGATCGCCTACGCCATCATCTACGTCGACCAGGTCCCGCTCTCCGCCGGTGAGGTCGCGGCTCCGTTCCGCGTGAGCGCCACGCGCGTACGCGCCGCGTTCGAGGTCCTGCGCACCGAGCTCGACCTCATCCGAGGCGACACGCGGTACGCGACCGAGTAACGCCGTACCCCGCGCTACCGCGCCATACCCGGCCCGCGCTCATTTTTGAAGCGATCGTGGTCGTCCGGGACTACGTAAGACCCATGCGAAAAGCGGGTCTCCTCCCAGTTCTGCTCGTCGTCACGCTCTATTCGAGCTTCGCCTCCGCCGACGACACCGTTCCTCCACCGCCATCGGTGTCTGACCCGTACCTCACGCCCCTTCCTCCCGCGGCGCGCGTACTCGGTGACTGGCGCGAGGCGGTGGACTTCGTGAGGGCGCGAAGCGTAGACCTGAAGGTGGCGCGGATGGATGTGGAGCGCGCCGCGGCGCAGTCGCGCTCCGCGCTCGCGGGCATGCTCACGCAGATCAACGGCAATGGCTCGTTGACGCACAACCTCCTCACGAACCAGGCGACCACGCCGTTCGGCTCCTTCACGACGCCGACCGAGAACTTCGCGAACGGAAGCATCGTGCTCACGCAGCCGGTGGTGAACCTGCGTGCGCTCAACGCGATCAAGACCAGCAAGATCCGCATCCACGTGGCCGAGTCCTCGCTGGACGAGACCAAGAGGCAGATCACGCTCGGCGTCGCGCAGTCCATCGTCGCGGTGGTGACGGCAGAGCGCATCTCGGAGCTCAATCGGAGCGGCCTGCGGAGCGCGCTCGAGCGCCTCGAGCTGACGAGGCAGAAGAAAGATCTGGGCGCGGCGACCGGACTCGACGTGGTCCGCGCGCAGCAAGACGTCGCAGTCGCGCGCGCCACTCTGGTCAACGGCGACGAGACCGCGAGACAATCACGCGAGTCGCTCGGCCTCGCGCTGGGCTTCGCGGAGCCCATCAGCGTGCGGCGCGGCGTGAGCCTGGACGGCCTGGAGGCAACCGCGCGCGCGATCTGCAGGCCCGTGCAGCTCGAGGAGCGCAGCGACTTCCAGGTCGCGCAGGCCAACATCGAGGTCGCCGATCGCCAGGTGAAGGACGTGAAGACGCAGTTCCTTCCCACGGTGAACCTTGGCAGCACGCTCGCGGCGACCACGCTCGACACGGGGGCGGGCCCGAACCCCACGTGGAGCATCCAGGGCCTGCTCAACGTTCCCATCTGGGACGGCGGTGCGCGGTACGGCGCCCTCCGCGACGCGAACGTGGTCGCAGATGAGGCACGCCTACGGCTGGAGGGGCTTCGCCGCACTGCAACGGTGCAGCTGTCACAAGCTGAGCGCAACGTGAAGGTGACGGAGGAGAAGCGCAAGGTCGCCGAGGAGGCGCGAGATCTCGCACGCACCACCGACGATCTCACGCGCAAGAGCTACCTCGAAGGGCGCGGCACCAGCCTAGAGCTCGTGACCGCGGCATCCGCGTTGCGCGACTCCGAGATCAACCTGGCGCTACGCGAGTTCGATCTGATCCAGGCGAAGCTCCTCGCCATCCTCCAGCTCGCGGCCTGCGATATCTGAGGCGCTCGTCAGCCGAGGCTACTTCACGTTCACGGGCGGGTTCGGCGCGGACTCGTCCCAGCCACTGACGCGCGCGAGATCGCTCATCGCGTTGTTGAGGTCCATCAGAGCGGTCGAGTGCGACACGCGTGCATTCACATAAGCGCGCAGCGGCTCCAATAGCGCGCGTTCGTCGCGCGTGCCCAGGTCGATGCTGGCGCGCACGGTGGAGATCCACTCGCGAGACCGGCGCTCGGCGCGCTCCCAGTTCTCTTCGCGGATCTTCGACTCCACTGCGATGCCGTACGCGTTCTCGACCTCGACCGCGATTCCGCCGAGCGCGAGCCGCTCATAGGCGCGGGCCTCCTCCAGCTGCGCCTCTGCTTGCTCGATGCGCGCTTGCTGCGACAGAAAGTCCAGGTTCCACCGCATGCCCACCGCGAGACCGCCGTTCAGCGGATCGGTGAAGGCCGTTCCCGACGAGACGCTGGGCGCGTACGAATACGCCGCCGACAGGCCAAGGGCGATGTTCGGGTACAGGTTTGCTCGCTGGAAGTCGACCAGGGAACGGCGCGCCGCCACGCCTGCGCGCGCCAGGTTGACGTCCGAGCGGAACAGGCGTGCCGCGCCGAGGTATTCGATGATGGGGCGGAGTGGTCTGTCGGGGCGCCTGAGTGGTTCGTCCGGGATGTCGAAGCTCGACTGCAGGCCGGTCAGGAAGCGAAGCGCGCTGGTGGCGAACTTCTCGCCGCGATCGGCCTCGGCGGAGCGGGCGAGGATCTCGTCGCGGTAGATCTCGAGGCGGAGTTTGTCGACCTCCTCCACGCTCGGGTCGCCTTTCTCGAGCTTCTTCTTGACGCTCTTGATGCCGCCGTCGACGTAGCCGATCACCTCCTCGATGATGTACTTGGCGTCGCGCGCGAGCATCAGTCCGAAGAAAGCGCGGCGCACGTCCATGCGCACGAGCTCCCGCTGCTTCTGCAGGTCCCATTCGTTGTAACGGACCTGCCCGCGCGCCGCCTCTGCGATCGAGGTGATCTTGCCGAACGTATAGAGCGGTATCGCACCGTTGACGTTGAACTGCATGAACGGCTGGTAGTTCGTCGCAGTGCGGATCGTGACTGGCGCCTCGCCGTAGTAGCCCGTACCGCCGATGGTCGGCAGGTAGCCCACGACACCGCCGGCGTTCCAGCCCGAAAACCACGGCGTCCAGACCGCCTCGTCCAGCTGCGCGCGCACGTACGCGAGGCGCGCCTTCGCAGCCCAGATCTGCGGATGGTTGCGGTCCGTGAGCGCCAGGCACTCGGGCAGCGTGTATGCGTGCGGCTTGATCGTCGCGATGACCAGCTTCGGCTCAGGCGGCGCCTTGGGGTTCTTCGTGTCCTCGTCGTCGTCGCCGATACCGAAGTCACCTGCGCGCGCGGGTGCCGAGGCGAAGGTGACCAACCCCGCGCTCAGCGCGCAGAGCACCGCCAGACCCACGCGGCTCGCGTGGCTCTTTGTGGCGAACGATGAAACAGAAGGAAGGAACCGGACCGACATGCGGAGGTCGGCGGCGACGTTAGCAGCTCCAGGCCCGATTTCCGAGCGCGCGCTCACCCGAGGCTCGCGCCGATGTCCGCGCCCGGCGTGTAGATCTGGCCGTCCTGCTGGAATACGCAGACGCGCCCGCCGCCCTCGCGCTTGGCCTGCGCGAGCGCGCGGTCTGCCGAGAGGATGAGGGCCTGCTCCGTGCGGACGTCACGGCTCGGGAACAAGGCAACGCCCAGTGACACCGACACCGGTCGGGCAGCGCCCCCCACGTCGAGCGTGCGGTCGGAGACCTCCTTCAATATGCGCAGCGCCACGCGGACACTGCCCACGAAGTGCGTCACCGGCAAGAGGAGCATGAATTCGTCAGCGCCATACCGGGCCACCGCATCCGAGTCGCGGATGCTCTTCCTGATGGCATCCGCTACGAGCCGGAGGGCCGCGTCGCCGGCGTCGTGGCCGTAGCGCTCGTTCTCCGTGGCCAGATGGTCCACGTCGAGCAGGCAGCATGCGAGCGGCTCGTGCTGGAGCTCCGCACGCGCGAACTCCTCGCGCATCTTCGTGCGGATCGTAGCGTAGCCCCACGCGCCCGTGAGCTCGTCCTTTGCGCGCGCCTCCTCCAGAGCACGGCGCGCGTCCTCGGATGCACGAAAGAGGCCGCGCGCCGTGGCCTGCTTGCCGATCACCCGCGCGAGATCACGCAGCACGATAGGCTTGTCGACGCAGTCGTCCGCGCCAGCAAGGAGCGCGCCCACGCGGTTCTCCGGATCGGTGCGCACGGAGAACAGGACCACGGGAAGGAACTCACCGTGCGTCATGCCCTTCAGCGTGCGGCACGCCGAAAGGCCCCGCTGGCCTTGCATCGTAGCGTCCAGGAGCACCACATCCACGCCACCGCGGGCGACGGCGGCGATCACGAGATCGCTCGTCGCTGCCTCGATCACGTTGTAGCCAAGAGCCGTGAGCTCGCGCGCAACGGCCTCGCGGGAGACGTCGTCGTCGTCTCCCAGAAGGATCGTGGAGGCGGTAGCGCGCGCCCTGCTCATGGCGCAAAAACTCTATCGCAGCTTGCCGCGGCGAGGCTTCTTTTCGGCTACTTTGGCCCCGCTCTCCAGCAGCTTGCGTGACAACCGCGACACTCCGAGCGTGGACAGCGCGTCGCGCGAGGCGAAGCGCGCCGCCTGATACGGTCCTGCGCACGTCACCGCGTCAGAGGGGCCGAGACTCCCCAGCCGCACCGTCACGGTGAGCTCGCGGTGCGTGAGGACGTGGCGAACGACGGATGCGACCGCGGCGACCTCCACTGGACAACCCAGCACGTCCGCGAAGAGCTCCGCGGCATCGCGACGGTCGCCGGTGGGTCGCTCGACCATGGGCGGCTCCCAGAGGCCACCAAAGAGCCCCTCCTCGCGGCGCCGACACAGGAGCAGCTCGCCGTCTCGCTCCACCAAAAGCGCCTCCATCGCTACCTTGCGCGGCGCCTTCTTCCGCGGGAGGCGCGGCCACACGCCTTGCTTTCCCTGACGCCGTGCCTCACATGAACGCGACAGGCCACAACCCTCGCACGCTGGCACGTCCTTGGTGCACACCGTGGCTCCCAGCTCCATGAGGGCCTGGTTCAGATCGCCGGGACGCGGCCCGCGCACGAGCGCCTGGGCAAGCGACCACAGCTCGTCGTCTTGCGGCGACAGCTCGCGGTCGATGCCGAACACGCGTGAGAGCACGCGCACGACGTTGCCATCCACGAGCGGCGCCTCCTGACCGAAGGCGATGCTGGCAATCGCTCCCGCCGTGTAGCGACCCACGCCTGGCAAGTCGAGCAGCGCTTCGCGTGTGCGCGGAACCTCGCCGCCGTGGTCGCGTACCACGACCTTGGCTCCCGCATGGAGCATCCGCGCGCGCCGGTAGTAGCCAAGCCCACTCCACGCGGCGAGCACGTCGTCGGAGCTCGCGTCCGCCAGTGTGAGCGCGGTGGGGAACTTGCGCATGAAGGCATGGAAGTACGGGACGACCGTCTCCACCCGCGTCTGCTGCAACATGATCTCGCTCACCCACGTGGCGTACGCGGAGACCCCTGACCGCCACGGGAGGTCCCGCTTGTGGGCATCATAGAACGCGAGCAGCGCAGCGCGCACGCGCTCCAACCGCGCAGTCTTCATTCACTTCACGACTTGATACGAGAGCGTGTACGGGCCGGACTGGCCCTGACCGTGCCCATCGACGATCACGTAGTACGCGCCGGGCTCCAGCATGAGATCGAGCCGGATGTGGTGCGCGTCGTCCGGGCGCATGTTGCACTGGAGGTCCGTGTTCTGGCCGCGGGGCGCGTCGACGCACGCCTTGCGAATCGAGATGACCCCGTCGTGCTGTGCGGCGGCGAGCTCGATGCGCGCGTGCTGCCGGCTTGGTACGTTGAGGCGATAGACGGTGTCGGGGCTGGACTGCTGGTCCGGGCGACCACCGCAGGACGTGGTGAACTTGTTCGACGCGTTCTTCGTGTTCCCGGAGATGGTCTGGCCGGGCGCGATCGTCTGCGGATGCGCGCAAGCGCTCTCTTGCAGTGCGGTGTCCGTGACCTTCCAATCGAGCTTGAACTTGCCGAAGTCGTGCGCTGTCTTGCCGTCGACCGAGAGGAAGTAGGTGCCTGCGGGAAGCACCTCGTCGATGTCCGTCGCGCAGGCGATCTCCGTGGACTTGTCACCGCACGACCGCTGCAGCGACATCACGTGGTCACCCTCTTGAGCGGAGAACGACGCGGTGACGCGGAGTCGCCGCGGCAGCTCGACGCGATAGACCACGTCGGGGGCGCCCTGCGCGGAGCAGCGCCCCGAGATGTCGTCCTTGGCGGCGAACGTGTCGCCATCGATCGTGCGCGGCGTGAGAGGAAGCGGCGCGGCGTCACCGCACGTGTCGCCTTGCGTGCCGCTGCCGGCCTCGGGTGACGTCTCCAGGTCCAGCGTGAAGTGCCCGTCCGCCTCTGCGTCGGAGCTGTCCGCGAACACGGCGAACGTGCCCGGATCGAGCACACCGGTGAACGCGGCCTCTTGCGGCTCCACGGAGCTGTCGTTGCAGCCCACCTCCGTGTGGTCGTCCGCGCACGCGGAGCGAAGGTGAACGACGGGGGCGAAGTCGTCGGAGTGTTCGGTGATGCGAACGCGCTGCCGCTGCGAGACGTCGAGCTTGTAGACGGAGTCCGCGCCCTTTGCCTCGTCGCCGCACCCGGCTCGCGCATGGTCGAATGAGCCTTGGGTGCCACCCGTCACCTGCACGGTGGAGAGCGGCCTGGCGCGCGCGCAGATCTCGGCGACGGAGGGGATGTCTTCGATGTCGGCGGTGAGCTTGTAGGCGCCGTCGGAGGAGCCGTATCCGTCCACGAATACGAAGTACGTCCCGGGCTCGAGCACCTGATCGAGACGCGAAGGGGGGTGCTGCGAGCCGCCATGCGCGGTGGCGCCCTTGAGATCGTCGTTGCATCCCAGCTCGGCGTCCGTGTCGGCGCATTCGCCCTGACGCAGGTAGAGGACCGGATCGAAATTGCCGCGAGGCTCGACCTCGAGACGCACGCGCTCGCGCGAGGTGAGATCGAGGCGGTAGACGATCTCGCGCGAGTCGGAGCTGCCGCCGCTGCACGAGCCCTGGTTCTCTGCCTCGCCGCGCGAGGTGTTGCCCATGGTCGCGCCCGCGGACAGCGGCGTTGGCGCCTCGCACGAGCCCTGCGGCAGCGCGGACTCGCGCGTTGTCTGCAGCGCGATGACCGGCTCGCGCGGCGAGCTCGCCGTGCCGCCGCTCCAGGTCGCAGCCACCACGTCCCCCGAGCCACGCTTCATGGTCACTGCGAGCACATAAGCGCCCGCCGCAGGCACGCAAGCGCGCACCGCGGCCTCGGGACCGTTGCCGGAGTCCTTCGCGATCGGGTTTCCCTGCGCGTCCTCGACCGCCGCATGCACGTCCTTCACGCCGGCGCCGCCGAGCACGACGACGGTGGTGCAGCCGAGAGGCAGGTCGAGCTTCAGACGCGCGTCACGGCCCTCCGCGATCGAGGCCTGCTGGATGGGGGCCGTCTCGGCGAGGCCCATGGCCACGATCGTGTTGGGGTCGGCGACGTAGCGAGGCTCGAGCTCGGTCTGCGGGCGCACGCCGGCGCATGCAGCGAGCACGAGCGCCACGGACGACAGAGCGAATCCGGCGCGGACGGTGGCGAGGCCCCGCGGGGTCGCTCGCATGTTCTTGACGGGCATGGTTCAGCGGTAAGGGTTGTGCGAGATGTCGTCGGGCATCGTAGCCGAAGGCGACCCGCCCGGCGGTTTGTCTTGCGGCTTTGCTGATCCGACGCCCTTCCCGCCCGGTCTCTTCCCGTCTTGCCATTTCGGCTTGTTTACGGCCACGCCAGTGACTGCGGACGGCTCCGGCCCGGTCGCCGCGACCGACGCTGCGCCCGAGGGGACAGCGGAAGGCACCGAAGCAACGGAGTCCGCGGGGGCGCTTCCTGCCGGGTTTGCGCTTCCTGCGGGGCTCGCGCTTCCCGCCGGATTGCCGGTCGGACCGCCGGTGGCGACTGTCGAGTCCTTGCCTGCCCCGGCGTTGATCCTGGCGTTGTCCGCGCGGCGAAGCCAGACGAAGGCCCCGCCACCAACCGCGATGACGCCGACCAAGATCGCCGCGACGACAGAGAGACCGATGACGGCGCCCTTGCTGGAGGCCGCCTGGTGATCCGGCATCAGCGTCGATGGCGGAGTCTGCGACGTGAGGCCGCTCGGCTGCGGGAAGCTCGGCTGCGAGACGGGGTCGGTCGCGTAGGGCCCGCTCCTGCTCGCGGGTGACGACGGATACGCCAGGGGACCCGAGCCAGGACCGGATTGTTGTGGATATCCACCTGATGCGCTCGCGTTGCCGTTCGACGGATCGCGCGCGCCGCGTGTCTCGATGCGCGTGATGGAGGCGGCCGCCTGGCGGAGCTCCGCCGCGTTCTCGTTGCGAGAGGGCTCGCTGCGCGCCAGCCACGAACGAACGGCGTCGCGTGTCTGCGAGAGATCGGTGCCCATCATCGACTCGAGGAACGCGGCGACCTCGCGTGCAGAGCCCACCTTCTGCACCGCACGCGCTGCATTCTCGAGCGCATCTGCGAAGTCCGCCGCCGTGGAGAATCGCTTCTCAGGATCGCGGTCGAGCGCCTTCATGACGACCGCGTCGAGCGACTCCGGAATGTGCGGCGCCGTGGCCCGGAGGCCCGGGATGGGCTCATAGAGGACACGGTTCAGCGTCTCCGCCTCTCCGTCGCCCTTGAAGAGCCGCCTGAATGCAAGCGCCTCCCACGCCACGATGCCCATCGCGAAGATGTCCGCGCGACGATCGAGCGCGGCGCCCCTCGCCTGCTCTGGCGCCATGTACGCGAGCTTGCCTTTTAGCTGACCCGTGCGCGTGGAGCTGAGCCGGGATGCGGCGCGTGCCACGCCGAAGTCGGTGAGGCGGCTCGTGCCGTCGATTCCGACCAGGATGTTCTGTGGGGACACGTCGCGGTGAACGATCTCGAGCGGGTTCCCGTTGTCGTCCTTGAGCACGTGCGCGGCGTGCAAGCCGGACAGCGCGTCGAGAAGGATCCGCATCGCGACCTCGAGCGGCAAATTGGTGCCGGACTGCGCGGCCCGCGCGAACAACCGGGCGGCGGTGTCGCCCTCGATGTAGTCCATCACGAGGTAGTAGCCGCGCTCGCTCTGCCCGATCTCCTGGATGGGCACCACGTTTGGATGATGGATGCGCGCAGCGAGCCGCGCCTCGTCGAGGAACATGTCGACGAACTCGCGCTCTCGCGCGAGGTGCGGGTGGAGACGCTTGATCGCGACGAGTCGCTGGAATCCAGCCACGCCGGACAGGCGCGCCAGATACACCGTGGCCATGCCGCCACTCGCGATGTCCGCGATCAGCTCGAAGCGGTCGAGTCGCTCAGCTTCACCCGTGGCTGAGAGCAGCTTGGTCAGGAATCTCCTCCCAAACTACAATTATGCCCGATCGCACAGCCCTTTGCCTCAAAAGCTTCGAATCAAAAGCTTCCTGAAACGCCTGCACCGCCACCCGCACCGCCGCTCCCACCAGGCACCACGACGTAGGGAATCAGGCCAACCCTCCCTTGAGCGGGCTGGCTCCATTGCGTGAAGAATACACCTATCACGGCGGTCGCTAGCGCCACGCCGCCGGTCACGCCAAGGACCACGTTGGTTCGAAACTGGGCATCTCTACCCTTCTGATACGTCGGACAGGTCTCACCTAGCCCCACACAATCGCGCTTGACGGCGTTCACGCCCGGATTGTTCTGCGCGTCGATACCAGAGAAGATCGTCGCGCCGATCCCCACCGCGGTGAGCCCCGCACCGATGAAGAACGGGACGCGGCCAAGGGGTTTCTGCGGCTCTGGCGGCGGCGGCGGTGGTGGTTGGGTCGGGCCGGTGGTGCCGGGGTTGGTAGCGGGGTTGGTGTTCGGCGGCGGCGGTGGCGGCACTGGCGGCGCGGTCAAGGCGAGGTTGTCCTTGCCCTGCGCCTTCGCCTCGACGTGAGAGGTGTGGGAACGATCCTGCGGCCAGCTGACGACAACGTCGTGCGGTCCGGGATCGAGGAAGAGCGTGAACGCCTTCACGTCCACGAGCGACACCACGCGGCCATCCGCGGCCACACCGCACTCCGGCGTGCAGGCGATGGAGACCTCGTGCAGCCTGCCACGCGCATCCTTCAGTGTCGCGGTCGCCAGGTCCATGGTTGCGGCGTCGGAGCTGTAGAGCGAAGCGGCGAGCGCCGACAGCGTGGCGGCACGAGAGAGCTGCTTGGCCTGAGTTCGCGCGCGAATCGCATTGCGGAGCGCCTCGGCGCGGGGCGCGTCGTTGTACGCGTTCTCGAAATGCACCGCGGCTTGCTCGAAATCATTCGCGAGGTATGCGCGACGGCCCTTGTCGTATTCCTCCGCAGCGGACTTCAATCGCTCCGCGCTCGGAGGCTTGTCATCAGCGCGAGCAACGCCTGGGCAGAGAGCTGCGAGGCACCCAAGAACCACAGCAACCTGTGATGCGGCACGCCAGCGAACGCGCGCCGTGCGTCGCGGGTGCCGGATATCGCGCGCTCGGGAGCAGGACGGCGTCATGGCATCATGGTTCACGATGCCTGCTCACGCGTCAACCGCGTCGACACGGGTGACGCGCAGCGCGGTAACTGGAAGGGCACTGTCCCTGACGGTGTTCGCACCGGTGCGTCAACCGCAACGAAACCAGCTAAGCTTCCTGGGTGCGTCGACGTCTCCTCCCTCTGGCTATTCCAGCCTTCTGCGCCGGTGTGCTCCTCGTGCGGTGCTCCATCTATGACGCGAGCCTGCTCCAGCCGGCACCCCAGGAGGCTGGCGCGGGAGACGCGAGCTCGCCGAGCACCGACGCTGCGGCGGATGGAGGAGTGGACCCGTGCGCCCACGTCCGCATCCCGGGGCCTCCCTCCACCGAGGACGGGGCCGCCAACATCGACGTGGTGCTCGCCGCCAGCTTCATTCGCGTGCTGCCATCTGGCGTGATCTCCCTTCCACATCCGGCACCGCCGACGGGCCTCGATCTGGACAACACCTGCACCTGCCCCAGCCAGGAGACGTGCAAGCCGCGAGCGGCCATCACGCAGTGTGATGGTGAAGGCGGCACTGACGACAGCACCGGCGAGCTGTTCACCGGGTTCGCCGCGCTCTCCGCCTCCTTCAACGACGACCAGTTGAACGCCAACCTGCGCGGCGGCGCCTCCACGGTGCTCTTCCGCATCAAGAGCTACAACGGCGGGCAGAACGACAAGCAAATCACCTTCATCGTCTACACGTCGCGAGGCCTCTCCCGACCCGACCCCGGCGACGCTGGCACCGATGGGGCTGCTGCGCCGCCACAGTACGACGGCACCGACGTGTGGACCGTCGACCCGTCGTCACTGCTCGGCGGCACCAACGTGGACGCGGGCCCGTCGTGCGAAGGCAACGACAACGCATGCGTCCCGCTCTATGCCGATACGCAGGCCTACGTGAGCAACGGCGTGCTCGTAGCGCACGTGGACTTCCCCATCACGGTGGGCTCCGCTGGCAACCAGCTGGTGCTCGCCATCTCCGCGGCCACGCTCTTCGCCAAGCTCGTGCCCGACGGAGCGACCTATCGCATCGACGACGGCCAGATCGCCGGTCGCTTCAATTCAGGAGGGTTGCTCACCGCGCTCGGGATGGCCACGGACCCCATCGGAAAAGCCAGTGCACTCTGCAACGACGCCGTGCTGTACCAGAACATCAAGTCACGCGTGTGCAATGCGACAGACATCATGACGCACCCGCTCGACGACAACACCGGGAAGGGTTGCGACGCGCTCTCGATCGCAGTGTCGTTCAGCGCATCCAAGGGTCACCTTGGCCCGTTGTTCTCGAAGCCCGCGGGGTCCGACGAGTGCGACGCTGGGTGGAAGGACGACTGCCTCTGACTTTGGTACGCTGGGCGGCATGTCACGCAAGCACGTCGTCGTGATCCTGACGCTCGCCACGGCCTCTGCGTGGTCAGCGTGCACGATCTACGACAAGTCACTGCTGCTTGCCCTGCCCACCGAAGGTGACGATGGCGGCACGACTGACGGCGGCACGACGGACGGTGCGATTGAGGCGGGAACCCCCGAAGCTGGCTGTCAGCTCTTTGCGCCCCCGTCGCCGCCCGCCGCGAATGATGGAAGCGGCAACGTCGACGTGCTCTTTGCGATGTCGGCATTCCGCCTGGTCCCCGACGGCACCGCGAGCGTGAACCATCCGCGCGCACCGGTCCCCATCGACATCGATCAGCGGTGCACCTGCCCGGGCGCGGCGTCGTGTACGTCTCCCGCCGCGAAGCCAGACTGCGACGTGGACGGCGGTGGCGACGATGCAACCGGCGATCTGTGGTCCACGTTCGCGACCCTCGCGCCCTCGCAGTTCAACGACGACTCGCTCAACACCGGACTGCGCCTTGGTTACAACGGGACTCTCTTTCGCGTGCGCAACTACAACGGCAGCAACAACGACACACAGGTAACGCTGATCGCTTACGAGTCTCCCGGCACCGTCGGCGTCGAGACCAAGATGGCCGCGAGCCCGAAGTACGACGGCACGGACGTGTGGACAGTGAACCCCGCCTCGCTCGTCGGAGGCATCGGGGTCGATGCCGGCGCAGGTTGCGAAGGCAACGACACGATCTGCCTGCCACTGGTCTACGACACGAAGGCGTACGTCTCCAATGGCACCCTGGTCGCGCACATCAGCCTTACCGTCACGGCCGGCGACGTGAACACAAGGCTGCGCGTCGCCCTGTCTGACGTCGTGCTCGTTGCCCCGCTCATCTTCGACGGCAAGAGCTACCGCGTCGACGAGGGGCAGTTTGCAGGCCGCTGGGCGCTGCCAGACTTTCTCGGGGCGCTCCAGAGCGTCCCCGACCCCCTGGACGGAACGCAAGGGCTCTGCGGCGCATCCACCACGTACGGCAACGTGAAGCAGATGGGGTGCGAAAAGCGCGACGTCATGTCCGCGCAGGCGAAGGACAACACGGGAGCCCAGTGCAACGCGCTCTCCCTCACGGTCTCGTTCAGCGCGGTGCAGGCGCATCTCGGGCCCGTCTTCCAGCCGCCACCGCCCGCCGAGCGCTGCGGTGCCGGCTATTCCGACAGCTGCCCGTAGCTTTCTCAGACCGTCAGTAGAAGGCGCTCGGGCTCCTGCAGGAATCCGATGACGTCGTATGCGAACGCCGCGCCCACGTGCCCGTCAACGATGCGGTGATCGAACGACAGCGACAGGAGCATGACGTTGCCGATGACGATCTGCCCGCCCTTCACGACCGGCTTCTCCTTCATCTGGTGCACGCCCAGGATCCCGACCTCGGGGAAGTTCAGGATCGGCGTCGCGAAGAGCCCGCCCTGCGCGCCGAGCGACGTGATCGTGAAGGTGGAGCCCGAGAGGTCCTCCGCCTTCGCCTTGCCGTTCTTTGCATCCGTGGCCACGCGTTCGATCTCGCGCGCGATCTCGAGGATGCTGAGACGGTCGGCGTGCTTCACGACGGGCACGATGAGTCCGGCATCCGTCGAGGTCGCGATACCAATGTTGTAGTACTTCCGGTAGACGAGCTCCTCGGTCGACTCGTCGAGCGCCGAGTTCAGGATCGGGTGCTTCTTCAGCGCCGCCACGACCGCCTTCACGATGAACGGCAGGAACGAGAGCTTCACGCCCTCCTTCTCGGCGAACGGCTTCAGCCGCTTGCGGAGCTCCGAGAGGGCGGTTGCCTCGCACTCCTCCACGAACGTGAAGTGCGCCGCGGTGTGCACGCTCTGCGCCATCTTCTGCGCGATCTTGCGGCGCATCCCCGCGAACGGCACGCGCTCCTCGAGCGGGCCCTGCCCCGGCACCTGCGCCGGCGGGATGATCTTCACGACCGGATGATCCTTCGAGCTCCGCGCTGCTGCGGGCGCTGCCACGTCGTCGGTGATGCGCGTCTTGCCGCCGCCCGAAACGAAGCTCTCGACGTCGGTCTTGGTGACGCGACCCTGCGGCCCCGTCGGCGGAACACGCCGCAGATCGATGTTCATGTCGCGCGCAAGCTTGCGCGTGGCCGGTGTCGCCAGCGGCTTCTCGCTGTAGAACGCGAGCCCAGCGGCGCTGGTGCCGGCAACGCCGCCCGAGCTCGCACGCGGAGCGGCACCGCCCATTCCGGGCAGAGACTCCTTGATGTCGCCAACGGCCGTAGCCGCAGGACCATCATCCTTCTTCGCGTGTGAACCGTTTCCGTTGGCTCCACTCGTCCCGTTCGGGCTTGCAGCCTGTCCATCGCCGTCGACCTCGAAGACCACGAGCACATCGTGCACCTGCGCGATCGTGCCGACCTTGCCGCGCGTCTCCATGATCTTTCCCGCGCGTGGCGACGTGATGGTGACGGTCGCCTTGTCGGTCATGACCTCGACCATCGGCTGGTCTTCCTTGATCATGTCGCCGGGCTTGATGAGCCAGCCGGTGATCTCGCCTTCCGTCACGCCTTCGCCGATGTCAGGTAGCTTGAATTCGAAGCGGGCCATCTACATCCTCTTTCGGAGCCAGGGTCAGAAGCCGGCGACCTTTTCCAGGGCCGGAACGATGCGGTGGGCGAGCGGGAGATACTCCATCTCCAGCGTGTACGGGAACGGCGTGTCGAACCCGGTCACGCGCTCGGGCGGGGCCTCGAGGTGAAGGAACGCGCGCTCCGTGATGAGTGACACGAGCTCCGCGCCGAAGCCGCACGTGCGCGGCGCCTCGTGCACCACCACGACGCGGCCGGTCTTCTCGACGCTGGCCACGATGGTGTCGATGTCGAGCGGCCAGAGCGTGCGGAGATCGATGATCTCGCACTCGATGCCCTTCTTCTTCACCTCTTCGGCGGCGGCGATCGCCTCGTAGAGCATGGCGCCCCACGCGATCACCGTGACCATGCGGTCGTCCTTGCGACCCGACGGAACGGCCTCGCGCGCGATCCGCGCCTTGCCGATCTCGACCGTGTAGTCACCCTCGGGGACCTCGCCCTTGGCGGCGCGGTAGACGCGCTTCGGTTCGAAGAAGAGGACGGGATCGGGGTCGCGGATGGAAGCGAGCAAGAGGCCCTTCGCGTCGTACGGGGTTGCCGGGCACACCACCTTGAGACCAGCGACGTGGATGAAGAGCGCCTCTGGCGACTGCGAATGATAGAGGCCGCCGCGGATGCCGCCGCCGACAGGCGTGCGGATGACGAGCTTTGCGGAGTACTCGCCGCCGCTGCGATACCTGTATTTTGCAAGCTCGCTGACGATCTGGTCGTACCCGGGAAAGATGAAGTCCGCGAACTGGATCTCCGGGACGGGGACGAGGCCGTAGAGGGCCATGCCGATCGCGGTGCCGATGATGCCGCCCTCGGACAGCGGCGTGTCAAGGACGCGGTCCTCGCCGAACTCCTCGTGCAGGCCGGCCGTGACGCGGAACACACCGCCGACCTTGCCGACGTCCTCACCAAGGACGACAACGCGATCGTCACGGCGCATCTCCAGGCGGAGCGCGTCGTTGATCGCCTGGACCATGTTCATCTCGCTCATGCGTGGTCTCTCTGGGAAACGAGGTGCCGGGGAACGACCGCGAATACGTCGTCGAACAGCGTCTCCCTGCTGGGCGCAGCGCGACCCTTGGCCACGTTGACGGCCGCGAGCGCCTCCGCGCGCGCCTCTGCATCGATCGTGCGGGCGGCGTCCTCGGAGAGGAGGTTGTCCTTCATCAGGTGACGCTCGAGCCGCGCGATCGGATCGCGATCGGGCAGGAGATCGGTGCGCGCTTCGATCAGCATGGCGCCGCCGCCGTGGCGGGCCGCGTCCGCCCAGGTGCGCACGGCGTTGTAGACTGCGATGGCGTCGGTACCGTCAACGAGGAGGCCGGGGATGCCATAGGCGTGCGCCTTCTCCGCGAGCGTCTCGGACGCCGTCTGCCGCGCGACCGGTGTGCTGATCGCGACGCCGTTGTTGCGGCAGAGGAAGAGCACCGGCGCCTTCATGACGCCACCGAAGTTGAGCGCGCTGTGGAACTCACCCGAGCTGGTAGCGCCATCGCCAAGGAACGCGAGCACCACGTGGGAGGTCTTCCGGACGCGCGCAGACCACGCATAGCCGACGGCATGCGGAAGATGCGCGCCGATGATCCCGCTGACAGACGCGACCTTCGCAGAGCGAAACGAGACGTAGCAGGGAGCCTGGCGCCCACTGGCCTTGCCGAGTATCTGGGCGGCGAGATCTTCCGCGGCGACACCGCGCTGGAGGCTCACACCGTACTCGCGCGGGGTCGGGAACACGGCGTCACCGTCGGCCAGCGCCTGGGCGGCGCCACAGATGACGCCCTCCTGGAGGCGGGAGGAGAAGAAGGTCGGGAGCGTGCCCTCGCGCTGCAGGGCGACGCACGCGTCGTCGAACGATCGGAGCCGTACCATGGCTGAAAACAGGGCTCGCCGTGTTCCTTCGTCCACGCCCAATCCCGACACGAGCGAGTCGTCGTCCCCGAGCGCCCGCAGGAGGCGGTCCGGCTCTGACGACGTGCCTCTGGACCCCGTCTGGTGCATCGGCGCGCACCTTACTCCAAAGTTTGCGACGAATTGGTGCGAAACGAGCGATGTCGAGGTATTCTGGGGTCATGGCGCGGCGCGCCTTCCTCCCCTCCACTCCTCCTCCCCCGCCGGGGCAGGGTCAAGGTCCGACGTCGCAGCGGGGCGGAAGCATTCCGCCTCCTCCGCCATCGATGCCTCCCCCTCCCTCGACGCGCGGAAGCATGCCGCCTCCTTCGGTGCGGCCAGGCCCTCCTGCGTCCGTGCCTCCGGGCAGACCCAGCCAGCCGCCGCCGTCCATGCCGCCGATCTCTGGGATGGGCGGCATGGGAGGCATGGGCTCGGGTATGGGCTCGGAGCCGCGCCTCAGCTTGCCGCCGCTCTCCGAGGGCGTGTCCATCGCGCAGGTCACCACGCTGCTCGACCGGCTCTCCGCCGCGGACGAGACCGCTTTCCTCGTGTCGTGGATCGAGCAGCTCTCTGCAGGGCGGCCCCGCCTCGACCCGGCGCTCAGCGTTCGCCTCCTCCGTGGATATCGTGAGGTCGGTCGCGTTGATCGTGCGCGTGAGCTCGCAGCGTCGCTTCCCAGCGCGCCGGCAGCGTGGAATCCGCTCGACGCGGGACGTCTCGCGATCGAGCGTGCTGCGCTCGCGACCATCGACGGTCGCGCCGATCACGCGGAGGCGGAGCTGCGCCTCGCTTCCCGTGCGCTGGCCTCCGCTCCGCGCGGCGCGGGCCTTCGTGAGCAGCTCGACCTGCACCTGACCACCGCGCAGCTCGAGCTCCGCCAGCATCGCGTCGCTCCGGCAGCGGCTGCGCTGCGGCTCGCGGAGCACGTCTCGGAGCGGCTCGAGGATGGCGCGTGGCGCGTGCCCGTCTCCATGACCCTGGGTCACCTGGCCATGCGGCTCGCGGATCCCCGTGCCGCCGCCAAGCACTACGCGAATGCGCTCACCCGCTCGCCGGCGCGAGGACAGGCTGCGCTGCGCGCGCAGGGTAACCTTGCCATCGCTCACGGCTCGACGGGCCGCTTCGACGAGGCGCGCCTGAACGCGGAGACCGCGTGCGCGATCGCCGCGGAGATCGCGTCCGGCTGGCGACACGCAGACGCGTTCGACGTGCTCGCGATCGTCGAGATCGCAGCGGACCGTCCGCTCTCCGCGCTCGAGGCGCTGGACAATGCGCTCGGTGCGCTCGGCGAGCTCGAGCAACCAACGCTCCGCTACCAGCTTGCCGGGCACCGGACCTGGGTGCTCGCGATGCTCGGCCGCGCACAAGCCGCGAAGCAGTGGCTGGCGAAGGCCGACAAATTCCGCGCGGAGATCGGCGTCGCTGATGCGATCGACGATCAGGATCTCGTCGCCACCCGCGCGCGCACGTACGAGTCGTGTGGCCAACACGATGAGGCGCTCAAGACGGCGCTCCCGCACGCCACGCTTCTTCCGGACGCGTTCGTGACCGGCAGCCTGAACCTGGTGATCGCTCGTTCTGCCCTTGCCACGAATGATCAGGACGCGGCGCGCGCCGCCATCGAGCGCGTCGCGCTGTCCGGGGACAAGCACGGCTGGGTCTTCCCGGAGCGCGGGACCAGCGCGACGCTGTGGGAGCTCGCGCTGAAGTCAGGCGACAGCCGCGTGGTTCGCTACGCCGAGAAGATGCTCGCGTTCGTGACCGGCGGTGCTCCCCCGCCCAGCTTGCCTCCGCCCCGCAGCACCATGCCGAGCGTCGTGCCCACGCCCATGGGAAGCATGGACGACATGGATCCCGCTGCCGACAACTTCGGCGACGGCGAGGTGCTCATCTACGTCACCACGCTGCAGGGCGTGTCGCGCGTGCGCCAGACAGAGCTCGCCGCTGCCACCGCAGGCGCGGCGCTCGTCGTTGACACCATTGCCCATTGCCTCCGCATCTTCGACCGCGAGGTGTCGCTCGAGCGACGACGCGCGCTGGAGCCCCTTGTCGTGCAGCTGCTCCGTCGCGCACGTGAAGGCCTCTCCGCCGAGGAGATCCTTCGGGCCGCCGGCGGCCCCGGTCCCGAGTCCGCGGACGCCGAGCACCGGGTACGTGTTCTCATCTCGCGCGTGCGCGATCTGCTGGGCGATCCCGCCGCCATCGAGCGCGTTCGCGACGCCGGCGAGCACGGCCGCACACGCTATCGCCTCTCGCCGAACGTCCGCTTCGCCCTCGTAGAGCCCCTGGCCAACAACTGACGCACGCGTCCCGTCTGCGTGTTCCCATGGGCCGGATGTCATCGTATGGCGCTGCCACACACTGATGGCTTGATCATACGAATTGTGTGAATGGTCTGCCGCGCTCATCCTTGCGTCATGGACACACGCTCCGCACCGGCGCTCGCGCTCGTCGCTTCTTTCTTCGCTGCTTGCGGAGGCGGGGTCGCTGACCAGGCATCGACTGGTGGAACGGCGAGCGGCCCAGCGACGAACGCGCTGGCGGTGGGGTGGGACCGCGTCGATGCCGAAGGTGAGGTCATGGCTCTGACCACGGCGCCCGAGCACGTTTGCTGGTCGAGCTTCTCCGCGAAGGGCGCGACGCGCTCGCTCGTTGGCTGCGCCCGCAAATCGGATGGCGTGCGAACGGACTTCTTGCGCGATGGACTCACCCATCCTGGAATCGCCGCCAGCGCGGACCAGCTTTACTGGTCCACGGAGTCCACCGCGACCATCGATCGCGCAGCACTATCGGGTGGCCCTGCGGTGACCGTCGTGTCCAAGAGCGGACCACACGGTCACTTCGTGCTGCTGGACGGCGCGCTGTACTGGCTGGTCGATGGCGGCGGTGGGTCGGTGCTCTTCAGCGCCACCAGCGGTGCGGCGCCCGTGCAGATCAAGAACATCGGCCCGGGTGATGCGGAGCTGCTCTCCATGGTCGACTACTCGGCATACGCGTGGCCGCTCGCGTTCTCCTTCGGTGCTGGCGTCGTACGCACGCATGCACACGATGGCGACGCGCCGGCGCAGCTCTCTGGCGTCTGCTTCTATCCCACCGACCTGCAAGCGGACTCCGAGTTCGTGTACTGGTCGTGCCAGGACCGCACGCTTCACTGGATCGCGCAGACCGGCGGAGCCGAGCATGTGGAGCACGACGCAGGATACGGGTCGATCGCGCTCTGGCAGGGCGTCGCCTATGTCACGGACGTGAACGGCGGGCGTGTCCTCCGGGTACATCCGAGGGACGGCAAGGTCGACGTGCTGCAGACCGGCCTACCGCAGCCCTACAAGATCGCGGCCGACGACTCCGGGATCTACGTGGGCGCCGGCGGCGCGATCCTGCACTTCGCGAGGTGAATTTCAGTCCGACGCGGTGACGACGAGCTTCTCGCGGCTGCTGCTGCGGAGGAGCGCGATGCACACGAGCGCGACCACGGCGGCGCCGGCGGCCCACATCTTCGGAATGTCATGGTCCGCCCAGCTGGGCTTCCACACGACGGCGAGCACGCTCGCGTAGTATGTCACGTGGAGCAAGACCGCCGGGATCATGCTCTTGGTCGTGAAGCGCACGTACGTCGCCGCGACGGCGAAGGCGATGGTGGAGCCGAGCCCGCGCACGTCTCCGGACAGGCCAACGGTGAGGACCTCCAGGAGCACCGTCGTGATCGCCGCGTCGGTGGGCTTGCCACCGGTGGTTCCAAGGCGCGAGAGCCCGGTGAACACGAGACCTCGAAACAGGAACTCGTGGCATAGGGGCAGGACGAACATCAACGACAGGATCAGGAACGCGGCACGCCCATGGGATGGTGTAGCAAGCAGCTTCTGGGTGAGCGCGTGATCGGCCTCGTCCGTCTGCGGGAACGCGGCGTTGAGGCGCTCGTCGACAAAGCCGAGGCACACGCAGAGCGCAAGACCCAGCGCCAGTGCGAGCGCGACGTGCGCCCCCTTTGGCGGCTGGGCGCCCAGCAGCGTCTCGTAGCTGAGGTCGGGCGCATGGATGCGCGACACCGCCAGCACGATCGCGCCAACGGTGACCACGCGCGCGAGCGTCAGGGTCACGAGGTCCGACGCAGCACCAGGCCGCAGACCCTCGAAGATCGCCACGACCACGGTCATCGCGATGGCCGAGACGATGCACCATAGCGACGCCGCCAGCACGCCAAACGGTCGGGGCGCGTCTTCCTCTTCGTCCATCAGCGTCCTGGAGCATAGGGCATGCGAGCGCGCGCGTCAGCGCTCGCGTGATCCATCGGCAACGTCACGCGTCAGCGCCCGCGCAGATATGCGGGGACGCCACGCTTCACCACCGTGTCGCGCGCCTGCTTCTGATCCAGCTCGGGATAATCCAGCGTGTAATGCAGGCCGCGGCTCTCACGCCGGGCACTGGCGCAGCCGACGATGAGCTCCGCGACTGTGGCGATGTTGCGAAGCTCCAGGAGGTCGCGGGTGATGAAGTAGTTCCAGTAGTACTCGGCGATCTCTTCCTGAAGGAGCGCGATCCGGCGGGCGGCGCGGCGCAGGCGCTTGTTGCCGCGGACGATGCCGACGTAGTTCCACATCAGGCGACGGAGCTCGTCCCAGTTCTGCGTGATGACGACCGCCTCGTCGCTGGTGCCGGCCTCGCCTGCATCCCAGTCGGGGACGTCGGGGATCTGGCGGCTGTCTGCGCTCTTCATGGCGATCGCCGCGCGGTGACCGAAGACCAGCCCTTCGAGGAGCGAGTTCGATGCGAGGCGATTGGCGCCGTGAAGCCCGGTGTGTGCGCATTCGCCGATGGCCCACAGGCCGGGGATCGTGGTGCGGCCTTCGAGATCCGTCGAGACGCCACCGCAGCAGAAATGCGCCGCGGGGACGACGGGGATCGGCTCGTTTGCAAGGTCAAAACCCCAACGCTTGCACTCTGCATAGATCCCCGGAAACCGCTCCTGTACGAAGCCGGGCGGCTTGCCGGTGATGTCGAGCAGCACGTGCTCGGCGCCGGTGCGCTTCATCTCGTAGTCGATGGCGCGGGCCACGATGTCGCGCGGCGCGAGCTCGGCGCGAGGATCGTGGGCCTTCATGAAGGCGTGACCCCGCGTGGTACGCAGGACCGCCCCTTCCCCGCGCAGCGCCTCGGTCAGCAGGAAGTTCTTCGCCTGCGGGTGGAAGAGCGCCGTGGGGTGGAACTGGTAGAACTCCATGTTCGCGCACTCGGCGCCCGCGCGGTACGCCATGGCGATGCCGTCGCCCGTCGCGATGTCCGGGTTGGTCGTATACAGGTAGACCTTGCCCGCACCGCCCGTGGCGAGCACCGTCTCGCGCGCGAGCACCGTCTCGGTCTTCGCGGTGGAGACGTCCAGCACGTAGGCGCCGGCGCAGACCTCGGGGCCGCCGTACTTGGCGAGCGTGATGAGATCGATCGCCATGTGCTCCTCGAGCACACGGATATTCTTGTGCGCGCGCACAGCGGCGACCAGCGCGCGCTCCACCTCGCGGCCGGTCATGTCGGCCGTGTGAGCGATGCGGCGCGCGGAGTGTCCGCCTTCGAGGTGCAGGTCAAGGTCGCTGCCCTCGTGCTCGCCGTGCGCCTTGTCGAACTGCGCGCCCTGCTCCTGGAGCCAGCGCACCCGCTCGGGGCCCTCCGTCACGCAGAGCGTGACGACGCGCTCGTGCGAGAGCATCGCGCCGGCGATCAGCGTGTCTTTGATGTGCGCCTCGAAGGAGTCGCCCTCCGCCAGGACCGCAGCGATGCCGCCCTGCGCGTAGCGGGTGTTCGACTCCTCGATCGCGCGCTTGGTGACGAGACACACCTCGCCCTTCTCGGCCGCCTCGAGGGAGAACGAGAGCCCGGCGATGCCGCTGCCGATGACGAGAAAATCGCAGACAATCGACATGTTCCTTCGAATCTAGTGCCGATCAGGAGAAAAGACACTCCCCGTTGACATCCGGCAGGCGGGGCACCTAAATGCTTACAAACTGAATCGCCATTCACTGGCATTCATCCACGAACGCTCCATGAACGCGCCGCTGCTCGGGCGGCGACTCCGAGGTCCACGTGAAAATTCTCGTTCCGCTCAAGCGCGTCAGCGATCCGGACAACGCCAACAAGGTCAAGGTGACGGGCGGCAAGCTCGACGCCTCCGGCCTCGAGTGGAAGCCGAATCCGTTCGACGAGTACGCGGTCGAAGCGGCGCTCCGCCTCACCGAGAACGGCACGAACACCAAGGCCCGCGTGGGCGAGGTCGTCGTTGTCACGTTCGGCCCGAAGGAGGCAGAGACCACGCTTCGCGCCGCGCTCGCGACGGGCGCGGACAAGGCGATCCGCATCGACGCACTCGACGACGCGCTCGACGGCGACGTCGTGGCGCGCGCGCTCAAGGCGCTCGTCGACAAGGAGAAGCCGGATCTCGTGCTCCTTGGCAAGCAGGCGGTCGACGGGGACTCGAACCAGGTCGGGCAGCTCCTTGCGGAGTACCTGGGCTGGCCGCAGGCCACGTTCGCGGCGAGCATCAAGAGCGACGCGGACAAGGCGCTCATCGTCAGCCGCGAGGTCGACGGCGGCGCACTCAACCTGAAGCTCACGCTGCCCGCAGTCGTCAGCGTGGACCTCCGCATCGTGGCGCCGAAGAGCGTCACGTCGATCCACACGCCGGCCACGCACACCTATCCGGACGGCGTCCGCTTCGCGGCCCTCATGGCGATCATGGCGGCGAAGAAGAAGCCCATGACCGAGGTGAAGCTCGCCGACCTCATCGCTGACGCGGCCACCAAGATCAAGTACACGGGATTCGAGCTCCCGCCCTCGCGCAAGGCCGGCATCAAGGTGAAGACCGTGGCCGAGCTCGTGGACAAGCTGAAGAACGAAGCGAAGGCGCTCTGAGAAGGACAAGAGGAAGAACACCATGACAAACATCCTCATCATCGCCGAGCTCGCCGAGGGCAAGGTCAAGAAGTCCACCCACTCCGCCATCACGTTCGCCCGGAGCGTGGGCGCACCGTTTTCCATTCTCGTCATCGGCCAGGGCGCGAAGGGCGCAGCCGCCGACGTCGCCGCATTCGGAGCCGCAAACCTCCTGGTCTGCGACGACGCATATCTCGTGGGCCCCGTCTGCGAACGCTTCGCGCCCACCATCGCGGACGTCGCAAAGAAGGGCTTCGACGTGGTCGTCGTGACCGCGAGCTCCTTCGGCAAGGATGTCGCGCCGCGCGTCGCCGCGAGGATCGGTGCCGGGTATGTGCCCGACATCAGCAGCGTGAAGGTGGACGGCGACAAGCTCGTCTTCCGTCGCCCCGTGTTCGCAGGCAACGCGTACGCGAACTGCGAGCTCACCACTGCCATCAAGGTCGTGAGCGTTCGTCAGAGCGAGTTCGCCGCGGCCGAGCCCTCGGGCGGCGCGAGCCCCACCGAGGACGTCGCGCTCGCGGCCAAGGATCCCGCGGCCGACCGCGTGGAGTTCATCGGCCTGGAGACCGCGAAGACCGAGCGCCCCGACCTGGGCGAGGCCAAGGTGATCGTGTCCGGCGGCCGTGCGCTGAAGGAGAAGTTCGCGGAGGTGCTCGATCCCCTCGCCGCACTTCTCGGCGCTGCGGTCGGCGCGAGCCGCGCTGCATGCGACGCAGGCTATGCCCCGCCGGAGCTGCAGGTCGGTCAGACGGGTCGCGTCGTGGCGCCCCGTCTCTACTTCGCCATCGGCATCTCGGGCGCCATCCAGCACCTTGCCGGCATGAAGGGCTCGAAGACCATCGTCGCGATCAACAAGGACGCGGACGCGCCCATCTTCCAGGTCGCGGACTACGGTCTGGTGGCAGACCTCTTCGTCGCCGTACCGGAGCTCATCACAGAGCTGAAGAAGGCGACCTGATCGCCAAGGGGGGCTTTCGACAGCTGGCATCCCAAACGGCGATACGGCCATCGGCTATTCCGATGGTTTTGTCCCGTGTGTCTTCTTTCCATCGGCGAGTTGGGCTACGGATGGTGACGTGAGCTATCTGGTCCTCGCGCGCAAATACCGCCCGCAGTCCTTCGAGGATCTGGCCGGTCAGGAGCACGTCGCACAGACCCTGGCCAACGCCATCGATCAGGGCCGCGTCGCCCATGCGTTTCTCTTCACGGGGGTCCGCGGCGTCGGCAAGACGACCAGCGCGCGCCTGCTGGCAAAATGTCTGAACTGCCTTGGTCCGGAGGGCAAGGCCGCCGGAGTAGCAGACCGCGGCCCGGTCAAGATCCCCTGCCAGGTATGTGCAGCATGCACGGAGATCACGGCGGGCCTGGACATGGACGTTCAGGAGATCGACGGCGCGAGCTACAACGGCGTCGACGAGGTGCGTCGCCTGCAGGAGGGCCTTGCGTTCCGCCCCGCGCGCGACCGCTTCAAGATCTACATCGTGGACGAGGTCCACATGCTCTCCAGCGCCGCGTGGAACGCGTTCCTGAAGACGCTCGAGGAGCCGCCGCCACACGTGAAGTTCATCTTCGCGACCACGGAGGTACACAAGGTCCCCGTCACCATCCTCTCGCGCTGTCAGCGCTACGACTTCAAGCTGATCGGCGCCGACGTGATCCGCGCGCGCCTCTCCTCGGTGCTCGGCAAGGAGGGCATCGAGGCAGAGGACGCCGCCATCGCCGTGCTCGCGCGTGAGGCAGCCGGGTCCATGCGCGACGCCATGAGCCTGCTCGACCAGGTCATCGCGTACAGCGGCAAGAAGATGACCGCGGCGGATGTGACGCGCGTGCTTGGCGTCGCGGACCGCAAGATCATGCACGACCTTTCGCGCGCGATCCTGGAAGGGAATGCGAGCCTCGCCCTGGAGACCGTGACGGCCGTTGCGGAGCAGGGGTTCGATTTGATGCATGTTGCACGCGATTTCATGCGGCACCTGCGCAACCTTGTCGTCGCCAAGGTCTCCACGGAGGCAGACCGCAAGATCACGCTCGCGGACCTCTCGGACGCAGAGCTCGCCGACGTGCTCTCGCTCGCGCAGACCACCGACATCGACGACCTCACGCGGGTGTTCTCCGGCTTCTCGCGCGCGTACGACGATATCGCGAAGAGCGTCGCGCCGCGCGCCCAGATGGAGGTGACGCTCGTTCGCCTTGCTCGTCGCCCTCCCTTGCTCCCCCTGGACGAGCTCCTCGGACGCCTCGGCGATCTCGAGCGACGGCTCTCCGGTGGCGCGCCCCCGCCCACGCGCGGCGCAGGGCCCTCCTCTGGTAGTGGCGGCGGTGGCGGTGGCGGTGGCGGTGGCGGCGGCGGTGGTGGCGCACGGCCTGCGGCATCTGGCCCGACCCCGGGCTTTGGTCCGCCGTCAGCCTCGCCCGGCGGCAACGCGCCCACGCCTGGCAATTCGCCGCAGCGCCCGCGCGCAGTGAGCAACGCCCTGGCGACCTTCGCGGGCGACCGCTCCTTCGATGCGAAGGCGCAGATGGCGGTCGCAGCGCGCATGGGCCAGAGCTCGTCGGGCGGCTCCGCGGCGCGCTCGGCTGCGCCGGAGTTCGTTGCGCCGGAGCTTCCGGACGCGGAGGTCTTCGCGCAAGAGGGCCAGCCGGAGCGCACTCCCGAGATGCCGCAGGTGCGCACGGATGCGCGCGCAGTGCACGCCCCGCTGAAGCTCCCGCCTTCCCTGCCCGACCCCGGCCTCACCGCCTGGCGCGAGATCACCGCGCGCGTACGCGCCGAGGACGCGTCGTTCGGTGCGATGTTCGATCAGGCGTCACCCGTGGAGGTCGGCAAGGACCGCCTGGTGATCGGCTACCGCACGAACTCGTTCGAGGGTGCGCGCGCGACCGAGGGCAAGGCCGTGGAGATGCTCACCCGCGTGGCGCGGACCTTCTTCGAAGCGCAGACGCAGGTGGCCGTGGATGTGTCCTCGGCCATGCCGCACGCGTCTCTCGCACAGCTCGAGAACGAGCGCCGCCGCATCGCGCTGGAGGATGCGAAGGCCAAGGTACGCGCGCATCCAATCGTTGCGGAGGCCATGCGCCTCTTCGACGCCGAGCTCCGAGACGTGAAGGTCCCAGAGGAACCCTGAGGAAGAACCATGCAATTTCGCGGCGGCATGAACGAGTTGATGCGGCAGGCAGCGCGCCTGCAGCGCAAGATCGAGGACAAGAAGAAGGAGCTCGCAGACAAGGAGATCGTTGCGACCTCTGTCGGCGACAAGGTGAAGGCGACCGTCACCTACGGCAAGAAGCTCACGCGCATCGAGGTCGATCCTGAGTTCCTGAAGGCCGAGGGCTTCGACCTGGCGATGGACGGCGTCTGCACGGCAGTGAACGCGGCGTACGAGCTGGCCGAGAAGGCCCTCGAGGCCGAGCTCGAGAAGGTCACCGGCGGCGTCAAGATCCCTGGGATGGTCTGAGGCCGCGAACGAGCCATTGATGCTGCCCGAGTCCGTTGCCAAGCTGGGAAAGCTCTTCTCGCGCCTTCCGGGCGTCGGAGAGAAGACCGCGGCGCGCTACGTGCTCCACCTGCTGACGAGCGATCCCGAGATCTCGCGCACGCTGGGCGAGGAGCTGCTCCACCTGCACGCGCGCGTGCGGCCATGCGTCCGCTGCGGCAACCTCGCCGAGAGCGACCCGAGCAACGCGAGCGCGGAGGCAGTGTGTGACATCTGCCGGGACGGCAAGCGCGACGGGCACATGCTCTGCGTCGTGGGGCGCGTCCACGATCTGTTCGCGATCGAGCGCACCGGCACCATGCGCGGGCGCTACTTCGTGCTCGGAAAGCTGCTGTCGCCGCTCGAGGGCATTGGCCCCGACGACCTGCCGATGATGCGGCTCATCTCCCGCATCCGCGACGAACGCGTCACGGAGGTAATCCTCGCCACGCCGCCATCGGTGGACGGCGAGGCCACGGCGCTGTTCCTCAAGCGGGAGCTGGGCCCCCTGGGCATTGCCGTCAGCCGCATCGCGAGCGGTGTGCCGCACGGCGGCGATCTCGAGTACACGGATCCGATCACCATGAGCCGGGCGCTAGCCGGCCGCCAGAAGCTATGAGCTCGAAGGGAGCAACGCTGTGAAGAGCATCACCAGTCCAGACGCACCGGCCGCCATCGGCCCTTATTCGCAGGCAATCGAGGCGGGCGGAATGATCTTCCTCTCCGGCCAGATTCCCCTCGATCCAAGGTCGGGCGAGCTCGTCACCGGCGACATCGTGAAGGAGACCGAGCAGGTCCTGGCAAACCTGAGCGCCGTCCTGAAAGCTGCAGAATGCACGTTTTCGAATGTCGTGCGGACCACGATCTACCTCACGAGCATGGGCGACTTCGCCGCGGTGAACGGCGCCTACGAGAAGGCTTTCGGCGGACACCGTCCGGCGCGAGCGACCGTCGCTGTCGCGGCGCTTCCGAAGGGTGCGCGCGTGGAGATAGACGCGATCGCCGTGGTGGGCTGAGCCCGCACGATCACGTCACTGCGGTCCGGCGCGCGTGATTCACGGCGTCGTGTCGCGGACGAATCTGGAGAGGTAGGCGTCGCGAAGCGCCTCCCCGAGCGTGCCTCGCATGGGCTGTGCTTCGCCTTCGAGCTCCACGATGCGCGCAACGCCACGGAGCGACGAGGTGAGAAATGCTTCGTCCGCGGTGACGAGGTCGCTCCAGCGAAGGGGGCCTTCGTCCACGCCGGCGCCCAACCCGCGCGCCAACTCGAGCACCACGGTGCGTGTGATGCCATGCAGCGCCGCGCCTCCTGGCGCACGCACCTTTCCTCCGACGATGGCGAGCACGTTGGAGCTCCCGCCCTCCACGACCGTCTCGTCGTGTGCGACGAACACGACATCGTCCTTGCCGCTGCTCCGAGCCCTCGCGCGCGCACGGATCGTCGTTGCATACGCGAACAGCTTGGCGTCGAACGGCGCGGAGAATGGCGTGTCGACGCGCATCACCCGCACGGAGGCGTGCGGATCCATCGCTTCGATCGCTCGCGCCGTCACCAGCACGGTGGGCTCCGCGTTGGGGTCGACGTCGTCCATTGCAATACCCGATGCGCCGCGCGTGATCTGGATACGGAGCGCCGCGTCCTCACTCGCCACGCTCACCGCGGACAGCGCGAGCGCGGCGTCGGCCCGCAGCGACTCTCGGGAGGGCGCACATAGCCCGAGCTCGGCGCAGGAGCGCTCGAGGCGCTGGAGATGCTCGTCGAGCGCGAATGGCACGCCATGGCGAGCACGCATCGTATCGCTCACGCCGTCGCCGTAGAGGAAGCCGCGGTCAAGCACCGACACCCGCGCGGCCTCACCATTGACCAGGCGTCCGTCAAGGACGATGCCGAGCGCGCTCACGCGGCGTCCGTGAGGATCGAACCTGGGAGCGCGCGCGATGCCTCGGCATGCGCGTTGGCGTCACGCACAGCGCGCGAGAGAAGACCTGCATCACGACACCCTTCGGGGAGCGGTGCGCCAAGGACGACCGTCACGCGCGAGAACGGCAGTGGCAGCTGGAACTGGTCCCACGCACTGCGCAGCACCACCTTCCGCGGAGCATGAACGCCCATGGGTACGAGCACCGCGCCGAGCGCACGTGCGGCGGCCAGCGCGCCGGGCTTCGCGACACCATATGGACCGCGAGGGCCATCGACCGCGAACGCCACGTCCCGCGCGCCTTCACGTGCCTTCGAGATGAGGCTGCGCAGCCCCGTGGCGCCACCACGCGAGCTACTGCCACGTGTGACGACCATGCCCAGGAAGGCAAGCGCGCGGGCTTGCAGCGCACCGTCCCGCGAGTGACTCACCAGCACCACCGTCTCCCGCCGGCGCCGCCAGCAGAGCAGCGGGAACTGCGTGCCGTGGAAGAACGAGAGCACCCACGGCACGTCCGCTGCTGCGTCGAGCGCTCCCGACCTGATGACCGAGAGGCGCAGCGTGGCGAGCCAGAGCCTCGCCACAAGACCGAGCAGGCACCCGGTGAGCGCGCTCACTTCTTCAGATCGGCGAGCATCGTCTTGGCCTGCGCAAGCTGGGGATCGTTCTCGATCGCGCGCTCGAGCATCTGGATGGCCTTGGGTTTGTCGCCCTGCTTCATGCTGATCTCGCCCAGACGGAGGAAGACCTCGCCCTTGGAGATTCCCGCATTCGCGTCGAGCTTCTGGAGGAGCAGCGCACGGAATGTCTTCTGCGCGCGATCGAGATCACCCGTCTCCAGAGAGAGGACGCCCAGGTCACGGAGGACCTCGATGCTGCCCGGATCGATCTTGAACGCGAGGTCGAACTGGGCAAGCGCAAGGTCCCGCTCTCCGAGCGAGATGAGCGCGCGGCCCAGGCGATGGTGATACAGCGAGAGCTCCTTCGTTCGCTTCGTGCCGAAGGAAGCAATGATGCGCTCCAGCACGTTCGCAGCGTCGCGGCCCCGGCCTGCCGCGTTGTACGCGTCGCACAGGGCCAGGAGCAGCTCACGGTCCTGCGGCACGCGTTCGGATGCGCGCTCGAGCAACGGTACTGCGTCCGCGGCCACTCCACGCTCCTTGAGATGGATCTCCGCCGCGCGGCGCAGGATCTTGACCTCCTCGAGCACGGCCGGGGTCGGCGGCGCGGCGGGCGCTGCGTCTCCTTCCGAGGCCAGCTTGCGTACGAGCTCGGCGTCGCCAACGAGCATGGCGGAGAGCTCCGCCCACTTCTTCCGCTTCTCGTAGAGCGAGCGGAGGCGATCGCGGACGCCGGCGTTCTGCGCGTCCAGCGCGAGCGCGCGGCCAAGCGCGGACTCCACGCCGTCCACGTCGGAGAGCTTCTCCTTCGCGTTTGCAAGTCGCAGCGCGATCGCGACGCCAGTCTCTTCCTGGGCGCCGTCGAGGAGCTTCTCGAGCGCGGAGGCAGCGCGATCCCAGGCATCACGCGACTCGGCGAGCCGCGCAACGGCCTCCAGCGCGCCGCGATGGGTCGCGTCACGCTCCAGAACCTCTTCGTACGCCTTGAGCGCGCGCCCCGCGTCCTTGACGCGTGACTCGAGCACCTCGCCAAGGCGGACCATCATCGCGAGCTCCGCGGCCTGATCGCCGCGATCGCGCGCACGCTGGATCTGTGTCGCCAGGAAGTCCGCGAGCTCCGCGTCCTGTCCCGACTTCTCGAGGAGCTCGCTCATGCGTACGATCGCCCTCGCCTCGTCGGGATCCTCATCCAGGATCGCCCTGAGCGTGTCGATGGCGTCCGCCGTCTGCTCGAACTTGTCCGACTGGAGCCGTGAAAGCTCCATGCGCAGCGCGGCGCGGTCGGCGACGGTGCTCGCGGTCTCGATCAGCCGCGTGAGCAGCTTCCCGAGCTCGGCGTGCTTGTTGGTGCTCTCGAAGAGGGCCCGCAGCTTCTGCGACGCACCAGCGTCACTGGGATCCTGGTCGAGCAAGTCGCGATACAGGTCGATGGCCTTGTCGTTCTGCCCCAGCTGCGTGGCGAGCACGTCGGCCGCCTCGTGCTTCAGGCGGCTCACCTCTGCGCCGTCAGACGAAGACTCCGCACGACGAAGCAAGAGGGCGACGACCTCGGTGAAGTCGCCGGCGCGACGACGGAGCTCGGTGAGCTCGCCCAGGGCCCATGCGTCGGCCTCGTCCTCCTTCAGGAGATCGCGAAGGACCTCCTCGGCAAGGGAGGCGTCAGCGATCGGTGCGTCGCACAGCTCGCGCGCTTCGCGGAAGAGCGTGCGTTTCTCGGAGAGCTCGGTCTCCAGCTTCGCGCGTGCACGGAGCGTTGACACCAGGTCGCGCTCACGGCCTGGCGCGCGACGAAGCGACTCGATCTCACGCACGATGTCGATGTCTTCCGGATCCGCCTTTGCGCCACGCAGCAGCGCCTCCTCCGCGCCGCGCGCGTCGGACAGGTGGACCTTGCGCCACTGCGCGAGGCGAACCCAGAGCTTCGCAGCGCCGCCCTCGGCGAGCTGGGCCAGGTTCGGAGTGCTGAGTGTGCCGGGGGCCGCCTCGAACGTCTCGAGCGCCCGTCGCAGGGAGTCGCTCGCGGCCTCGAAGCCCGTGTTCTTCTCTGCGAGCCGCTCGAGCTCGGCGATCACGTCGAGATCGGTGGGATCCTCGGCAAGTGCTGCTTCCACCGCTCGCTGCGCGGCCTTCGGATCCGACGCGTCGTTCTCGAGCACCTTCGCGAGCGCAAGCCGCGCGGTGATGCGATCCTTGGAGCCTTGTGCACGGCCGACACGCCGCTCATAGAGCGCAGCGAGGGGCTGGGCCTTCGCAAGCGCGCGGTAGACCTGCTCGAGCGTCTCCGCCACCTCGGCGAAGATGTCGTTGTCGTCGAGCAATCCCTCCAGCGTGGCCTGGGACTTCTGGTGGTCCTGCACGCGTTCGAGCGCGGTTCGAAGCGACGCGAGTCCGCGTGCCTTGTCTCGGAGCTTCTCGAGCTCGAGGACCGCGAGTCGGTGGTAGAGGTCCGCCTGGGTGGCTGCGTCCTCCGTGATGGAGATGCGTCGCTCCAGCACGTCGACGAGCGCCTGCGTGTCGCCGAGGGCCGCGAAGGCCTCATCGAGGAGGCCCAGGATCTCGGCGTTGTCGCCTGACTGCTCGGCCGCCTTCTGGAAAGCATCCGCTGCGCGCGCAACGTCGTTCAGACGTCCGCCCGCGACCTTGCCCAGCTTCTTCCAGAGGGAAGCCGTGATCTGCGCATCGAAGATCGAGGTCGCTTTCTCTGCCAGTGCATCGGCGTAGCGGCTGAAGCCTTCCTTGCCGGAGAGCTCCGCGACGCGCTCGATGTCGGCGTGCAGCCCCTCGTCGTGCGGGATCTCGGAGAGGGCGCGCAACAGCGCCGCCTCCGCGCGAGGCACGTCTCCGAGCTCCTTCTCCGTCACCTGCGCGAGCTGACGCAGGGTCGCCGCGCGCTCGTCCGCCTCGGTCTGAGCGCGTACGAGCATCTCGAGCGCGTCCGCGTAGGCGACCCAGGATTTCTCCGCCTCCAGCACCGGGAGCAGGATGCGCGCCGCGTTGCCGCGAAGCTCGTCGCGGGTCTCGCCGATGTCCTTGACCTCCGCGGCGGCCTGCGCGTCGTAACCGGTCGCAAGGACCTCCTTGTAGGCGGCCAGGGCGTTCTCGGGATCCTCCAGCTCCTTCTTGAGAAGATGCCCGATGCGCAGCGCAATCTCGCGGCGTTCGGCGTCGGACTTGGAGAGCTCGGAGGTGCGCCGCAGGTTCGCGAGCAGCTCGGGCCACATCTTCTCCGCGCCGAACAGCTTGCCGAGACGGGTGACGACCGTGAGATCATCGGAACGCAGGCTCAAGGCCTGCTCCAGGTGCGCGATCGCCTCACGACGATCCGACAGACCGAGTTCGTACTTGTCTGCTGCGTCGCAGAGCAAGCGGAACTTGAGGTCCTGATCGTCCTCGCCGGTGAGCTCCACGCGACGGCGGTACAGGTCCACGAGCCGAGCGGCGTCGTTCTTGTCCTCGTAGAGAGTGATGAGGCAATCGAGCGCGAACGTGCTGTCAGGCTCCAGCTCCAGCGCGCGCTCGTAGGCCTCGATGGCTCCTTGCGCGTCGTCGAGCATGTCGCGACGGGCCTCGCCCACGCGTCGCCAGGTGCTGGCGCGGTCCGGATCGGAGCCAGACAGCTCCGCCTTCTTCACGAGCACGCGCACGAGCGTGGGCCAGTCCGAGAGCAGCGTTGCGAGCTGGTCCATCTCGTCGAGTGGCGTGGGGTCGGTCTCGTCCAGCTTGAAGAGCCGGTCGTATGCGTCGAGGGCGTGCCGCGGATCATCGCGGCGCTTGTCGTGGAGCTTGGCCAGCGCGTCGAGCAGCTCGCGCTTGCCGTGGTCCTCGATCTTCTCGAGCGCCTTCTCGTACGACTCGGCGAGCTCGTCCCAGCGGCCCGTCGCCTCCGCGAGGCGATCGAGCTCGTGGCGCGTTGCCACGTCCTCCGGATCGAGCACGAAGGCTTGTTTGGTGGCCACGAACGCGCGCCACTGATCGCCGCCACGGGTCTCCCACAGCTGCGCGGTCTCGCGCAGGATCACGGCCTTTTCGCCCGATTCAGTCGCGATCGCGAGCCGTTCGCCGTTGACCCGGATCAGGTTCTTCCAGTCGTCCGCCTTCTCGTAGATCGGGCGAAGGATGTCGACGATGCGCGGCCGATGGTGGTCGACGGACACGAGCGCTTCGAGCTCGCGCACGGCCTCGGCCTTGAGAGAGGCGGGCGCGTCGAGGTCGACGATGATCTGGTACTCGTCGATCGCGGACTCGGTCTCGCCCAGTTTGTCCTTGAGCGTGCGACCGAGGGCCAGGCGGAACCGGGCCTCGTCATCCGCCATCGCAGCTTGTTCGCCGCGACGCCGGTAGAGGTCCGCGAGATCGCGGAAGCGCTCCCGCTTCTCGTAGAGCCGGGTCAACGCGTCCAGTGCGCGCGGATCGGAGTCATCCACCTCCACTGCCTGGCGCAATGTCAGGATGGCCGCGTCCGCGTCGCCCAGGTCGGTCTCCTCGAGGCCGGCGATCACATGGAGCGTCCCGATGCGGTCCGTGGGCTCGTGCTTGTGGTCGAGCGACTCGCGATAGAGCTGGATGCGATCCTTCGGCTTGCCCTCGGTGGTGAGGAGGCGATCGATCGCGGAGAAAGCCTGCGGGCTCTCGTCCGGCGCGAAGGCATGAGCACGGCGATAGAAGACGAGCGCCTTCCCCGTGTCCTTCTGTGACTCGTAGAGCTCACCGGTCCGGAACGAAAGGCGCGCAGTGGCGGGCTCGTCGGAGGAGACCGTCTCGAGCTCGGTCGCGTAGATCTCCGCGAGCCGACCCTCGGCGTTCGCTACGCGTGCAAGCCGTTCCAGCTCCGACCACGTGGCCTCGTCGGTGACGTCCTCACCGAGCAGCTTCGCCATGACCTCGAGGGCCGCGCGATAGTTCTCTTCTTGCTCCTCGTGGAGCTTGGCGAGGCGACGAAGCAGCTCGCGCTTCTCGTCGGGGTCCTGGCTGACCTCGAGGCGCGCCTCGATCGTTGCCATGACCTTGCGCCAGTCGAGGCGCACGAGGTACACGCCCTCGAGCATGGCAGCGGCGCGGCCCGCGTGGGCCTTGTCCTGCATGAGGGTCTCGAGGCGCGCGATCGTCGCCGCGTGCTGCGAGTCGATCTGGAGTGCGGCCTCGTAGGCGTCGAAGCCGCGATCGATCTCGTTCATTCGCTCGGTGAAGACGTCACCGAGCAGCTGATGGATCTCCGCCTTGCGCGCGGTCGCGACTCCGTCGGCGGCCAGCTCGCGCTCGTGCAGCGCAACGAGATCGTCCCAGCGCTCTTCCTGTGTGTACAGGCGCGCCAGCGCGAGGAGCGCATCCTTGTCCAGGCCCGCGTCGAGGATTTCCTCGTAGATCGTGATCGCGTCCTTGGAGTTCTTCTGGACGAGGTCGACGAGGCGCGCCTCCTTGAAGAGGATCTGGATCTTGTCCTGATCGGACTCGGCGGACTCGGCGCGGCGCTGCAGGATGTCGCGCAGGTCGTCCGACTGCCCCGCCTTCTCGTACAGATCTTCGAGCGCGGAGAGAGCGCGCGCGTTGTCCGCGCGAAGGTCGAGCGCCTTCTTGTAGTACTCGATCGCCATCTTCGCGTCGTCCTTGCGGGTGCGCGCGAGCTCGGCGATGCGGAGCGTGACGCCCAACTGCGCGTCCTCGTCCAGGATGTTCGGCGCGACCTCACACAGGAGCGCGATGTGCTCGTCGTAGGCGCGAGTCACGGATGCAAGGCGCTCCGTTCGTTCGAGCCAGGCCGAGAGCTCGGGGCCGTCGGCCGCCAGACGAAGGCCCTTCGATGCATATGCAAACGCGCGCGCAGGATCGCTGATCGGCCCCTCGCAGACGGTGGCGGACTGAGCGAGTAGACGGAGCTTCTCGTCGACGTTCGCCTCGTACTCGACCTCGATGTCGAGTACGCGCAGGAGCTCCGCGTCCTTTCCCTCGGCCTCGTAGAGCGGGCGCAGGATGCCCGCCGCCTCGCGCCTGCAGTCCTCGTCGTCCAGGATGCGCTCGAGCGCCTCGCGCGACGGCGCGTGCGCCGAGTCGATCGTGAGCGCCTGTCGGAAGGCCTCGAGACCGCCCTGCGTGTCGCCAAGGCGCGTCCGCTTCACCTCGCCCAGGCGCGCGAAGATCGCCAGCTTGTCCGCGGGGCTGTCCAGCAGCGAGAGATGGGTCTCGAGCGTCTCCGAGAGATCGCCGAAGCGGCTCGCCTTCTCGTAGAGCGCCTCGAGCGCAAGCGCGATGGAAAGATCCGGACCGAAATCGTCCACGACCACGCGGTACGCGAGGATCGCCTCCTCGGTGTCGGTGAGCTTCTCCGCCAGCGTCACCGCGATCCTCACCAGGAACACGCGGCGCACTTCGGGTGATGCAGCTGCACGTTCCCGTGCACGCAGTGTCTCGACGAGGGCGCGGTGATCGCCCGTGCGCTCGTAGAGCCGGTCCAGCGCCGCGAGCGCGTCCTCGTCACCGGGGTCGTCCTCGAGGCGCATCTTCCAGGCTTCGATGGCGCGTGCAGGCTCGTTCAGCGTGGACTCACACAGCTCGCCCAGGCGGCCAAGGATCTTCTTCCGCTCGTCCGCGTTCTCTTCCAGCTTCACCTGTACGCGGAAGACATCTGCGAGCTCGGCGCTCTTGTTCGCGTGCAGATACACGCGCTCGAGCGCGCGCGCCGCCGGGAGTGCGAGCGTCGCGTCTTCGGGGTCGAGCGTGAGCACACGGCGGTACACGGTCTCCGCGCGCGCGTTGTCGCCCATGGCCTCGTGCAGCTTCGCCACGTCCGCAAGGATCTCCGCACGTGGCTGGGGCGAGGCCGCTGCCTCCGCGGCCTCCATGAGGACCTCCGCGGCGCGCTCACCCTTGCCGAGGCGCTTCGAGATCTCGAGCAGGCGCTCACGCGCGAGGCTGTCTTCCGGCGCAAGCGGCAGGAGCCGTGCGTAGGCGTCGAATGCGGACGGGTCGTCGGAGAGCTTCTCGTCGCGCAGCTCGGCCACGCGTCGCAGGAGCTCGCGGCGCTCGATCGGATCGGAGGCGAACTCGAGACGGATCTCGAGTATGCGCACGAGCTCGCGGCTCTCGCCACGCTCCGAATACACGCCTTCGAGCAGCTGGGCAGCGCGCCCACGGAGCTCCATGACGTCCAAACACTTCTCGACGATCGCCTGCGCCTCGCGGCTCTGCGGATCGGCGACGAGCACCTCCTCGAAGTACGACAGCGCCTCCTTCGGCTGCGAGAGCTTCTGGAAGTGAATCGTTCCAAGGCGCACCTTCAGCTCGAGCGCCTCCTCGCCGGACATGTTCGGGAGCCGCTTCGCGAGGAGCTGCGCCAGACCGTCCCAGCGCTCCGATTGCTCGTAGAGCTTGTCCAGCGCGAAGCTCGCCTGCGCGTGCTCGGGCTCGAGCTCGAGCATCCGCTCGTAGTAGTGAATCGCGCGCGCGCGATCCCCGACGATCTCCTCGGCGACGATCGCGGCCTCGTTCAATAGCTCGGTCTTGCGAGACAGATCGTCGGTCGCAGCGCAGCCGCGCTCGTACAACGCCTCGAGGTCGGTCCAGCGCTCGCGCGTGGTCAGGATCTGCTTCTGGCGCGTGAAGGCGCGCTCGTTCTTCGGGTCGTGGGTGAGGATGCGCTCCCAGTACGGAAGCGCGCGATCGATGTCGCCCAGGCCGTCCTCGAAGATCGTGGCCGCGCGCTCGGCAAGGTCCATCTCGACCTGCGGCGTGAGCGTGGTCGCGCCAGACGCGGGGACGGCACGGGCTACCGCGTCGACGAACTCCTGCGTGCGGTGTGTACGGCTGGCAAGGACGGAGAGCTTGTCCCAGAGCGGTAGCTCGCCCGCGAACTCGTCAACAGCTGCCAGGAGAACGTCGAACGCCTGCCCGTGGGCCCCTAGCTGCTCGTGTACGTCTGCAAGGCGCGCCTGGAGCTCCAGGCGATCGGTCTTGGAGGCGGCAGTCGCAATCAGGACCTGGAGAACGTGCGCCTGGCGCTGGAAATTGCCGATGCGCGCGTACGTGGCCTCCAGGATGACGGCTGCGCGCGACCGCGTCTCCGCCACGTTCAAGAGCTCCTCGGTGACCGCAATGGCCTCGGGCTCGTTGGGGCTCTCCTCGAAGACCCGCTTCACCGCGGCGAGTGCCTCGGTGGGCTTCTTCAGGGACGAGATGTAGAGACGTGCGAGCTCGATCTCGCGCGCGATGCGATCCGCGCCTTCCCGCAGATCGCGGTCCGTCTCCAGGATCGCTGCCGCGCCTTCGGCGTCACCGATGGTGCGGAGCAGGCGTGACAGTGCGCGGAGCGCTGGCCCATGATGCGGTACGAGCGCGAGCATCTCGCGGTAGATCGCGATCGCGCTCTCCTGCGAGCCGAGCACCTCTTCCTCGAGGACGGCCCACTCGCCAAGGATCTCGAGCTTCTTCTTCGTGTTCGACCGCGCGACACGCAGCCGGAAGAGCCAGCGAAGGTCCTCCTTCTTGTCCTGCGCGCGCAGGAGGCCGTCGAGGAGGGTCATCACCTCTTCGTCGCCGGCGCTCTCTTCCTCTCCGATGAGGGACTTGTAGAGCGCGATCGCCTCGTCCGTCTTCCCCAGGTCCGACGCAAAGGTCTCCGCGACCTTCACTGTGAGCGCGCGCTTCTCCGCGGGAGGGACGCCCTTGCCGTTCGCGCGGCGCGTGAGCGCATCGCAGAACGCCTGGAATTCACCGCTCTGGCGCGCCTGCCCCTCGAACTCGGTGAGCTGGGATGCGTCAGGGCGGTCGCCGGTCACCGCGAGCTCGAACTTGCGCGTCGCGAAGCGGAATGCCGCTGCCTTGTCCATGAGACGGACGGCGTGCACCTGCACGAGCTGGCCGAGCAGCTCCTTCTTCTCGTCGTCGGTCTTCGCGTGGGAGAGGAGCACCTCGTAGAGCGGGGGCAAGCGCGCCCACTTCTCTTCGTGCTCGTAGATCGGAACGAGCTGACGCGCGGCGCGCTCGTCGTCCGCGTGAACGGAGAGGACGCGCTCGTAGGAGCGGAACGCGCGCTCCCGCTGACCGAGCTGGTTCTCGTAGACATCCGCTGCGCGGAACGACAGCGCGACCTTCTGCTCGGGGTCGTGCGCCTTGTCCGCAGCACCCGAGAGCACCTCGACGAGGCCTTCGAAGTCGTACTGCGATTTGTAGAGCTCCGTGAGGCCGTCGAAGTCCGACAGCGCCAGGTAGCTCTCGCGCAGCACGCGCAGCGCCTTCTGGTGGCCCGGCGAGAGATCGAGGACGCGCTTCCACGTCCGCATCGCGCCCTGTGCATCACGCAGACGCTCCGCATAGACGGCCCCCAGCTTCTGCAGCACGGCGAGCCGCGTGGCGTCGTCCGGTGCGTGTTGCGCGCGCTTCTCCAGCACCTCGGCCACCGTGGCGAAATCCTTGTCGCGCTCGGCCTGCTTCTCGAGCGCGTCGAGCGCGCCTTGCGCCTGAGGCTCCTCGGCGAGGACCAGCTTGTAGAGACGCACGGCGTCAGCGCCGCGATCGAGTCGCTCGGAGGCGAGCTTCGCCATCTCGTTCCACGCGGCGCGGCGGGCCTCGCCCTCGGGCATGCGGCTCGCCTCGGACTCGAGCAGGTCGTAGAGCGGCTTGAACGCGCGCCGCTTGCCGTACAGCTCCTTCAGCTTGTCGCTTGCCTCTTGATCCTCGGGCGAGACCTCGCGGAGCTTCTCGTAGGCCTCGACGGCGTTCTGCACGTTGGAGAACTGCTCCAGCCAGCGGCGAGCGACCTGCCGATAGAGGTCGGTCTTGGTCTCTGGGTTTGCGTCCAGCTCCGCGAGCTTCATCTGCGCGGTGAGCAGATCTCGCCAGCGACCGAGCGCGTCGTACACGCGCACGAGCTCGCGCACGGCGGCCGCGTCGGACGGATCGAGGGCGGTGATCTGGGACAGCACGGTCACGAGCGCGGAGTCGCTCTTGATGTGATCGCGATAGAGGCCGGCGATCTCACGGAGGATCGGCAGGCGCTGTGCGCCGTCGTCGGCGGGGATGCGTTCGAGCTCGTTGCGGAGGAGATCGGCGAGCGCGCTCCAGCCACCGGTGACGCGGTAGAGCCGCTTCAGCGCCTCGCGCGCGTCCTTGTTCGCGGGGTCCTGGCGGAGAACGGTGCGCCACTGCTCGATCGCCTTCGCGGCGTTTGCGCCTTCCTCTGCGAGGTTCGCGACCTCCGCGCCGAGCTTGCCCTTCTCGACGCCGTCCGGAAGGCTGCGCTGTGCGTCCGTCAGGACAGTGGCGAGCCGCGCGGTGTCGCCGCTCTTCTTGCTCTGCTCGCGGAAGAACTCGAGCATGCCGGGGTGCGCGGGCTCGGTGCGACGAAGCCGCTCGAAGTACGGCTCGGCCGCCTCCGGCTTGTTTCGCATACGCCAGTGGAGCATCGCGATCTGAAGGATGACGCCCGCCTCCTGACCAGAAGGCACACCACCGCCTGCGAGCTGCTCGTCGTACAGCGCGACGAGGTGGTCCCACATCTCCTTCTCGCTGAAGTGCTGGACGAGAGCGCTCGTGGCCTCTTGCTGACCGGGGTGCAGATCGATCACCTGCTCGTACGCAGAGACCGCGCGCTCCTCGGCGCCGAGCTTCTTCCTGAGCACGCGCGCGAGGCGCAGGAATCCCGCGACCTTCTCCTCCTTCGCGGAGGTCTCCATCGCGAATGAAGACAGCGTCGTGGCGACGTCCTCGAACCGGCCCTCTTCCCTGTACACGCGCTCGAGCAGCTGCGCGGCCCGACGACTGCGCGGGTCCAGCGTGCGCGCCTCCGACAGCTTCGCGATCATGTCGGAGAGCGCCGGATGGCTGCCTCCGCCGCCGTTCGCAGCGCCGCCCTTCTCCTTCTTCTTCTTCTTCTTGGCCCCGCCGCGCAGGCTCTCGGGCTGGTCGGTGCTGGATTGGCCCCCGCGCCCGTACCGGTACAACGTCTCCGCGGCGCGCACGAGCAGGGAGCTCTTGAAGGAGCTGTCGCTCGCGCCGTTCGCCTCTTCCTGGTAACGCGCGACCAGGTCGTTCCACTTCTCGCGCTTGGCGGCAGCCTTCTCCAGGGCGTCTTCGGCGTCCGTCGCGCCAGGCGCGATCTCGGCCAGGCGGGTGAACGCGCGGGTGGCCTGCTCCTCGGAGAGGAGCTCCTCGTCGTAGACGCGGGCAAGCTCCTTGACGAAGCCCGCCTCGCGCGGGGTCCCTCGCGCCAGCGCGGAGAGGAAGCGGAGGATCTCGGCCACGGCGTCGTGCTCGCGACGCGCTTCGTGCGCGCGAAGCGCTGACCCGAGCAGATCGTAGAGCTCCTCCAGCGAGAGGTCGAAGTCCTTGGGCGTGGCTGGCTCCGCGTCGGAGACGAAGCCGAGCGCTTCACGCAGATCGCCCCATGCGTCCTCGCTGTCGGGATCGTCTTGCAGGAGGCCGAGTGCCTTTCGAATCGTCTGCACGCTCATCATCACCTAGCCGGGGACGAGCCCCGAGCGGGGAAGCCCCGCATTGTTTTTCGCCCAACTGCCCGAAGAAGTTACCGAATTTCCCAAATAGAGTGCCGCGATGACGGATGGTAAAGGCCTCCACCCGCACAATCAAGCCACTACTCGCCCTTCGGCGGAAACCGGTCGAAACTCGACCGAAGCGACGCTTGGCTATTGTAGAACCAGCAGGTTGCCTCGACGCTCGAACGCCTCGCCGCTGGCCTCGCTTCTATCCCTGGTGGACACCCTGCGGATCGCCGCGGAGACCATCGCCCTGTCCGCTCGCGGCGGGCTGACAGAGGAGGTCGCCAACGAGCGCCTCACCTGGTGGGCACACCGTGTCGTCGCGCACGCGGGAGCACGCGTTCGCGTCCAGGGCCTGGCGAACCGCGACGAAGGCCGCGCCTACGTGATCATGAGTAACCACCAGTCGAACTTCGACGTGCCGACGCTCTTCTACGCGCTCGGCGCGCAGATGCGGATGGTGGGCAAGAAGGAGCTCTTCGACGTGCCGCTGTTCGGGCCTGCCATGCGGCGCGCAGGCTTCGTTGCGGTGGACCGCAAGGATCACGCGCGTGCCATCGCGAGCATGGAGCGCGTCCGCGAGTCGGTGCTTCGCGGCATGTCGATCTACATGGCGCCCGAGGGCACACGCAGCGTGACCGGCGAGCTCCAGAAATTCAAGAAGGGCGGCTTCCTCGTGGCGCAACAGACAGGCACGCCGATCCTGCCCATCACGCTGCGCGGTACACGCGACGTCCTGCCCTCACACAGCGCAGTCCCCATCCGCGGCGTCGACGTGGACGTGGTGGTGCACCCCGCGATCGAGGTCCCTCGCGAGGAAGACGCCAAGCACGCCCGTGAGGATCTGATGGAACGGACGCGAGCAGCGATCGCGAGCGCGCTCTGATGAACATGTCGCACGGCAACGGGCTCGCGATCGTGGTCAACGCGAACGCCAAGCGCGGAGGGCGACGCGTGGCAGCGCAGATCGCGCGCGCGCTCCCCGGCGCGACCGTCAAGCTCACCAAGTCGATCGGCGAGCTCGAGGCGTGGCTCAAGAGCATGCCTCGCCCGCGCTGCATCGTCAGCGCAGGTGGCGACGGAACGGCCGTGGCGCTGCTGAACGCGCTCCATCACGTCACGCCCGCGGACGAGCGCTTCCCGCCGATCGGAACCCTTCCTCTCGGGACGGGCAACGCGTGGGCACATGCGCTCGGCGCAAAGAAGCTCGACGTCTGCGTGAAGGCACTGCAGCGGCAGACAGGTCCGTTGCCCACGCGCCGCTACGGCCTCCTCGAGTGCGAGGGGACGCTCACCTTCTTCGCGGGCTGCGGCTGGGACGCAGAGGTGCTCAGCGACTTCAAGGCGCAGGTGGAGCAGTCACCCTCTGGACGTCTCGCGAAGAGTGTCTGGGGCTACCTGTCATCCATGCTGCTTCGCACCGCGCCGAAGGCCGTGCTGCAAGGGCGGCCGCACGTGTTGATCGAGAACCTCGCGGACGAGGCGTACACGATGACGCGCGAGGGTGAGCTGGTTCGCATGCCGGACGTGAAGCGCGGCACCGTGCTGTACGAAGGCATGGCGAGCGTCGCTGGCGCTGCCACGTGCCCGGAGTTCGGCTACCGCTTCCGCGCATACCCCAACGCCACGCGCATGCTCGGGCACATGAACGTGCGCATCTACGACGAGACCACGCTGCGCGCGATCACGCAGATCCCCAAGCTGTGGGTCGGTGCTCCCCTGCCCGCGATGCACGACTTCTTCTCCACGCACGTGAAGATGACGTTCTCGCGAGCCATCCCGCTGCAGATCGGCGGCGAGGCCATCGGCACGCGCCAGACCGTGGAGTACCGCGCGAGCTCGCGGGAGGTCGACGCCCTGGACTGGCGCCGGCTCTAGCCCCAGAAGAACGACGCGCGGACGTAGACCTGGTCGACCGCAGGCGAGCGGCCGACCGAGCGCGTGGAGAGGACGCCGTTCTCGCCGGTGTTGAGGAGCACACTGGGGTACTGCGAGCGCGCGTAGACCAGCGCCAACGTGGAGCCCAGCAGGTACTCCCACCGGAACTGCGCGTTCACGTTCACGGCGCCCTGCTGGAAGTCTGGATTGCCGGAGACGCTGCCCGTGTAGGCCGCAAGATCGCTGATGTGGACGATCGTGCCCTGCCCCTGCGCCGCGACGCCACGTGGCGCCGCCGTGAGCGCCCCGTAGTGTCCGTTCGCGAGGAATCCCTGGGTGTAGGCCTGCAACGAGAGCCGCGGCGTGAACGTGTAGATTGCACGTACCGTCATGCTCAGGTTGTTCGCGTCGAGCGGCGCGAAGAGGTGCGTGCCGTCGTCGGCGTCCGTGGCGTAGCGGGGCTCGCCGTGCGCGCGCGAGAACTGCGGCGTGAGCTCCACGTCGAACTGCGGTAGCGCACGTAGGACGACCGTGAGGTCTCCGTTTGCCAGGAAGCCCTGCCGCACGAAGCTCGCCTGCGAGCTGAGCGTGGCCGTCACGCGGGCCCTCGGGTCCGTCTGTACGCGGAGACGCGTGTAGCCCTGCGCGTCTCGCTCGAGCGCGGTGCCGTCACCGACCTCGCGATCGTCGAAGCGCTGGGAGCGCGCACCGCCAGCGACACGCGCGGTCCAGAAGGATGTGAGCTTCCACTCCGAGTAGATGCCTGCGTCGCGACCGAGCCGCAGCCCATCGACGTTGTCGAAACCAAACGCTTCGAACCCGGTGTGCGTCTCGAGCGTGTGCCACCACGGGTCGAGCGTCCGGTACTCCGCGCCCGTCCCGGCGTAGCGCACGTTCTGACGCCACATGAAGCCCAGGTCGTCGAAATCCACCTTCTTCGCCGCGTTGCCGAACCACGTCCACGTGATGATGTGCTTGCCACCCTCCTTGCCGAAGTAGAAGTCCGACGCGGGGGCGACGTCGCCCGGGTTCACCACCGAACCGTCGACGAGCTGCCGCGACGGGCCGCGCTGGATCATGCTCGCGACGACCTGACCCGACGTGACCCAGTCACCGGCGCGAAGACGCGCGTCGATGCCGCCGACGTAAGCATCGTGGAAGCACCGCGCGCCACGCGTCACGCCGAACGGCGCGTACGAACCGTCCGCACGCCTCTCGTTCGGGCAGAGCGTCCGAGGGCCCACGGCCGGGTCGGAGGGCGCGAGGGTGTAGTCGCCGACGCTCT
>JBBRNJ010000067.1:0-47073 GCA_038230375.1 Polyangiales bacterium | reverse complement strand
GGCGGCAGCGAGCAACAGACGCCAAGCGTCGCTCGTTCGCTTCAGGGGCCCTGACAGCGGCCCCGCCGCGTTTTTCACGCTGCCGCGCGCAAGCCCGAACGGAACTGAGAACTGGAACGCAACTTCCCGCAGTAGAACTAGGGCCTGGCGAACAGGTGCCCGAGCCCGAAATAGACGAAGGTGTTTCCGAGCTGCATCCGGAATTTGTACATGCCGGTCGGCTTGCGTCCCTTGCGCAGATACGTGAACGCGAACGTGATGCGCTCCTCACCAGCGGCGAGCTTGGTCACGCGATGGAACGCGCGCGTGCCGCAGAAGAACGCGAAGGTGCCAGGCTTCGTGTGGAGCGAGCGGCGCATCGGCTCGCGTCCACCCTGCATCTCCTCCGTCTTGCGCGTCTCGATCTCCAGCCGCGCCGAGCTCTCGTCCACCAGGCCGATGACGGTGGAGAACGAGTCGCCCGGCTCGCAGCCGCACTCGTCGTAGTGCCAGTCGAGCCAGTCGCCTCCGCGGTACGCGTACATCGCGGAGCCATGTGACTCCGTGGGCGCGCGATGCTCGAGCGGGATCTGCGTGACGTCGGAGAAGAGCGCGCAGAGCTCCGCGGACTGATGCAGCGCGTGCATCGCGGGCGCGTGCTTCGTGATGAGGTGATGATGAATGGCCCCCGCACGCCGCACGAACGGCGCATGCTTGCGCACCACGAGCGGCGCCATGGCACGCGCCTCGGCGACCATGTCGGCCACGAGCGACGGCGGCAACAGCTCCGGGAAGACGAGCAGCCCGTCGGTATCCTGGTACTGGGCACGGAGCGCGGCCACGTCTTGCACAGCAACCCAGCGGCGGAGCACCGCGCTGCGATCGTTGGTGTCGGCAGCGCTCGAACCGTCCATCAACGCAGTATAGACTCACCTGGAAGCGCATCCCATGCCCGATCTGGACACAGCCGCCTGGTACGCGTTCGCGATCCCGCTGTATGTCCTGTACGTCGTGATGGAGATCGTCATCGCGCGGAGGAAGCGCGAGAAGGTGTTCAGCTTCGCCGAGACGATCTCGAACCTCACCGCGGGTATGGGTACGCTGATCATCGGCCTCTTCGCGGGACCGTGGGTCCTGCGCGCGTGGAACTTCGCACACGATCACGTGGCGCCGTTTCGCTGGCCAGCGCACGGCGCGTGGAAGGTGCCGGCGGCGCTCGTGCTCGCCGACTTCTGCTACTACGTCTACCACCGGGCGGGACATCGCTTCGCGCTGTTCTGGTCCATCCACGGCATCCATCACCAGCACGAGCACCTGAACTCCTCGGTGGGGTTTCGGCTGGAATGGCTCGCGGATCCGTACGCGGCCCTCTTCTTCGGGCTCATGCCGCTCCTTGGCGTGGACTCCACCACTGGCTTCTTTGCGATCGCGCTGCTCTCGTTCTACACGCTCACGGCGCACTCGCCGGTGGTGCGACGCCGCACGTTCGGGTTCCTCGTCACGCCGGCCATCCACGGCTCGCACCACTCGCGTGACGCGCGCTACGGCGAGAAGAACTACGGCGCCATGCTCGGCATCTGGGATCGCCTCTTTGGTACGTGGCTGGAGCCGCCGCCTGGCGACGCGCTGCGCCCTGACGTTCCGTCGATCTCACGCACGCACAACGGCGTGGTCGCGCAGTGGGGTCTCATCCGCGAGCTCGCGGCGCAGCTTGCCCGGAAGCCGTGGCGCGAGAAGCTCAGGATCCTGTCGCGGCCGCCCGTGGCGCGGGGCCCGGAGCGACCGCTGCGCGATGATGCGGACATCGGGAGGACCACGCGGGGCTACGTGCTCGGGAGCTTCCTCTGCACGGCGTCGCTCGGCGCGTGGTTGCTTTGGGTGCGCGAGGGCCGGCCCATCGCCGTGGAGCTCGTCATGGCGGCGACCGTGCTCGCGGGCCTCGCCACCACCGGTGGCCTGCTCGACGGTGGTCGACGTGCGATCGCCCACGAACGCGCACGCCTCATCGCCACGGCGGTCGTGGGCCTGGGCCTCTCCGTTTACTCCCCGGTGCTGAGCGCCGCGCTGGTGGTCGTTGCGCTGTCGGGGCTTGGCTTCTCCACGCTGCTCGAGAGGGTGGATGCGAACCGTGGTAGCGAGACCAGCCCCGAGCGGTGAGCGCCGATCACTGGAAGATTGAGGAACCGCCTGCCTCCCGTGGGGACGCGATAGTGGGCGCGTAGAGCAATGAAGATCGCGCGTGCCTGGCCCGGGGCCAGGGGCGGTGCCTGGAAGCGCAGGTCCAAGGAGTCTCCATCGTGCAGCGCGACGCGACGACGATCGCTCGTAGAAACAAGCTCGCGCGCATCCTCCACGTGCTCGCCATGACGTAGCTCCGCAAGCGCGGGAGTGAGCGTGACGTAGCTTCGCCGCTCCGCATCCGGCGCGAGCGTGGCACGCGCGACGTCCCAGAAGCGCGGCGTGGACATCAGTCGAATTTCGATCGGTCCATCCCCCGCGGGCACGTCGACCAGCACCGCAAACGTGCGCGCGCCACCGGCACCGACGGGCGCAACGGATTGAGGCGCAGCAGCGGCTCCCACGACGGACACGCGCAGCGCGATCCCGAGCCGCGCGGTCTCGTCGTCCCAGACCTCCTGTCGGCAGGCGTCGGAGCACGTCTCCTTGGTCACCCACGACATGAATGGATCCATGCTCTGCCCCATGGTCCCCAGGTAGCGGGCAAACGCCTCGTCTGCGAACGGCGTGGAGCGAGCCTCCAGCACGAGCAACGCGCGCGTGGCGCCAGTCGTACCGTTGCTGCGTGGGAACCTGACCGTCCACGTGCGCACGGGTTCTCCATCCACCACCGCGTCGACGAGCGACAGCGGCCCGAGCGACTCCACCGCGCCGTTCACGGCCACGACGGTCTCCTGGGTGGTGGGCACGAGCACGACGGAAGGCTCGTGATCGGCAACGATCAGGCCCACGCTGTCCACCTGAAGCGTCTCGTCGTGCAGGCCCTCGATGCGCAGCGAGTACGCGCTGTCACTTGCTTGCAGATGCGATGCGAGAGACAGCTCACGACGCTCCGCCCACGGGTACAGCGCGCCCGTCACGAACGAGCCCTCGCTGTGAAGCTCGTTGCCAACCACCGCCAGCACGACCGGGCTCTGCCCCCGCACCACCCGCCGGGGTGGCTCCACGTAGACCCACACCCAGGCAAGGCCGACGATGACTGCCATTCCCGAGACGGCGAGAGCGGCGCGCATCCGAACGCGCGCGCGAGGCTCCTGGCGGAGCACGCGCACTGCGAGCACGATGGTGAAGACGCCCGCGAGGCCCGCGAACGGTACGACCCCGAGCACGAGCGCGAGGCACGCAAGCCCGAGGACGATCGTGGGACGCACGGACACCATGGATGGCAAGCTTACTGGAACCCGGAACCCGTGCACGCCTGGGTCGCGACGCTTCGCTCTGCGAGCCTTTGAACTATGCGATGCTGCGGCCGTGAAGCGCGCCCGCAAGCCATCGCCAAAGAAAGCCGCTGCGCGTGAGCCGCGGATCGGGAAGCCACGACAGGCGCGCGCACAGGCCACCGTCGATGCCATCCTGGAGGCCACAGTCCTCACACTGGACCGCGAGGGGCTCGAAGCCGCGACGACCACGCGCATCGCAGAGGTCGCGGGCGTGAGCGTGGGCTCGCTCTACCAGTACTTCGCGCATCGGGATGCGATCCTCACGGCGCTGCAGGAGCGTGAGTTCGAGCACACCATGGCGATGATGCAGGAGGTGCTCGCGGACGGAAATCTGGGACGGAGCCCCCGCGACATCGTGACGGCGGTGGTCCGCGGGCTCGCGGCGCTCTATGCGCGCTCGCCCGGCCTGCATCGCGTGCTGACGATCGAGGGGCTGCGGGTGTCGGCGGCGCCGCGTGTGCAGGCGTTCGACGTGCGCGTGGTGGACATCATTCGCCACTTCCTGGCCGCGACGCAGGCACCGCTGCGCCGCGACAACGTCGAGGCAGCCGCGTTCGTTGCGTTCCAGTCCGTGCGGGCCACCATGCTCGCCACGTTGCTGGAGCGCCCCGCGGGTCTGTCGGCGGAGGACCTGACGCAGGAGCTGGTCGACCTGGTGCTCCGCTACCTGGTGCGGGAATCGTAATTCGCGTCTGCGTGCGCGATTGCGTACAATCGAATCAATGTTGTCGGAAACCGCCGAGAAAGCCCGCGCGCTGCGCCTGACCCGACTCCGGGCTCAGCTCACCACGCGGGTGGACAACCCGAACGCGGCGATCGAGGCGCTCATCTCCGAGCTGGAGGTGGGCGACGAGCAACCCACCCTGTGGGAGGCGCTTCACGCGGCGGCATCGCGCGATGGGACCGAAGAGGTGCTTGGAGCCGCGTACGTGAAGACGGCGGGCAGCCAGCGTCTCTCGCGGCTTGCGCCGGAGGCGGCCACGGCGTTCCTGATGCATGCGGCAGACTACATGCAGGGTGTGCGCGGCGACACGGCGACGGCGGAGACGTTCCTGGAGCGCGTGCTGAAGGTCGCGCCGAGTCACAAGGACGCGTTCGCACGGCTCGAGCGGCGCCTGGAGACGGCCGAGGATCCGCGGCGCGCGTTGGTCGTCTACGCGAACGCGGCGGCCGCGCCTCCGATCGCTGCGGCCACGCTCGCCACGAAGGCGATGCACAAGCTGGTGCTGCTGAAGGCGGACTCGCCTCTCGCCGAGGACGCGTGCAAGAAGCTCGTCGTGCTGGCGCAGGACAATCCGCGCCTCCTGCCCGCGCTCGAGGCTCACTGCAAGCTGACGAAGCGGTCCGCGCTTGCGGCGGCGTGCATCGAGGTCGCGCTGGAGAATCCCACGCTGACAAACGAGGATGCGCTGCTTCTCAGGCGCCGGCTCCTTGACCTGTACCTGGGAGACGCGGGCCTTCCGCAGAACGCCATCATCCACGTGGAGGCGCTCCTCACAGCGGATGCGACCGATACGGGCGCACGCAAGGTGGCTGAGAAGCTGCTCTCCGTTCGCGACGTGGCATCACGTGCGGCCTCCGCGCTCACGCTCGCGCGCCGAAATTCGCAGCCACCACCGGGGCCGCGCTCGAGTCCGCCCGGTTCGCCCTCGCGACCGCCGGCTCCGCGCAGTGGGTTCCCGCCTGCGGGCTCTCAACCGCCGGGGCCGCCGCGCTCGGTGCCGCCGCCCAACCTGTCATCCACACCGCGCTCGGTCCCTCCGTTGCCGCCAACGCTGCGCTCTGCGCCACCGCAGCCACCTGCGCAGGCGCCGCTACCGCCGCCGCCAGCGACCGCAACGATTCCCGACATCGAGCCGGACGACGAGTAGCTCACGCGAGCGTGCGCTCGTAGAACGTGTCGCAGCCGGAATGTCCGGTGTTGCCCCTCGCGCCCGGGAGGCGCGTGAAGCCGTTGCGCTGGTAGAGGGCCTGCGCGGCCTTCATGTTCGTCAGCGTCTCCAGGTACATGGTGCGGAAGCCCGCGTTCGTTGCGCCCGTGATGCACATCGTGAGGAGCTCGCTGCCAAGGCCAAGCCCGCGCAGCTCCGGGTAGAGGTACATCTTGCGCAGCTCGCACGTCTTCTTGTCACCTCCTGTGAGCGGCGCAAACCCGCCGCCACCGACCACTGCAGAATCTTCGTTGCGCACGATCACCCAGTAGGCCGCGCGCTTGCCGTGCCCGTTGTAGGACGCGTGCATGTCATCGACCTCGGGGTCCATGATCGCGTAGCCCGGACCACTGGCGCCGAACTCTGGCATGACCGTGCGGATCAACGCGGCGACGGCAGCTGCATCCTGCTTCTTCACCGCGCGGATCGCGTACTCGGCGCGGCGGCGTGAGCGCGACAGGGCGCGTGCGTAGAGGTCCATGCCGCGCACCGCGGCCTTGCGTTCGTCCGGGGAAAGGACGGCGAGCGCCATCTCCACGCGCGCGTTCGAGTCCGCGTGGAGGCGGGCGAGCTGCGTGCGCCCTGTCTCGCCGAGCGTGACGATGCGGCTTCGCGCGTCGGAGCCTTTGTCTTTGCGGACCAGCTTGAGCGCCAGCAGCTCCGCGACGACGCGGCTGATGCGCGACTTGTCCAGGCGCAGGAGGGACGCCAGATCGTTCTGGGAGAGAGGGCCGCGCTCCCCGAGCTCGATCAGGACGTGGCACTGCGGGTGCGTGAGGCCTGAGGGCTCGGGCTGGTTGTCCAGGAAGCCCAGCTCGCGGACGAGCTCGCGGGAGGCACGGCGGATCTGGAGGACCTCGGGAAACATGGTTGCGGATGCTACCTAATTAGTTGCTGTTAGCAACCATTCATCCTCACCTACTCGTAACGGAGGGCGTCTATGGGATCTAGCTGGGAGGCTTTCCAGGCTGGGTAGAGGCCGAAGACGACTCCTACGAAGGCGCTGAAGCCCACGCTCACCAGGATGACCTCTGGTTGGAGGAGCGTGGGCCACTGGTACTTGATCGTCAGGAGCAGGGCCACGCCTACTCCGCTTGCCACTCCTATGAGGCCTCCCGTGATGGAGAGGGTGAGGGCCTCGATCAGGAACTGCGAGAGGATGTTCATGGGCTTCGCTCCCAGCGCCATGCGAACGCCGATCTCGCGCGTTCGCTCGGTCACGCTCACCAGCATGATGTTCATGATGCCAATGCCACCGACCACGAGCGAGACCAGCGCCACGCACGCAAGGAGCGTCGTGATGGTGTCCGTGCTCTCGGCCTGGGAGCTCGCGATCTCGGAGAGGTTGCGAATGGAGAAGTCGTCGTCGCCGCTGGGCGGGATCTTGTGGCGATCGCGCATGAGGCCCGTCACGTCTGCCTGCGCGCGCGTCGTCATTCCCGGCTGCGCCTGGATGTAGACCTGGCCGTTCATGTACTTCCCCAGCCCGCCCTGGATCTTGTGCGCGTGCGTGGTGAACGGGATGAAGGCCGCGTCGTCGTAGTCGGTGCCGGAGGACGACTGTCCCTTGCGCTTGGCCACGCCCACGATGCGGAACGGGTTCACGCCAATGCGCACCATCTGTCCGACCGGGTTCGCATTCGGACCATAGAGCTTGTCCACGACCGTCTGCCCGAGGACCACGACCTTCGCGGAGCTGTCGATGTCGGCGTCGGTGAAGATGGCGCCGGACGACATGGGCCAGCTGCGGATGTCGAAGTACTCGGTCGCCACGCCATAGACGCTGGTGGTCCAGTTCTGGTCCTCGCTCACGATGGGCTGGTTCGAGCGCAGCTGCGGGGACGCATTCTTCACCATGGGCACCTCGGTGCGGATCGCAGCGAGGTCGTCCCACGTCAGCGTGGGCTGCGAGCCGAAGCCGCCGCGTACGCCGCTCGAGCTCGACGAGCCGGGCAACAGGATGAGGAGGTCCGTGCCCATCGCGGCGAACGCCTGCTCCACGCGCGCCTTCGCCCCTGCGCCGATCGCCATCATCGCGATCACGGCGCCGACGCCGATGATGATGCCGAGCGTGGTCAGGAACGAGCGAAGCCCATTGCGGACGATCGCGCGCACGGCAACGCGGAAGGTCATGAACCAGTTCATCGCTTCCCGCCCTTCGGTTGGTCGCCCTTTGGGCTCACCGACATGTTCATGCCTGCCCTCCTGTGGGGGAGCGTGCTGATACTGGGGGGACGAACTCTGGTGGGACGATGGCTTCCTTCATCTCGCGCCGCTTGTCGGACTGGATGTAGCCGTCCTTCACGATGATCACGCGCGAGGCGTACTCGGCGATGTCGGGCTCATGGGTGACCAGGACCACCGTGATCCCGGCGCGACCCAGCTCCTGGAAGATGGACATGACCTCCACGCTGGTGCGGGAGTCCAGGTTTCCCGTGGGCTCGTCCGCAAGGATCACCTTCGGCTGCGAGACGATCGCGCGCGCGATCGCGACGCGCTGCTGCTGACCGCCCGACAGCTGATTGGGTGTATGATCCATGCGTTTCTCGAGCCCCACGCGCGTGAGTGCGGCGACCGCGCGACGCCGGCGCTCCTTGCCGGCCACGCCCGCATACACGAGCGGCAGCTCCACGTTCTCCTGCGCGCTCGTCCGCGCGAGCAGGTTGAAGTTCTGGAACACGAACCCCAGCGTCTTGTTGCGCACCTCCGCGAGCTCCGCCTTGGTGAGGCGTGAGACCTCCGCGCCGTCGAGCTTGTAGACGCCCGACGTGGGCCGGTCGAGGCAGCCCAGGATATTCATGAGCGTGGACTTGCCGGAGCCGGAGGAGCCCATCACCGCGACGAACTCGCCGCGTTCGATCCCGAGGGTCACGCCGCGCAGCGCGTGCACGCTCACGTCGCCCGAAGCGTAGACCTTCTGGATCTCCGACAGCTCGATGAGCGGATGCTCCGGCGCCGCCGCGTCGCTGGCCCCTTCCGTGCTCAAAACAGCCGCTTCACGGTGGCGGCGCCCGCCACGCTTTGCGTACCGCCCTCTTGATCCGTAACGACCTCATCGCCCTCGGCTAGCTCTCCGCTCACCACCTCCGTGTTCGTCCCGTCGGACAGACCCAGCTTCAGCACCACCGGGGTGGGCGTGCCGCTCTTCATGACCCAGAGCGTCTTGGTCTCGGTGCCGTCCTCGTTCTTCGTGCTGCGTCCACGGCCCATGCCGCCGGGACCGCCGCCGCCACCGCCGCCGCCGCGACGACCCGCAGAGGAGGCGCCTGCTGGAGGCGCGCCGCCATCCCCTCCGCCCCAGCTGCGCCCGCCGCTCGCGCTGCCTGAAGGAGTCGGTGTGGCCGGTGCCTCCAGGTTGGACGGCTTGAATCGAATGGCCGCGTTGGGGATGGAGAGCACGCCATCGCGCTGCGAGTGGATGATCGTGACGTTGGCGGTCATGCCCGGCTTCAGCTTCAGCTCGTCGTTGTCGACCTTGATGACAGCGTCGTAGGTGACGACGTTCTGCACCGTGGTGGGCGCGTTGCGGACGTCGCTGATGACGCCCTTGAACGTCTTGCCGGGGTACGCATCCACCGTGAAATTGGCGGTCATGCCCTGGGTGAGGCGGCCGACGTCGCCCTCGCTCACGTTGGTGTCCACCTGCATCTTGGAGAGGTCCTGCGCAATGGTGAAGAGCGTGGGCGCTGACAGCGACGCCGCCACGGTCTGCCCGACGTCCACGCTGCGCGAGATGACCACGCCGTCGATCGGCGAGAGGATGGTCGTGTACGACAGGTTCACATTCGCGGTGTTGAGGTTCGCGTGAGCCTGCGAGAGCGAGGCCTTCGCGACATCCACGCTCGCCTTGTCGGTGGCGGCGTTCGCCTCCGAAGTATCCATGTCCTGCTGCGACGCGAGCCCCTGCTCACGGAGCGCCTTCGTGCGGCCCAGCTGCTTCTCCGACAGGTTTGCCTGCGACTCTGCCTTGACCACGTTCGCCTTCGCGGACTGGAAGCTGGCGTTCGCTTGCTCCGCCGCGGCCTGGAACAGCTGCGGATCGATCTTGGCGACGATCTGCCCCTTCTTCACATGCGAGTTGAAGTCCGCGTTGAGCAGCTGGATGCGGCCGGACACCTGGCTGCCGACCTGCACGGTCACGAGCGCGGACACGGTGCCGCTGGCCGTGATGCTCGCCACGATGCGCCGCTTCGTGACGGGCACGCTCTTGTAGGTGATCTCCGGCGCCTTGTGCGATTCGCGGTACCTATACCCGTAGACGGCACCTGCAACGAGGAGCGCGAGAACGACGACCCAGATGATCTTGCGCTTCATCAGTATTTGCAGGCTGCGAGTGTGAGGCTGTCGGTGAGTCGTGCGCGCGCCACGGCGAAGTCCGCAAGCGCGAGGTTGATGTCCGCCTGCCGCTTGGCTGTGGCCGCAGTGACCAGGTCCAGGCTGGTGCCCGAGCCGATGCGATAGGTCGTCTGCACGAGGAGATCAATCTCCGTCGCGAGCTTCTGCGCGCGCTCGGCGACCGCGTGAGCGTCAAGGGCAACGTCGACGGCGCGCCTGGACTGCGCCGCGGCGGTCACGACCCCGCGCTTCGTCGCATCCAGATTGACGCGATTTTCCTCCGCGACCGCCTCCGCCGAGTGGAGCAGCCCGTAGCGGTTGCCGCCATCCCAGATGGGAATGGTGAGGTTTGCGCCAACGCTCCACGTGGTAGGCGCGGAGACCGTGACCGTGGATGCGGACGTTTGCAGCGAGCTCGAGAGGCCAACCGTGGGAACGAACAGAGCCTTCACGTCGTCGATGCCGCGCACGGAGAGCTCCACCTTCTTCTCCTGCGAGCGGATGTCAGCGCGCTCCTGCACAGTGCCAACGGGAGCGCAGAGCCGCGCCGTCTCCGCCATCAGGACGGTCGGTTCCATCCCCGCGCCCACGCCCATCTCACCCGTGACTCCAACGGCGAGCGCCAGCGCTTCGCGCGCCTGACGTAGAGACTCGTCGCCGTTCACCACCTGCGAGCGCGCGCTCTCCACGTCTTGCTCTGCGCGCTTGGTGTCGAGTGTGTTGGCGCTGCCGAGCCGCTCCTTGGTGCGTGCGATCTCGAGGCGCTAGAGCGCGCTGCGCAGCCCGCTGCGGTTGAGATCCGCGATGCGCTCGGCCGTGGAGACCGCGACGACCGTGGTGACGACACCGGAGAGGAGCGCGCGCTTCTGATCCTCGAGGGACAGGCGCTGCACCTCCTCGTTCATCTTTGCGTTCGCGCGCGCACGGAGCAGCGGGAGCGAGAACACGCTCTGCGACGCGGTCATGCCCAGGGATGCGGAGTTCTCCGCAGGCGTCTTCAGCGTCTGGCCGCTAGCCTGCAATGTGTCGCGCGTGATGAGCTGATGGGTGACGCCGGCCTGCCCATTCACCTGCGGCAACAGCGCCCCCAGCGCGGAGCGTGATTGCGCCTCGGCGCGCGCCACCTCGAGATAGGCGACGCGGAGATCTGCCGAGCGCGCGCGGAGCAACTGGAGCGCGTCACCGAGACCGTCCACCTTTCGCGCGGCTGGCGGCGGCGGCGTGAGCATGGGGTCCGAGATCACCGGCGGGGGAAACGCGGAAGACGCTGGCTTCGCATCCTGGGTGTGCGCCACGCCTGCATGCAGCACCAGGAATGCGAGCGACGACAGCGTGGCGAGCTTCTTGGTCAAGGCATCCTGCGTAGGCCGGTCGCGTTTTCGAGGAGCGCATCGCGCACCTGCGCGGAGCGTTCACGCGCGACGGGAGCCCAGACACCGGCGCCATCGGAGCCCACACGCGCGCCGACGAAGATACGGGTTTCGCCACCGTCGCGTACGAGCTCTTTCACATGAGCTCCCGCCACCAACCAGTTTCGGTGCACGCGCGTGAGCGAGCGACCAAGGGACGACTCGATCGCGGAGAGCGACAGGTCCAGATCGTACCGGCCGTGCGGAGTGTGCACGAAGGTGAGCCGGCCAGCGGCCTCGAAGGCCCAGACCTCGTCCCGATGAAGGAACACGAGTCCCTTGCCCTTGCGCGCGACGATGCGCGGGGCAGGACGAGACATGGGGAGCACGCGCCGCATCTTCACGCGGCCAAGGCAGCTCTCCACGCGCTCCTCACTGAATGGCTTCACCAGGTAGTCGACGACGCCCAGATCGAACGCAGCAACGGCGTGTTCACTGGAGGCTGTCGCAAGCACGAAGAGGGGCGCGCCCGGACGACCGGAGAACGTGCGGACGATGCTCAGTCCCGCCTGATCGCTGGAGTGGGCGAGCTCGACGTCGACGAAGACCACGTCCATCTGTGCGCGCTCGTCCGTCAGCGCCAGCTCCGCGTCCGCGCGCGACGCGACCGCGCCCACGACCTCGGCCTGTCCGGACGCCTCGAGGAGCTCGACGAGGTAGTTGCGCGCGGGGTACTCGTCCTCGACGACCAGGACGCGAAGCTTCTCGGGCTCCGTCATTCCGCGGCCTCTGCGCGTTCGAGCAGCTCGAACGGAACCTCGACGATCGCGCGCGTGCCTTCGCCGGAGGACTCGAGCCGCAGCTCCCCTTGCGGCTGCCGCAACCGAAGTTGCGCGCGCACGAGCGTGAGCCCCTTCGAGCCGGTCCGCGGCTCACCGAGACCCGGTCCGTTGTCCGTGACCGAGCAACGAAGCCAGGCCTGCCCGGAGTCCTCCATGCGCTCAGCGGCGATCACGACGAGCCCGCCGCCTTCGCGCTTGAGCGCGCCGTGCTTCACCGCGTTCTCCACCAGCGGCTGCAGCACGAGGCGCGGAATGAGCGCAAGGCGGGCGTCGTCATCCATCTTCCATTCGAACGAGAGCGCGCCCTCGTGGCGGGCCTCGAGCAGCTCCGCGTAGCGACGCAGCCAGCCGAGCTCCTCTTCCACGGTGTATTCGGTCTGGCCCTCGCGCACGGCCTCGCGCAAGAGGTCGCCCAGCGCCGCGAGCAGGCGCCGCGATTTCTTCGGGTCCTCGGTGACGAGCCCCGCGATCGCGTTGAGCGTGTTGAGCATGAAGTGCGGCTCGAGATGCGCGCGCAGCTGCGAGAGCTCCGCCGCCGCACGGATCCGCGCAGACTCGAGGCGATTGAAGCGAGCGTCCTCCGCCGCGAACGGGAAGATGCTCGCCATGACCCAGAACCCGCCGTGCATGAGCCCCGTCATCACGCCGATGGTGAGCGCGCGCGTGGTGGGAGACGACGGCGGCAGCCCCGGACGCAGCCGCAGCCCAGGCCAGCGCTCCACGACGAGCCCATAGACGAACGTGCAGGCTACACCGATCACGACGGACTCGAGCATGCTGGATGCGAGCGTGACGAAGGGACCCGCCTGACGGCGCTTCATCAGCGCGTAGTTCTCGTTCAGGACGTAGGCGATGAGACCCAGCTGACACGCCCAGTTCGCGAGCTGCGTGAGCACGCGCGGCCGTTCGTGTCCGGCAAACGTCTGCGTCGCGAACTGCAGCGCCAGATACGCGAGCACGACTCCGAAGCCGAAGACCATCCGGCGGCGTCGGTCCTGGGCTCGTCGTACGCGCCGCAAATGAGGCATGAGGTCCATCCGTGATAGCCCCGTTGCGTCCTTGCAGAAAGCCGGACACACGTGAAGATGCGGAAATCATGCCCACGGTTGTGCTTCGTCACAGCCGAATCGTTGCCGGGAACCTGAAACTTCGAGTAAAAGCTCAAGCAGAGCCATGGCCACGAAGCGCGTTCATGTACTCATCAAAGGCCGCGTGCAGGGCGTGTTCTTCCGCGCGGCCACCCAGCGTGAAGCGAAACGCCTGGGCATCACGGGTTGGGTGAAGAACCGGCCCGACGGCGCCATCGAACTGATGGCCGAAGGGGAAGAAGACGCGATTCGCGAGCTCACCAGCTGGGCGAACCACGGACCGAGCGCTGCACGTGTGGACAGCGTGGATGTCCGCTGGCGCGGATACACGGGCGAGTTCCCGGAGTTCAGCATCATCGAATAAGGCCGAATAGTGGTCCGGGGGGAAGGCGTTGCTGTATCGACGACACATGAGGCGAACCCTCCGCATCATCCTTCTCCTTGCCCTGCCCTTCGGCATCCTCCCCGCGTTCGCCGCGCCCGCAGCGGCCGAGCCCGAGAAAGCGGAGCCTCCCGCGACCGCTTCATCGGGCCAGTGGGCGAGCACGGCGAGCACCGCAAGTGCGGCCGGCATGTCGGCGGCGGATCTGGACAAGATGCTCGCGCCGCTCGTCGGTGATGGCGATGCCACGGCGCGACGCGCAACGATCAAGGCCACGCTGGATCTGGGGACCGATGCGATCCCGGCGATCGCGAAGGAGCTGAAGGAGCTCGCGAAGAACCAGAGCGGCGCTGTCTTTGCCGCGCTCAAGCTGGCGCGCGAGCAGCGTCGTGGTCAGCCCGACATGGAGATGGTCGACGCGCTGCTCGACATGAAGAAGAACGACGGCCCTGGAGCGAAGACCGCGCTCACGACGCTCGTCCTCTTGAAGGCGCTCGCGCACATGGGCACGACGCCCGCGGTGCGCGTGATCCTCACGACGTCCGACGATCACGCGGGTGCACTGAGGCAGGAGATCGCCAAGATCCTCCACGACGTCGGCGACCGCGCGTTGCCTGCGCTCATCGAGGCCAAGAAGGATCCGTCCTCCGAGGTTCGCAAGTTCGCGCACACGCAGATCGAGGCGATGGGAAAGAAGACTGCCGGCGACGCCGTGCAGACGAAGAGCAACCAGGTGCTCGCCGACGTGCTGCGTGCGTTCGCCAACACCCACGAGATCGACGCAGTGCCGGTGATCCTCTCGTTCGTGAACTCCGACCGCGCGGAGGTGCAAGGCGCCGCGCGCGAGGCGATCCTGCGTTTCGGCAACGACGCCGTGTGGAAGGTGCGCGAGGCGTACACGAACCTCACGGGCAAGAGCCCACCTGAGTCCGCCAGGTCCGACGAGGTGGCGAAGGAGCTCTTTGCTGCGTACGACCGCGTGCGCCTGAAAGAGGTCTACGACCTCCTCGAGCAGGGGAAGAAGTCCGAGCAGGACGGCAAGCTGGACGACGCCGTCGCCCAGTACGACAAGGTCCTCGCGCGGCAACCGCTCCTCGATCGCCGCGCCGAGATGGTCCCGGCCTTCGTGAGCTTCGCGAAGGCGCAGGCGGATGCCGGCAAGGCAGATGTCGCGAAGGCGACGCTTCGGAAGGCGCTGCGCCTCGACCCGGAGGGGCCCCACGCCGCCCAGATCCGCGCGGAGCTCCTCACCATGGAAGGCAAGGAGCTCGAGGCCCGAGGCATCGCCGAGAAGGACCTCTTCACGCGCGCGCTCGCGGAGGACCCGGCCAACGTAGGGGCCCGTGCGGAGCTCGACCGGCTGGAGGCTGGAAGCGAGGACCGTCACCAAAAGCTGCAGCGATATGCGGCCGCTGGCGCCGTGTTCGCCATTGCCGTCGCGTTCATCGTGCTTTTCGGCGGTCGACGGAAGGCGGGGAAGACCACAAAACCCCGCGCGCGCGCGGCCTGATCCGGAGCGAGCCGGGGAAGGGCTGGTCCGGACCAAATGCAGGGCCATGTGCGGGGCCCCTTCCTTACCCCTCGATCCTAAGGCAAGATCCGGTGCATGGGCGCGGGCCATCGGAAATGGGGAGCTCCACTGGGAGCTCGTGATCGATGAGCCTGTTTTCGCGTTTCTTCGGCAAGCAACCTCCCAAGGATGGTGAGGAGCAACCCGACGCCGAGGGCGCCGCGCAAGAAGCTCCCGCGTCTCCGCCTGGGACGGCTCCAACCGGCGCGGCGCTGCCGCAGCCTGGGCCCGCCATTCCCTACGTGCCGCCGCAGGGCCCGCAGCGGACGGAGCGAATGATCCCGGTCGATCACCGACCGCAACAGCCCGGAGTCATACAGGCGCGCATGACGCCTGGTCAGTTCCCGATCGGACCCGTGCAGGGCGTCATGCCACCCATGCGAGCGCCGCTCGAGTCCGAGGGAGCGATCCCGCTGCACATCCCGGAGCCGGCAGTGGAGATCGGGACCGCGCCGCCGCCGTCGTCCGTCGACCCGCGCTTCGCGCACTGGGGTGGGCGCGATCCGAACGCGGAGATCGCGGAGACCGTGCCCCCCGTACTTCGCTACGGCGCAGACGGTTCGGCGAAGGCGGTCGGGGTCGCGGCGCCGCCTGATGCAACGGACCTCACGCCGACTCCGGCCCTTGGCACCGCCACTCCATCCACGCCGGCGGCGCCGCCTGCACCTTCCCCTTCCGCGCCTTCTGCAGCCGCCAGCGCAAAGGCCGGCGGCGTGCCCAAGGCCGCACCGTCCGCGCCATCCGCGACGGGAAAACCGAAGCGTCGCGACAGCCCCACCAACTTCCATCAGGTGGGGCCCAGGTCTCCGCCGGCTCCGCAGGCACCGCACCCTGGCCTTCGGCCCAACGATGCACTGCCCACCATCATCGTGGACATCCCGCAGTCGATGCCGCCGCCTGCAGTTGCTGGCGCGCGCCCGCCGCCCGACACCGCACCCGTTCAGCGCAACACGCTGAGGATCCCCGGTGCGGTCTCAACCACACCGAAGCCAGTGCCGACGGCGCCCACGTCCGCGCCTCGCATGGACGCGCCAAAGCCTCCGCCTTCACAGCCACGCGCGGAGGCCGCGCCGCAGAGCGTGAAGAACATGCCGACGCAGCGGCAGATGAGCGACACGCGCCCCGATCCAGACTCGCAGGCGATCATGAGAGCCGCAGTCGCCTACCGCGAATCGAAGGCAGCGGTGGCAGCGGCCTCCTCGAAGCCAACGACGGGAACGCAACCGTCCATCACGACCGCGGTCCCAACCTCGCCCTCCATCGCAACCTCCAGCGGAACCTCCACGCCCACCCCCGCCATGGCTGCGCCGGCCCCGGCTCCGACCGCCGCGCCGATGCGCTCGATGATGCGTCAAAAGGCTCCAACGCTTCTCGGCGGCATGGTGGCACCGACGCCCGAGCCGGTATTGCCCGCGCCTGCGCCTGTCGCCGTGCCGCCTCCTCCCAGCGCGTCGGTGGTTCCGCGGTATCCGTCGGCGCCGCCTCCGCCTCCCCCTCCCATCGCGTCCCCGCGCGCTCCCGCCTTCGATGACGACGATGACGATGCGGAGGGAACCGACGAGCCGGCGCTCCTTCGCGATGAGCCAAAGACGGAAGTGAATCTCCAGGACTTCGTGCCCGCGGCGCTCGCGCAGGTGGCGGCCGCGGCGCTGTCGATGAAGGCGCGGGCCTCGGTCGCGCCGCAGCCGCCGGACGAGTCCGACTGGCCCACCGCATCGGAGCTTCCAGATCCCGAGGAGTGGTCGAAGCCGGTGGTGCCTCCTCCCCCTTCGCAGTTCTCGAGTGAGGGCGGTCGGGCATCGGTGCGACCACCGCTCGACTCGGTGGACGACGACGACGCGGTGACGGAGGCGCACATCTCCAAGCGGCCACCCGCACCGACCGAAGCCGTCGCAATACCGCCTTCATCTGGCGATGCGCGCGGCATCGCGTCCGAGCCAAGCCCGATGACCACGCGCAGCGCGCACCCGGCGCCGCCGGTCGAAGGCGGCGAGCTCGAGGTGATCTCGAGCGGCCCCGCGACCATCCCGCCGTCCGCACCGCCACCAGCACCGCACGGTCCCGAGCCAAAGCTCTGGGAAGGCGTGGGCATGGACGACGTCTGGGACGAGGTCGACAAGGGCTTCGGCGATCTGGGACAAGTGCAGTCGTCGCGTCCCACGGACTCGGCGGTGTTCGACGACGCGCGGCAGCTCTTCACGGAGATCGCTGCAACCCACATGCATCACGTCCGGGATTTCATGCTCGATCTCTCCGCGGCGCCCACCACGGCGGAGTGGCTCGCGCTCTGCATCCCCGCGACGCAGTCACTTCGCATGGGCGCCGTCGCGTTCGAGATGGGCACCCTCACCGTGGCGCTCGACGCCTTCATGGATGCGCTCAAGATCACGAGCGACGCGGGCGTGCCCATCGTCGAGGGCGAGCATCGCGATCAGCTGCTGGTCGCGTACGGGAGTCTCGTGAAGGAGTTGCCGAACGCATTCAAGCTGGACGGCGAGGGCCGCGTGCGCGAGGGCATCATCGTGCGCGCGCTCCTGAACCAGCTCGAAGACGTCCGGAAGGTCCAGCAGGATCGGCTCTTCATGGCGGGGCTCATGTCGCTGGACGCGCTATGCGTGGCGAAGCCGCGCGACATCGTGGAGACCACGGGCCTCAGCCAGGACCTTGCCACACGCATCTCGGAGCGCTTTCGCCGCTACCGGCTGGAAATGTCAGTCCTGGCGCACGGCAACATCCGCGGTGAATGGGACAAGCTACGCGAGTACACTGACCTCCTCTCGCAGGCGCACATCGCATTCGAGCAGGCCTCGGACCGCAACGACTCCAAGAAGAAGAAGGAGTCGCGGCGCACGCGCGAGCTCACCATGCTGGACGTGAAGGTCATGCTCGCGCGGCTCGGCAAGCCCGACTCCCTCAACTTCATCGAGCGAGCACCATTCGCCGAAAAAATCGCTCATCTTGTTGCACTCATCGAACAGTCCGAACGTTAGAGAGACGGGAAAATCAATTATGGCTCTGTCAATCGAGCAGATCGTCGAGAAGGTCCAGAAGGGGGAGAAGCTGGATGGTGAGGAGCTTCGCGGGAAGAATCTCGCGAAGGCCCGCCTCGACGGCGCGAGCATGAAGAGGTGCGACCTTGATGGGGCAAACCTCGAGGGTGCGCACCTCTCCCGCGCCAACCTGAAGAACGCGAGCTTGAAGGAGGCGTACCTGGTGGGCGCGGACCTTCGCGACGCCAACCTGGACAACGCAGACCTGGAGGGCGCGAACCTGGAGCGCGCGATCCTGGTCGGCGCGAACCTCACGCGTGCGAACCTGGAAGGCGCGAACCTGAATGGCGCGAGCCTGGCCCGGGCGCGCTTGAATCAGGCGCAGCTGGAGTCGGCCACGCTCGGCGGCGCGGACCTCGCTGGCGCCATCGTGTCGAATGCGAACCTCTCCGAGTGCTACCTGGGAGGCGCCAAGCTGCTCTCGGCGGACCTGTCGTCGACGAACCTGTTCGGCGCGAACCTGGAGGAGGCGGATCTCACGGACGCAAACCTGTCCGGCGCAAACCTGGAGTCCGTCACGGCACCCAAGGCGCGCTTCCTCTCGGCGGTGCTGCGCAAGGCGGACTTCAAGTCCGCGAACGTCGCGGAGGCACAGTTCAACGGCGCGGATCTCCGGCAAGCGAACTTTGAGTCCGCCGACATCTCGGGCGCGACGTTCCACGGCGCGAAGGTCGCGCAGATGGTCGGCACGGGCATCGAGCCGCGCGACGTCAACGTGGACTGGGTGGATGCATCCGTCGATGGCGACGGCTCCGGTCGCGTGGTCGGCCCTGCAGCCATCGCGCTCATCAGCGGTCCTGGGGCGGCGGCGCCTTCGGGCAACCCGCGCAAGGCGGCGGCCGGCGCGGGCGGCACATCGGGACGTCCATCCGCGCTCGCGGAGAACACGCGCTACTTCGGCAAGGGCGACGTACTTCGCAACGCGCAGCTGGAGTTCGGTGCGGGCGCGCGCATCCAGGTGGAGAGCCGCTTCGAGGAGTGCTCGCTGGTCATCGGCGAGGGCGCTGAGCTCGTCATCGGCGGGGACGGCGTGCTCTCCGGCTGCAAGGTGCGCGGCGCCGGTCGTGTCATCGTGGACGGCAAGATCCTGGAGCGTGAAGCGCCCACCATCTCGGGCATTCGCTACGTGACCGTGAACGACGGCGGCGTTGTGTCGGGCACCGTGGAGCAAGCGCCGGAGCGCACGGTGTTCGCATTCGCGAACGGGTGCAAGCTGCGGCTCAAGGTGACGAAGTCTCCTGACGACAAAGGCGGGAAATCCTGATGGCTGAGATGAACGACAAGAAGACCCTCGTCGACGAAGGGTCCGAGTTCCGGGGCAACCTCACCTCCAAGTGTGCTGTCCACGTGCGCGGCAGCGTCGAGGGTGAGCTGAACGCGCCTTCGCTCAAGGTGTCCGACACTGGAAGCGTCAGCGGCAAGGTGAAGGTCGGCGAGCTCGTGTCCGAAGGAAACGTCGCCGGCGAGTTCGACGCGGAGATCGTGCGCCTGTCCGGCAAGGTGAAGGACGGCACGATCATCCGCGCGCGCACGCTCGAAGTGTCGCCATCGCAGGACGACAAGATGCGTGTCGTCTTCGGCGAAGCAACCCTGGAGGTCGGCGACATCGCACCGCCGGACAAGGAGTCCGGTCCCTCGCCGAACAATCGCCGCAAGGGGCGCGACTAGGCCTGGACGCACTCGACATCCTTCACCCCGCGCCGATCTTCCGCATCGACGCGGAGCACACGAAGGTCGCCATCACGATGGCCTTCGCCAGCGGCATCTCGGGCGGCCTGTTCTCCGATGCGCTCGACCGCGCGCCGGCCGCGCCTTCCACGTGGGAGCCGGCGTCGTTCGCGAACGACCTCTTCGTCTCCACGTTCGTCGCTGCGTGCTTCAAGGTCAAGGTCGCGGGCCAGGACCTCGTGGTCGCGTCGCAGAAGCACCTTGTGCGGCTCCTCACGCAGCCGCCGCGCGACCTGGAAACGGTGCTATTTCGCCGCGCGATCGTGTCCGAGCTGACGGAGTCGAGCGACCTGCGCGCGGAGCTCGAGAAGCTCTACGCGTCGCTGGGCCGGCTGCGCAACCTGATCGAGGGCGCGGGCGGTGTCGGAAAATTCGAACCACACAGGAGACAGCTCGACATCCTGCTGTGCGTGAAGCAGATCGTGGATCGCATGGCGAGCGGCTTTGGTGGAGCGCGCTCCGGGCTGTCGCGTCTCGCCGCATTCGGTCTGCGTGTGCAAGGCGGTGAGCCGTACCAGTCCCTGCGCGACCTGCTCCGCTACGACGAGCGGCTCGCCACGTTGAACCTCACCGTCTCGGTCGGCGCTGACGGACGCATTCGTGGCTTTCGTGTCCTCTCCATCGCCGAAGACACCGAGAACCCGTTCGTCACGTCGCCCCTCCGCCGCTGGCTCGGCAAGCTGGAGCTCTTCGTTCGCGGCTTCAGCTTCAGCGACGGCGAGATCATGGCGCGCCTGATCGACGCCGTGTTCGATGGAATCGAGGACGAGCTTCCGCCGCTCGTGCAGCTGATGGGCGAGGTCGAGCTCTATCTGGGCGCGCTCGGGTTCCGCGACATCGCGCTCGCGGCGGGCCTCTCCGTGTGCTTGCCGTCATTCGTGGCCGGGAGCGAGCCGCGCACGCTCCAGGGGCTCTGGAATCCGTTGCTTCTGGGTCACGGCATCACGCCGATCCCCTGCAATTTCGAGACGGATCGGCACGACACCACCGTGCTCGTCACGGGGCCGAACTCCGGCGGCAAGACCCGCCTACTGCAGTCGCTGGGGCTTGCGCAGCTCCTCGCGCAGTGCGGGATGTTCGTGCCGGCGCGCGCAGGGGCGCTGACGTTGGCGCCGAGCCTTGTCGTGTCGCTGATAGAGGAGACGCGCGCGGATCAGGCCGAGGGACGCCTGGGGACCGAGCTGGTTCGCATCCGCGCCCTGTTCGAGCGACTGCCGCCTGGCGCCATGGTGATCCTGGACGAGCTCTGCTCCGGCACCAATCCGTCGGAGGGCGAGGAGATCTTCGAGCTCGTCGTGCGCATGCTCGCGCGGCTCGGACCGCAGGCGTTCATCACGACCCATTTCCTGGCGTTCGCCGCGCGGCTACAGCGCGAGGCGCAGATCACCGAGCTTCGCTTCCTCCAGGTGGAGCTCGGGCCGGAGCAGCGGCCCACGTACCAGTTCACGCAAGGCGTGGCGCACACGTCGCTCGCGGGACACGCAGCAGCGCGCCTTGGCGTCACCGGCGAGCAGCTGCTTGCGCTGGTGGAGCGGAATATCAGGGAGCGTCGCGCACCCCCGGCCGTCGCGGACAAGTAGAGGCCGCGGCCATGCCGACGTTCCTCACCACGCGCAAGATGCACCCCGAGCTGGCCGCGCGGATCGACGCGAGCGTGCGGGGCCGCAAGAAGCGCGCGGGCCGGAGCCTGGGCCCGCGAATGGTCGCGTTCGCGCGCTTCACCGGCGTGCTGCTCGTCATCACCGCGGTGGTCGCCTTGCTCGCGGTGCGACGAAGGAACCACGACGAGCTGGAAGGCGCGCGCGCCGCGCTGCTAGCGTCCGTGCGCGCCAGGAGCGAGCCACTATCGCCGACCGATCTGGAGCTTCCGACACGGGCCGCAGAGTGGAGCGTGCGCCTGGCCACCCCCTACGAAGGGGACCTCGTGGCGCCCGAGCTCTTGAAGGACGGCGCGCTGGCCGCGGTGGTCGCGCGCTCCATCGTCTACGTTCGCGGTCCCATCGGCTCCATGGCGAACGCGAAGACGCTCGCGCTGGCCGCGGCCGTTTCATCGAAGGATCCGCTCGTGTCGTGTCTTGTTGATCCGCCGAAGGACCGCACGGAGAAGGCCATGCTCACGAAGGTCCGCGGTGCCTACGCACGCGACGCGCTCTTCGAGAAGTCGACCGCGAACGTCACGCGCCTCGACGACGCAGAGGTAGGGTTGCCGTTCCTGATGCCAGCGTGGGCCGCGCGCGTGACGGCTGCGGAGGAGCTTGCGGACGTGGCGCGCCTGCGCCGAGAGTTCGAGAAGGCACCGCTCGATGGCGCACGGAGGGCCGCGCAGTCCGAGCTGCTCTTCGTGGCGATGGACGAGGAAGGCGACAAGAAGGGCCCCACCGAGCTGGACGGAGAGCGCCCGCACAAGGTCCGCGTGCTGCTCGTGGACCTGCGGGCGAAGAAGGTGCTCGTGAGGCACCAGAAGAACGTCGACCCGTCGTGGATCACGGAGGCGCAACGCCCGACCTACGCAGCGGGACTGGACAGCTGCGCCCTGGCAATGGACGTACGCGAGGCCATCCAGCGAGCGCGGTAACGTCGACCTCGACCTTGACCTGGACTTCGACCTGGTTTTCCGCCTGTTTCGGAAAGTTCCCTCATCCGAGGAAGATACTTTTTTTCGGGGCGTAGCCTCTCCCATGGACTCGCTTTCTGGTGCTGTCATCGACCAGAAGTACCGCCTTGGACGGCTGCTCGGTGAGGGCGGGATGGGCGCCGTCTACGAGGCCGAGGATCTCCGCAACGGGAGCGTCGTCGCCGTGAAGCTCCTTCGTGGGACCCTCTCGGATCCCGCTGCGCTGCAGCGCTTCGAGCGAGAGGCACGCGCTCTCTACGAGCTGCGCCACGAGAGCCTCGTGCGCGTGCTCGACTACGCGGCGCATCCGTCGCACGCATACTTCGTGATGGAGCTCGCGCCCGGGGTGAATCTTGGCGAGCTCGTGGCGATCGAGGGCGCGCTGCGGCCCGAGCGGGTCGCCAGGGTCGCGCTCGCGGTACTGGGCGCGCTGGGCGCCGCACATGCGCGCGGCATCATCCACCGTGACGTGAAGCCACAGAACATCCAGGTGTCCGCTGTGGCCGGCGGCGACGTCGTTCGCCTGCTGGACTTCGGCCTTGCCAAGGATCTGGGTTCCGGCCACGCGCTCACGCAGGAGGGCATGGTGGTCGGCACCATGCAGTACATGGCGCCCGAGCAGGCAAAGGGCCTTGCCGTGGACTCGCGCGCGGATGTCTACGCGGTCGGCGCTTGCATGTATTATGCACTCACCGGACGGCGGCCGTTCGAAGGGCAGAACGGCCTTCCGCTGTATCGCGCCGTGCTCTCGGAGGCGCCGAAGTCGCTCGCGTCCATTCGCTCCGACCTCTCGCCGATGCTCATCGCCATCGTGGAGCGCGCGCTTGCCAAGGATCCATCGCAGCGCTTCCGCTCCGCCGAAGATCTGTCGCGTGCACTGACCTCGTACCTGACGCAGCTCGCCGCTCCCGCATCTTCCAGCGCCGTTAGGCCCAGCTACCGCGGGCATACCGTGCCTCTGTCTGCGATGACCATGATGGGCGGCCCCACCTCGCAGCCGCTCCCGTCGAGCGGCTTCTCGAACGAAGCCATCACGATCAAGAAGCACGCACCCATGGCTCCTCCCGACACACCCGTGCCGGACACGACTCCCTCCGGCCCGCCGCCGGATGCATGTCCGCCCACGCAGCGGTCCGGCGGAAAGGGCGCGCTGCTCGCCTCCGTGTTCGTGCTCGTGAGCCTGTTGCTCGCAGTGGGCGGCGCAGCGATTGTCCGCGCTGGCGGCCCGTCCCGCGTCTACGCCGCGATCCCGCGCTGAGTTGGCCCAGCGCGAAACAGCGTGCGACAACGGGTCCACGTGGACCTGTCCGCCGTTCCCCAGGGGTGGCTCGTGGTGGCGCTCTTCGCGGTGAGCAGCGTCGCCGCCGCGCAGGCGTTGTCTGCGTGGGTCTCGCGCTTCGTCCGGCGCAGGCGGATCCTCTCGCGCGTGGCTCGCGCGGGTGACGGCGAGAAAGAAGCTGCGATTTACCTGCAGGATGCAGGTTTCATGGTGCTCGGCACGCAGGTGGCGTCGACGTACTCGCTCATGGTGGATGAGCGACCGATGGACATCGACGTGCGCGCCGACCTGGTCGTGGAGAAGGGCGCGCGGCGCTTCGTGGTGGAGGTGAAGACGGGAAAGGTGGCGCCGCGCCTGGACACCCCCGCCACGCGCCGTCAGCTCCTCGAGTACCAGCTTGCCTTCGACGTGGACGGCATCCTCCTGTTCGACGCGGAGGCGCGCGCGATTCGCACCATATCGTTCCCGGAGCGCATGTCACGCTCTCGACGGCGTGTCAGTGGGTGGCTCGTGCTCGTGATCGCCGCGCTGGCTGCCAGCCTCGCGTTCCTGCTCTCGCGCTGAGCGAGGTTCTATTCGGATGGCGCGGGCGGGGTCTCCAGCAGCTCTGGTGTGCCGCCGGGCACTTCGCGGTAGTAGCCAGCACCTTGCGCGCCCGACGAGTTCCACGCGCTGGTCGGAACGATGTACTCCTCGCCAGTCGTGGGTGACACCGCGCGCTCCTGATCCAGGATGGAGTCGCTCCAGCCCTGGTAGATGCGGTCCTTCACGTCTTGATCGTGTTGCCAGTCGCTCATTCCGCTGGATGAGGCAGACGAGGCAGACGCGCTCGGGGCCGGCGGCGAAGCCCTTGGCACCAGCGCCATCTGCGCCCGGATCTGCGCGTTGACCGTGTTCACGGCGGTCTGGTTCATCTGCATGGACTGCCCGACCTCGGTCAGCATCTTCTTCTCCGCGTCCCAGCGCGCCTTCGCCACGACGACGTTCGTGTCGACCGAGATGGCGGAGTTGCGAAACGACTGCCAGTAGCCATGCGCGACGTCACTCTCGAACTCGACGCCATATCCGACCCAGCCGGGCCCAGGGCCACGGAGCGGTCCCTGCCAGACAACGTGCGCGGTCGGGTAGTAGCGCGCGACTGCCTGCCGGACCGTCGTGCTCGGCACGGTCACGGCCCCTTGTACCCAGCCGTAGCCCACCCCTGCGCTCCCGTCGGCCGCGATGATGTCGATGCCGTTCGCGCTCTCGCCCTTCACCTTCCAACCATCGGGCATCTTGCCCGTGAAGAACTTGGTCTGGAACGGCTTGAGCCCCGCCGTGTGCGTTGACGGCTCTGCGACGGCGAACCCGAGCGGCAGCGACGAGCCGCCCGCATGATGCCCCGATGATGGCGGCGCGGTCGGATGCTTCGCGGTGACGAGCGTCCCGCGATGGAAGCAGCCGACGATCTGCTTCAGCGTGGGCTCCTCCGCCGCGAACGACTCCTCCGGCGCCCAGTACAGCTTCAACGTGACGAAGCCAGGCTGCGAATGCACCTCGAGCGGGCCACGGAGCTTCACGCCCGAGATGGTGGCGGTCGCGTCTGCGCGCGCGATGTGACCGTCGGTCACCTTGTTCGTCAGCTGGAAGGAGCCGCCGCGCTTGGCGATGCTGCGCCCGAGCGCCGTGGCGAAGTAGTCCGCGAAGTGATCGGCGGAGACGTCCGCCTTGCGAACACGCGCCGGATAGACGAGCGCGCCCGTGAGGCCCTTCTGATCCTTCTCCACGACGATCGTGCCGGTGCCCGACCCGACCAGCCAACCTGCGGGCTGACCGATCGCGAAGCCTGCGTAGTCGTCGTGATGCTGCGGCAGCGTGCACTGCTGCGTGGGCGTGGGCGTGAGCATGCCGGCGTCCCCAAAGTCGTGGCTCCAGCCGCCGGTGGTGTTTCCGTTGTTGCCGCTGTTGCCAGTGTTGATGGAGATCTTCGGCGGCTCGGGCCAGTTCACCTTCACGTTCTCGCAGCCATCAAGGAGGTGGAGCGCCACGAACGCCAAGGGCAGAAGCAGCCACGAAGCGACCGACGCCAAGGAAGCAAGCGGAGCAGGCGAACGAACTGCCGATCGGCGCTTACAACGTGTGGCACGCATCATGGAGACGAATACTACGCGGAAATCCCCGTTTCGCGGTGATTTCGGGCCCGACCTCGACTACGAACGTACCGTGGATTCGCCTCTCACCTGGCTCCTCGACGGCGACGTTTTTGCGCCGTCGGCGCGCGGTCGCATGGACGTGCTCGTCGGCGGTGGAAAGATCCTCGCAATGGAGCCGGCCGCGGGCGCAGCGGCTCGCAAGAGCGTCGCTGGGCTGCCCGCGGTAACCCATGTCGAGCTCGCCGGCGCGCGCCTCATCCCCGGCCTCATCGACGCACACGTGCACCTCACCGGCGGCGGCGGCGAGTCCGGTCCCGCGTCGCGCGTTCCTTCGGTCATGCTGTCCGCGCTCACACGTGGCGGCGTCACCAGCGTTGTTGGCGTGCTCGGCACGGATGGCACCACGCGCAATGTCGCATCGCTCGTGGCCGCGGCGCTCGGGCTGCGCGCGCAGGGCCTTTCCGCGTGGTGCTGGACGGGCAGCTACGAGCTGCCGCCCATCACGTTGAGCGGGTCCGTGCGCTCGGACATCGTCTTCGTGGAGCCCGTGCTCGGCGTGGGAGAGGTCGCCATCAGCGATCACCGCTCCTCGCAGCCCACGTTCGACGAGATCGCGCGCCTGGCCGCGGACTGCCACGTAGCTGGCATGATGAGCGGCAAGGCCGGCGTGCTGCATCTGCATGTTGGTGACGGCCCGCGCGGGCTGGACCTGGTTCGCCGGTGCCTCTCCGAGACCGAGCTCCCCGCGCAGGTCTTCCACCCCACGCATGTGAATCGCAAGAAGGCGCTCTTCGAGGAGGCGCTCGAGCTCGCGCGCAGCGGCGTCGTCATCGACGTGACGGCATTCCCCGTGGGCGACGGCGAAGACGCATGGTCCGCACCGGATGCGATCACGCGCTACCTGGACAACGGCGCACCGGGCGCGCATCTCACGGTCAGCTCCGACGGCGGCGGGTGTCTCCCCACGTTCGATTCCAGCGGTCGCATCGTCGCCATGGACGTGGGCAAGCCGTCTGCGCTGGCCGACACGCTCGCCGAGCTGCTCCGCCGTGGCCGCTCGCTCGCGGACGTGTTGCCGGTCTTCACGTCGAACGTCGCAAACCTCCTTCGCCTCACGAACAAGGGTGAGCTCCGTGTCGGGGCGGACGCGGATCTCGTCGTGCTCGGCAAGGAGCACCAGGTGAGCGACGTGATGTGCGGGGGCCGGTTCTTCGTTCGCAACGAGAAGGTCGTGGTGAGTGGCATGTTCGAGAGCGGTGAGACTTCAAGATGAGCCCTGCAAAGATCGAAGGCGAAAAGAAGCGCGGATTCATCGTTCCGGTGGGCGGCGCGGAGGACAAGGATGGCAACGCCGACATCCTCCGCAAGTTCAGCGAGGTCTCCGGCGGCAAGTCCGCGCGCATCGTCATCATCCCCACGGCCTCCGCCCTCGAGGACACGGGCCGCCGGTACGAGAAGCTGTTTCGCAAGCTGGGCGCGGACGAGGCCAAGTCGCTCCCCGTCGACACCCGCGACGACGCGGGCAAGCCCGAGTGGCTCGACTACATCGAGCGCGCGAACGCGATCTTCATCACCGGCGGCAACCAGCTGCGACTCACCACCATCATCGGCGGCACGCCCATGGCCAAGGCCATCCGGCGCGCGAACGCACGCGGCGTCACCGTGGGCGGCACCAGCGCGGGCGCTGCCATCCTGAGCGAGCACATGATCGCGTACGGCGCCGAGGGGCACACGCCGCACGCGGGTCGCGTCACGCTGGTGCCGGGGTTCGGCCTCACGAACCGCATCATGATCGATCAGCATTTCCGCCAGCGCGATCGCCTGGGTCGCCTGCTGACGGCGCTCGCGTACAACCCGTTCGCTGTCGGCGTCGGGCTGGACGAGGACACCGCGGCGTTCATCGACCACACGAAGAAGCTCCACGTCGTGGGCGCCGGCGCCATCACCGTGGTGGACGCGGGCGAGCTCTCGCATTCATCCATCGCCGAGACCAAGGAGGGGCGCCCCGTGTGCATGACCAACGTGCGCCTCCATGTCCTGATCGACGGCGGCACCTTCGACCTCGAGACCCGGCGCGCCGCTCCCGGCGAGCACTGAGCAAAGGCCTCCATCATGGAACTCACCGAGCGACGCATCTATCGCGGCCCCAGCCTGTACGCCCACTTCCCCGTGATGCGACTCACGGTCGACCTTGGCGCGCTCGAGGCGTGGCCCAGCGCGAAGATCCCAGGGTTCGTCGACGGCCTCCTCGTGGCCGTGCCCAGCCTGAAGCAGCACACGTGCTCGTTCGATTCCCCCGGCGGCTTCGTCCGCCGCCTCACCGAGGATGGCGGCACCTGGCTGGGGCACGTGCTCGAGCACGTGGCGATCGAGCTGCAGGTCCTGACTGGCGCCAACGTGTCGTTCGGCAAGACGCGCGGCGAAGGCGCACCGGGCCGCTATCACGTCATCTTCGAGTTCGAGGAGGAGCGCGTGGGCGAGGCGGCGAGCAACCTTGCGCTGTCGCTCTTGCACAGCCTGCTGCCGGCGGATCTGCGACCAAAAGAGACGCGCGAGCCCGACGCTGCTGGTGAAGCCGCCCCGTTCGATTTCGGAAGCGAGCTCGTGGAGCTCATCGCGTTCGCGCAGCGTCGCCAGCTGGGTCCGTCCACGGGCTCGCTCGTGCGCGCAGCTGAGGCGCGTGACATCCCGTGGATGCGTCTGAACGACTACAGCCTCGTGCAGCTCGGCCAGGGCAAGTACCAGAAGCGCATCCAGGCCACCGTCACGTCGGAGACACGGCACATCGCCGTCGAGATCGCGTCGGACAAGGAAGAGACCAACCGGATCCTGGGCGAGCTCGGATTGCCCGTGCCGCGCCAGCGCCTGGTGCGTACGCCCGAGGCTGCCGTCAGCGCCGCGAGTCGGCTGGGCTATCCCGTGGTCGTGAAGCCGCTCGACGCGAATCATGGACGCGGCGTCTCGCTCGATCTCAAGACGGACGCGGATGTGCGCGCGGCCTTCGAGAAGGCGCGCGAGCACTCGCGCAGCGTCATCGTCGAGAACTTCCTCGCGGGCTTCGATCACCGCATGCTCGTGATCGGCGGCGAGCTCGTCGCGGTCGCGAAGCGCGTGCCCGGCCACGTCGTCGGCGACGGCGAGCACACCATCGCCGAGCTCGTTGACATTGTGAACCGCGACCCGCGACGCGGCATCGGGCACGAGAAGGTGCTCACGCGCATCGAGCTCGACGCCCAGGCCGACCGCCTGATGGCGCACAAGAACGTGACCAAGGAGACCGTGCTCCCCAAGGGCGAGATCTTCTTCCTGCGCGGCACGGGCAACCTGTCCACCGGCGGCACCGCGATCGACCTCACGGACGTGGTGCATCCCGACAACCGCGACATGGCAGTGCGCGCTGCAAAGGCGATCGGCCTGGACGTGTGCGGCGTGGACTTCATCACGCCCGACATCACGGAGAGTCATCGCGAGGTCGGCGGCGGCATCTGCGAGGTGAACGCCGCGCCGGGCTTCCGCATGCACGTGGCGCCCACCGAAGGAAAGCCGCGCGACGTGGCTGGCCCCGTGATGGACATGCTCTTTCCGAAGGGCACGCCCGCGCGCATCCCGATCGCGGCCATCACCGGCACGAACGGCAAGACCACGACGGCGCGCATGCTCGCGCACATCCAGAAGATGAACGGGCACACCGTGGGCCTCACCACCACGGATGGCGTGTACATCGACGGCGAGCGCACGGTCACCGGCGATATGACCGGTCCCAAGTCCGCGCAGATGGTCCTTGGTGATCCGTCCGTGGACCTGGCTGTACTGGAGACCGCGCGCGGCGGACTGCTCCGCGCGGGCATGGGCTACCGCGAGTGCAACGTCGGCGCCGTGCTCAACGTCGCGGCGGACCACCTGGGCCTTGGCGGGATCGACACCATCGAGCAACTTGCAGAGGTGAAGCGGATCGTCGTGGAGGTCGCGCGTGACTGCGCGGTCCTCAACGCCGACGACCTCTCGTGCCTCCGCATGGCCGATCACACGAAGGCAACACGCATTGCGTACGTCACCATGAACCCGCGCCACGACCTGGTTAAGAAGCACCTGCGCGCCGGTGGACTTGCCGCCGTGCTCGAGGAGGGCATCAACGGGCACATGATCACGCTGTACGACAAGGGCGCGCACCTGCCCTTGCTCTGGACACACCTGATCCCCGCCACACTCGAGGGCAAGGCGATGCACAACGTGCAGAATGCAATGTTCGCCGCGGTGATGGCCTACGCGATGGGCGTGCGCGTGGAGAACATCCGGCAGGGTCTGCGTACGTTCGACACCTCGTATTTCCAGGTCCCCGGCCGCACGAACGTCTTCGACGGGCTGCCGTTCAAGGTCATCCTGGACTACGGTCACAACCCCGCCGCCGTCGCCGCCATGTCGGACCTTCTCACACGGATGGAGTGCAGCGGGCGTCGCATTTGCGTGCTCTCCGCTCCGGGAGACCGGCGCGACGAGGACATCAAGGCCATGGCCAGGGTGGTCGGAAAGACGTTCGACCACGTCATTCTTCGCCGCGACGACGACCTGCGCGGACGCGCCGCGGAGGAGGTCCCGCGCATGATGGAGGCCGAGCTCTCTGCAATGGGCGTTCCGAAGGAGCGCGTGCAGGTGATCCCGGACGAGCAAGAGTCCATCAACGCAGCCCTCGAGATGGGACGACGCGGCGACCTGCTCCTGGTGTTCGCGGACAAGATCTCGCGCAGCTGGAAGCAGGTCATCTACTTCAAGCCAAACGAGCCGCAGCACCGCGCGAAGAGCAATCCGCCGCCGTCGCTGCATGACACGGCCGCGCTCACGGCGAGCACACCTCCGGGCACCGCGAGCGACGTGCTCCTGGACGGCGCGCAGGTCATCGAAGACGAACGCGGCGTGCGGCTGGCCCGTGAGCAGGACGACTGAGAGATAGGAACCGAGTGCTCCTCGTCGATGCCCGTCGCCTGACTGGACCAAACCACATCTCCCGCGCACCGCTCGTGATCGTGGAGCTCACACTCGAGCGCGACGAGACCGTGGACGCGGTGCGCGCTGCCTATCTCACGGAGCTGTCGCGAATGCGCGCGGCCCTGGGCGTGGACGGGGCCGTCGCGCTGGTGACGCGCCCGCATCACCGCGGCTGCGTGCTCGCCTACGAATCACCGGTGGACACACTGCTCCCATGCGCGGAGATGAGCGAGTGGGCGGCGCTGTCCGCCGCGGAGCTGATGGCGGCGCGCCCTGCCCTTCTCCTGGAGCCGAAGCGCGCGGAGATCGCGGCGATGCTGGACGAGCAGCGCAGCCCGCGGCTCCTTGCGCTGCAGGCCGAGGCGGCGCGACGCGACATACCGTTCCTGTGGGACGACGAGACGCTGGCGCTGGGCATGGGCGCACGCTCCGCGTCGTTTCCCAGCATGCCGCGAAGCGCGGTCCCCGACGTGGGCGACGTTGCGTGGGACACGCTGGGCCGCATCCCCGTCGCGCTCGTCACGGGGACGAATGGTAAGACCACGTCGTCGCGGCTGCTTGCACGGATCGCGCGCGAGACAGGCCTCCACGTGGGCTCTGCGTCCACGGGCGGAGTCACGGTGGACGGCGAGGTCGTCGAGACGGGCGACTGGACCGGACCCGCGGCGGCACGAATGGTGCTGGGTCGAAAGGACGTGCAGCTCGCCGTCCTCGAGACCGCACGAGGCGGCATCTTGCGCCGCGGCCTTGCGGTCTCGGACTGCGATGTTGCGCTCATCACCAACGTGAGCGACGACCACCTGGGCCTCTATGGCATCGACGACATCGACGCGATGGTCCACGTGAAGGCGACCATCACACGGGCTGTACGCGAACACGCCACCGCGGTGTTGTCTGCACACGACACAAGGCTCGTCGCGCTGGCTCGTGGCCTCTCCTGCGAGACCATCTTCTTTGCCGACCTCGATGCCACATCGGAGGGCGACGCTGCACGGCGAGTGATCGCGGACGCTCTTGCGCGCGGGGCTCAGGCGGTCTTCACGCAAGGCGGCTCCATCATGACGGCGAAGGGTGATGTCACCACCACACTCATGCGCATTGACGCGATCCCGATCACGTTTGGCGGCGCCGCTTCGTACAACGTGAGAAACGCGCTGGGCGCGGTGGCTGCTGCGCTCGCGCTCGGCCTTGCGCGCGATGCGATCGTCCGTGCGCTGGGCGCGTTCACCATGCAAGACAACCCCGGACGCGGGCAGCTCAGCGAGCACGGCGGCGTGCGCGTGTTGCTCGACTTCGGGCACAACCCGGACAGCGTGCGTGCGGTCATGCAGCTGGTGTCGCGCCTTCGCGATGCACGCGGCCAGCGCGGCAAGCTCACCGTGGTGACGGGCAGCCCGGGCGACCGGCCCGATCGCGAGCTCGCGGACATCTGCGCGGCGCTTCACGATGCAAAGCCCGACCGGGTCCTGGTGCGAGAGCTCCCGCACCACCTCCGCGGCCGCGCGCCCCTCGAGATCCCGGGCATCTTCCGGCGTGAGCTGCTTGGGCTTGGTTTTCCGGAGGCATCGTTCGCGCTCGTGGAGTCGGAGGTCGCTGCGCTGAACTCTGCACTCGCGGATGCCACGCCAGGCGACTTCATCGTGGTGCTCGTCCACGTGGAGGAGGCGGAGACGCGCGCCTTCCTCTCCGCACTCTAGAACTACTGCGGGAGGTGATAGGGTGATGCCGATGGCAAATGGATGTCCCCACTGCGGCACCGATCGCCCCGCCGTGGGGGACCTTGGCTATCGCAACGCGTGCCCAGCCTGTGGTGGTCCGCGGCTTCCGGCTGGTACCTTCATCGCCGACCCCGACAAGGCGCGCATGAGCGCGTCCGCGCTGGTACGCGCAAAGGCGAAGGGCGACCGCGGACGGTGGTCGGCGCGACTGCTCGCATTCTCCGCCAGCATGCTCACGCTGTCCGCCACCATCAGTCTGCTGGGCGGTCACCTTTCGTTCATCAGCGTCCTTGCGATGGGCCTCATGTGGGGAAGCTTTGCGATCTCCTACCGTCGCAGGCACCAGCTGCGCGCCGCGCGCGTCAAGACCGAGCTGGACGAGGCGTATGCGCTTTCGGGCGCGAGCTCCCAGCACCTCCGCGTGATGGTGGAGGCAGAGCCGGCGGCGGCGGTCACGGCGAAGGGCGCACGCGTGGACGTGGAAGAAGAGTCCCACAAGCAGGCGCTCGCAGAGGCCGAAGCGGAGGCCGAAAAGGAAGACGCGTTCGCCGACTTCGATCGTCGCCTCGCCGAGGCAGAGAAGAAGAAGTAGCGGAATGAGCGGCGCGTGCCCTACGCCATCCCCGCGGCCAGGACGTACACCTGAAAGGTGAACATTTAGTGGCGAATTCGCGTGTTCAGGCGGGATTTCCCATCAAATATACACCACAGAGGTGAACTTTTTTGGGCAAGCACCAGGCCCACCGCGACGCATCGGGCGTGGTCGAGACACCCATTCCATCGACAAATGCAAAACGGCGGCGAGGTTTCCCTCGTCGCCGCTTGCTCACACGTTCCCTTCCGGGAGCATGGTACTCAGGCCGTCTTCGCGGCCTCGTCGGCTGCGGTCGCGTCCTGGACGAACTCGATCATCGAGATCGGCGCGCCGTCGCCACGACGGGGACCGAACTTGACGATGCGGGTGTAGCCACCGGGACGGGTCGCGAAGCGCTTGGCGAGCTCCACGATGACCTTCTCGACGAGATCAACCTGCTTCGCCTCGCCGCCCTTTTCGATGCGGGTGGAGAAGCGGGGGAGAAACGCGCCAATCTCACGCGTCACTGCAAGACGACGCGCCTTGTCCGCGGGGGACAGCTTGTCTTGCGGCGTGTACGCGGCCTCACCGAGGCGCTTGGCCTTGGTGATGAGCTTCTCCGTGACGCCGCGAAGCTCCTTCGCCTTGGCATCCGTGGTCTCGATGCGCTCGTGCAGGATGAGGTTCGCGGCGAGATTGCGGAACATCGCCCTGCGCGAGCTCGAGTTCCTGTCGAATTTCCTACCAGTATTCTTGTGACGCATGACTCTTCCTCGTGGGGCCCAACGTGGTTTACACGAAGGGCCCGTTCAAAAAATTTCGCTCAGGCCTGCGCCTGCTGCGCCTTCCAGCGCTCCAGCATCTGCGGCCAGTTGTCGATCTTCATGCCGAGCGAGAGGCCCATGTTGGCAAGGATTTCCTTGATCTCCTTGAGGCTCTTGCGGCCGAAGTTCTTCGTCTTCAGCATGTCCTGCTCGGTGCGCTGCACCAGCTCGCCAATGAGCTGGATGTTTGCATTCTGCAGGCAGTTTGCGGAGCGCACGCTGAGCTCGAGCTCGTCGACGCTGCGGAACAGGTTCTCGTTGAGGGGCTCGTCCTCACCACCGGCGACCTGGTAGCTGGTCTCTTCGGTCTCTTCGAAGTTGATGAAGATCGAGAGCTGCTCCTTCAGGATCTTCGCGGCGTAGGCGACGGCGTCCTGCGGCTTCACAGAGCCGTTGGTCCACACCTCGAGCGAGAGCTTGTCGAAGTCCGTGACCTGCCCGACGCGGGCGTTGGTCACGGTGTAGTTCACCTTGCGGATTGGCGCGAACAGCGAGTCGATCGGAATGGTGCCGATCGGCATTTGCGCCGTCTTGTTCTTGTCCGCGGGGACGTAGCCACGGCCAACGTTGACCGTCAGCTCCATGGACAGCGGGCCCTTCTTGTCGAGGGTCGCGATGAGGTGATCGGGATTGAGGACGGTGAGGCCGTCCACGAGCTCGATGTCCTTCGCGTAGACCGGTCCGGGGCCTTCCTTCTGGATGCGAACGGTATAGGTCTTTGCGGTGGCCGCCTTGAGGACGACCTCCTTCAGGTTGAGGATGATGTCCGTCACGTCTTCGACCACGTCGCTGACGGTGGTGAACTCGTGGAGGGCGCCATCGACGCGGATGGCCGTGACGGCCGCGCCCTGGAGCGAAGAGAGGAGGATGCGACGCAGCGAGTTGCCGAGCGTGATGCCGTAGCCGCGCTCGAGGGGCTCACAGGTGAACCGACCGTAGAAATCCGTGAGGGTCTCGGCGTCGATCTGGATGCCGCGCGGACGAATCAGGTCACGCCAGTTGCGAGTAACAATATTCATTCAGTGTTCTCCTTCTCTTCTCTTCAGTTCACGCGACAGTCCCGATCGTGAGAGGAACCCGCTCCTCATACCCAATCCGCCGCCAGCCCGTGTTGATCGAATTCGATTTCGGGCAGCTTCGAACTCGAACTCGAACTCGATCCCAATAGTTCAGTTCCGTCCTCAAAAACCGTGAGCAAGGCCCCAGCGCTACCTCGAGTAATACTCGACGATGTATTGCTCTTTGATGGCTGGCTCGTTGAGCTCTTCGCGGACGGGAGCGCCCTTGAAGGTTCCAATGAAGTTCGCCTTGTCGAGCTCGAGCCAGGAGAGCTGCGCGCGCTTCTCGTACTGCGCGAGCGAGGTGGCGATGAGCGGGATCTTGCGGCTCGCCTCGCGAACCTCGATCTTGTCGCCGGCCTTCACGAGGTAGGACGGGATGTTGACGCGCTTGCCATTCACGAGGATGTGATTGTGCTTCACGATCTGGCGCGCTTCCGAACGCGTCGCCGCGAAACCAAGACGGTGGGTGACGTTGTCGAGGCGGCTCTCGAGCAGCCCGAGCATCTCTTCACCGGTGCGGCCCGCGCGGCGGGTCGCGTCGAAGTAGTACTTCTGGAACTGACGCTCGATCACGCCGTAGATGCGACGCACCTTCTGCTTCTCGCGAAGACGCACTGCGTACTCGGAGAGCTTGATGCGGCCCTGGCCGTGCTGGCCGGGCGGATACGGACGACGCGTGACCGCGCACTTCTCCGTGTAGCAGCGCTCGCCCTTCAGAAAGAGCTTCATGCCCTCGCGGCGGCAAAGCTTGCAGACGGGACCAATATAACGAGCCATCGATTGTTCGCCTTTTCCTCAGAGTGCCGCGCCCGATGCGCCATGAATGGCGCGGAGAGAGCGGCTCGAAAAAACCGGTTTACACGGGGCGTGGTGTCCGCCCGGCTTCATCCCGGCGTGTGCCCAGAAAGGGCACGGGGGAAGCGGCTTTTAGTAGAGGGCGGGAAAATTGCAAGCTTCCCCGACGCATGCGTTCGGACTCTCGAGCGAGAGCTGCACACGCGCGCAGGCTCCGTTCAGCCCACCCTCCAGCGCAACTCAGCGCCCAACTCAGCGCCCAACTCAGCGCCCAACTCAGCGCCCAACTCAGCGCCCAACTCAGCGCAAGGTGCGGGCGTGCTGCGGGCGGACGGGCGCCAGGGGCAGCGTGGCGATGTCGATGCCCTTCGAATCGGGAAGGTCGGCCGGGTCCACGCCGCGTGCGTCCTGGTGCACGGCAGCGGCCGCGACAACCGTGTTCGACATCGCCTTCGGTTGCGCCTTCGCTTCCAGAGGAGTGGTGGGGGCGATGCGCAGGAGGCTCGGCAGCTCGGTGGCGGCGATCGGACGGCTGTCGCGGACGCCCACGCCTAGCTGGCTGAGCTGGCTGAGCTGGCCGTGGCGCGCCTTGTCGGCGACCATCAGGAAGCCCAGGACGATCGCGAACACGGCAAGGCCGACGAGCGCCCACGCGATCGCAGCGCGGGCCTGCGCGTTGGTCGCTGCAGGATACATCGATGACTCGCGGACACCGTAGGCACCATCGATCGGCACCTCGACGGGGTAGTAGCTGTCGTGGCGCTTCGCTTCGTCGGTCGCCTGGGTCTGGGGATCGGTGTGGCTCGGGCCGGCGTTCGCGGAGCTCGGGACGGGCTGCTGCCAGCCGTAGGCCCGGAAGGGAACCACCGGCGTGGGAGACGCGGGGCGCGGCGGCGGAGGAACGGCGCGATAGCGTAGCTGCGACTGCCAAGCCGGAGCGGGGGACGCGACATCGGTGGGGGAAGCGACATCGGCCGCGCGAAGCTGCGGGGGCATGGGCTGCGTCGACGGCGGGTCTTCGTCGGCTTCGACGATCCTGCACGGTGCGTACGTCGCGGCGGCCTGGAGCACATCACGCACGCTGGCGCCTCCTCGCGGGGGAAGGCGCTTCGACACGTGGCGTTCGTTGGAAAGGCTCTGCGAGTTCACGCGGGCGGAAGTCTCCCCCTTTTTGACAGACCCGCAACCTGCCCAAGCGATTTCAGTGAGGCGGAGTAGGAGGGACTGCGCACACACACCGCGCGATTCTCGATGGATTCGAAAAAGTTCTCCTCCAAGGTGCGACATCCCCAAGACCTAGTGCTGGTCACCGCGCAGACACACTCAGCCCCTCCGCGCGAGCACTCTTGGAAACGGCGTCGCTATTTGTCTAGTGCTTAGGGGCGCCCAGCTGCACAGGGTCGCCGCAGGTCACGCCGACCGCGGTGCAGTCGTTGTTGTTCACGCAGTCGACCTGGAATTGGTACGAGTTCTTCTGGCAGCTCGTGCCACACGCGGCGACATCGGCCGGGGCAACGCCGCCGCACATCCCGAGCTTCGTGCATGCCTTGGTGCAGTCATCCGCGGAAGCGCCAGAGGGTATCCGTCCAAATCCGGCGACCTTGTTCCGACACGAAGGATCGCACGCCGCCTTCGTGGAGCACTCGTTGAAGCTGGAGATGCCGTCCGTCGTGGCCTGGTCGCAGTCGTCGTAGCACTGGTTCTTCGTGCCGGTGGAGCCGCACTTCAGGCCGTCCATCTTGTCGCACGAGTCGTGGCAACTCGAGATGCTCGTGGTCGCAAGGTTGCACGCCGCGGACGACGCGAGGCTGGCTGCGAGAAGCGATGCGAAGAGCGCCGAGGCGAAGACTGACTTCATGAGCCCAAGCGTCGCATGCGAGAGCAGAGACGACAACGGCCACGAAACGACGACGACAAGAACCCGACCTCCCTTCGACCCAATGAGAAGAGCCCCGCGACCTTCTCAGGCGGCGGGGCTCATTCGTGTGGTGACGTATCGTGACCCGCAGGACTCAGATCACACGCGGCGGCGCTTCGGGGGGCGGCAGCCGTTGTGCGGGACCGGCGTGACGTCGCGGATCAAGGTGACCTTGAAGCCCGCGGTCTGCAGTGCGCGGAGCGCGCTCTCGCGGCCGGCGCCAGGGCCCTTCACGAAGACGGCGATGCTGCGCATGCCGTGCTCCATGGCGCGACGTGCGGCCTCTTCGGCGGCGAGCTGCGCGGCGAAGGGAGTGCTCTTGCGAGAGCCCTTGAAGCCACGCGAGCCGGCGGAGGACCACGCGATCGTGTTGCCGTTCACATCCGTGATCGTCACGGTGGTGTTGTTGAACGTGGACTGGATGTGCGCGATCCCGGTCGCGATGTTCTTCTTGACCTTCTTCTTCTGCGGCTTGCCTTTGGTGGCAGGCGTTGCGGTGGAAGCGGGGCTCGCGGTCTTGGCGGTCGACATGGTCTCTCTCTACTTCTCTGCTGACTCGAATGAGCTCTGGAAACTTACTTCTTCGCCGGCGCTGCGCCGCCGGAGCGGGCGAGCACGCCCTTGCGCGGACCCTTGCGGGTGCGAGCGTTGGTGTGCGTGCGCTGGCCGTTGACGGGCAGACCCCTGCGGTGACGGAGGCCACGGTAACAACCGAGGTCCATCAGACGCTTGATGTTCATCTGCACTTCGCGACGAAGATCGCCTTCGACCTTGTACTCGGTCTCGAGGAGCTCGCGGATGCGCTTGATCTCGCCCTCCGTCAGCTCTTCGGTCTTCTTTGTCGGCGGGATGTTCGCCTTCAAAAGGAGCTCCTTGGCGAGCTTCTGCCCGATCCCGTAGAGGTACGGAAGGGAGTATGCAATCTGCTTGTGCTTCGGGAGGTCAACGCCTGCAATACGAGCCATGATCTTTTTCTTTCAGCCCTGGCGCTGCTTGTGGCGCGGGTTATCACAAATGATGCGAACGGTGCCGCGGCGGCGAACCACCTTGCACTTGTCGCAGATCTTTTTGACGGACGGACGAACTTTCATGACGCTCTCGTTTGCTCGTTTGCTCGGTTGCTAGCTACTTGTGTCGATACGTGATGCGGCCGCGGCTCGGGTCGTAGGGGCTGACCTCGACGGTGACGCGGTCACCTGGGAGAATTCGGATGTAGAACTGGCGCATCCTGCCGCTGATCGTCGCGAGCACGACCAGACCGTTGTCGCACTTCACCCGGAACATGGCATTCGGCAGGGCTTCCTGCACGGCGCCATCGAACTCGAGCTTGTCGCCCTTCGGCTCTTTTCGCTCACGACGTTCACTCATGTTGCTTCGTTCGATCCTTGGTTACTTCTTGCTGCCACTACTTTGATTCTTACTTTTTGGACTCTATGGCGGAGAACACTCGCGCCTTCACTTCGTCCACCGTCCCCACGCCGTTCACCCGGCTCAGGAGAGCGAGCTTGTCGTAGTACGGCAAAAGCTCGGCGGTCATCTTCTCGTAGTTCACCACACGGGTCTTCACGACCTCTTCATGGTCGTCCGCACGATGCTCGAGGTCCGCACCCTGGGGCGGCGGGTTATACTTCAAGTGGTAGATCTGTCCAGTGCGTTTGTCCGTGCGGCGGAGGACGGCGCGCTCGATGAGGAGCTCGCTGGGGACATCCAGGGCCAGGACGACGTTCAGTGACTGCCCGCGATCCTTGAGCATTGCGCCGAGCGCCTCGCCCTGGGGAACCGTGCGCGGAAACCCATCCAGGAGGAAGCCTTTCTTGGCGTCTTCCTGGGTGGTGCGCTCTGCGATGAGACCGATGACGACCTCGTCGGGGACCAGCCCACCCGTAGCCATCTTGTCCACGAGCTCCGCGGGGAGCTTGCCGGCGGTCTTGGCTGCGCGGAGCATCTCGCCCGTGGAGATCTGCGGGATACCGAACTTCTCGCAGATGAACTTGGCTTGCGTGCCCTTGCCCGCCCCCGGCGGACCGACGAATACCAGTCGCATCAGACGTCCCTCCTGCCGCGAATGCGGGTACCCCCGCGACCGCCGCCGCCCGCAAGACCCTCGTAGTTGCGCGTGATGAGATGCGCCTCGATCTGCGCCGTGGTGTCGAGCGCGACGCCCACGACGATCATGATCGAAGTGCCTCCCCAGCGGAACGGAACGTGGAACGCCTCGCTGATGATGCTGGGCACCACGCAGACCGCGGCCACGTAGAGCGCGCCACCAAGGGTGATGCGCGTGAGCACGCGATCGATGTACTCGGCGGTCTGACGACCCTGACGGATCGAAGGGATGAAGGCCTGCTGCTTCTTCAGGTTGTCCGCCACGTCGACGGCCTGGAAGGTCACCGCCGTGTAGAAGAAGCAGAAGAAGATGATGAGGCCGACGTAGAAGACGTTGAACAGCCAGTCACCACGCTGGAGCGACGACTGCAGCTGCGCCATGCCCGGGATCTTGAAGTTCGCCAGCGTGGCGGGAAACATCAGGAGCGAGGAGGCGAAGATGGGCGGGATGGTGCCGCTGGTGTTGACCTTCAGCGGAAGGTGCGCGGTCTGTCCGCCATACACACGTCTGCCGACGCTACGTCTCGCATAATAGATTGGTATGCGACGCTGACCACGCTCGAAGAAGACGATGGTGGCCACCGTCCCCAGCACCACCACGAGCACCGCCGCAATGTTCAGGGGCTGGATGTTGCCCTTGTTGGTCTCGAAGTACGTGAAGATGCCGCCGGGTATGTCCGTGACGATGCCCGCAAAGATGATGAGCGAGATGCCGTTGCCGATCCCGCGCTCGGTGATCTGCTCGCCGACCCACATGATGAATGCGGTGCCGGTGGTGAGCGTCACGATGGTCATGAGGCGGAAGCCCCAACCAGCGTGGTGCACGACGTCGCCGACACGTGAGCTGTCACCCAGGTCTGCGTTGTTCAGGGCCTCGAGCGACAGCGCGATGCCGAAGCTCTGAGCGCACGAGAGCACGATGGTGCCGTAGCGCGTGTACTGGTTGATCTTGCGGGTGCCGCTCTCGCCTTCCTTGCGGAGCTCGTCGAGCGGCTTGTAGACCATGGTGAGCAGCTGAAGAATGATGCTCGCCGAGACGTACGGCATGATGCCGAGCGCGAAGATCGACAGGTTCGAGAGCGCACCGCCCGAGAACATGTTGAAGAAGCCGAGCAGACCGCCGCCCTGCTTCTTCATGACCGAGTGCATGACGTTGCGATCCACACCGGGGATCGTGACGAACACGCCAATGCGGTAGACCGCGAGCATTCCAAGGGTGAACAGGACCCGCTTGCGCAGCTCCGGTACCTTGCCGATGTTCGCGAATCCTTCGAGCATTGATTACTTCTTCGCTGTCTTGGCCGGAGCTTCGATGATCGTGGAAACGAGAAGCGCCTTGCCGCCAGCCTTCTGGATCTTCTCGGCCGCACCCTTGGAGAAGGAGTGTGCGGTGACGGTAACCGACTTGGTCAGGTCACCCTTCCCGAGGATCTTGATGCCGTCGCATTCGCCCTTGACCAGGCCGCGTGCGCGGAGCGCTGCTTCGTCGACCTTGGCGCCTGCGGCGAAGATCTCGAGCGAGCCCACGTTCACCTCCGCGATGGTCGCGGCGAACGCATTGTTGAAGCCGCGCTTGGGCAAGCGACGGTGCTGGGGCGTCTGACCGCCCTCGTGGTGGGGCTTGAAGCCGCGCGACCGGGCGTACTGGCCCTTCTGTCCGCGACCCGCAGTCTTGCCAAGGCCGGAGCCCACGCCACGACCGCGACGGATCTTCTTGGACGTTGCGCCCTCGGGCTTGAGGAGCTTGCTCAGAGTGTCAGCCATTGTCCACCTCCTCCACCTTCAAGAGGTGAATGACCTTCTTCACCGCGCCGCGAAACGACGGGGTGTTCGCAACGACCACGGTCGTGTTCGGACCACGAAGGCCGAGGCCGTGGATGGTCGCGCACATCGGGTGCGATTGCCCGATGACGCTCTTGATCTGGGTGACGCGAAGCTTCGCTTTCATGGCGTTTATTCAGTGCTCAGGCCGTGGCGACCGGGGCAGCGCCTTTCTTGTTCTTCTTCGTGTTGGTGTCGATGATCTCGCCCGGCTGCTTGCCGCGCGCTGCAGCGATGTCTTCGACGCTCTTCAGCTGGCGGAGGGCCTGGATGGTGGCGCGAACGACGTTGTGCGGATTGGCGCTGCCGATGCACTTGGAGAGGATGTCGCGGATGCCTGCGCTCTCGACGACGGCGCGAACTGCGCCGCCAGCGATGACGCCCGTTCCCTGCGAGGCCGGACGAAGGAACACGCGGCCTGCGCCGAAGTGACCGAGCGCCTCGTGCGGGATGGTCGCGCCGATGAGCGGAACCTTGAACATGTTCTTGCGCGCCTGGTCGTTGCCCTTGCGGATGGCTTCCGGCACTTCGTTCGCCTTACCGAGGCCAACGCCCACGTGACCCGACTCATCACCCACCACGACGAGCGCGGCGAACGAGAAGCGACGACCGCCCTTGACGACCTTCGCCACGCGGTTGATGTGGATGATGCGCTCCTTGAGCTTCTCGTCTTCGACTTCGAACGCCATGATTCTCTTCCTCGGGCCGCGGGGTTCTCAATAACCACGCAGAGCCAAACACACAGAACTTTCAGATAGCAGAGCCCGCGTGGAGCCCTATCAGAACTCGAGCCCGCCTTCGCGAGCGCCCTCGGCCAGCGCCTTGACGCGGCCGTGGTAGAGATAGCCGTTGCGGTCGAAGACGACCTTCTTCAGTCCCTTGGCAGCGAGTGCCTTGGCGATCGCCGTGCCGACCTTCTTGGCCGCGCCGGACTTGTGGTCCTCACCGATGTCGGTGCGGACGTCACGCGAGAGCGTGGACACATGAGCGAGCGTGGTGCCCGACACGTCGTCGACGACCTGCGCGTAGATGTGCTTCGCGCTACGGAAGACCGTGAGGCGCGGACGCTCTGAGGTGCCGCTGATCTTGCGGCGAATGCGGAGCTTACGGCGCTCCCGACCGACGATTTGCATAGCCATGATGGAACCTTACTTTCCGCCCTTGCCAGCCTTGCCGGCCTTCTCGCGAACCTTCTCACCGAAGTAACGAACGCCCTTGCCACCGTAGGGCTCCGGCGGACGGAATCCGCGGATCTTCGCGGCCGTCTGGCCCATCACTTCCTTGTCCGGGTGGGACAGGTTGATCATGGTGCCCTTGGAGTCTACGGGAATCTCGACCTTCATCCCCGCGGGGATGGGGAAGTTCACCGGGTGCGAGAAGCCGAGCGCAAGGTTCAGGATCTGGCCCTTCACCTCTGCGCGGTAACCCGTGCCGACCAGCTGCAGGCTCTTCGTGTAGCCGGTGGCTGCGCCGTTGACCATGCCGTTGATGAGCGAGCGGGCAAGCCCCTGGAAGCGCGCACCGTCACGACCGGGAATGGTCGGAACGACGGTGATGCCAGTGGCCTCGACCTTGATGGTGACGTTCGGGATGAGCGTGCGAGAGAGGGTGCCCTTGGGTCCCTTGATCTCGATCTTGCCGTTGGCGACCGTCGCGGTGACGCCCTTCGGAAGCGGAACGGGCCGCTTGCCGACGCGTGACAGCTTCAGGCTCGGCGCCTTGGCGTCGGTGGGCTTCACATCTTTTGCTTTGTCAGTCATGGCTGTCACCAGATCTCGCAGATGAGCTCGCCGCCCACCTTTTGCTTGCGGGCTTCCTTGTCCGTCATCACGCCACGGCTCGTGGAGAGAATCGAGACGCCCATGCCCGAGCGAACCCGGGGGATGTGGTCGTAGCGAACGTAGACGCGGCGGCCCGGGGTGCTCACGCGACGGACGCCGTCGATGGCAGCGGTCTTGTCGCGGCCGTAGCGCATGACGAGCGTCAGCGTGCGCATACCGGCACCGTCGGCGCCGTCGCTCACGCGAACGTCGTCGAGGAAGCCTTCGCCCTTGAGGACACCCGCAATGTGCTCCTTCAACTTGGAGTGCGGCATCTCGGCGCGGTCATGGCGCGCGAGCGACGCATTGCGAATGCGGGTCAACATGTCGGAGATGGGATCGGTCATCATTGGGTTTTGTCCCTTGGTCCTTGGGCCTACCAGCTCGCCTTGATAACGCCCGGGATCTCGCCGCGAAGCGAGAACAGACGAAGGCAGATTCGGCACAGCTCGAACTTGCGGTAGTAGCCGCGTGCGCGACCACAAACCTTGCAGCGACTCCGAGCGCGCACCGCAAACTTCGGTGCGCGGTTTAGCTTCGCAAACTGACAAGCACGTGCCATGGCTCTTCCTTCTTCGCTGCGTCGTAACTAGGTGAAAATCTTGTTTGGTCTCAGGTAGCCCTGAAGGGCATTCCCAGGAACTGGAGGAGCGCGCGCCCCTCGTCGTCCGTGCGCGCCGAGGTCACGAAGGAGACGTTGAGTCCCTTGATGACGTCGATGCGGTCGTAGTTGATCTCCGGGAAGATGATCTGCTCCTTGAGACCGAGCGTGTAGTTGCCCTTGCCGTCGAAGGCCTTGCGGGACACGCCGCGGAAGTCGCGCGTACGCGGGAGGCCGAGCGTCACGAGACGATCGAGGAACTCCCACATGCGGGCCTTGCGGAGCGTCACCATCGCGCCGATGGCGATGCCCTGACGGAGCTTGAAGCTCGCGATTGCCTTCTTGGCGCGCGTGACGATCGGCTTCTGGCCAGTGATGGCGCGGAGCTCTTCGACCGCGGCGTCCACGATCATGGGGTTCGTGACGGCAGCGCCAAGACCCATGTTGATGACGATCTTCTGGAGCCGCGGCACCTGGTTCGGGTTCTTGTAACCGAACTGCTTGGTGAGCGCGGGGATGACGTCCTTCGTGTACTTGGCGTGGAAGCGCGCAGCCTGGACGTCGACGGTCGTGATGACCTTCGCCCTGGGCTCGTTGTTCTCGCTGCGACCGCCCTTGCGCTTGTCGCCGCCGGCCTTGTCCTTGCCGCCGCCCTTGTCGGCCTTCGGGGCCTTCTCTTCGCGTTTGTCTTCAGACATGGCTCAACTCACTTCTTCTCTTCGGCCGCGTCGGCCGCTGCGCCTGCTTTGACGCGCTTTGCCGACTGGATTTCTTCGCCGCTCTTCGCGACGCGAACGGGGTGACCCTTTGCGTCGGTCTTGAAGCTGACGCGCGTGGCCGTGCCGGTCTTGGGGTCCACGAGCTGCACCTTGCTGGAGAAGATCGCTGCTTCGCGCTCCAGGATGCCGCCCTGCTGGTTGCGTGCGTTGGGCTTCAGGTGCTTCTTGATCAGGTTGATGCCCTCCACGAAGACCTTTCCGTCCTCGTGGTTGATGCGAGCAACCTTGCCCTGCTTGCCCTTGTCTTTGCCGCTGATGACGACGACGAGGTCGCCCTTCTTGAGTCGGGAAGCCATCACAGAACCTCGGGCGCGAGCGAGATGATCTTCATGAACTTCTTGGCGCGGAGCTCGCGGGCGACCGGTCCAAAGATGCGCGTGCCGATGGGCTCGAGCTGGGCGTTGATGAGGACAGCGCTGTTCTCATCGAACTTGATGTAGCTGCCATCGGCGCGCGACTGCTCGCGCTTGGTGCGGACGACGACGGCCTTGGCCGTGTCACCCTTCTTCACCTTGTTACCCGTACCGGCGACTTCCTTGATGGAGACGACGATCACGTCACCGATGGTGGCGTAGCGACGGCGTGAGCCGCCGAGGACCTTGACGCACATGACGCGCTTCGCGCCAGAGTTGTCAGCGACCTCGAGAATGGTGCGCATCTGAATCATGGCGTACTTCTCACTCCTCGATGAACTTCTTCACGAGGCGCGTCACGATGAAGCGCTTGTCTCGTGAAATGGGGCTGTGCTCTTGGATCTCGACCTCGTCGCCGACCTTGTACTGGTTGGTCTCGTCGTGCGCCTTGTAGCGAACGCGCGACCGGACGTACTTGCCATAGAGCGGATCGCGGCGAGCGATGATGGTTTCGACCACGACGGTCTTCTTCATCTTCGCCTTGATCACCTTGGCGATGATCTTGCGACGGAAGCCGTGCGCGTCGTGTGCTGCGGGGGCAGCGGCTGCGGTTTTCTGGGTCTCGACCATGACTACTTCTCAGCCTTCGGTTTCGGGGACTTCTTCGCAGCTTTCGGAGCAGCATCTCCGTTGGGAGCAGCAGCCTTTGCCTTGGCGGGCTTCGCGGCCTTGGGCGCCTTGGGAGCCTTCTCTGCCGCGACCGGCGTGGTGCCCTTTGCGGTCTGGCCGAGCAGCGTGATCACGCGCGCCAGATCCTTCTTGGTCTTGCGCACGAGGCTCGTGTCGTCGAGCCGGTTGGTGAAGTTCTTGAAGCGGTGCTGAAAGAGGTCCTTGCGGAGGCTCTTCTCGAGCTCCTTCAGATCCTCAGCCGAGCGCTCTCGGAGGTCTTTGGCTTTCATGCTGTGAGTGCTCCACGAACGAGAAACTTGAAGGCAACGGGGATCTTGTGGCCTGCGAGGCGGAACGCTTCACGTGCGATCGACTCCTCGACGCCCTGGATCTCGTACATGACGCGACCGGGCTGGATGTCGGCGGCCCACTCTTCGACGCCACCCTTGCCTCCACCCATGCGGACTTCGAGGGGCTTCTTGGTGACCGGACGATCCGGGAACACACGGATGTACAGCTTGCCGAGACGCTTCACGTGACGCGTGATCGCCATACGGGCCGCTTCGATCTGACGGGCAGTGAGACGACCGCACTCGGTCGCCTGCATGCCGAAGTCGCCGAAGGAGACGTCCGTACCGCGGCCTGCGATGCCACGATTGTGGCCCTTCTGCATCTTGCGGAACTTGGTTCGCTTGGGGGAGAGCATTGGTTAATCCAGGTTGCTTAGTGAACTAGGGAAGCGGGTGGGGGGTCTGGGGTGGAGCGGCTGGCGCTCCCCCCAGGCGGTGTTCAGAGAACACCTGCAATCGGCTTGCGAACGCGTCGGGCGAGGACCTCGCCCTTGAAGATCCAGCACTTCACCCCGATGATGCCGAACTTGGTGCGGGCCTCTGCAAGGCCGTACTCGATGTCAGCGCGGAGCGTGTGGAGGGGAACGCGGCCCTCGCGGTAGGTCTCCACGCGGCTCATCTCGCTGCCGCCGAGGCGACCCGAGCAACGAACGCGGATGCCCTTGGCGCCGAACTTCATCGCGGTGCTGACGCTCTTCTTCATCGCGCGGCGGAAGGCCACGCGGCGCTCGAGCTGAGCGGCGATGTTCTCGGCGACGAGCTGCGCGGAGGTCTCCGCCTTGCGGACCTCCTGCACGTCGATGAAGACTTCATTGTCCGTGAAGGACTGGACGCCGGCGAACAGGGGCTCGCCCTTGGCGGCGGTGCCGATGTTGCCGATCTTCAGGGTCTCGATGCCCTTGCCACCCTTGCCGATGACCATGCCGGGGCGCGCGGTGAAGACGATGACCTTCGCCTTGTTCGC
>JBBRNJ010000066.1:0-49570 GCA_038230375.1 Polyangiales bacterium | reverse complement strand
ATCGCCATCGGGTCGTTGACCCGTGCGGTCCACATAGTTCAGCGGCTCGTCGTTCGCGTAGCGGTACAGGTTCAGGCCGCCCGCGATGCTCGCACCATCCTTGCTCGTCCACCTCCCGGTCTCCGGATCGTAATCGCGCGCCCCGAAGCGCACCAGCTTCAGGTCCCTGTCGTAGAGCCCCCCCGCGTAACCAAAAGGCTGGAAACCCGGGTTGGTGTCGCTCGTGACGTTACCCCATGCATCGTAGCTCATCGCCTGCGCGACTGCACCCGTGCTCGCGTTCACCACGACCCGCACGCTCCCCAGATGGTCCGTCACCAAGCGGTAGTTCACCCCCGCCTTCGACATGCTCTCCGGCACGTTCCCCCGAGCGCCGTACTGGAACACGCTCACCGTCGCGCCCGCGCCATCCAGCTCCACGAGGGGATGAATCCCGTTGTACAAGAAGCCCTGCTCCAGCGTCCCGTTCCGCGTCTTCCCGATGCGCCGATGCGTTGGATCGATCGTGTAGTCGAGCTGCGTACCGTCAGGCAGCGTCGCCTGGTGCAGCGAGCCGTACAGATCGTACGTGTACCCAGTGACGCCCACGGGCGCGGTCTTCGTGAGCAGATCGCCGCCTGCGGTGTACGCGTACGTGTTGTCGCCGTACGCGAGCATGCGGTCTTGCGCGTCGTACGTGGCGACGCTCACGCCGTTCAGCTGCGTACGGTTGCCGTTCAGATCGTAGCCGTACGTCGTCGTCGTGCCGCCAGACGTCACGGAGGACAGCCGGCCCGCCGTGTCGTAGTCGTAGTTCGTCGCGGTTGCCGCCCCTCCGAGCAGCGCTTCCGAGATCTGCGTGATCCTCCCGCCTTGATCCCGCGTGTAGTCCAGCGCCAGCACCGAGCCGCCTGCATCGCGCGCGTCGTAGTGATTCGGCGCTCCGTACGCGTCGTACGCCCACGAATCCAACACGCTCGTGGCCTGCGAGCCGGTGACGCGGCCGTTCGTCAGATCGCGTGCATACTGCACGAATCCCGCCTGCATCAGCAGGCCGTCGTTGTCGTAGCCGTACGGCGTGCTCGCGCCGCCCGCGGTGATCTGCGTCACCCGGAACAGGTTGTCGAACACACGCGACACTGAGCCAGATATCGGACCAAGGTACGTCGTCGACCGAAGCAACGAGCCGTCATACGCGTACGCAAGAGACTCCTCGTTCCCATCCAGCCTCACCACCTGGTCCGCCGCGTTGTACGTGCGCGTCGCCACGAACAGCGTGCTCAGCTGACGGTCCGGCCTCCCGAAGGGATCATAGGTCGCCTGGATGGTTCCATCGGGCCGGATCAGCTGCGAGAGCTGCCGGTCCAGGTTGTACGTCGACTGCAGCGTCCCCGTTGCGCCGTCCCCGGCGACTGGAGGCGTGAAGGTCGCCTCGAGATCGATCGGCGTGTATGCGAGCCCGGTCGGTGCTTCACCAGGCGCCGTGACACTGATCACGTTGCCCGCAGCGTCATAGGTGGAGAGCACTGTACGATTGCCTGGCAGCGTCACGGAGAGCACGCGCCCAACGGCGTCGCGCGCCTGCACCGTGGTCACGCGGCCCAGCGGATCGGTGAACGACGTGGCCCAGCCCGTCGTCGGATCGAATGTCGTGCTCGACGTGCGCGTGCCCTGCTGGACTTGGTCGACATGTCCGGCGAAGTCGTAGTGAATCGTCACGGGCAAGACGCCAGGGACGCTCGTCTGCACGGGTCGGCCAAGGACGTCCAGGACGACTGTCGAAGAGCGCCCAACGGGAGAAGCCGTCGCGATGCGCCGGTCCGCTGCCGTGTAGGTCTGAGTCCATGTCAGCTTGTTCGCGCAGCTAGCTCCGCTGCTACAGTCCGGGGTGTTCGTGGACGTGGTCCTCGTGTCCTGCGTGATGCTGAGCGCGTCCAGGGGGTCTGCGCGCAGTGTCGAGCGCGATGACGTGATGTAGCTGAGAAGCCCGGACGGAAGCTTCGCGCTGCTCGTGGGCTGACCGCCAATCACGCCGTAGTAAGGATCCGGAACGACCGTCGTGGTCCCGATCGTACCGTTGGGCGCGATCTGATTCATCGCGCCCGTGAGGTGGTCGGTCACCAGCGTCGAAAGCGCGCCAGACGGGCTCATCGACGTGACCTCTTCGTCGCCGGTCGGCAGAATGTGCGTGCCGTGGCTCCGCGTGCGCCCCATCGCTGACGTCAGCGTCACCACGCGACCGGTCGTGTCGAACGTCGTGGCGAGCGCAGACGAGCCGCCTGCCGGATCCTGATCGAAGGCAAGCGTTCGGTCTGCTGCGTACTGGAACGTGTGGAGGTTGCCTCGCGGATCGATCATCTGCTGGAGCAGGCCGGTGCTACCCATCGAGAGGTGCGTCGTGGCCCCGTCCGGCGCCGCGATCGAGCTCACGTACCCGTTCGCGTCCGTCGTGAACGTCGTGATCTGTCCGAACGGAGCGACGATCCGCGTGGGGTTTCCCGCGGCGTCGTGCTCGAACGTGGTCGTGAGGCCGTTCAAATCCGACACGCTCGTCAGCCGGCCCGCCGGATCGTAACCAAACGAGTAGAGCGTCGTTCCGGTGCGCTCGTCGCGCGTAGAGAGCTGGCGTCCGGTCGGCGCGAACGAATAGACCTGCCCGCTTCCGTCGCCGATCGGCTGTGTGACCACGGGCGAGATCCGTCGAATGTTGCCGCAGCGAAAATCAGGAATGTACGTTGCGTCGTCAGGGCCCGTGCTGATTCCCTGCCCGGACTGGTTCGCCGCCTGGAAACCCCAGCGCGCTGCGCCTGTGGTGGTGTCGTCCGAGCAGTTGGGCCCCGTCGTGTCGTTGCCAGACAGCAGATTGACGTAGCCTTGCGGATCGATGATGCGGATGGCGCTCACGTCGAGACCAGCGCTCGGCGTTGCTCCGTCCAGGACGATGATGTTGTTGTGGCGGTCGACGGTCAGCCCAGTCAGCCTCGCGAACCGCGCACTCGTGGCGCGGCCCCCGTTCCCCGTCGTTCCCGGGCCGTTGCCTCCGGCGACCGTGGTCAGGGCACCCGCGGGATCGCACTTCTGGACTGAATAGTTGAAGGCCTCGGCTATGTAGAGACTGCCATCGGGTCCAACAGCGAGATCCTGCAAATAGCGAAATGGGGGCGCAGCCAGCGCCGAGCCCGGCGGGCCCGCGCCGTATCCCGCGAAGGGCCAGATGGTTCCGTCCGGTGCCACACGCCGAATGACGTAGGGCGACACCTCGCCAGGCACGTTCGCGGCGATGTAGACACTGCCCGCTGCATCCACGCGAATCGCCTGAATGGATGAGGCGACGGAGCGGAAGGACGCAGCAGCGGCGGGACCACCGTCACCGGCTACGCCGCTGTCGTTCGGCGCTCCGTTTCCTGCGAAGGCGTTGATGATGCCATTCTTCACCTTGCGGACCTTCGCGCGACGGAAGTCGGACACGTACATCGTTCCATCAGGCCCGAAGGCAATGGCCCCGGCGGAGATGCCGGCCGTGAGCGCGGGGCCACCGTCGCCATCGTCGCCGGAACCGCGCCCCACCACGTTCTCCACGAAGCCTGCCGCGTTCACGACACGCACCTGCGCCGAGTCGACGTAGTAGTAGAGGCCATCTGGGCCGAAGCTGCCGCTGTAGCCGGTGATGTAGGCGCTCTGCGCTGGCACGTGGTTGCCACCAGGCGTTCCACCAGCCTTACCGGCAAAGGTAGTGACGCGGAGCGCTCGGCCGAGCGATGCCGTGCTTCCATCCCCGTAGTAGAGGACGCCATTCGTAAGCGAGAGATCGTGTCGACTGTCGAGGGTCAACCCACCCAGGCCAAGCGGCTTGGGCTCGAAGGCGCCGACATAGGTCGTGAAGCCCTGCGTGTAGTAGAACTCGAGCAGCGGCCTGCTGGCGGTGATGGGCCAAGCGCCACTGCTGCCGCCACCACCGCCACGGCCGCCGCCGCCGAACGCATTGCCAGGGGTGTAGACGGCGCGGAAGACGTAGGTGATCGTGATGTCGATCGGCTGTGGCCCCTGCACCGCGCGGCCGTAGCCGTCCTTGCCGTCCCATGTGTACACGAACGGAACGAGCGCATCAGCCGGGTCGACCTGGAACTTCGCGGTCTGACCCGCGACGTCAGTCACGACTTCGATCCGCCTCAGAGTTGTCGGCAGGGGCGCCTTGCCCAGCGTCAGGTGGAGCGTTCGCTCGTTGCCTTGAGAGTTCGACTTGTAGTGAAGGCTGAAGCCGGTCCCAGGGATATTCCACGCTTCGCCAAGCGCGGCGTTGTGGCAATCGATGATGGAGCCGCACGCCTTCTTGGTCGCGTCGGCCTCGCCTGCGACCTCTGTGGTGCAGCTTATGCCGCACTTCTTGGCCCCTGCGTCCGGCGAATATGGCCAGTTATCGTCGAAGACCGAGAGATGGTTCGTCTGGACCCGCCAGAGTCCAAGGTTGTGCGCGTTAGCGTAGGTCGCTCCTAGCTGCGCTACCTCGTCAGGACCAAGGCCGATCGCGTCCAGCGCAGCGCCGGTGTCCTCGACGCCGTCTCCCGTAACGTCGAGGTGCGCGATGCCGCCATTGGTGTTCAGGATTGCAATCACGAGGCCACTCGGCATCGGCACCCAGACGCCGCTGCTGCGGTCGTAGTAGCCGACCGGTACGACGCTCCCGGCTGGGAAGCCAAGGAAGTTGTCGACGTACAGGGAGAGCGGCTGGTTGAATCGAACCGACTCGAGGCCCAGCGTCTCAGCCTCGTCGATCGAGACCTCCACCGCGTACGTGTACCCACTCTGCGGGGGTAGGGCGCCAGGCATCGCCGCCTTGCCAGTCGGACCCACGGTAAACTCGGTGGCCCGAACGTGATACGAGCCGACGCTCAGATCGGGGGATGAGGTATTGGGCGGAAACAGCACGGTGGCAGTGCGGCTGCCTTCGCCATCGTCTTGGGGCGTGCCGCGCGCGACCTGGAAGACGGGCGAGTTCGGCTGGATGTTCGTGACTGTCGTGTCTCGTGCAGTCACCACGATGTCGTCGAGCGTCGTGAACGTGTGGTAGCTCGGCGCGACCAGCCGAGACACCGGAAGGAAGTCGTCCGCGCGCAGTTCCACGACCAGGCTCATTCCACCGTTCGCAGCAAAATCGAACCGACCATCATCTCGCGTGTAGGTGACGCAAGCTCCGCGTGATTGCGCGCGCTCACGCGCAGCCCTCGAACCGGATTCGAATGCACGTCGAGAGCGCGACCGCGGATCACACTCTGCCGCGAAGGCACGATCGCGCCAGCAGTCACTCCCGTTTGAATTGCATCGGGACCAGAGAAGAGGAACGTTGTCGCCGCAAGAAAGTCCCACTGCACCGACGGATCGAGCTTCGGCGGGGTGAGCGCCACACCACATCCCGGAATCGGAATGTGCAGCACGCCGCTCTGCCGATCACAGCTATCGATCGTGCACGCGTCCATGTCGCTGAGGGTCGGTGGTGGCGCACCGGCCTGACACGCACCCGCGCTGGTGCACGTGCTCGTGCCGGCGCACACGTCACCGCCGCAGACCGTGCCAACGGCCGCGTTGGAGTAGCTGACACCGGTGGCGGGATTGCAGCTCCCGATGAGGCACGGATTGCTGGTGTCGATCACAGGCGGCGCGCCCGCCACGCACGTCCCGGTTGTGCCGCAGGTCTCGCCGCCGTTGCAAGCATTGCCATCCGAGCACGAGGTGCCGCTCGCGACGGGCGTATGCGTCACGCCGGTCGCTGGCGAGCAAGCGTCCGATGTGCACGCGTTGCCGTCGTCAATCACGGCGGCCGACCCCACGAGGCAAGTGCCCGTCGCGTTGCACGTCGATGCGCCAGTACAGACGTCCCCAGGCCCGCACTGCGAGCCCTGCGCAACTGGCGCGTGCGTGATGCCCGTCGCGACACCGCACGAGTCCGCAGTGCAGGGATTGAGATCGTCTATCACCACGGGGGATCCCGCGACGCAGCTCGCTGTCGCATTGCAGGTCGACGCGGTGGTGCAGACGTCTCCGGGTCCGCACTGGGTGCCCGCCGCTGCCGCTACGTGCACGACGCCAGTGGCCACGCTGCACGAATCGACGGTGCACGCGTTCCCATCGTCGGTGGAGATGGGCGAGCCGGCGAGGCACGAGCCGGTCGCGTTGCAGCTGGACGCGGACGTGCAGACGTTTCCAGGACCACACGAGGTCCCTTGCGCAACGGGAACGTGCGTGACTCCCGTCGCAACCGAGCACGAGTCGGCCGTGCACGGATTCCCATCATCAACCGGGAGCGCCGCACCCGCGACGCAAGAGCCAGACGCGCTGCACGTGGCCGCGCTCGTACACGCCGTGCTCGACCCGCAAACGGTGCCCTGCGCGATGGGCGTGTGGGTCACGCCAGTCGACAGCGAGCATGAATCAGAGGTGCACGGGTTCCCGTCGTCCACCACCGGTGGCGTCCCCGCCGTACACGCGCCCGTCGCGTTGCAGGTCTCGGCGCCGTTGCAGGCATTGCCGTCGGTGCAGGAGCTGCCGGCTGCGAGAGGCGTGTGGGTGACGCCGGTTGCCGCCGTGCAGGCGTCCGTCGTGCACGGATTGTGGTCGTCGATCACCGGAGGCGTTCCAGGGATGCAGCTCCCGGCGGCGTTGCACGTCGATGCGCCGCTGCAGACGTTGCCCGCCGAGCACGTGGTGCCCGCGCTCAGTGGCGTGTGTGTCACTCCGCCGTGGGGCCCGCATGCATCCGTCGTGCATGGGTTGTTGTCCGAGAGGGGCACCGATCCGATTTCGACGCGCGCGGTCACCGTGCGGTTGTCGTCTTCGTCGCCAGGCCCGACATGCAGCTCGAAGTACTTCCCACTGACAGCATCGCCGGCCTTCGGACCGCGCCCGTGACCCATCCGCGCATGGCACTCGTCAAGCGCGAAGGACAATCCCGAACGACGGTAGATGCACTCCGTCTCCGATGACTCTGCCGAGGTCGGCCCGAACTCGAACACCGCGACGAAACCACGCGGTGCCCCGCCGATGACTGCAATGCGCGCGGGCACCGTGAACGACAGGCTTGTGGCGGTGCTCGTCTGATCGTTCCCACGCCGGTCATCGCCGGCAGACGCTTGAAGCGCGACGAGCGAACACGTGAGCGGTGACGCGGGGCTCGCTGCAGGCGCGGATGACGACACCAGCGGTGGTGCCGTGCCTTCCGCCGCGACCGTCGTTTGCGGAGCTTGCATGCGCGTGCTCTCCGCCACGTCCTCGTGGTGGTTCGTGCATGAAAGCAGCGCGAGGCCACCGGCGACGAGTACACACGACGTGGTGAGCTTCAAGCGTCCTCCCAAGTGCTCACCGTTGCGGACCCCGGCCCGCGCTGAGCACGAACGTTCACCGTACGCGGGCGACAACGCTCTGCAACGCCGTCGAAGTCAGCGTATTCACTTTGGTCGCACTACGTATGGAGGTCTCTTTCACCGCGTTCATCCACGCTGGCTGCCGCGCTGAACACTCGTCATCATCCCAATATCCCTCGCGCGGGTGATTACGCGCGTTCAGTACGGCGACGCTGGAGCGCCCAACGATAGGGGGTTGGCCGTTTGCCAGCCCAGATCGGGGTAGTCCGCTGTTAGCCCATATTGGCTAGAGCATCGGGCGACCAGCTCGTTCTCGACTGGCCGACGCGACAACGTTGTCGCGTGACGCGACCATATTGTCGCGTGGCGGTCCCCGTCACTTCAGGGGCTCGTGAGCCCAGACACCGTGTCGCGCCGGGCAGCTCTAGAACGAGCCGACGAGCGCGAAGCCGGAACCCGAGGGCACAAGGGCGACAGGCGACGGCGCTGTGGATGGGGCGCCGAACGCACGACCCACGCCCTCTCCGATGAGCGCGCCCGATAGCAGATCCGACGCCCAGTGATGGTCGCCATGGGCCATGCCGAACGACACCGCGCCCGCGAGCACATAGCCAAGGGCGCGCGCGACGATCGGCCGACCAGACAGCTGCTCGCGCACGACGGCAGCGAACGCAAACGTGACCGCTGCATGCCCGCTGGGCCAGGCGCCGAGCTGCGAGAAGGGCGTGAAGGTGGTGGAGCGATCCTCCGCTACGCGATCGCCTCCGGGCGGCACGTACCCCGCCAGGTAGCTCCGCCCGACCGCGAGCTTCAGCGCGGACACGAGAACGATCGACACGCCCATCGCTGCGGTCGCGCGTGACGCGAGCGCGCTCTTCGCGCAGTCCTCCCAGAACAGACTGGCGCCGTAGCCCACCACCACCGCAGCGCCGAGCGCGTACGGGGCGATCACGCTGGCGCCCTCGGCGTCGTAGCGACCGCCCAGGTCGCGTTGCACGAGCACGCGAAGCCGCTGGTCGGCCCCGGTCGGGGACATCACAGCGGGCGCGAGCATGGCACCACCGAACATGAGCAGCGGCGCGGGCTCCCCCAACTTACCAAGGCGCGTCCCCAGCTCGGTCCAAGGATGCTCCACGCACGACGCATACGCCTGCGAGGTTGACAGGAGCACCGCCCAACATGTGCATAGTGCACATAGTATGCGGCGCACGTTCGATCCCCTACGGTCGCTCGAGGCGGCCGCCAATGTGCTTTGCGAAGCGGGTCTCCTCGCGCGCGTGCACGGGGCCATCCTTCGGCCACGGCCAGCCGCCGAAGCGCGTGCGCCTGTAGTCGATCATGGCCTTCTCGATCTCCTCGCGGCTGTTCATCACGAACGGGCCATGCTGCACCACGGGCTCGTCGATGGGCTTCCCTTGCAAGAGGAGCAGCTCGCACGTGGCGTCGCCAGCCTCCAGCACGATGTCGACGTCGCTCACGATCGCCGCTGCATTTCCCTTCGTGACGAGCTCACCGCCGACCGTGACGCCCGGCCCGGCGAAGACGTAGAGCGTGCGACCCGTCGTCTCGAGCGAGGCCTTAGGCATGGTCCACGTGGCACCGGCGTCCATGCGGATGCACCAGATGGCAAGGTCGGCGTCGGGCTCCATGGCCCACGACTTCGGCGGCGGTGGCGGCGGGACCTTCCCGTCCAGGGTGCCGGCGATCACCGTGACCTCCGTGCGCTTGCCGCTGTCGTCCGTGTGCGTGACGCGCGGGATGTCCTTGTTCCAGAGCATGGCGAAGTGCGGCTCTGCCATCTTGCTCTTCGCGGGGAGGTTCAGCCAGATCTGGAAGAGCTCCACCGGGTTCGGCTCATCTGTCTTGGTGAGCGGGAACATCTCTGCGTGGACGATGCCACTGCCCGCGGTGAGCCACTGCACGTCGCCGCCGCCGAAGCGCGCCGTTGCGCCGAGCGAGTCCGAGTGATCGATGTAGCCGCGACGCACGATGGTCACTGTCTCGAACCCGCGGTGCGGATGCTGCGGAAAGCCAGGGACGGTATCGCCGTGGTACATGCGCCAGCCGTCCTTGCCCTCGAAGTCCATTCCGATGTTGCGACCGGCCAGCGACGCGGCGGGCGTCATGTCCGGATTGCCCTTCGGATAGGCGTCGTCGTGATGGACGCAGAACAGGAATGGATCCGCGGTGACCCACGGAAAGCCGAGCGGAACGATCTGCAGGACAACGTCACCCATGCGAGCTACCTCTCTGGCGAGATATCTAGTTCCGTGGTTGCAACAATCAACTACCGCGATAGGTGGAGTAGCCGAACGGCGAGAGCAGCAGCGGCACGTGGTAATGCGCGGCCGTGTCCTCGATCGAAAACACGATGCTGACCTCCGGGAAGAAGCCCTTCGTGCTGGACTGGGAGAGATAGGCGCCCGTGTCGAAGGTGATGCGGTAAACGCCCGGCGTGAGCGCGCCTTCCTTCATCAGCTCCTTGTTGCGCCCGTCTGCGTCCGTGAAGCCCTTGCCAACGAGCGCGTAGCTCCCGTCCGCTTGTTTCTTCTCCAGGACAACGGGGACGCTGGCGGCGGGCTTGCCGCGCGCGGTATCCAGCACGTGGGTCGTGATCGGACTCATGCGATCACCTTGTCACCAGCTTGCGGAGCCGGAGCTCCGTGATCTTGCCTTGCTCGACGGCCGCGACCTTGAGCTCCTTCGCGGGTCCGTTCTTCAGGCGGCGCTCCGCGATCGCGACCATCTCCTCCGCGGTCTTGCCCGTGGCGCAGACGATGTAGATGCGACCGAACTTCTTCTCGTAGGCGGCGTTCGCTGCGGCGAGGCGCTTCTTCGCGCGTTCGCTCGCCTGGGTGACCTTCGACTGCTCGCCGCCGGACCACGACTTCGACTGAGCCGTGGCATGGCCCACTGGCTTCTGCTCGCCGATGCGCGGGTGCGCCCCGAACGCCTCCAGGATATCCGCGTCCGTGGCCTTTGCCCACGCGTCCCTGCCCTTCGTGACGAGATCATCGAGGCTCTTGTATGGGCGCTTCTTCACCATCGCGGACGCCCACGAGGAAGAAGCACACGTTGACAGCAGCGCCTTGTGCGCGTCCGGAGCGGGCAGCGCATTGAGCGCGCGCAGTCCGACCGCCTCGCGCCCGTCATCCGCGAGCAGACCGAAGAGCCGCATGCGCGACACGCCACCGTCGGGCCAGATGCGCAGTCGCGCGTGCGTTGCGGGAGCGTGCGCTGCGAGCGCGTCGTCGAAGACGTGCGCGGTGTGCGCGGTGAGCTTGGTGCGCGGGAGCACATTGGTCCACGCCGTGTCCTTCGCCTTGCTCGGGTCGTCGTTCGCACGGAACGCGCCCACGCACACCGACGCAGACTCGGGGAAGTTGCCCTTGAAATGCGCGGTGTCCAGGACGATGCGCTCGATCTGGCCCTTTCCTGCGAGCTTCACGATGACCCAGTCCGGTCCTTCGCGGCGGCTGCGCTTCGTCTCCCAGCCGTCGCCCATGTCGAGCGCGCGGTTCGGCATGATCAGATTGTGGCGAGAGCCGAAGAACATGTCGTTGCAGGCCACGACCACGCCGCCGTGCTCGACCGCCGCAAGATCGACCGTGGAGCCGGGCCGACCCATCCAGCGCGGCTCTGCAAGCACCTCACCAAGGATGCGAAGGCGCGCCACGCCGCCGTCCGGATAGATGTGCAGGCGCACGTGCGTGAAGCGGTCGCGCGAGGCGATCTTGAACGGGTTCTGGCTGTCGCCCTTCAGCTTGGTCCGCGGGAGGATCTCCGTCCAGACGATCTTGTCCGACGTGAGGTCGTCCGGCATGGGATAGCCCGGGATGACGGCGCCCTCGAGCGAGCAGCTCTCCGGGAAGTTGCCGCGGAAGAACGCCGTGTCCACGATGACCTCGTGGATGACGCCGGGCACGCCAAGGCGGACGATGGCGAAATCGTGGCCAGGCACGCGACGGCGGCGTGATTCCCACCCGTCCATCCACTTGCCGCGATCGGTGTACTCACCCTCGATGAAGATCGCCTTCTCTGGCTTGAGGAGGTTCTCCTTCTCGGCGAAGAAGTCGTCGTTGGCGTAGAGGACGGACGCACCGAGGCGCGCCTCTGCAAGGTTCACAAGGCTGCCGGAGGTGTCAGCTTCTTTCTCGCTCATGTTGGCTCGGCACTCTACCTCAAGGAGAGGGGCGGCCGGCGCTCATAGCGTAGAAGCTGGGGATGAATGGCTTCGTGCGCACTCGCTCGATTGCGGCGTTGCTCCACCGCGGCCCTCCGACGGCTCCGCGAGGTCCACCGTGACGTGCCCGCCCGCCACGCCGACGATGGCGCTGCCAACGCTGCCGCCCTTGTCGCGACAGTACGTCACGCGGACGGACGCCGCACCGCACGTGGCAACGAAGTCGTGCAGCGAGAGCAGCGTATGAGTGACCACCACACCGCCGCCGAAGTCGACGCGCCCACCGTTGCTCGCGGACCCCGGCGCGGGCGGGAGCGAGGTCATTGCGTGAACGAGGAACCCACCAGGGCTCGAATCCCGCGCCGCGCCCGTGAACTGCGCTGCCAGCCGTGTAGACGGCTTGATCGTGAGCGACGCTCTGTTCATGGTCGCATGGGCGAACCACGGCTCCTGATGCGTTCCGGAGGCGCGAGCTTCGTTGAACGCGAGCTTGCTCGTGGCGAGGTCCGTGCGGTCCCCGACGCGCTTCGCGACGAGCCGGGCGAGGAGATCGCCGCTCATGGTCCTCTCTTCCACCTTCACGGTGAGGGCCGGCGCGTGCAGCAAGACCTCGCCTTGCATCGAGAGCGACGCGGCATCGATGTCGAGCCCGATGGCGGCGGTCGCCGCGCCGTGCTCGAGCACCACGCTGTCTCCAGAGCCAAGCAGCGAACGGAACCTGCTTGCGTCGGCCAGCACCACGCTCGGCGCGCGCACGTCCAGAACGCCGCGCGCTCCCTCGTCGGAGGCCAGGGTGAGCGAGCCGGTCCGGAATTCCGCGTGTGAGACGCGCGCGATCGCGCCCAGCTCTGCATGCGCGAGCGCCACATCCGTCAATGCGACTTCGGTCTCCGACAGTGAGCCGCGCGGGTGCACGAGCCCTATGTCCGTTCGCTCCAGGTTCGCAGACACCTTCGCGGCGAACGACAGCTCTTCGCGGCCAGCGCGTACGTCCACACCCGCGAGCTCCGCCGCGACCGTCGTATGCGCCCCGAAGACGCCGTGGACCAGGTGGGCTTCCACGTGTGTTGGCCCTCTCCCGGAGATCAAGGTGAGGCCCGGCACGCCGATGAGCCGCGACAGCCCCGCGCTCGTATGCCCCTCCCCGTCGACCGCACCGTAGAGCGAGAGCGCGCGGAAGATCGCCGGGCTCGGATCATCACCATCAATCGGCACGTCGTCGATGGTCACGTCGAACGCCCCGGAAAGCCCAGTCCCGATCGGTGCGCTTCCGTAAGACGCAGTGAGCGACGACAGCTCCAGGTGAGCAGGGCCGACCTCGAGCCTCCGATTCGGGACCATGGTCCAGCGACCGTGGACGCGAGTCTCACCGACGTAGCGCATGGAATGGATCCAGACGTCGCGCGCGTGGCGAACGTCGACTCGCTCCAGATCCAGGACCCATGACACGGGCTCCGCGACCTCCTTTGCCTCCGGCGGGTCGCGCAGCGGTGGGTTCGAGAAGCCGGTGATGTCCGGCAATGCCGCGACGACGTCGGGCGATAGCTCTTCCGCGCGAAGGCGGAGGCGAATCCGAAGATCGAGCGTCTCCACGGTGGTGTACGAGGTGTGGAAGCGTTTGCGGCACAGGTCGAAGAGACCCACGCGGAACTCTGCGTGGTCGATGTGAAGCCACCACTCGATGCTGTCACCGCGACCGCGAATCGAGAGATCCTCGACATGGACCACGCCCGGAAGCAGAGACCATGCGCTCCCGTACTCGAGGTCGAGGCTTTCGCGATCGTCATCGATCAGGTTGCGGAGAATGCGCGTACGAAGAAGCGTGTTGGCGGCGACCAGGTAGAGCAGCTCCATGGCCACCACCGCGAGCAGCGCCCACTTCCCGACGCGCACCGCGCGACCGTGCAACGACGAACGGGGCCGGTGAAGCAGGGCGCGCAACGCCGTCGTGAGCCGCTTGACCTGGTCGCGCATGAACGGCGAGTACGCAACGCCCACGCCAGGAGCGGGGCGCCGTGAATGACCGAGGCGGGACATCGCGGGGCAAGCAATTCTGTCTCACTGAGCGGTATTGCCACACCGACTGCGTGGCGGCGATGGATCGTGGACTGTGCGACGATGGCCGAGCGCTTGCATTAGTGTCGTCATGGTGGAGACGGACAATCCCGCAGAGCGCCCGAACCATGACCTCGAGACCGTGGTGGCGATCCATGCGCGCGCGCAACAAACGACCAAGAACCACCGGCGCATCGAGCGGGTCACCACGGAGGTCGGTCAGCCGCGCACGCTCTATGCGGTCATCGCCGTCGCCGCAGTCTGGATCGCATGGAACACCGTCGCTCGGCACTGGGGCCTCCCATGCCCCGACCCGCCGCCGTTCACGGGTCTCCAGTGTGTCGTCAGCCTGGCGGCGCTCGTGCTCACCACCACCATTCTCACGACGCAGAACCGGCACGCACGCGTCTCGGAGTCGCACTCGCACCTTGATCTGCAGGTGAGCCTGGTCATCGAGCAGAAGATCGCAAAGCTGATCGACCTGACGGAGGAGCTCCGCAGGGACCTACCGAACGTGCGCAATCGCGAGGACCCCGTCGCCGATGAGATGAAGCAGCCCGTGGACGCGAGCGGTCTCGTGCTCGCGATCGAGGAGACGCTGGAACGAGGTCCGAACGACGAGCGCGCGCCAACCACAGACCGCAGCGGTCCGTGAGCTCCGTTGCTCAGAACATCACGCCGGCATAGACCGCGAAACGACCGAGCTCGCCTCTCCAGAACGGCGCGAGGCGTCCGCGTGGGTCGAAGTCGGTGCGAAGGCCAAGGCCCGCGCTCGGCGTCACCTCGAACCGCCGGACGATCACGAAGCGCATCCCGAGCGCGACGCCCTCTGCGACGCTCATCTGTGTTCCCAGCACATGGCCATTCTGTGTGTCGCGGGTGATGCCGAAGTCGATGCGCGCGGACACGTACGGCCCGACCATGGCGCGGCCGTCGAAGCGCGAGAACGGCTCTCTTCCGATGAGCCAGTGGCGGCTCTCGATACCGAAGTTCGACTCCAGAACATCGATGTCCGCGCCGCCGCTCCGTCGGAATCCCAGCGAAGGACCGAAGCTGAAGTTCGGCGCCAGGAGCCGGTCATACTGGACGTTGACGCCTGAATTCACGATCGACATGAGCTGCAATGAGAGCGCATTGCGCGGCGGTCTTGCCACCGGGATGGGGCTCGCGGGCGCCGAAGCGGCGTGCACCGCGGGCGCGTCGTCATCGGCGGCCTCTGCGTGGCGCGCAACGAGCAGCGAGAGCGCGGCTCCGACGACGGCGAGGCGCCAGCTCATGGTCGTCTGCCCACCGTGCGATCGAGGAATGCGATCGCCGCGACCCATGCCTCCGGCGTGAGATCGGCGAGCTCCACGTCCCATGCGCCGCTCTTGTTCGTGTTGATCAGGTGCCCACCTCCCGTGATGACGAGCACGCTCGCGTCGTTGCCCGAGGCGACCATCGCGTCCCGCATGCGGCGCGCCATGTCCGGTGGCACGATGAGATCGGCATCGCCGTTGATGAACAGGAATGGCGGCATGCCTGGGCGCACATGCGTGATGGGCGACGCCCGCACGTAGATCTCCGGGCGATCGGACTCGTGACCACCAAGATAGTCGCTCGCCCAATCCCACCCGCGAAAGTCTTCTGGCGCAGCGCCCGCAACCACTGCCGCGGGCGGCGCCACGGGCCTTCCACCTGCCGCGGGACAATCCGGCGCGTGCGTGGGCTCGTCCGCTGCGGCACCGATGATCGAGACCAGATGACCGCCCGCGGAGTATCCCCATGCGGCGACGCGCGCCGGATCCACGTGGTACTCGTCCGCGTGAAGACGCAGGAACGCGAGCGCGCAGAGGCAGTCTTGCACGTCGACCGGATACTTTCCCGCCGGCGTGAGTCGGTACTCGATCGATGCGGTCACGTAGCCGGAGCGAGCCAGGCGCTTCGCCGGGTCGGAGTACTCGGTTCGATCGCCGCCCGACCAGCTGCCGCCGTGGATCATCAAGACGGCGGGGAACGGACCATCCCCCGTGGGCCCGTAGATATCCATGATGGTGCTGTCCCCGAAGCGCGGGTCATACGACACCTTGGCGTGCTCCACGTACGAGTCACCGCAGGCCGACGCGAGCGGCGTGAGCGACGCCGTCGCACACACGAGCGCGAGAGCCGCACGAACGCGAAGGGCACGCCAAATCACGAGGGCAAGCATCGCTCGCATCGCCCTGCGCCGCAACGTCAGCGGAGCGGCGTGAGGTCGCTCGCGTCTACTGGGGCGGCGTACCGCCAACAGCGCACTTTTTCTCGTCACATGTGTTGTTGGTCCCGAAGCACGCGACGTCACAGACCTTCTTGCCCGGAAGAACGCAGACCGTTTCCGTATCCGTGGCGCACTTGCAGGACCACCTCTCGCCCGTTCCGTTCAGGCCGCACGTCGTTCCCGCATCATCACCCGTGGTCCCACCGCCTGCGTCGCTGCCCGAGCTACCCTTTGGGCATGCACCGTTGAGGCTTGCCGCGTCTTTCACCGTCGCGAGCGCCGAGCACGCTGAGCTGGAGAAGCAAGTCAGCTGCGACTGCGTGAGGCTGCCCATGCAGATACTGGCGCACTGCGACTGGCCCGTCGCCGCCGACGCCCCACACATCGTCGCTTTGGTCTGACATTGCGACGTACAATCGGCCGTGGACACTGTGGGATCGGAGCCACCACCACCACCACCATCACCCGTGCTCGTCGTGGATGAGGAGCTACAGGCCGACACGGCGAGGGTCAACGCGAGGGTGATAGTGAATGTCGTAGCGCGTCGGATGGTAAGCATGGTCGTACTCCGCAGTAGTGGGATGGTGAGAGGGCGGCGCCGAATCGATGGGCGATGAACGGATCGTAGGTACGACCGCCTCGAGAATCTACACGGAACGATACCAATGGTGTGCGTTTGCGCGCCATCTGACCCACGCCGGGACACGCTACGAACGCAGAATGCAAGCCCTGGCGCCGCTCAGGGCCGCACGGCCTGCCGTGACTTTCGCCACTGGCTCGGCGAGGTGCCGATGACCCGACGGAAGCAGTTCGAAAAGTGTTGGGACGAGGCGAAACCGAGCTCCATTGCCAGAGCCGTGATCGGCACGCCCGGGTCCGCGAGCCGTTCTTGCGCCAATCGGATGCGCGAGATGGCGACCTCTGATTTGAATCGTATTCTGGCGTCGCGAAGCCGCCGCTGAAACGTTCGGGGCGAGAGGCCAAGGGCGCGCGCTGCCGCTGCCAGCGACGCACTGGAAGGCGATGCTTCCAGGAATGCGCGCAGATCGCGGACGAACGGCGCCAGACCGACGACGTCGGCCTGCATCCTCTCGGCTGCTCGAACGGCTTCGACAGCCCGTGCGCCCACGCCGAGCCAGGTCAGGGCGCGATCGAGATCGGCGAAGACTTGCACCGGGTACGGCGGCGCGACGACCTGATAGAAGCCCTCGGCCACGGAGCCAAGAAGACCGTCGGAACGAACGACCGCGAGCCGGCTGACGGAGCGCGTCAGCGCCGCGCGGCGACCGTCGACATAGCCCGCAAGCACCGCGAAAGCTTGCGCGTCGACGCTTCGCAGGCGGCGCGTGTCGATCAGGGTCACGTGAGGCTGTAGCGAAGGCGAGAGCCCGGCGTCCATGCCGGCCTTCAGCTTGTCGAGATCCGAGTCGCGTACGGCGCCCCAGCATACGATGCCGAAGAGCGCACCGTCCGCTGACGCGTAGTAGAGCCAGCCATCACCGCTGACACAGCGACCGAAAGGGCGCTCTGCAAATTCCCGGAGCGTTGTCGCCTGAAGCACCACTCCAGAGTATCACTCGCACGTGGCGCTGCGGTACACGCGCGCAGGGCTGCAGGCGAGCTCGTCCTACGGGCAAACGTCGATCTCGACGTCGTCCACGTAGGCGGTGAGTGTGGAGCCCAGGTCGCTGAGCGCGTAGGGGATACCGCAGAAGATCTCGATGGGCAGAAGTGTCCCGTGGAGACTGGCGTTGAGGCCCGCGGTGCTGTTGCCTCCGGAAGGGTCACTGAGAGTCGTGTAGAGGGCCACCCCCGCATCGCCTGGTGGTGCCGCGGTGTCGATGAGTAGCTCGTGACTCACGCGGCGCCACACGTCCGTGTCGAATCCGTTCGCGAGGGGGCCCGCATTGAGTCCGCCGAGCCCGATCTCGGTCGTGCCACTGGCGTAGTCGATGAAGGCGTTGTTGTTGTCGCTCGTCGCGAACGCCACGTTGCAGCCGACCTCTGCGTAGAACGTGCCTTTGAAGTCTGCTGCGACAGGCTTGTAGGCGTAGCGGACGCGGATACCGCGCGGGAGCGCCTTGATCGGAAGCACGTAGCCGATCATGCCTCCGCTACCAGGGGTGTTCGCGACGAGGTCGGCCTTGAGCGATCCCCTTCCCGTGTTGACCACCGTGGTCTCGAGTCTGGCGGTGCCCCCACCGTAGGACTCGGCCTTCCAGGGCGCGGGCGGAAAGCCGCCGTCTTCGAAGCCCTCGGTCACGTGGATGCGGTTCGCGCAGGTGTCGTAATCGAAGCCCGATGACCCCGAGCCACCATCGGCGCCCGTGGCACCATCTTGATGGTTCGCCGCTGCGCCGGAATCCGTGGAGACCGCGGCGTCGGAGCCCGAGAACGGCGAGCAAGCCACCACTGCCGTCGCCGCAGTGAGCACTACACCTACCGCGACGAAGGGGGCGACATGGGCGCGGCGCATCGTCTTCATGCTAACCGGTTTCACGCCCGGCGCACCCAGCGCCCTTGATTCAGGGTGAATGCACCGTCGTCGTAGATGGTGGTGCCGCGCAGGATCGTACGATGCACGCGGCCCTTCATGGTGCGCCTGTCGTAGGGCGAGATCTTGTTCTTGTGCTGGAGGACGTCCTTGTCGCAGACGAAGTCCGCGTCCGGATCGAAGAAGCAGAAGTCTGCATCAGCGCCGACGGCGATCACGCCCTTGCGTCCCGTCATGCCGATCAGGCGCGCGGGCGCTTCACACATGAGGCGCACCACGTCCACGATCGTCATGCCGCGCGCGCGCGCCCCCGTCCACACCGCCCGGAGCCCGAGCTCGAGCGAGGAGATGCCGCCCCACGCCTTCATGAAGTCGCCTGATTCGCTGCACTTCATGGGAGCGTCGGACGGTGAATGATCCGTGACCACCTGCACGATGCGTCCGTCCTTCACGGCAGCCCACAGCTTGTCCTGGTTTTCGCGCTCGCGGATCGGCGGCGCGCACTTGTACGCGGTCTCGCCATCCTCGATCTCCTCCGATGCGAACGTGAGGTAGTGCGGGCACGTCTCCGCCGAGAACGGCAAGCCGTCCTGGAGGGCGCGCTCGATCAGCGACAGCGCCGTGGACGATGAGAGATGCACGACGTGCGCGCGTCCACGGATGTCACGCACCAGACGCACCAGCAGGTCGACCGCCTGGTCCTCCGCGGCCTTCGGGCGCGACGCGAGCCACGACGCGTACGTGCGCGGGTCCAGCGTGGCCGCGAGCTTCGCCGCCTCTTCCAGCGGCGGAGGCAGCTCCGCGTGAACCAGCAGCGGCGCGCCCACGTCCGCGAGGCCGCGCAGGCCCCGCGTGAGCTCATCCTCGCTGACGTGCGAAAACTCGTCCACGCCGGTCTCCGCGAGGAAGCACTTGAAGGCCAGCGCGCCCTCCCCCCACACCTCACGCACGTTCGCCGCGTTGCCCGGCACGAGCCCCGCGCACAGCCCCACGTCCACGTGCGTCTTCCCATCCATCGCGGCGACCTTCGTGAGGAGCCCGTTCGGTGTGGTTGTCGGCGGAATGCTGTTGAGCGGCATGTCCATCAGCATGGTCACGCCGCCGGCAGCCGCCGCGCGTGTGGCTGTGGCGAAGCCCTCCCAGTGCGCGCGCCCGGGGTCGTTGATGTGGACGTGCGTGTCCACGATGCCCGGCAATACGTGTAGATTACCCGCATCAAGGACGCGCGCGCCGGCCGGCACGGCGCCTTCGGGCAAGAGCTCCGTGATCTTCCCCCCGGAGACCCTGATGGCGAGCGGGCCCACGGTCCCCCCGGAAACGACGTGCTTTCCGCGGACGAAGTCGAATCCTTCTGCCATACCGCGAATATACGAGCTGCCCGGCTTGCGCGACAGGCGATCCTTTTGTAACGACAGGCCGTGATGTTGCGGCTGCGGGAGTACAGCTCGGTCATCGCCATCGTGATTGGCGCGTGCCAGGCACGCCCATCGCCCGGGCCGAGCGGGATCGAGGCGGAGAGCCCCGCCGCAGCAACGTCCACCACGGCGGCGCCTGCACCTCCGCCCGGGTCCATCGCGACGCTGGTCGTCGGTGATGGCGGCGCGGGACCGGATGCGCCGCTTGGGCCCACGATCATCGCGACCGGTATGCCCACGCCCATCCTGAGCGAAGAGGCGTGGCCCGCAAAGGATCCCACGAAGGCGAGCGACGATCGCAAGGGCGTCGTGCGGCTTGGCTACCTGCGCAAGGGTCAGGTCGCAGAGGTGAAGAACGCCGAGCCCAGCGTGAAGCAGTCATGTCCCGAGGGCTGGTACGAGCTCGTCGAGGGCGGCTTCGTCTGCGGAAGGTACGCCACGCGCGATCCCGCGGACAAGCAGCTGAAGAACGCGCCGCACGCGCCGCTCACCGAGGGCCCGCTCCCGTATCAGTACGGGTTGAACCTCACGAACGGCACGCCACTCTATCGCCGGTTGCCATTGCGTGCAGAGCGCAAGCAATACGAGCACGGCCTCGCGGTCGGCAAGAAGCGTCACAAGAAGACGGAGAACCCGGAGCCCGCGGGCAGCGCGGACGGTCCCGGCGCAGGCGGCGCGGACGCACCGAGCTACCTGGGCGGCGCAGAGGCGCCCAGCGGCGGAGGCGGAGGCGGCGGTGGAAATGAAACGCCGTGGTACCTGCAAGATCACAAGGGCCAGAAGCCGCAGGTGTCGCTCGACGACATCAAGGGCGAGAGCGGGCTCATCGACGTGCGCATGGTGCGGGGCTTCTACCTGGCGCTCGATCAAGAGGTGAACGGCTTCTCCGGGAAGTTCTGGCGCACCACCGCGGGCGAGTACGCGCCGGTGGATCACGTGCTGGTGCACAAGCCCGCCACCGAGTTCGAGGGTGTGTGGGTTGGTCACGATGCAGAGCCGCGCAAGCTGCCTCTGGGCTGGATCTTCGGCAAGAAGGCGCGCAAGTTCACGATCGAAGACGGCAAGGTGAAGGGCGGCGATCACCTCGAGCGCTTCACCATCGTGAAGCTCACCGGCAAGTCGCAGATGATCGAGGACCGCGGCTACTTCGAGACGGACCAGGGCTTCTGGATGCGCGACTTCGACGGCACCGTGGCGCGCCCCACGAAGCCGCCGGCGGATCTCGCGCCGAACGAGAAATGGATCGACGTGAACCTGAAGACGCAGACGCTGGTCGCGTACGAGGGCGACAAGCCGGTCTTCGCCACCATCGTCTCCACGGGCCGCCACGACGACTTCGACAAGGCGAAGGACCACCGTACTGTGCAGGGCACCTTCACCATCCGCGAGAAGCACATCGCGTCCACGATGGAAGACAACACCGCGAGCGACGGCCCGTACTCGATCCAGGACGTGCCGTGGATCATGTATTTTCACGGTAGCTACGCGCTACACGGCGCGTTCTGGCATTCCATGTTCGGTCACGAGCGCAGCCACGGCTGCGTGAACATGACACCGCACGACGCGAAGGAGATGTTCGGCTGGGTAGGCCCGAACCTGCCGCCGCACTGGCACGGCGTCTTCGCGACCAAAGAAAATCCCGGCACGCGCGTCATCGTCCACGAGTGAGCGACGTACGCGAGCCCGTCGTAGCTAGTCTCCCCAGCTCCCGTCCTTCATCGCGTTGCAAGTGCACACGCCGGAGCCCTGGCTCGTGATCTGGCATTGCCACTGCCCGTTGTCGCAGGAGCAGCGGTAGTTGCTCACCGAGCACACGTCGGCGGGCAGCCCTGGGCACGAGTCCACCCTCGAAGCCCCCATGCTGCATGTCGGCTCGGAGCTACACGCACCGCTCGGCAGGGCAGCAACGGAATAGAGGCCCCGGGGCCCGCGTGTTGCACCGCAGTGTGGAGTGCACGTTGGATAGGACGTGGAGTCGTTCACCTGAGGGAACGAAGCGTTCTGTTCGTATGGAGTGCCGTTCGAGCAAGCGCCGGGCGACTGGCTTGTCGAGCACGCGGCCGCGATGCAAAGCACCCCAAAGGTCAGAACACCGACGTTCCATCGAAGGCCTCTGGAAATCATTTCGACCTCAGACAGGACCGATCCGGCGACAGGATGAGAAGCTGCGAGCGCGCCACACGTCCATGGTTGCACGCATCGACGGAGATGTCGCTCCACGCAAGGCGCGGGATGATTGCTCGATGCCCACGGGGATGGCGGCAAGAACGGCGGCGGGTCAGTTCACGTGGATGATGTCTCGGCGCACGACCCAGCCCGTCGGGATCTCCTGGATGCTGAACTCCGCGGACACGTCCGTGACCTCTCCGTCGTAGGTGACGTTGAGGAAGAAGCTGTCGTCGTCGCCGTTCCAGTCGGTCTCGAGCTCGATGCCGATCTTCTCGAGCCACGTGAGATCGCGCCACGACTTGTCGTCGTCGAGATCCCAGTCCTCGCCCTGCTCCTCGAGCCAGGGGCCAACGAGATCTTGCCAGAGCGAGCGCACCTGGTGCGGCCACCAGTCCTTGTGAGCGTGTGCGATGGACGCGCCCGCGGCCTCGACGTCGGCCTCCTTCAGGTGGCTGAAGAAGCTTTCGACCTCGGAGAGCGCCTCCTTCTTGCTGGGACGCCCCTCGAACACCTTGGCGGTGGAGGCTGCATCTAGGATCGTCTTCGCGGAGGCCTTCTTCTTCGCCATGGGGGGGGCACCATAGAACAGATCGATGCGGACTTCGACCTTGACTTCGACAACGACGACGACGGCGAATTCGACCTCGACAACGACTTCGACTTCGACTTCGACCTCGACAACGACTTCGACTTCGACTTCGACTTCGACCTCGCCCTCGGCAGCGACGACGACTTCGACCTGGACTGTGGCCTCACCCTTACCTTCACCTCCCACCGTGCCGTTACTGGGAATGTCAGCAGTGTGGCGTGCGCGGTGTCATCCGTCTGACGCTCACCACCGTGGAGCGCTTGAAAAGGCCCGGTTCGTGAGGTGTGCGTGCGCCCGCGGGTTGGTCTCGTTCTTGCGAAACCTCTTTGCATGTCGCTCCCCGCCAACGCTCGCCAGGCTTTTCCGGCTGAAGAACCCCCGACCGAGCCCACCCGTCGTACGGGCGGGTTGTACGCGATCCCGCTCCCCCGGGAGGTGCGTCACAACAGTCCCACGGAGCGGCCGAAGCCCGCGTCCGGCACGCGCCGCAAGGTGGCTCCCCTCAACACGACGGAGCTCGATCGCATGGCGGAGATCGCCGCGCGCTACATCACCATGAAGAACGAGCTCGACTCCGTTCTCGAGTCCACGCGCGTGCCAGTGATCTCGCGCGAGCGCATCGACATCGGAACGATGGACGCGAAGACGCGCTGCCTGCTCCGCTTCGTGAATGGCGTGTCCACCGTCGCCGATGTCGTCGCGCGCTCGGGCCTGGACCGCGCGAACGCGGTGGCGATCCTCTGCCGCCTCGCAGCCGAGCGCGCGATCGTCCTCGTCTGAGGTGACGAACATTCGTCGCGCGCGCGTTGCCAGACGCGCACAGGGCTTGTTCCAATCTGGAAACGGACGGTCACCACGCACGACTCTATGATCGAGCTGGGCGAATGGCCGACGACGACATCGAGGGGCCGCCCACAACGGTGAATCGCAACCGCCTCATCGGTCGCACGATCGCCGGGAAGTACGTCATCGAGCGGTTCCTGGGCGACGGCTCCATGGGCGCGGTGTACCTCGCTCGCCAGACGGCGCTCGACAAGCACGTCGCGTTGAAGCTGATGCACCCGCGGCTCACCGCAGCGGAAGAGTTCGTGCAGCGCTTCCGTCGCGAGGCGAAGGCGGCGTCGCGGCTCGACCACCCGAACTCCGTCCGCATGTTCGACTTCGGCGAGGAGCCCGACGGCCTGCTCTACCTGGCCATGGAGTACCTGGAGGGACGCAGCCTCTTCGACGTCATCTACCAGGACTGGCCGCTGTCGCCGGCGCGCATCGTGGACGTGCTGTCGCAGGTGCTCTCGGCGCTCGTGGTCGCGCACGAGATGGGCGTGATTCACCGGGATCTGAAGCCCGAGAACATCATGGTCGTCGACGCCACGAACGAGGAGGGGCAGACAGTCGACCTCGTGAAGGTGCTGGACTTCGGCATCGCAAAGCTCATGGATTCGCCGCAGCGTTCGCTGGTCGACGCGAGCGAGCTACCGAGGCCAGCGCCAGGCCGCGCGCTGACCACGCATGGTGTGCTGGTGGGCACGCCCGAGTACATGTCGCCCGAGCAGGCGCAGGGCGAGAAGCTTGACCCACGCAGCGATCTCTACTCCGTCGGCGTCATCCTCTATCAGCTCCTGGTCGGGCGGGTCCCGTTCGAGGCGGAGTCGCCGATTGGCATCGTGGTGAAGCAGGTGTCGGAGCAGCCGAAGCCGCCGCGCGTCCACTTCGCGGGCGTGGACCCGAACCTCGAGTCCGTCTGCATGAAGGCGCTGCAGAAGAACCGCGACGACCGGCAGCAGAGCGCGCGCGAGCTGCGGTCGGAGCTGCGCGCCGCGCTCTCCGGGCGGCCGAGCATGCCCAACGCCACCGCCTCCGAGCCTGGTCGCACGTCGAACGTGCCGGTGTCAGTGTCCACCGTGCCGCTCGCGTTCCAGCCCGTGCCGCTGGCCACGGCGCCCACGGTGCCGGGCGGTTCGCTGGGCGCGCCGCCGCGTCCGCTGCTGGTGCGACCCACGCCAAGCAAGGTGACGCCTATCGGAACCGAGACCACCGGAAGCACCGCCGCGAAGCGCGAGGGGGCGCGGTGGAAGTGGCCCTCCGCGATCGCTGCGTTGGTCGCGCTCAGTGGAGCGGGAGCGGTGGTGGGTCTTCGTGGATTCACTCACAAGGCGCAACCGAGAGACCCGCTCACTTCGGGCGCGTCGAGCGCGGCGGAGTCCGCGGTGCTGCCGCTCGACACGCGCAAGACTACCGTCGCGCAGACAGATCCGCCTCCGCGACACGACGACCCTGTGGTCGAGAACACGAACGCCATGCCGGCCACCGTGTCTCCGCGCGCTGCTGCCCCCACCGTGCGCGCGCCACCAAGGTCCCGTTTGAACGGCCTGCCTGACAGGCCCGTCGTCACCACCGACGCGCCGCCGCAGATCGTCCATGTGGCCGAGCCGCTGTCCCCAACGCAGAGCGCGGCTGTCGTTGCACCACTGCCGACGGTGGCGCCCACCGTGGTGGTCGTTCCGTCACCTCCGCCGTTCGATCCGCGGACATGTCATGCGCGCACCAGCGCACCGAGCACCGACGGCACGGTGCTCGTGAAGGACGTGAACGTGGGCGGATTCGGCGCGGCGGCAGAGGCCTGCTACCAGACCGCGCTCCACGGCGCGCCTTGGGGCGGCAACGGCAAGATCATCGTGTCGTTCGACGACACCGCGCATTTCAAGGGCGCCTCGGCCGCCATCGCGAGCGCGCTACCGACGCTGGGTGCGTGCCTCGAGCAAGCGGCGCAGAAAAACGTGAATGTCCGCGTGCGGAGCGGCGACATCACCGGCGAGCCGCAGATCACCATCCAGCTCTCGTTCTCCTGCAACTGAAATGAAGGAAGGCCACTGCATGCGGCGGAGTGGGAGGCTCTCGAGGACGAGCGGGCTCGTGGTGCTGGCCGCGCTTGGGCACATCCTCTTCACGTCGTCGTGCACGGGCCTTTCGCCGCAGACGGGCGTGATCGTCGCGCCGTGCATGGAAGGCGACTCCGACCCGAACACGAAGGTGAGCTTCGCGAAGGACATTCGCCCCATCATGAACGGCGACGTGCCTGGCTCCGGCGGCTGCAAGCCTTGCCACTACGAGCACGAGCCAAGCCACGTCGGGCTCGACGAGAGCGGTCTCTACATGGACGAACTGGAAGACGTGCGCAATGGCGGCAACAATACGCACGACAACATGATCGTGCCGGGGAAGGCCTGCGACTCCGCGATCGTGCAGAAGCTCCACGGCAGCTTCCACATCGGCGCGCGCATGCCCAAGAACGGTCCGTTCTGGACGGACGCTCAGATCCAGCTGATGCAGGACTGGATCGCCGAGGGCGCGCTGGGGGACGACCACGAATGAGGCACGCTACGTTCCTCGCGCGCGCAACGGCGCTCGCACTCCTCGTCGTTGGCACCGCGGCATGTCCCACCGAGCGGAGCGAAGCGCTCGACCCGAGCACGCTTCCGGATGACGTGCGCGCGGACTACGCGGTCTTCGCGCACACCTGTTCCAAGTGTCATTCGTTGCAGCGACCGCTTGCGTCCGGCATCACCGACGACATGGAGTGGAAGCGGTACGTGGCGAAGATGCGCCTGCAGCCAGGCAGCGGCATCACCATCGCCGACGAGGAGCCGGTTCTGCGCTTCTTGCACTACTACTCGCGCCGCGAGATCGAAGCGAAGACGCAGGCCATGTCGCCTGACGGCGGTCCGCAGTGAAGCGCCTTCTGCTTCCGTTCGCGCTGCTGCTCGCATGTGCGGTGGCGGTGGCGTGGCCTGCGCCTGCAGCTGCGCTCGACCGCAATTTTGTGGGCTCCGCGCAGGTGGACTACTCGCTCGTGCCAACCCACCACGATGCGCGCACGTTCCCGAACGGGTTCGACGGCTTCACCACGGAGCTGGCCGGGAAGATCGCCGTGGACTTCAACGACCACCTGTCTGCGAACATGAAGCTGTGCTTCGGCTGTCATGGGTTCGAGGCAGACATGATGTACTTCGACTACCGCATCAGGGACGAGATCAACATCCGCGCGGGTCGCTTCAGCCCCACGTTCGGCGCGTTCAACCTACGCCACGATCCGGCGAACCACCGCACAAGCGACAAGCCGCTCCCCTACGACATGGGGCGCATGCTGAGGATGCGCCAATGGAACCTTGGCGTGTTGCCGTCGCCGTTCCCGGACAACGGCGTGGAGGTCAACGGGACGCATGCGTTCGGCGCCCGCACCCAGGTGGACTACGCCGTGTACGCAGTGGCTGGATTCAAGGGCGCGTCGGGTGGCTCGGACATCGACTTCCAGGCGTCGCGCAGCCCGTCTTCCTATTACGTGGACAACAACGGGCGGCCCGCTGGCGGCGGACGCACCAGCGTGGCCGTGAAGCTGGGCGAGCTCTCCGACGTGGTGCTGGGCGCGAGCGCCATGTACGGGACCTACGATCCAGACAACAAGCTCTCGTACCTGATCTACGGCGGCGACCTCACGTTGCGATTGAACCGGACCAACGTGCGCATCGAATACCTGGCGAGGCGCACGGAGTTCGACACTGCGAACCAGGCGGCGTGGAAGTACACCATCGCCCCGCAGCGCGGGAACTTCTTCGTCAAGCACGGCGGGTACGTGGAGGTGGAGCAGCCCATGACGCGCGACCTGGACCTCATCCTGCGCGGCGACGGCATGCTGCGCGATGGCAACGTGGCCGCGGACAGCCAGCTCTCTGCGCACAGCACCGTGGTGCGCGGCACGCTGGGGCTCGCGTACGTCGTGATCGCCGGCCTGCGCGTGAAGGCGTCCACGGAGGTGTGGAAGTTCAGCGATACGGACGAGACGAACCGGACGTTCGAGCTTGGCTTCCACGCGGGTCTGGTGGGCACTTTCTAGTAGAGTGAGCGACCGAGATGGTCCACCCCCCGCACGCACGGCTGGCGTCACGGTTCGCGCCGGGCGCGCTGGCCGTCACCATGACTGCAGTGATGACGTTCGCCGCCTGTGGGGGATTGCCGGCGGACGACACGACAACCCTGGACCCGAGCACCGTGGGCTGCTTCGTCGCGTACCCGGCGCAGTTCACGGACTTCCGCCTGTGGCCCTCGCACCACATCGACGGCGCGAGCGATCTCGGCGGGCAGACGCACGTGAAGGGACCGCGCACCGAGTACATGAACGCGCTCCCTGACGCAGGTGCGGACGCGGCACCCGCGAGCGCGACCGCGTTCGCGCAGGGCACCATCCTCGTGACGGAGATCGAGAGCGCGGATCCGGCGACACACCACGTGTTCGCGATGGTGAAGCGCGGCTGCAGCTTCAACGCCGACGGCGCAAAGGGATGGGAGTGGTTCGAGCTGTCGCCCGGCTCGATCGGCGGCGGCAAGGAGAACATCCTGTGGCGCGGGATCAATTCCCCCGCAGACAAGACGTACGGCGACACCGGCGGTGGATGCAACGCCTGCCACGCCGTCACGTGCGCAAGGAACGACTCCGTGTGCTCCAGCGCATTCATCCTCGACGCAGGCGCGATCGCCGACGGGGGATTGCGAGACTGACGCGGCGCGTTATACTGGCCCTGTGTCGATCCTTCCGTGGCTTCTCATCGTGGTGTTGCTCGCGACCCTCGTTGCGTACATCGCGCGATGGAGAATGCAGAAGAGTCAACCAACGCTGAGGGCGATCAGAGCGGTGATCGAGCCGAGGAGGGAGACGACGACAACGACAACGACGATCACGACGACACCGACTTCGACCTCGACACCGACCTCGACCTCGACACCGACACCGACCTCGACTTCGACACCGACCTCGACCTCGACCTCGACCTCGACCTTGACCTCCACCTCCACCTCGACCTCGGCCCTTTCCCTTCCCTCACCCCCTTCCTCTCCCCTTCCCTCTCCTCGCTCTCACGCCTGGCGCAAGGAGATGGCTCGCGTTGGCGCTCGCTTTCGTGAGAGCAACGTCTGTGCGGTCGTGTTCGTGCACGGCACGTTCGCAGGCGATGATCCCCTCGCCGTCGCGAAGCTACTTCGTGCGGTGCCTGCGGTGGGCCAGAGGCTGCACCGACCGCTTCGCGCGCTCACCAAGTCCGGCATCGACGCAGTGCTCGGCGATCTGGGGACCTTCAGCACGTCGTACGCGAAGCTCTTTGGCCGCGCGATCGGGTCCAGCATCACCTGCAGCCGGTTCATGTGGTCCTCCGAGAACCACCACGCCGCGCGGCTGGAGGCCACGCTCGATCTGGCGCGCACGCTCTCCACGCTCGCGGAGCACGCGGACCGCGCTCACGCGGACAGGCCTCCGCGCATCCTTTGCATGGCTCACAGCCACGGCGCCCAGCTCTTCGCGCTGCTCTCGCACATGCTGGAGCACACCCCCGAGGGCAGTGCCATGCTGGATGTGCTGCGCGCACGCGGCCACAACCTCCGGCACGTGAGGCACGCGCTCGACGTGCTGCGCGGCGTGGGCCTGGACGTCATGACCTTTGGCACGCCGCCGCGCTACACGTGGGGTTCGCCCGGCACAATGCGCGTGCTGCACCTGGTGAACAAAGGCGGCGACCTGATCCGCAAGATGGGCGGCCACGGCTCCGACACACCGGCAGCGATTGGCCTGGATCGCACGCTCAATCAAGACATCGGGAAGATCTTCGGTGATGCGTTGCTCGCGCCCGCGAACGTGCTCTCGCGCATGCGCTCGGACGCGGAGGTCGATCCGCACGGCACTACGTACTTCGTGGACTACGGCGCTCTCACGTCGCTGCTCGCGCACGGCGTGTACACGCGCGTGTTCGCGATGCTGTTCAACGCCAAGCTTGCGGCATCGCACTTCTACGGCACCGGCGCGCTCCCGTCGAATTCGTGACGAACGACGCCCGGCCATCCCAAGCACGGGCATGTCCACCGTCCCCGCAACGAACCGCGCGCTGCTCATGCTCCTCGGCTCGGCGATCTCCGCATGCGGCGCGGGTACGACCACCTCCCCCATCGACCAGCCAGGCGCCGCGCTCGACGCCAGCGCCGACACGTCGACGACGGAAGGTGGCACGAGCGACACGGATGCGAGCGCAGCTCCGGCTACGGATGCGGGTGACGCGGACTCCGGATGCCCCAACAGCCGACCCGACGGTGATGGCGGATGCCTGCCACCGACCATCCGAAGACCATTCCTGGTGGGCGCGAGCCTGCGCGCCGCAGAGGCAAGCGAGCGCGACGACTGGTCAGCGCTCGGCGTGGCGACCGCGCCGCACGGGCTCGACGCGAAGACGGCACACCTGCTCGCGGAGACCTGGCTGAAGGACGCGCTGGAGGAGCACGCCTCGGTCGCCGCGTTCGCGCGCTTCACGATGCACCTGCTCTCCGTGGGTGCCCCGCCGGAGCTCCTGCTCATGGCGCAACGCGCGGGCATCGACGAGATCGCGCACGCGCGGGCATGCTTTGCGCTGGCCGCGCGCTACGGCGGCAAGCGTCGCGGCCCCACGCCGTTGCGCGTGCACGATGCGATGTCCGGCAGCGGCCTCGCACAGATCGCGGAGCTCGCGGCAGAAGAGGGGTGCGTGGGCGAGACGCTGGGCGCGGTGCTCGCGCGCGAGCAGCTGGCGGTCGTCACCGACGCGGGCGCGAAGAAGGTGCTCCGCAAGATCGCCGCGGACGAGGTGCGCCACGCCGAGCTCTCGTGGCGCTTCGTCAGGTGGGCCGTGCGAAACGGTGATCGCACCGTCGCCGCATCCGTCCGCCGGGGCATCGCACGTGCCATCACCGGAACGCTAGCCGCGGAGGAGCGTCGCTACGACGTGGACCACGAAGCGTGGCGAGCCCACGGACGCCTGACGTGTCGCGCCTCGAAAGAAGTAGCGCGCCAGGCAATCGAAGAGGTCGTCATGCCCTGCGCGGAACGCACCATCGGCTAGCCACCGGAGCCCCGTGAACGCGGTGAGGCGCATGGCCAAACGCGCACTTCATTTGAGCAAGGCGAGCAGCAGCGATCTGAGCGGCTCCGCGCTTTTTTCGGCCTTTGCGATGATGAAGTCCTTCGCGTCGGTCGGTGCGAGGACCTGCGCGGCGCGGGCGTAGGCGACGATGGCGTTGGGACCCGCGCGCCCGCCGGGCATGGCGTTCGCAGCGTCGCCTTTGGCGAGCGCGGTGACGATGAGGCGCGTCGCGCTGTCGCGTGCAGCGGCCGGCGCGATGGCCAGTGCGCGTGCGGCGGCGATGCGCAGCTCGTCGGAGGCGGAGACGGTTCCTGCGAGGAAGCCACTCACCTTGCGGACGACGAACTCGTCCACGGCGGCCACGGCGCGCAGTCCGTGGAGGCCCGCGATGCGGAGACCGTCGTCCTCCGACTGCAGGCACGCGAGCATGACGGGCACGGCACGCACGCCCAGAACCGTGGCAAGCGCGATCGCCGCGTCACGCGCGACCTCGCGATGGTCCGCGAGACGAACGTAGCGAAGCACGATCGCTCCCAGCGCCTCGTCCGCGATCTGCGGCACGCAGCGCAGGAGATCGTCCGCCAGCGCAGGATCAGTGAGCCTTGTCTGCTCGTTCGGGAGCAGCTGTTCGAGCGCGCCGCGCACGATGGGCAGCGAGTGCTCGCCGAGGCGCCGCATGCACTGGATGAAGCGCGGGCGCGCGTTGCCCTGCGCGTTCTTGATCCGCGCGGCGTAGAGCGCATATCCCGCAGCAACCTGCGCCCACGACAGCAGCGCGAACGATGCTTCGTTGGGCTCCGCCTCATCTGCAAGGAGCGTCTCCGCGAATGGCTGCAGCGTCAACGGATCTGCGAGCGTTCGAAGGAGCGCGACGGCGCGGCCACCGGAGGAGGCCGGAGAGATCTCGGTACCGCCGGCGCGGTTCACTTCCTCCGCGTAGATCGCGGCCATCACGCGCACCACGTGGCCGAGCGCCGCCGCATCACCGCGCTTTGCGAGGAGCTTGATCGCGCCGTCGAGCCGATCCATCTCGACGGCGAACGAAGGGCTCGCGCGCAGCGTAGCGATCTCGTTCAGGCGCTCAACAGGGGCCTTGGAGAGATCTGCCGCGAGCGTCGCCGCGCCATAGATGGCGCCCTCGTCCGCCGTTGCTGCGACGGACGTGAAGAAGTTCTCGTAGCTGGTCTGCGAGTCCTCGAGCCAGTCAGCGCGCCTGGGATCCGCACCTTGTGACGGTCCGACGATCTCCACCTTGGCCACCACGGGTGCTTGCGCTGCCGCCGGCGCGAACTCTCCAGGGGTGGTGCGCACTGGCGTGAACTCACCAGGCGTGAGGCGCGACGAGAGCGGCGACGCATCTGCCGGAGCGAGGATCTCGCGCAGCTTCAGCCGCATCTCGCGCACGTTGCCGAAGCGCATCGCCGAGTCCTTGGCGAGCGCCTTCATGATGATGGCCTCGAGGCGAGGGTCGATCTCCGGCAAGAACTTCGACGGCAACGGAGGCTCCGTTGCGAGGTGCATACGCGCGTAGTCGGTGGCGGTTTTTCCCTGGAAAGGGAGCCGACCTGTGACCAGCTCGTAGAGCATCACGCCGCACGAGTAGAGGTCCGCCCGCCCGTCGAGCGGCTCGGAGCGCCACGCCTCTGGCGCGATGTATTCGGGCGTGCCGGACACGCGCTTCTCGTCGGCCGTGCTGCTCGGCTGTAGAGCAATGCCAAAGTCGCAGACCTTGACGACCTCGATGGGGTTGCCGTCGTCGTCGTGCCCGAAGATGAGCATGATGTTCGCCGGCTTGATGTCGCGATGAACGATGCCACGCGAATGCGCGTGCCAGAGCCCCGCGCAGACCTGCATGAGGAGCTCGATGGCGCGCACGGAAGGCAGGCGGTGCTCGCGATCGATCACGTCCTGCAGCGACCGCCCGTCCAGGTACTCCATCGAGAGATAGAGAAGTCCGTCGGGCTCCTGCCCGAAATCGAGCACACGGATCAAGTTCGGGTGATCGAGCTTGCTCGCGGCGAGCGCCTCCGCATGGAAGCGGCGGCTGAAGTCGAGATCCGTGGACGCACCACCATGCAGGACCTTCACGGCGACCTGCTTCCGCAGATCCCTGTGCTTCGCGCGATACACGGCGCCCGAAGCGCCCGCGCCGAGCTCCTGCTCGATCAGAAGCTTGCCGCCAGCGAGCGCGGTCCCGGGCTCGACAGGCTGCGGAACGCGGACGCCCGCGCTGGGAAAGCTCTCCAGGTCCGCAGTGTGACGATCGGAGAGGCGCGGCGGTATCCACGAGCGCGCCACGACCGACTGCTTCTTCTGCGTCCCCGGCATGGAAGACTGCTTCGCAGGCGGCGGCGCGCTCGGCTCCGGGCCGAACGGACGCAGCTGGAGCGGGTAGCCCTCGGGCTCTGGCGCGCCGATCGGCAATGCGAAGAAGAGGGTCGCCTCGGTCTCTTCGGGAACGTGGACCTCGAGGATGTGCTCACCACGATCCGCTGGCGCCGTCAGCAGCGGCACGAGCACCGCGCCGTTGGCGAGCGCGATCCCGGCCAAGAAATCTCGTTGGGCGACGTCCGCAAGGTCGGCCACCAGGATCGGTAAGAGCGCGTGTTCGGTGTTGAAGCCCAAGCTGTCCTCGGTGCGAGTCCCCCACGGGTCACTGGAAACGTCGGGCCTGCAGGATAGACGGCGCGGCCTCCGCTGCGAAGACCGATCGTGACACAGGGCAGCGGTGCGTCAGTTATGCGCCGATCGGGCATGGATTGGCGCCGCGAATCACTGGCGTGCCCAGTCTGAGACCGCGTCCGTCGAAGGCGTCCACGGTCGAGCGCTCGGATCCATGCAGTTTACACCTATCTCGGCTGCCCGTCATTGGCGTTTAGCCGAGCTAGCCCCGACCTGAACGCCTGTCATCATCCGCGGGGAAATCTCGGCGGAGCGACACAAAGGTCGTGGCGTCCCGTTTCGGTTCACGCTAGCTGGTGGAGAGCGCGGGGGGATGGCAGCAGGCGTCGAAAACCTCGTGCGGGGCTGGCCCAGAGATTATGACGACACCGCTCAACGTGCTCATCGTGGAGGACTCGGAAAGCGACGCGCTGCTTCTCGTTCGCGAGCTCAAGAAATGTGCCTTTGAGCCGAGCTTCGAGCGCGTCGACGACGCCGTTGGCATGGCGTCCGCGCTCAAGGCGCGCACGTGGGACATCATCACGTGCGACTACTCGATGCCACCGTTCGACGGGATGGGCGCGTTGCGCGTCCTCGCCGAGAGCGGCCTCGATACGCCACTCATCATCATCTCGGGAACGATCGGCGAAGAGACGGCAGTCGCAGCGCTTCACGCCGGCGCCGCGGACTTCTTGATCAAGGATAACCTGGCCAGGCTTCGCCCCGCCATCGAGCGGGCCATGCGCGAGTCCGCGTCTCGCATCGCACGGAGACAGGCAGAGGCTGCGCTTGGCGCTAGCGAGCTGCGGTTCAGGAGCCTCTGGGAGTCTGGAATCGTCGGGATATGCGTCGCAGACGGGGCGGGGCGGCTCCACGAGGCGAACGACACGTTCCTGGAGATGATCGGGTATCCGAGAGAGTGCCAGGGAGTGCTCACCTGGGCCGAGCTCGCGCCAGCCGGATTGATGGGCGCGAACACCCTGCTCATGTCGGACATCCGCGCGCATGGGTCCGCGAGACCACGCGAGATGGCGTACGTGCGCAAGGACGGAAGCCATGTCCCGGCGCTCGTCGCGGCAGCAAACGTCGCGGGGAGCCGCACCATCTTCATCTCACTCGACCTCTCGGAGCGAAAGCGCCTCGAGGAGCAGATTCGTCAGGCCCAGAAACTGGAGGCGGTTGGCCGCGTCGTTGGCGGCGTTGCTCACGAGTTCAACAACCTCTTGTCCGTGGTCCTCAGCTACACCGACATGGTGATCTCCACCCTGAGGCCCGACGACCCGCTGTGCGCCGACATGACAGAGATCCGGACTGCCGGCCACCACGCCGCAAGCCTGACGCGCCAGCTGCTCTCGTTCGGGCGCAATCAGGTGCTGCAGCCGCGGGTCCTGGACGTGAACCAGGTCATCGGCGGCATGGAGCGTATGACCGCACGCCTGCTCGGCGCAAGCCACAAGCTTGTCCTCGTGCCCGCGGTCGACCTCGCGCCCGTCAAAGCCGATCAAGGGCAGCTCGAACAGGTCGTATTGAACCTTGCCGTCAACGGGCGCGACGCGATGCCACACGGGGGCGGGCTGACGATCGAGACAGCGAACGTCGAGCTCGACGTGGACTACACCCGTGAGCATCCAGGAGTGGAGCCTGGCCACTACGTGATGCTGTCCGTGACAGACACGGGCGAAGGCATGGGCAGCGCAACACAGGCGCGCATCTTCGAGCCGTTCTTCACGACCAAGGAGAAGGGAAAAGGAACCGGCCTGGGCCTGTGGGTCGTGTTCGGTATCGTCGAGCAGTACGGCGGGCACGTCACTGTGCACAGCCAACCGGGCACGGGCACTACGTTCAAGGTGTTCCTGCCGCGCGCCCATGGAAGCGTAGAAGCGGCGCCGGCGGCCGAGCAACTGACCGCAGCCGCGGGCGGCTCCGAAACCATCCTGCTGGTGGAGGACGAAGATCAGGTCAGAGCCGTGGCACGCGCCATCCTGCGCAGAGCCGGCTACCACGTGCTCGAGGCGCCCAACGGGGGCGAGGCGCTGCTCATCTGCGAGAAGCACAGTGGCCAGATCGATCTCTTGCTCACCGACGTGGTGCTTCCTCACATGAGCGGACGTGAGCTGGCAGAGCGGATTACGCCGCTCCGGCCGGCGACGAAGGTGCTCCTCATGTCCGGCTACACCGAAGACGTCTCGGTCCATGACGGTGTCCTGCATTCCGAGGTCGCCTTCCTGCAGAAGCCGTTCACACCAGAAGCGCTTGCCCGCAAGGTGCGCGAGATCCTCGGTGCGACCCGCACCGCGCCCGCGCTGGAGAGAAGCTGATTTGCGAACCTCGCTTTGCTACGCGGCCGCCGCCATGATCGCGACAAGGGCCCCATCTGCGAGCACCCGCGGAATCTGATTCAAATGGTTCTCGGTGAGGCGCGTACCGCCGCGCATCAGCAATGCACCGGACGGATTGACCAGGTCGTGGGCCAACACCATTCCTTCACGGAGCGCGTGCACCGGCACGTGCTTGTTCTCTATGCTCATGTACTGGAGTTCGAAGCGCAATGTCGCGCCCGTGTCGCCGCAACCGGCGGTCCACTCCTTACGGGCACGCGCGGCGGCGCAGCTGAAGGTCGAGGGCGCGCCGTTGAGCGGAAGACCGGTTGTGAGGATCCGCCCCTCCACGCCCGATAGCCGCTTGAAACAACCCGCTGCGACGTTTGCGATCTCGCGCAACATGTCGCGTATATCGGACTCGGCCGCGTCCTCGCTGCCTAACATGGCAGCACCCAGGATACGGGCGCTCTCGGCGTCCGCCGCGACACCAACGCGGACCTCCAGGCTCTCACTCACCATCGTCAGCGGGAGCGAGGCGCCCACAGTGGCACCGTTCATCACCGCAGTGGCGGGCGTTGGAGTCATCACCATGCCGAGCATGTCGCCGACATCCGAGCAGATCGCAGCGTCGCCGGTGAGCCACGATGCAGCGGCGCTGATGCAGGACTGCTCGGTGAGGTCAAGCGCGGTTGCCTTTCCCTGCACGCGTTGCATCCACGTCTTGATACGCGCAGCTCCTTCGACGCGGAGGACGAGCTCCTCCTTGTTCATCGGCTTGCGTATGAAGTCGTCAGCCCCAGCAGCGAACGCGTTCTTCAGGTCAAACGGCATTGGCTTCGCCGCGGTGATGACCACATACAGATGCGTCGCGGGATCCTCTGCCGCGCGGAGGCGTTTGACTAGCTCGTGCCCGCTGACTCCGGGCATCGTGGCCTCGACCAAGACTACGTCGGGGCGCCTTTTGTCGAGTGCCGCGATCGCCGTGGTAGCGTCCTTCGCGGACTCCACCTCGTGCTTTTCCGCTGTCAAAGTGCGAACTGTCACTTCGCGTTCGGCAGCGTTGGGATCTACGACCAGCACCCTCATGACGAACCTCAGGCAGCCTTGCTTGCGGAAAGCTTCTGCGCAGCGGCGACCAACAGCTCGGGCTTGAACGGCTTGATGATCCAGCCCTTCGCGCCGAATCCCTTCGCTCTGGCAACGAGATCGGGCTGCGCCTCCGTGGTGAGCATCACGACCGGGACGGAGACGAACACCGGAATCTTCCGCAGCGCCTCCAGGAAGTCGAGGCCCCCCATACGAGGCATGTTCACGTCGCAGACGATCAGACAGACATCCTGGTTCTGCATGATCTTCTCGAGCGCATCCATTCCGTCCTGCGCCTCCACGATTACAAAGTCGGCGGCGCCGAGCGCGCGCTTGACCTGTTGACGCACCATCATCGAATCATCCACGACAAGAACTTTAGACGCCATCGCACACCTCCAACTGCCGTTTGTCCCCAGTTTCAGAACAGAATCATCTCGCCTTCGCGGGCAGTCGTCGAAGGACCTGCGGCATCGTCCGCCAGCGGGAAGTCCTTCGCGAGGGCCACATCGAGGCGAGCCCGGATCACGTGATCGTTCACGACGAAGGCGAGCCACCTGCAGGGCGAGAACGGCGACGACAGGCGCAGCTTGAGAGCGTACGCGGTGGTCGGCGTGCCGAGCATCAGCGTGACGCCACGCGGTAGAAGAATATTCTTCAGCCTCCCGAGCAGCATGTTCGAGAACTCACCGAGGATGTCGCAAAGGATCATCTCCGAGTGCTCGTCGCCATCCGGTGTGTGGAGAGCCGCGATGGCCGCGGGCGAAGCGACCATGACCAGGCTACCCTTCGACCCGTCGGCCACCGCGAACCCGATCGTCGCGACGATGCACTCTGCCTCCGCGTGCGGTTGCTCGACCGAAGGGGTCTTCCACGTTGCCGCCCCGTGGGCCTCGAAGAGGTCGATGGCCGCTGTTGCGAGCATGCGCTCCAGGTCATTGAATACTGCGCTCATGTTTGCCTCTAGCTCCCACCCGAACCCAAACGGACTCTCACGCAACCCGCGGCGGAAATGTACGGCGCACGCGCCCGTCGGTGCCCATCGCGGAGACGGGGAACGACATGCGAATCGTCGTTCCGTGCCCGCGCTCGGAGAGCACGAGCGCCGTTCCGCCCAGGCCCTCGGCTGCCGCCTTCAATGCCCCCATCCCGATCCCGCGACCCGACATGGCCGAGACCCCGTCCCGCGTCGACATTCCATCGCTGAAGAGCACCATCGTGAGGTCTTCCTTGGTCTCCGATGCGAGCCCCGCGGCCACCGCCTTCTCCCGAACGCGGTCCCAATCGACGCCCCGCCCATCATCGGCGATCTCGACAATGAAACGGTCCCCCTGCATCACCGTCCGTAGGGTGATCGTCGTCTTTTCTGACTTCCCCGCTTCGGCACGCTCATCTCGTGTCTCTGCGCCGTGGTCCACTGCATTCCGAACGGCATGAACGAATGCGCTCCAGAACGGCGACCACTGTGCGGCGTCGATGCGCAGGTTGTTGTCCTCGATCGCCACGGCGACGTCCTTCTCCAGCCGCTCCGCGATGCGCGCGGTGTGCGCCGCAACTCCGGTGAGCCGCCGTTTCGTCGGCTCGAGCGTGAGGTCGTGGACCTTGCGCCAGAGGTCCATGGAGTAGACGCTGGCCTCGCGCTCGAGCGCTGCGTGCTCGTCAGCGTCGAGCTCGATCATGTTGGACCGAACGCGGACCACGCGCGAGAGGCTGGTCCCGACGCGGTTCCAGCGTTCCAGGAGCGGTGCCAGCACGCGGGGAGACGGCTTCTCATCCTCCTCCGCCACGAACGATTCTACGTCGTGACAGGCTTCGGCGACGCTCGTCAATCCGAACATTGCGCTGTTACCCTTCAGAGTGTGGACCGCGCGCTTGAAGGAGAGAAGGTCAGGCGCGCCGGAAGCGATCTGCTTGACGATGTCGTTGGCTTCGCGGAAAAACTCGTCCACGGCATTCCGATCGGAGAGAACGCGCTCGAAGATGGAGAGGGTCTCCATTCGCTCCCGGTCGCCGATCTCCTGGGTCACTCGCGCGGTGACGTTCGTGACGACCACGAGAAGCGAGCCCTCGTCGTTCACGGCGAGGTAGTCCACATCGAAGTGCTCGTCGCCGACGTTCAGCCGCTTCGGCAGCTGCTCAAGAAGGAGCTCCGCAGGCAAGAAGCCATCCGTGAGAGCATCCCAGCCAACCGTTAGTGCCTGGGCAAACTCAACCGACTTCGTGGAGAACGCCGCCACCAAGGTCTTGTGCCCAACCCCAAACCAGAGGTCGAACGCGCGCGAGCGCTCGCTCGCGATCGTGCCATCCTTGGCCACAACGACGAACCCTTGGTCCACGTTGTCCAGCACGCGACGCATCTCGGCGCTCCTGGCGGCAAGCTCCTGCGTCCGGGCTTCGACGATCTTCTCGAGTCCGATCACGTTGTCGAAGAAGGTGCGCGCGATGAAGCAGACCGCGACGCTCTCCAGCACCACAAATACAGCGTGCAGGGCGACGACCCAGACGGGTGCGGCATAGTTGAAGACTGACTCCGGCACGATCAGCCAGAGCACCAGGTGGTGCAGAGCAACCGTCACTGTCGCGGCGATGATGACCATCGGGTTCGCGAAGACGGCGAGCATTGCGAGGAGCGCGAAGAAGTAGAAATGCATTTCGATCTGAGTCGCGCCCTGACCAAAGTGGACGAGCAAGCCACCAAAGAACATGGCAGTGACGCCGTAGACCATCGAGACCCATCGCGGGTTCTTGATCGTCTTTTGCGCTGCCGCTGGTCCGACCAGCGTTGCAAGCGACAGCGCGAGCGCCAGCAGCGGCTTGGTTCCGTTGCCCCATGCGATGAGACAGAGGACCGGGACGTGGAGCGCGAAGAATGCGAACGCGATCCTGTTCGTCCGGGCCAGGTACTTTCGTTCGAACCCGGTGATCGCGGTGGGCAAGAGCAGGTAATCGAGGAGCTTGCGCATGTTGTTCGTCCAGCTTGTAGGTGTGCCGATTCTCGAGGTGCGGGCCGCCCGACCAGAGTTGGATAGCCACACTGGGCTACGGCCGCTGTGACAAGCGCGTTAAGGAAGTGCGCGGTCGCCCAGGCTCTTCCGATACCTCGCCCGCATGGTGTCGTGGCAGTCCTTGCATGCCCGCCGCGCAGCCTCGAGATCCTTGCTGGAGGCCGCACGCGCACCCTCGCGCGCTATCGGCGCCCACCGCTCGAAGCCCTGGCTGGCGGGGCCCATCTGCGCGATCCTGTCGAAGACGCGAACGAGCTTCGCGTAGTCAGCGCGGGCAAGCGCGGGCCCCGCGTTGCCCGCCATCCAGGTAGCAAGCGGTCGGCCCCCGTGAAGAGTTGCGTCAGCGTGGAGGGCGCGATCGGGGAACGCATGGGCGACGTTTCCCAGACTGGCTAGCGCCGCGGCAAGCGCGCACGGGAGCAGAATGCGGAGGAGACGGTGAGTGAGCACGGGGGCCTACTTTCCAGGTGGCAGAGTTGGCCGCTCGATGTACGTACGCGGCAATTCCCCCGTGAGCGATCGTAGCCAAGCAACAATCGAGTCCGCTTCGTCGGCGGAAAAGTCGAGGCCAAGCTGGAAACGCCCCATGGCCTTCACAGCGTCCTCCAGCGTCTCCGCAGAACCATCGTGAAAGTAGGGGCCGGTGCGCGCCACGTTCCGGAGCGACGGAACCTTGAACATCATCTTGTCGCCGTCGTTCTTCGTGACGCCGGCGCGTCCCCGATCGCCCTGGTTCGGCCAGGGCTCCACGACCCCCACGCGCTCGAACATCGATCCCCCGAGATACGCGCCCGTGTGACAGACCATGCAGCCGGAGTTGAGGAACACTTTCAGTCCCTTCTTCTCCGTAGGCGTCAACGCGTTGGCGTCGCCGCGGAGGTAGTTGTCCCAGCGACCGGGGGTGACCAGGCCGCGCTCGAACGCACCGATCGCGGCTCCCACGTTCGGGAAAGAGACGGGGTCCTTCGATTGAGGGAACGCCTTCGCGAACAGCGGCGGATAGCCCGGAACGGATGACAGCGCGGAAACCACGGCAGCCGCGTCGGTTGCGCCCATCTCCTTCGGGTTCAGGATCGGGCCCAGCGCCTGCGCCTCGACGTCCGAAGCCCGTCCGTCCCAGAACTGCGTGAAGTGACCAGCGGCGTTGTACACGGTCGGAGCGTTTCGACCGCCCAGCTGTCCACCAGTGCCAACGGACGTCTTGCGGTGATCGACGCCGTACTCGTCGAGCGCATGACACGAGTTGCAAGCGACATCACCGCTCTTCGAGAGGCGCGCGTCGAAGAAGAGCATCCGGCCTAGCGAGACCTTGGCTGCATCCGCGCTATCCGCCGAGATGCGCGGGTCCGGCAGCGGAAGGAATCGTCGGAGCAAGCGCGGATTGATCTCGTCCGACGCCGGTGTCGCAGCGGCAGCAGCTGCAGCGGCCCCATGCGCGGTGGCGACATGAACTGCGCCTGCGCTATGCGCGGCGGCCGCCCGGGTGATCTGCGAGGACTCCGGCCCTTGCTCGCCGCATCCGCTGAGGGCCGCCAGGGCGAGACCCACGAAGAGAAGGGAGCTCTTGGCTGCTGTGCGTCCGTGTGTGTTCATGGCCCACGGAACGGCAGCCTGATCTCGAACTTGAGGACCTCAAGGTGCGACACCAATGATCCGTTGGCTCCAGCATGAAGGTCTCGATCCGCCACAAGCTGGCCGCGCTCTCGTTCGCGATGCTCTTCGGCGTCGCGCTCGGCCTCACGGCATTCTTCTCGTCGCGCGAGCTTGGCCGCATGCGCCACGAGCTAGGCGCCAAAGGCGCGACCTACGCGCTGTTGCTGTCGCGGCAGACCGAGCCATCGGTCGCGTTCGACGATCAGCAAACGGCACGCGAGATCATGGAGGCCACCGCGCAAGATTCCGACGTAAAGTCGATCGCGCTCTTCGCAACGGATGGTCACGTGATCGGCAGCGTCGGCGATCCGTTGCCGGCGCCGGACCACGGCGTATCGGAGGTCGAGACCATCACCACGAAGTCGACGATCACGTGCGCGCGCCCGTGGTGTCGCGGGAGGGCCCCACAGGCGTCCTGGTGCTCGAGATGTCTCTCGACGGAATCGCTGCTGCGCGAAAGCGCGCGCTCCTGACCTCCGGGCTGGCTGGCTGTCTCGCGCTGTCACTTGGCCTGGTGGGCGCGTGGCTGCTGGGCGTGGCCCTGTCGTCTCGACTCCGACGAGTTCAACGGGCAACGCAGGCGGTCGCTGGTGGCGATCTGAGCGCGGAGCCACTGACGGACAATTCGTCCGACGAGGTCGGATTGCTGGCCCGGGACTTCAATGCGATGACCGCGGCGCTCCGTGAGCACGTCCGCACCATCGAGGAGACCGCGCGAAGCGAGCAGCAGCGATTGGATGCGCTGGTGACCGCGCGCACCCACGAGCTCGCGCAGAAAAACCGGGACATGAGCCTCCTGCTCGACAATGCGGAACAGGGCTTCTTGACCGTGGATGCCGCAGGCGAGATCTCGCGGGAACGTTCGCGAATCCTGTCAGTCTGGTTCGGAGAGATCGCTCCCGACGCGACGCTCGCTTCACTCCTCGATCAGGCGGAGGCTGGCGTTGGCAGCGCGTTCTGCGTGGCCCTGTCGGCGCTGTATGACGACATGCTGCCGCAGGACTTGCTCCTCGAGCAGATGCCACGGCACGTGAAGGCGGGCGATCGCCAGCTGTCGCTCTCCTATCGAGTCATTCCGAGCCCCACTCCGATGAAGGTGCTCGTCATGATCTCCGATGCGACGGCCGAGATCGCCCGGCGGCGCGCGGAGGCGGCACAACGCGATCTGTCCGCGCTGTGCACGCGAATCGTGGCGGACGAGACGGCGGTGTCCGAGTTCGTCTCCGAGGCCGAGGCGCTGCGCGAGCGAATCGCTGGCGCCGGCGCGAGCGGCGAGGCCGCGGACACCACGCTCATGCGGAACATTCACACGCTGAAGGGCAATGCTGGTCTCCTCGGCTTCTCCATCCTTGCCGACGCGTGCCACGAGCTGGAGTCCGCGCTGCAGGCTGCGGACCCGACGGATGTCACCCAGGCCTTTCGCCGGGTAGACACCGAGTGTCGCGACATCATCAATCGCGCGCATGTACTGATGGGCGCCAAGATCGCGGGCGTCGAGCTCACGCTGGAAGAGGCCGAGGCGCTCGCCAGCGCGATCGCGTCTGGCGCGCCAAGGGATGAGATCGCACGCTACGTCGCGCGCCTGCGGCTCGAGCCCGTTCAGCGAAGGCTCCGCCGCTTCGGCGAGCAGTGCACCGCGTTGGCCACACGGCTGGGCAAGAACGTCACCGTGTGCGTGGAGGCGAATGAGGTTCGGCTCGACGGGGCGAGGTGGGCGCCGTTCTGGGGTGCCTTCGTGCACGTCCTCCGAAACGCCGTCGATCATGGCGTGGAGACGCCTGAGGCCCGCGTGGCCAAGGGCAAGGAGCCCGTGGGCAGCCTCACGATCCGCGCGCTGGAAACGGACACTCATCACGTCATCGAAGTCTGCGACGACGGCGCGGGCATCGACTTCAGCGTCCTCGAGCGAAGGGCCCAGGAGCGAGGGTTCGCGGCCAAGGGCATCGACGCACTCTTCTGTGATGGCGTGAGCACGCGGACCGAGGTCACCGAGACCTCCGGGCGCGGCGTGGGCATGGGCGCCGCGCGCGCCGCATGCGAAGACCTCGGCGGGACCGTCTCGGTCGAGAGTGTGGTCGGGCGCGGCACGAAGATGCGGTTCGCCGTCCCGATGCGCGCGATGTCCCAGGGAAGCCTGCGACCGGTCCGCCTCGCGAATTCTCGTGCGCCGCGCGCCTGAGGGTTTGGGCCCGCGTGCCGTACGCTGTCGAGATGGGCAGCTTCGATCGCGGGCCGCAGACGAAACCGCTGTCTCTGGAACGGGCGCTCGAAACGATAGCCGCGCTGACGCTTCGGGAGGAGGTGTACGCGCGCGAGCTTGCGCGGGCACACACGAGCCTGGCGGATGCACAGCTCCTGGGTCGCACGGGGACGTGGACATGGGATCTGGCAACCAATGTCGTGCATTTGAGTGCGGGTCAGTATCGGCTCTTCGGCGAAGAGTCGGGTACGAGCGTGTCGTACGAGAGGTACCTCGGCTATCTGTCGGCGGCGGAGCGCGCGCGCACGACGGCCGCGATCGAAGTGACCCTTCGCGGCGGCGGTGACTACGTCATCGAGCACGAGATCACGAGGGCCGACGGGGTCGTCCGCATCTTCGCAGAGCGAGTGCGCCGAGCACGACTTCGCTAACTCTGGAGCTGCGTGGCTCGAGCACGTACATCCTGAAGATCAGCCGCGCGTGATCAAGATGGTGCAGGACTACTTCGAACGCAGGATTCGCCTCTACAGCGTCGAGTTCCGGATGCTCTGCAAGGACGGAAGCTGGAAGTGGATCCGCGCGCGCGGCATGGTCGTGGCTCGGGACAAGGACGACAAGCCGATCCGGATGGTCGGCACACACACGGACCTCACCGACCGAAAGAAGACGGAAGCCGACATGCTCGACTTGAAGGAGAAGCTCCGCCAATCAGAGCTTCTCTCCGCCCTAGGCCATGTGGTCGGCGGGGTCGCTCACGAGATCAACAACCCGCTCGCCTACGTCTCTGGAAACCTGGAGTTGCTCGACGAGGCCCTGGAGCGAATGCCGCCCGATCAGGTTCAGGAGCTTCGGGAGCTGGTGCTCGACGCGCGTTCAGGGACAGATCGGGTTCGCGTGATCGTGGGCGACTTGAAGCTCATTTCGCGGATCGACGAGGACGAACGCAACGTCGTCGACGTACGGCTGGTGTTGGACGCAACGGTCAAGCTCGCCGCGAACGAGATCCGGCACCGCGCGCAGCTCGTACGCGACTACGCGGACGTCGCCCTCATTGATGCATCGGAGTCCCGTGTCGGACAGGTCTTCCTCAACCTGGTCGTCAACGCCGCCCAGGCCATCCCTGTCGGTAACGCCAGCACGAACGAGATACGCCTCACCACCCGAACCGGAGCGAACGGCGAAGTCGTGGTCGAGGTGAAGGACTCCGGCGCGGGAATCCCGCCCGAGGTTCGAGGCCGTGTGTTCGAGCCATTCTTCACGACCAAGCCGGTCGGGGAGGGCACGGGGCTGGGGCTGTCAATCTGCCATGGCATCGTGACCGCGCTCGGCGGAACCCTCACGGTGGAGAGTGAGGTGGGTGCGGGCTCCACGTTTCGAGTCGTGCTGCCGCCCAGCTCACGGTCGGCGAGCGGAACACCCGCCGCGCCAGCACCGGCACATGTGGCCATCCGGCGCGGCCGAGTGCTCGTGATCGACGACGAACCTGGCATCTGCCGGACGTTGCGGCGCGCGTTGAGCCCCGAGCACGACGTCACCGCGATGGTCGACGCGCGAGCGGCGCTCGCACTGATCCAGGAGGTGCGCGCGGTCGTGCGGGGAATGACCCGGTAGCCCGGTCAGTTGCCGCCGCTCACCTTCAGGTACGCCCGCGGCGGATTCGAGCGAGTAGACGGGGGAGCAAGACTGCTGAGCGCGTCCGGCTTCGGTACGGTGATGATGATGTGTGTGCCCCTTCCGAGCACGGAGTCGACGGAGATCGTTCCGCCGGCGTCCTGTACTGCGGCCTTCACGGCGGCCATGCCTACGCCACGACCCGAGACCTCGGTGGCCTCGCGCGCTGTGGAGAGGCCATCGACGAATATCAGGCCCACGCGCTCCTCCGGAGTCAGGCCATTTGCGCCCTCGGGGCTCATGCGACCTTGCTCGACCGCACGCGCCACGAGCACGTCCGTGTCGATGCCTCTGCCGTCATCCAACACATGGAGCTTCCAGCTACGGCCTGCATCCTCCATCCGAATCTCCAGCGTGCCGTCGGCGACCTTCTCGCCGCGATCGTCCGGAAGCTCGATGCCGTGGTCCACGGCGTTGCGCAGTAGATGCGAGAGATTGCGAACGATCGGACGCAGGCGCCTGACATCGACAGGAACGTCGCCGCCCTTGAGGATGAAGGTCACGCGCTTCTCCAGTCGCTCCGCAAGCTTCTCCACGTAGGTGTGCAGCGGGCCGAGCACCACGTCCGTGCGCTTCAGCACGAGCTCCGCGGTCCAGCGCCGGATGTCTACGTCCTGGGCGCGGGTCATGGCGGTGAGGACCTCGACCCGGCCCTCGGATACCGAGAACGAGGCGTCGAGCGGGGCGTCGAACGGAAGCTCCAGTATTCGCGAGTTCCGCGCGAGGAACTCGCGAAGCTCAGCTTCCGCGCCGTCGATGTCGGCCGCCGTGATCTCGGGCTTCGACTCTATCGCGTGAATGGAGTGGACCAGGTCAACGAGATCGAAGGCAGCCCCGTTGCCCTTCACGGTATGCAGCGCGCGACGGTAGAAGGCTTGGTCGCCTTCCTGCACCGCGTCCCGGGCGGCGACCAGCAGCTCGCGCGTGTCTGCAACGAACTCTCTGAACGTCTCGCGCTGTCGCAGGATGCCGATGAGCACCCGGTTCTCGCGGGCCTCGCGCTGCGCGTTCTCGAGTGCCGTGATGTCGTTCACCGTCAAGAGGATCTGAGTCACGGTCGAGTCCTCCGCGCGGATCGCGCGGGCATCAACGCGTAGCGGGCGCTCGCCCACCACAAAGCGCTTCGGAATCGCGTCGAGCGAAACCTCCTCCGGCAGCATGTCAGCGAAGACTTGATGCAATGCCAGCCGCAGGTGACTCGCGAGTCGGGACTCGTCTCCAGAGAAGAGCGTCGCAACGTCGCGGCCCTCGATCTCGGTCGTGCCGAGCAGCGCCGTGCAGCTCACCGTGTAGCCTGCCGCGACCGCAAGCTCGCTGTCCACCAGCAAGAACCCGCTCGTCACGTTGTCCAGGATGGTCCGCAGTGCCCGGGTCCGCTCCGCGACCTGCACCTCGAGCACGCCGTTGTACTTCGCGAGATCTGCGGCGCGTACTTCCATCAACTCCCGTCGACGTCGTGCTTCCTCTTGCCGGTGCTGAGCGCGCGCCAGCTGCCGCTGGAAGACCGATGTGGCCTCGCCATTGTAGAGCGCCTTCACCTTACGCTTGAGAACGTCTGCGGTCGTCTCCGCCGCCATCGCCCGCTTTTGCCAGTTTTCGCTCATGTTCCCTCTACGCCGCCTTGTGGAAGCCGATGGCGACCAACGTTTGGTTGATGTGGACGCCGTCCAGCTGCTCGCCGTACGTGTCGAATCCAATTGAAGCGCTCGCGACCCGGGACCAGAGCTCCGCGACGGCCGCGGTCTGTGCTGTCTTGTCCGCCTCGAGTGCGCGCAGAATGCAGTTCCAACCCAGGAAGAACTCGAAAGGGCCACGGTCGCTGACGGCGCTCGCGAACTCCTTCGCCAGCTCTTCCACCATGTTGTGGTGTCCGCCCACCTCGAGCACCATCCCCTCTTCTACAGCGCAGTAGAAGACGATCGATCCGTCGGACTCGACGCGCTGGATCGAACGGACGTAGATCTGCCCGTTGCAGGAGAAGGTGACCGGGTGGAGGAACGTCACGTCAGAGGTGACCTGGTCCACAGCCAGGCCGAGAGACTTCGCGTATGCCTCGAGCGCTCCCAGGCCGTCGATCTCGTACACGCGCCGCTGCGCCGTATCGACCTTCGTCACGACCAGCTGGCTCGCCGTCGTCGTGAAGTGCTGGTGCTTCAGGATCTGGAACGCGCCCTTGCCATGACCCAGGATGAAGACGGCTGCGTCCGTGACCGCCTCTCCAAACGCAATGACGCGCGTCTCCTTGAAGGCAAGGTCATCGCCGGCGGACCCACCCACCAGCCGAACGCCCTGCAGTGCCTCGGCGACGAGCGACACGATTCCCTCTTCCTTCATCCGAAGGCCGTCGATCAGGTTGAGGCAGAAGTACTCGCTCGGGTCGAACTCCTCGGTGTTCACGTGAAGCCCCGCGAAGAGCTCGGCGGCGATGGCATCGGCCCTCGCGGCGTCGAACTTGTTCAAATCCTTCGCCAGCGCCACCGTCCACTTGATGCCCGTGTCGGAGAGCGCCGCAAGCACCAACGACCCTGCGAGGTGCTTGCCAGCTGCGTGCTCCCCGGTGGACGTACATCCCACCACGATGGTCGCGGGAAAGCGCGCCGCCAGCGTGGACGCTACGACATTCACGTCCTGGGCCGTCGACACGAAGGCGAACAGGATCTCGGGAGCCTTCTCCGTATCCCACCCGCGCGTGGCGTCGGCGACGGCCACGGCTGCATCTTTCTCGAGCGAATAACCTTGGTGAACGAACATATTGCCTCCCGGTCCCCCAAGAGAACGGTCGAGGGCTCACAAATCCTTAGGCTTAAAAATGCACGCAAGTGTGTCGTCCATGAGTCCAGCGCAGGAGAGAACCATGTCGATTCTCGTGGTGGATGACTCAGCGATGGTGCGGCGTCAGGTTGGTACGGCACTGAAGAATGCCGGATTCGACGTCGTGGAGGCCGCGGATGGCCGAGCGGCGCTGGAGCTGGTTCGCGCCGGCGGCGACGGCATCACGTGCGTCATCTGCGACGTGAACATGCCCTGGATGAGCGGCGTGGAGCTGGTGGAGGAGCTTGCTCGCGATCCTGTGCGTCCACCGGTCATCATGCTGACCAGCGAGTCGAAGCCGCAGCTCGTGGAGCGCGCGATGGCCGCGGGCGCGGTTGGCTGGCTCGTGAAGCCGTGCAACATGCTCCACGTGGTCGCCGCCGCGAAGAAGGTCGCGAAGGGCAGGTCCACGTGAAAGTGCTGGTGGTCGACCGACCAGCAGCCGCCGCAGCGACCGCTGAACTGCTCGCCGACATGGACGTCGTCACGACCGACTGGAACGGAGTGCTGACGGCTTTGAGCCAGCAGTCATTCGACGTGGTGGTGAGCGAATGGCCATCACACGCCACGTGCGCGGAAGACTTTGTTGCGCAGCTCCGGCGCGCGCGGCCTGAGTATGCTGCAGTGCTGTTCCTCTGCGCGCAAGCAGGCGCCAAGGAGATCGCCGCGGCGTTCCGTGGGGGCGCGGACGACTTCATGCGCAAGCCCATCACTCGTGAAGAGATCGTGGCTCGCGTGCGGAAGGCAGCGCATCTTGCACAGCTGGAGCGCACGTTTGGCAAGCAGCTAGACCAGGCACCCAAGGTGGCGACGCGGCTCGAGAAGGCTGCGGCGTGGAAAAGGTTTGGTCCGCTGTGCGCAGAAACGCTGTCGGCCTTGTCGGGCATCACGCTCCAACCCTCGCGTCTTCTCGGCGACTTCGTCCCCACACACGCTGCGGAGATTCGCCTGGATGCGACCGGGGAAGGCGCGGAGCAGCGTGTAGTGATCGAGATCGAGGAGTCGAGCCTGTGCCGGCTCGGCGTGGCGATGCTCGGCGAGATGCCGAACACGGCAATGCAGCTGGACATGCTTCTCGAGCTCGCGAACACAACGGCTGGCGCGTACGTCCGGAGTGCCCTGGACGACGGGATGGACGTGACGATGGGGTTGCCGGTCACGCTCTCCGTGGATCACGCGAGGCGGCACGTGGAGGTGATGGACGCCAGGTCCACCGTCAACGTGACCGCGTCCGACAGTGCGGTGCGAATGCGCCTGCATCTGGCCGCGCGCCTGCGGTCGAGCGTGTTCATCCCCGCGAGCAGGCTTCGAGAGGGCATGGTGCTCGTTTCCGATCTGAAGTCCTCCAAGGGAGTCTTGATCGCGCGCGCCGGAACTCGGATCTCGTCATCCCACGCACAGCGCTTGTTCGCCTTGCTGGGGCCCGCGGACGTCGTCGAGGTCGCGGATGTGGCAGCCTGACTCTCTCAGCGCATGAGTGATGAACGATCGAGCGCAGCGCGGAAGCTCGCCGCTACGCAGCCACCTCGGCAACTTCGACGATCTCCGTCGGCGCGAACGCCGCAATGAGCCGCTCCGCCTGGCTACCGGAACATCGGGTGCCCGATCGCACGAGCAATTCGCCGGTCGGCGACAGCAGATCGCGCGCGATGACCATTCCCTCACGGAGCTTCGAGATGGGAATTCGGACGCTGGACCGGGGACGCGCGCCGATGTGCACACGCAGCCGCACGCCCTCTGCCGCGCTCGACCTGAT
>JBBRNJ010000065.1:0-49700 GCA_038230375.1 Polyangiales bacterium | reverse complement strand
GTACTCGTGGAGCCGGTACTGGATCGTGCGCACGCTGATGTCGAGGATGTCGGCCGCGCGGGTGGTGGAGCCTGCTGCCGCCTCGAGCGTCGCGAGGATCGCGTACTTCTCGATCTCGGCCATCGTCGCGCCCGGGATCCGAACTGCGCCTGACATTGCAGGGGATGCTGCGAACGGAAGGTCCTCGGCATCGACCAGGGCACCGGTGGAGAGCACCACGGCGCGCTCGACTGCGTTCTCGAGCTCGCGGACGTTGCCCGCCCAACGGTGCGCGACGATCTTGTTGCGGGCGGACTCCGTGAAGCTGTCGATGCGCTTCTGGTTCTCGCGCGCGAAGCGGCGGAGGAAGTGCTCCGCGAGCAGGATGACGTCGTTTCCGCGGAGGCGCAGCGCGGGCATTTCGATGTGGACCACGTTGAGGCGGTAGTAGAGATCCTCGCGGAAGCGGCCCTCGCGCACCTCGGTGGCGAGATCTTTGTTGGTGGCCGCGACCAGGCGAACGTCGACCTTCACGGCGTCGTTGCCGCCGACGCGCTCGAACGTCCGCTCCTGCAACACGCGAAGCAGCTTCACCTGCGTGAGGAGCGAAATCTCGCCGATCTCGTCCAGGAACAGTGTGCCGCCGTCCGCCTGCTCGAAGCGGCCAATCCGGCGCTTCTCGGCTCCGGTGAAGGCGCCGCGCTCGTGACCGAACAGCTCGCTCTCGAGGAGCGAGTCGGCCAGAGACGCGCAATGCAGCGCGACGAACGGCTTCTGCTTGCGCGGCGAGAGGACGTGTACGGCGCGGGCGAGCTCACCTTTGCCGGTGCCGCTCTCGCCCGTGATGAGCACGGTCGCACGCGACGGCGCGACCTGACGCGCGGTGCGATACACCTTCTGCATCGCGGGCGACGTGCCAAGGAGGCCTTCCAGGCCTTCCTGATCACGGTCGCGCAGCTGCCGGCGAAGATTCTCGGCCTCGCTTGTCAGCTCGTGGCGCTCCATGGTCCGCTCCACGGCGATCAGCAGCGCGTCGAAGTCGATCGGCTTTGTCAGGTAGTCCGCTGCACCAGCGCGCACGGCCTTCACCGCCGTGGCGAGCTCGCCGAACGCAGTGGCGACGATGACGGGGATGGTCGGATTGTGCGCCTTCGATTTCTCGAGCAGCTCCATGCCGTCCATCACTGGCATCTTGAGATCCGTGATGACGACGTCGGGCGCCTTCTCCATCACGATCTCGAGCGCCTCCCGCCCGTCGGCGGCGGTCTCCACCGTGTAGCCCTCTTGTGTGAGCAGCTTCGCAAGGCCGTTGCGGGCGCTTGCTTCATCATCAACGACGAGGATCTTACCTTTGCTCATGAGTCTGCTCCATCGGTCTGGGTCAGCGGGAGTATCACCCGGAATATCGTTCGCCCCGGTCTGCTATTCACGTCAATCGTGCCCTTGTGATCGGTCACGATGCGGTGGGTGACCGCGAGGCCGAGGCCCGTCCCACCCTCCTTGGTCGAAAAGAACGCGTCGTAGATCGGCGCCGCCTGCGGAATTCCCGGGCCATCGTCCTCGATCTCGATGACGACATGACGCGGTTGGCGCCGACCGCGCAGCGTGACGTGGCCACCACCACTGGGCTCGAGCGCCTCGATGGCGTTCCCGACAAGGTTCAACAAAACCTGCTCGAGGCGCGGACTGTCCGCGGCGAACTCCACATCTGCCGACGGCAGGTCGCACGTGAACCGGACATTCGCCTTCTCTGCATTGCGCGCGACGATGGCCTGTGCACGCGCGAACAGCGCAATGAGCGACGTGGCCAAAAGCGTGAGCGGTCGAGGCCGTGCGAAGTCCAGGAAGTCCGTCACCAGATTCGCCAGGCGCTTGATCTCGTCGTTGACGACGTTGACCGCCTCCAGCATTCCCGCATCGCTGCCCTTCTTGACGATGGCGCGCTCGAGAAAGGCAACGTGCAGCTGCGCGCCGTTCAGCGGATTCCTGATCTCGTGGGCAAGGCCCGCGGCCAGCGTGCCGACGGCCGCGAGCTTCTCCGCCTGCCGCGTCCGTTCGACCATGGCCTTCCTGTCCGTCACGTCGGAGCCCATCAAGAACACCGTGACGTCGTCCTCTGCGTTCGCCTGCATGTGCGCCGCATGCCAGACCACATGCCGGACCTTGCCAGCGCGCGTGAGCAGCTCGCTCTCGGCCGAGCCCTGCGGACCGGCCACGGTCGACGTGAGACGCGCGGCGAGGGTCCCGCGTAGGTCCTCCGGCAGCAAGATGTCGGAGCTCTGCCCGAGGATCTCGTCGCGAGCGTATCCGGTGACGCGTTCGGCCTCGCGGTTCCAGAGGCGAATGTTGCCAGCCCGATCCAGTCCCAGCACCAGCACTGGCGCGAGCTCCACGGCGTTCGCATACAGCTGTTCGAGCCGCGCCAGCGCACGCCCATCGTCCTCCGACTTGAGCCGGTCCGCATTGCGAATGCGCGCCGACATGGCCTCCTGATAGGTCTCGAACATGATCGCGACCTCCAGGTCCAGCAGGCGATTGAGCGCATTCGTGGTTCTTGCCGGCTCCGGACAGCGCTCCGCGGCGACCCGCGTGAGCTCGATCCGGATGAGCGCCATCGCCGTGAGCATGTAGCGAGGCGAGAGCCCGATCTTCACATGCATGCGCCCGATCTTCGAATGCTCCTCGAAGTAGCTCTCGTCGTAGACACCACCGCACGCGCGCTCCATCCATCGCACGAGTGATCGCTGCAGGCGCGCCACCTGCTCTTCGCCCGTGAGCACCGCATGCGCGCCCTCGTGCTCACGAATGCGATCGTAGAACTCCTGCGAGATGCGCGAAAACTCCGGGGCAGCCAGCTTGCCGAACGCGGCGCAAAGCTCGGCGTCGGCCGGCGTGAAGCGCACATATCGCTTCAGCTCGTCCCACATCGATTCGGGGACGCGCGGAATCAGGGCCGGCACTCTGGACGCCGGTCCGGTGGAAGAACGCGGAGCAGCGCAGTCAAGAGCTCCGCGTAGTTGACGGGCTTCGTGAACAACGTCGGTCTTGGCTCCCCCGCAAGAGACGTTGCAAGGTGCGGATAGCCAGTGACGAAGATCACGGGCAGCCCAGGCTTCTGCGAGCGCGCAAACATGGTGACGCTGTTCCCATCCGCGTGGGGCATGCTGAGGTCAGTCACGAGCACGTCGGGCAGCGGTGCACGTGTCAGCCGCGCGATCGCACGAGCGCCGTCGAGCACCACCTCCACGTTGAAGCCGTCCTCGCGGAGCATCTGCGCGATGAGGCGAGTGGAACGCGCGTCGTCATCCACGATCAGGACAAGCGGCCCGCGCTGGCTGATGGGAGGTGACTGGGAAGGAGGGCTCTTCAACATCGATTTTTACGCCGACGCAGCGGTCGGAGGGTTCGAAGCAAGGACCCGGCCAGCCACGTTCGGTGCGCTGCCGAAGCGCATCACGTGTGCAGACGCGCGGGTGCGAGCCGAGCGGGAAGGAGTTTGCGCGAACCGGTTGCATGCCGACGCAGCAATTGCACGTGGCCGGTGTAGGCCTGATTGGCGGCTGTGCATTTCCGAGGAGGCACGCACCATGCACTGACGCCCGAAAGTCATGGCTGCGGCTGCATTGAACAGGACTGCGCTCGCAAGGACCGACGCCGTTTGCTCGCACTGCGGCAACGAACTCGACGACGTGGCGTTCGCTCCGTACTGCTGCAGAGGGTGCGGGGCCGTCGCGGCGCTCCTCGCCGAGGCGCATCTGGAACGCTACTACGCGCTTCGCGGCGACGTGGGTGTGCCCGTGGCGGAGACGCACCCCGGACGTCGTGACATGAAATGGCTGGAGTCGATCTCCGCGCGCCAGAGGGCAGAGCCGGGCCCGTGCCGCGTCGACCTGGACGTGCAGGGGCTCCACTGCAGCGCGTGCGTCTGGCTCATCGACACGCTCTTCGCGCGCCACGAAGGAGCGCTCGGCATCTCGGTCAACCCGACGCTCGGCCGCGCGAACATGATCGTGGAGCCGGCCTTCGATCTTTCGGGCTTCGTCCAGGAGATCCAGAAATTCGGCTACCTGTTCGGACCGCCGCGCAAGCAGCCGGAGTCACGCGGCAACGCGCTCGTCTGGCGCATGGGCGTGTGCATCGTGCTCGCGATGAACGCCATGGTCTTCGGCGTCGCACAGTATGCAGGTCTCTCGTCCGGTCCCACCTACGACCTCTTCCAGAAGCTGAATCTAGGCATCTCGTGCGTGAGCATGGCGGTCGGCGGCACCGTGTTCATCAGGTCGGCATGGCTGGGACTGCGGCGCGGTGTGCTCCATCTGGACCTGCCCATCGCGCTCGGCGTGGTGCTCGCGTTCGGCGGCTCGCTCGTCTCCTTCTTTCAGGGACGCGGCGGCGGCGTCTACATCGACACCCTGGATGTGTTCATCGCGCTCATGCTGGTGGGCCGCTTCCTCCAGGAGCGCGTGCTGGAGAAGAACCGCCAGGCACTGCTCGACAACGACGGCGTGGACGGGCTGCTCACGCGCAAGGTCACACGATCCGGCGTGCTCACCGTGGCCTGCGTGAGCATCGAAGAGGGCGATGAGCTCTCGATCTCCTCTGGCGATCTGCTGCCGATCGATGCGCTGCTCCTGGCAAAGGAGGGCGCCAGCTTCTCGCTCGACTGGATCAACGGAGAGAGCCGTGCGCGCGCCTTCGCGTTCGGCGACGTGGTGCCCGCCGGCGCGTTCCTCCAGAGCAAGGCCGCCGTCACGGTGCACGCGCAGACGGCGTTCGACGCCTCGCCACTCACCGATCTGCTGCGAACGCCCGTTGTGCGCGATATGGACGCCGCGATGAGCGCGCCCTGGTGGGCCATGGTGACCAGGTTCTACGTGGTCGCGGTGCTGCTCGCGGCGAGCGCTGGATTCGTGGGCTGGCTCCTTGTCACGCACGACCTGACGCGCGCCGTGGAGGTCACCACCGCCGTTCTGGTGGTGACGTGCCCGTGCGCGTTCGGCATCGCGACGCCCATTGGCTACGACCTGGTGCAAGCTGGTCTTCGACGAGCTGGCCTGTTCGTGCGGTCCGCGGGCTTCCTGGATCGCGCCGCGCGCGTCCGGACCGTGGTGTTCGACAAGACCGGCACGCTGACGAACGGCGCGCTGACGGTACGCGAGCCGAGCACGCTCTCTTCCTTGCCGCCGCACGAACGCAACGTGCTCTACACGATGGTCTCGCAGAGCAGCCATCCGAAGAGCACTGCGGTGGAGCAGGCGCTGTCAGCCCTGGATGCACGGCGCGTCCCTGGCATGACGGACGTCCTGGAAGAGGCTGCGTGCGGTCTACATGCAACTGCCTTTGGACACGACTACCGCTTTGGCTCACCAAGCTGGGTGAGCGCCGAGAAGATCGGCCCAGGCGACGTGGCGTTCGCGAAGGACGGGAAGGTGCTCTGCACCGCGTCGACCGACGAGCGGCTGCGCCCCGATGCGCGCGCCGAGGTCTTGGCCCTGGGCAAGGCGGGGTTCGACGTGTGGCTGCTCTCCGGCGACGCAGACGAACGCACGCAGGAGGTCGCACAGATCTCCGGCATCGCGAGGGACCACGCGACCGGCGACGTCTCTACGGAGGGCAAGGCGGAGTTCATCGCCAGGCGTGACCACCAGGACCTCCTCATGATCGGCGACGGCATCAACGACTCGGCGGCAGTGGCCACTGCCTTCACGAGCGGCACGCCCACTGTCGACCGCCCGTTCATGGCGGCACGCTCCGACTTCTACTTCACGACGCCCGGCCTTCGACCCGTTCGCCTGGCGCTGCTCGCAGCCAGGAAGCTCGCAAGCGTGCGACGCCGCAACCTGGGCATGGCCGTCACCTACAACATCGTCGCCCTCACGCTTGCCTACGCGGGCGTCATGTCCCCTCTGCTCTGCGCGGTCTTCATGCCGGCAAGCTCCATCACGACCATCCTCGCAACCACGTTTTCTCTGTCGAAAAGGAGCCCGCTGTGGAGGTCCTGACCTTGCAAGTGTTCGTGAGCCTGATGCTCGTCATCGGCTCGATCATCCTGTTCCTGTTCACGTGGCGACAGCGCGATTTCGATCACGCCGACCGCCTCGCGCTGCTCCCTCTGGAGAAGGAGGAGAACTCCGATGAGTGAAGCTCTCGCAGCGAGCGGGGCCAAGGTCACGTTCAAGAAGGAGACGATCGAGTACAACGACTCGGTCGTCCGTTACTTCATGTTTGCCTCCGTGGGGTGGGGGCTCGTGGGCATGCTGGTGGGCATCATCGCGGCGCTACAGCTCGCGTTCTGGCAGGCAAACGTCGACCCGCACCTGGCGTTCGGGCGCATCCGTCCGCTGCACACCAACGCGGTGATCTTCGCGTTCGTCGGCAACATGGTCTTCGGCGGCATCTACTACTCCACGCAGCGCCTCCTGAAGGCGCGCATGGCGAGCGACATGCTCTCGAAGATCCATTTCTGGGGCTGGCAGCTGATCATCGTGGCCGCGGCGATCACGCTGCCGTTGGGCTTCACGCAGGCCAAGGAGTACGCCGAGCTCGAGTGGCCGATCGACATCTCGATCGCGGTCATCTGGGTCGTCTTCGCCATCAACTTCTTCTGGACGCTGGCGAAGCGCAACGAGAAGCACATCTACGTGGCGATCTGGTTCTACATCGCGACCATCGTCACGGTGGCCGTGCTCCACATCGTCAACTCGCTCGCCATCCCGGTCTTCGGCCTGAAGAGCTACTCCATCTTCGGCGGCGCGAAGGACGCGCTGGTGCAGTGGTGGTACGGCCACAACGCGGTCGCGTTCTTCCTCACCACGCCCGTGCTCGGCATCATGTACTACTTCTTGCCGAAGGCGGCGGAGCGGCCCGTCTACAGCTACCGCCTGAGCATCATCCACTTCTGGGCGCTGGTCTTCGTCTACATCTGGGCGGGCCCCCACCACCTCCTGAACACCGCGCTGCCCGAGTGGGCGCAGTCGCTCGGTATGCTCTTCTCTGTCATGCTCTGGGCACCCAGCTGGGGCGGCATGCTCAACGGCCTACTGACGCTTCGTGGCGGCTGGTCCAAGGTCCGGCAGGACCCGGTCCTGAAGTTCTTCGCCGCCGGCATCACGTTCTACGGCATGGCCACGTTCGAGGGACCGCTGCTCTCCATCAAGAGCGTGAGCGGACTTGCACACTACACGGATTGGATCGTCGGCCACGTGCATGGCGGCGCGCTCGGCTGGAACGGCTTCATGGCTGCCGGCATGTTCTACTGGGCAATTCCCCGCCTCTTCGGCACGAAGCTCCACTCCGTGCGCGCGGCGAACACGCACTTCTATCTCGGCACTTTTGGCATCATCCTCTACATGACGTCGATGTGGACGGCCGGCATCACGCAGGGCCTCATGTGGCGCGCGGTCACGCCCGACGGTGCCTTGCAGTACCCGAACTTCGTCGAGACGCTCGACGCGATCCGTCCGATGTACTGGATGCGCCTCATCGGCGGTCTCTCGTACTTCGTCGGCATGGTCCTGATGGCGTGGAACCTGGTCGTGACGGCTCGCTCCGGCAAGGCCGTGAATGGCACCACGGAGGTCGTCATCGCGACCCCCGAGAAGAACGCCGTGCCGTGGGGCGCGATCATCTTCGGCAGGCCGGTCCTCGTCGCGGTCGCGGTCTCCGTGCTCGCGGGCCTGTTCCTGGTGACGAACATGTTCGCGAGCCCATTCTTCGCGCTGGTCGGCGCAACGGTCGGCATCCTGGGCGGGGTGGCGATCTCCGCGGGTCAGAAGTCCTCCGTTGGCGAGCACGGAGCGCAGCGGCCGCACGCGTGGCACCGCTTGCTCGAAGGTCGCGCGCTGCTCTTCACGGTACTCACGGTGATCGCCGTGCTCATCGGCGGCATCGCGGAGCTCGTACCCACGCTGCTGGTCGCGGCGGACTCGAGCAACTCGGCGCAGCATCCGTACAGACCGCTGGAGCTGGAGGGACGCGACGTCTACATCCGCGAGGGTTGCTACAACTGCCACTCGCAGATGATCCGCCCGTTCCGCTGGGAGCAGGCGCGCTACGGCGAGCCCTCCACGCTGGGCGAGTCGCAGTTCGATCACCCGTTCCAGTGGGGCTCGAAGCGTACCGGACCGGACCTTGCGCGCGAAGGCGGCAAGTACCCGAACCTCTGGCACGCGAAGCACTTCGCTGATCCGCGCAGCATCTCGCCTGGCTCGAACATGCCGCCGTACGCGTTCCTGGCAGACTGGAAGCTCGACTTCACGAAGACGGCGGACAGGGTCCACGCCATGAAGTCGATCGGCGTGCCTTACACGGACAAGGACGTGTCCACGGCGGCGGAGGAAGCGAAGGCCCAGGCGAATGACATCGCCAAGGACTTGAAGGAGTCCGGCTCCGACGTTCCGGCCGACTCCGACATGATCGCCCTCATCGCGTACGTGCAGCGGATCGGGGTCGCCTCACCGCCGCCAAAGCCTGCCACCAACCTGTCGATGGCGCCCTGAGAAGGAGAAACCAGTTCATGCAACGAGAGCTCTTTTCCCACAGCCCGCTCCTCCTTCTGCCCATCGTGGCGATGTTCGTGTTCCTGGCGGTCTTCATCGCAGTGCTCATCCGGACGATGAGCAAGCGAGCGAGCGCCTACGACCCGATCGCCGCGCTGCCGCTCTCTGACGCGATGCCCGAGCCCCTCTCCCAGGAGACGCGCCATGAGTGACGACAAGAGCGACAGACATGGGGCGCGCGCATCTGGAGCGCAGCAGGACGATGCGGAGGTTCACGTCTACGACGACGATCTCGTCGAGGAGGACAACGTTCTGCCGCTCTGGTGGCAGTACACGCTCTACGGCGCCGTCGTCTTCGCGGCGGTCTACTGGTTCGCGGAGCACCAGCTCGGTGCGTTCGCGGCGCAGGACGTCGTGTTCCAGCAGGAGATGATCTCCGTGCGCATCGAGCAGGCGAAGAGAAACGGCGGGACGCTTCCGCCGGAGGCCCTCATCGCGCTCTCGAAGACGCCGGGCGCCGTGGAGCAAGGCAAGCAGGTGTTCGTCAGCACCTGCGCCGCCTGCCACCGCGCGGACGGCGGCGGCAACATTGGCCCGAACCTCACCGACGACGCGTGGATTCACGGCGGCAGGCCCCAGAACATCTACGCGTCCGTCCACGACGGCGTAGCGGCGAAGGGAATGCCCGCGTGGGGACCGCAGCTCGGCGAGGAGAAGGTCGCGGCCGCAACGGCCTACGTGCTGACGATCAAGGGCACGAACGTGCCGGGCGGAAAGCCGCCGCAGGGCGAAAAGGAAATGTGAGTCGAAGATGAGTGACAAGGTGCACCTCCCCGTCGTGTCCAGCGCGACGGGATCGATCGACGCGGAGGGGCACCGTCGACGGATCATGCCAGCGGACGTGAGCGGCCGCTTCGCGCGGTGGCGCACGCTGGTGTTCGCGCTCCTGATCGGGCTCTGGATCGCCCTTCCATGCATCAAGGTGAATGGTGCGCCGGCCATCTTGCTCGACGTGGAGGCCCGTCGGTTCTTCCTGTTCGGGCTCACGTTCAACGAGCAGGACGCGTGGCTCGTCTTCTTCCTGGTGAGCGGCACGGCATTCTCTCTGGTCTATGTGACGGCGCTGCTCGGCCGCGCGTGGTGCGGCTGGGCGTGTCCGCAGACGGTCTTCCTGGAAGGCGTATTTCGCCGCGTTGAGCGTCTGATCGAGGGCTCGCGCGAGAGCCGACTGCGCGACGAGAGGACCGGTCACGGCATCAAGATCGCGCTCCGGACGATCCTGAAGCACGCCGCATTCGTCGTACTCGCGCTCGGCGTCGCGCACATCGTCCTCTCGTACTTCGTGTCCATCCCGAAGGCGTGGGCCATGGTGCACAAGAGCCCGCTGGACCACCCGGAGGCGTTCGGCTGGGTCGTGTTCATCACCGCGGCGCTCTATGGCAACTTCGTCTGGTTCCGCGAGCAGATGTGCGTCGTGCTCTGTCCCTACGGGCGCATGCAGTCCGTCCTGCTGGACGACGACTCGCTCATCGTGGGCTACGACGAGAAGCGCGGAGAGCCGCGCGGCAAGAAAGGCTCCACGACCGGTGACTGCGTCGACTGCAACCGCTGCGTTGTCGTGTGCCCCACCGGCATCGACATCCGCAACGGACTGCAACTGGACTGCGTGGCATGCACGGCGTGCATCGACGCGTGCGACGACGTGATGGACCGACTGAAGAGGCCGCGCGGCCTCATTCGCTACGACTCGCAGAACGGCCTGGCGAAGAAGCCGAAGCGCGTGCTGCGTCCACGCCTCTACCTCTACACGGTCATGATGCTCGTGGGCGTGACGGTGCTCACGATCTCTATCCGCAAGCGCACCGACTTCGAGATGAGCGTGCGACGGCTGCAGGGCGCGCCGTACACCGTGCAGAACGGCGAGATCCGCAATGCTGTGGACGTACACGTGGTCAACAAGCGCGGGGAGGCCGCGGCGTTCGACTTCAGCATCGAGGGGCCGCCGAACGTGACCGCGATGATCCCGGTGCAGCATGCGGAGGTTCCGAGCCTGGGCGACGTCCACGTCCCCGTCTTCCTCGCGATGCCAACGGACACGTACAAAGGTGATGTGCCCGTGAAGGTGAAGGCCATCCGGACAGGGTCGAATCCGCCGGACGAGCTCGTGATGACGCTCACGTTCCTGGGGGCAAAGAAGTGACGATGAATCCGACCTTCATCGTCTCTGCGTTCTTCCTTGGCCTGCTCGGCAGCACGCACTGCGTTGCGATGTGCGGTGGCATCGTGACGCTGCTGTCTTCGTCGAACGTCGTGTCGCTCGGACGCGCGCGGAAGGCGCCGAGCATGACGCTGGCGCTCGCCTACAACGGCGGCAGGCTCGTGTCGTATGCGTTCGCGGGCGCGCTGGCTGGTGCATTTGGTCTGCTTGCGAACCGTGTGGAGCTCCTGTCGGGCGTGCAGATCGGACTTCGCTTCGTCGCCGGTGTGATGATGGTGGCGGTGGGGCTTTACCTCGCGGGTGTGTGGCGGAAGCTCGGCGTGGTGGAGCGGCTGGGCGCGCCGCTGTGGTCGCGCATCGAGCCAGTGGCGAAGCGACTCTTGCCAGTGCGCGGTCACCCTTCCGCGTTCGCGCTCGGTGCGCTGTGGGGCTTCCTTCCGTGCGGCCTCGTGTACGCGGCGCTTGGCGCGGCGCTCGGGACCGGGAGTGCGCGTGATGGCGCGCTCACCATGACTGCGTTCTTCATGGGCACGTTGCCGTCGATGCTCGCGGTCAGCGCGTTCACGCATCGCCTGTCCTCGCTCGTGCGCCGACCGTGGATTCGTCGTGTGGCGGGCATCGGCATCGTGCTCTTCGGTCTGGTCAACGTGAGGAGCGCAGCGGCGCTGAGCGGAGCCCTTGACCCATCACGAGATGCTTGTTGTCCGTCGCCGCAGGCGCGCTGAATTGCCCAGCGCGGAAGAGCCTGGCCGGTCGCGGCCCATTGACCCACGGCGTTGTTGTTTTACAGTCAATGCGATGCTCGATCCGCGCAGGCACGTGATCATCGTGGGCTCTGGTTTTGGCGGCCTCGGCATGGCGATCAAGCTTCGCGAGCGGGGCTTCGATTCGTTCACCGTGCTCGAGCGCGGGAACGACGTCGGCGGCACGTGGCGCGACAACACGTATCCGGGCGCCGCGTGCGACATCCCGTCGCACCTCTATTCGTTCTCGTTCGAGCCGAACCCGCGGTGGTCGCGCATGTTCGGGCTGCAGGCGGAGATCCTGGACTACCTCCGCCACTGCGCGGACAAGTACGGCGTGCGCACGCACATCCGCTTCGGCACGGAGGTCGCTTCCGCGACGTGGCACGAGGACCGCGGCCTCTGGGAGGTACGCACCAGCAAGGACGAGACGCTGTGGGCGCGCGCGCTCGTGACCGCGACCGGTGGTTTGAGCCGCCCCTCATTTCCGAGCATCCCCGGCCTTGCCACGTTCGGCGGCAAGGCGTTCCATTCGGCCCGGTGGGAGCACGACTACGATCTGACGAACAAGCGGGTCGCGGTGCTCGGCACGGGCGCGAGCGCCATCCAGATCGTCCCCGAGATCGCGAAGACCGTGAAGACGCTCACCGTGCTGCAGCGCACGCCGCCGTGGATCATGCCGAAGGCAGACCGCGCGATCGAGCCCGCGGAGCGCCTGCTCTACGCGCGCTTCCCGCGGCTACAGGATGCGTATCGCAAGTTGATCTTCACCACGCTCGATCTGCGCGGCGTCGGCTTCGTGCTGAACAAGCGGGTGCTCACCGTGGGCGAACGGCTCGCGCGCAGTCACCTCCGCAGGCAGGTCCCCGATCCGGTCCTGCGCGAGAAGCTGACCCCCACGTACCGCATGGGCTGCAAGCGCATCCTCCTCTCGAACGACTACTATCCAACGCTCATGCGCCCGAACGTGAGCGTGGAGACCACGTCCATAGCGGGCATGTCAACGCGCGGCGTCGTGCTCGCGGACGGCCGCACGATCGATCTGGACGCGATCATCCTCTCCACGGGCTTCAATGCGGCGGATGCCGTGGCTCCGTTCGACGTGCGCGGCCGCGATGGCCTCCACCTGAACGAGGCCTGGAAGGACGGCGCGGAGGCGTATCTCGGCACCGCCGTCGCGGGCTTCCCGAACATGTTCCAGATCGTTGGACCGAACACGGGCCTTGGCCACAACTCGATGGTGCACATGATCGAGTCGCAGATCGCCTACATCGCGCAGGCGCTCGACACCGTGTTCGCGAAGAACCTTTCGCGCCTCGAGGTCCGCCCGGAGCGTCAGAAGTCCTACAACGACGAGATCCATCCGCGCCTCGATCGCGCCGTGTGGGGCACCGGCGGCTGCGTGAGCTGGTACCGCGCGAAGAACGGCAAGAACACGACACTATGGCCAGGCTTCGCCTCCGAGTTCCGCCTACGCCTGCGCCGCTTCGACTCCGAGAACTACGTCATGGAGAAGGCCCAGCCCGCAGCCACGGCTGAGGCGGCTGCGCGTGCCGACGCGACGGCCTAGCCCGGCTCGTTTGGACCCGATCGCCGGAGAGCACCCGCACCCCAGAGCGCGTCAGAGGCTCTTTGCGAGCACCGCCAGCGCTTCGTCGACCGCGGAGAGTGCAGTATCCAGCTCCGCCTTCTTGCACGTGAGGGGCGGCGCGATCATCGCGACGTTGAACTTGCCGAAGGTGAAGACGCCTCGCGCGCGTAGCTCCGCGAAGAACGCCTTCATGACGCCGGGACCTGGGCCGTGCCACGGGACCAGCGGCTCGCGTGAGGTGCGATCCTTCACGAGCTCGATCGCGAAGAACGCGCCCACGCCGCGCACCTCTCCGATGAGCGCGTGTGTGGAGGCGAGCTTGCCAAGGCCTTCCTTGAGCCAGCCCTCGATCTCGCGGCCGCGCTCGAAGAGCCCCTCCTCCTGGTACGCGCGCACGGCAGCCAGGCCGCACGCGACGCTCATGGGGTGACCAGAATACGTGTGCCCGGAGGGCAGCGCGCGCTCGTCGTAGGTCTTCGCCAGCGACTCACGGATCATGATTCCACCGAGCGGCACGTACGCGGAGGTCACGCCCTTCGCGAACGTCATCATGTCCGGTGTGACGCCGAAGCGCTGCGCAGCAAACGCCGCGCCCGTGCGGCCGAAGCCGGTCATGACCTCGTCGAAGACGAGCAGGATGCCGTGCTCGTCGCAGATGGCGCGCAGACCCTGCAGATAGCCGTCGGGATAGATGATGACGCCGTTGGAGCCGACGACCGGCTCGATGAGGAGCGCTGCGACGCGCTTCGGATCTTCGTGCAAGAGCACGCGCTTCAGGTGGTCGAGCGCGCGGTCGCACTCCTCCTTCTCCGTGGTGGCGTAGAAGGGGCTGCGATACGTGTAGGGTGCAAAGAATCGCACGACGCCGTAGCCGCCGGGCTCGCCGCCCCAGCGACGGTCCTCGCCCGTGAGCGTGACGGACGTGCCGGTGGAGCCGTGGAAGGAGCGGTATGCCGTGAGCACCTTCATGCGGCCGGTGAGATTTCGGGCGAGGCGCACGACGTCGTCGTTGGCTTCGGCGCCGGCGGTGGTGAAGAAGGTGCGGCAGCCCTCCTTCCATGGCGAGATCTTGGAGAGCTCCTCTGCGAGCTCGGCGCGGGCGCGGTTGAAGAGGCCCGGCGCGGAGTAGCCGATCTTGTCGGCCTGCGCCTTGATCGCAGCGACCACCTTCGGGTGGCCGTGGCCAAGGTTCACGGCGATGAGGCCGCTGCCCAGATCGAAGTAGCGCTTGCCTTGCTCGTCGATGAGGAAGCTGCCCTCACCGCGGTCGATCACCGGAGCGCGCAGTCCTCCTTGCGCGACCCAGGGGGTGAGGACGTACTTGGCGTGGGTCTCGGCGATGTCGGGGCTCTGTGACATGGCTGACGAGGCTAGCGATTTTTCGCGAGCGGCGCCATGCAACACGCGGAAGAGTCACTTCGTGGTGGGTGGCTTGGTCGGCGCGCACGTGGAGACGCCGGCGCCCACGATGCGGAAGCCGCCCACGTCGGACACAGAGACGGCGATCGAGCCGTCTGCAGAGGTCTTCTGGCGCGTGACGGTCGAGGGCGAGATGCCGTCGGACGTGTAGTACCAGAAGTCTCCACCCCAGAAGGAGAAGGCCCACGCGAGCCCGGTGTTCACGCCCTTCAGGCTGATCGGCGTCGGCGTGCCGCCCGCGCTCTTGTCGATCTCGGCGAGCGTGGCGTTGGGGTTCGTGGTGAAGAAGCCATAGAGCTTGCCGTCACCAGTGCCCGTGAGCTCCGCGCCCTTTCCCTTGAGCGAGCCGCTGAAGTCGCCGATGAGGTCGAGCGACATGGTGCCGAGGTCGATCTTGGCGAGGCCCTGCCCCGTACCGAGCCCGTTGAGCCCGACGACGAAGAGCGACTCGTCCATGCTGCCGGCGGAGTTCGAAGAGAACGCCATGCCGAACTTCTTGAAGCCGTGCTGGTTGGGCTTGAACGACGTGGACGTGCAGTGCGCGTCCGCAGTGGAGACCTTGAAGAGGTTGCCGTCGTCGAAGTTGACCCATGCGGTGCCCGAGCGATCGACCGCCATGCTGTTCGGAGATGCGCTGCCCGCGCTGCAATCGAGCGTGCCGATCTTGGTGAACTTCGAGTCCGCGGGCGCGAAGCTGTAGAGGTCGTTTTCCGCGCTCACGACGTAGACGAGCTTCGCCGCGTCCGAGCAGTCAGTGTTCGTCGCGCCGCCATCGCTGCCGGTCGCCCCGCCGCTGCCGCCGAGCCCACCGCCGTTACCGTTGCCGCCACCGCCACCACCACCGCCGCCCGTACCGTTGGGGTTGTTGGGGTCGAAGCCGGAGCCGCTGGAGGAGCCCGAGCAGCCAAGAGAAGCGAGCAGGCCGACGACGCACGAGAGAGCGCTGAAGCGAGCAACGTTCATCGACAGATTCTAGCATGCCCGGGTGCCATGTTCCTGTTGCATGGGAACAATCCAAACTATCGATTGGATTCATGACCGGTTCGACCCCACATCAAGGGGCATGGGCTACGCGCCTCTTCTTCTTCTTGGGGTCGTTGCTGGTGTGCTGACAACGCTCGCGGGCCAGGGCGGTGGCCTTTTTCTGCTGCTCGCGCTGGGCGTGCTTCGCGATCCGCACGAGGCGCTCGCGCTGTCCTCGCCGGCGCTGTTGCTGGGCAACCTTCATCGCGCTGTGCTCTGTCGGCGTGACGTCGTGTGGAGGATCGCGCTGGGGCTGTGCGTCGGTGCGGCGCCCGCGGCTGTGCTCGGCGGGCTGTTCGCAGGGCGAATTCCCGCGGTCGGGATCTCTGCGGTGCTGGTGGTGCTCACGGTGTTCGCGATCACGCGCCGCGCGCTTGCGTTGTCGGTGCGGGTTCCCCCGCGTGCATTTCCGCTCGCTGGCGGGGTGGTTGGCTTCCTCACGGGAACGTCGGGGGGCGCCGGCGTGCTCGTGTCACCACTCTTGCTCTCGGCGGGCCTCACGGGGCGAGCGTTCGTCGGCACGTCGGCGGTCGTTGCGTGCGCGATTCACGTCGGTCGCGTCACGTCGTACGCGAAGACCGGGTTGCTGCACGTCGATCAGCTGATGCCGATCGCATGCATCACGATCGCGATCTTCGCAGGCAACGCGCTGGGAGATCGCCTGCGCCGCTACTTCACGGAGCGCGGCTCCACGCGCCTGGAGCTCGGAACACTGGTCGTCTGCGTGCTCGTCTCCGTGCTGGGTGTCGCGCGGTGAGCGGTCTATCGCCGCACCTGAGATTCAACGGGGCTCGGCGCCGGCGACCGTCGCGCTTGCTGGTGCGTTGATCATCGGGGAGGTGCCCTTGTAGCTGGCGTTCGTACCGATGAACGAGTGGTCGATGACGATCGCGCCGTTCGTTCCCTGCAGGTCGATCGAGTTCGATACGCCAGTCATGTTCGAATAGCTGATCGTGTTCGGGCCGCTGCCAGAGCCGTAGAGCATCGCGCCGTAGACGTCGTCGGAGGTCACGTGATCGATCTTGAACGAGTCCACCTTGTCGAAATGGAAGCCGCAGTGCGCCCCCGTGATCTTCGTGTACGCCACGGACACCTTGCCGCCGGCCTCCGCCACGACGAAGTCACCGCCGCCGCTGCCGGTGAGGAGCGAGTCCGAGATGTCGAGCGAGCCCGTGGGATCGCCCAGGATGATGCCTTCGTTGCCCGCCTTGTCGTAGGCCAGGTACGACGCGGTCAACGCGCCCTTGATCTGGCTCTGCCCCGTGGGCTTGGTGACCTTCGCGTGGGAGACGGAGAGCTTGCTGGTGGTCCCCATGAGGAACGGCGTCTGGCTACCGTCGATGGTGCCGTTGTCGAAGTTGCCGGAGCTGTTCGGCTGCATCTCGAGGCCGTTCGATGCGTTCGAGATGTCCAGGCCATCCAGCTTGATCTTGCCGCCGTCGCCAACCGCGATGCCTTGCCATGCATCGCACGAGATCGACGCGTGTGATGCCGACGACGCTGCCGTGAGGATGCCGAGCACGATGATGGTGCCGTCCTTGGCGCACGAGATCTTCGCGCCGGGCGCGATGGTCACGGTGACGCCAGCCTCGATGGTGACGCTTGCGGGCAGCGTGGTCCCGCTCACCCACGTGGAGTCCTTGGTGATGTCGCTCTCGACCCCGCCGCTCCCGCCTCCTGCGCCGGGCCCCGTGGCCTTCGTGGAGCTGGAGCTACAAGCCGCAAGCACGAGCATGGCCGCGCCAAAGAAACCAATCCGTCGCATCATGGATTGTGAGGGTAGCAAGAAGTCCGCCACTGGCGGAATCACCTCGGACGGTGTCGATTGCTGCGTAAGGACGCGTTTGTCACCGTGGCCGTTTCGCCTGCTGGTGGTTCGATCACGATCCTGCGTCGATGTAGGATGGAGCCATGAAGCGCATCCGCCTGGCCCGTGCGTGGATCGCCCTCGCCACGCTCCTCTCCATTCTCGCGACGACACGCGTGGCGCGCGCGACGGATCCCGATCCGTGGTTTGGCCAGGACAAGGCGCTCCACTTCGGTGTGTCCGCCGCCATCGCGAGCGGCACGTACGCGGTGATGAGCACGCAGTGCAAGGCTCGCTATCCACCGCTGCTCATCGGCGGTGGCCTCGCGCTCGCGATCGGCGGCGCCAAGGAAGGGCTCGACTCGATAGGCTTCGGCGATCCTTCGTGGAAGGACTTCACCTGGGATGTGATCGGAACCGTGGTGGGGCTCGGCATCGCGTGGGGGCTCGATCTCGCGATCAATGGCGTGGGCCCGCAAGCGCCGCTTTTCGCGACCCCGGCCCCTTGACTGTCCAATATAACGGAAGTACGTCTGTTGCCTCATCAAGGAGCGTTTCTCATGACGATTCAACTCGGCAGCATCGCACCGGACTTCGAGCAGGACTCCACCGACGGCAAGATCCGCTTCCACGAATGGGCTGGCAAGAGCTGGGTTGTCCTGTTCTCGCACCCGAAGGATTTCACGCCCGTGTGCACGACCGAGCTCGGCACCGTGGCGAAGCTGAAGGGCGAGTTCGACAAGCGCAACGTGAAGGCGATCGCGCTCTCCGTGGACGACGTCGAGAGCCACAAGAAGTGGACGGCCGACATCGAGGAGACGCAGAAGACGAAGCTGAACTACCCGATCCTCGGCGACGGCGATCGCAAGGTGTCGAACCTGTACGGCATGATTCACCCGCAGGCGAACGACACGCTCACGGTGCGCTCGGTGTTCATCATCGACCCGAACAAGAAGGTCCGCCTCATGCTCACCTACCCGGCGAGCACCGGCCGCAACTTCGACGAGATCCTCCGCGTGATCGACTCGCTCCAGCTGACCGACTCGCACTCCGTGGCGACACCGGCGAACTGGAAGGACGGCGATGACGTCATCATCGTCCCGTCGCTCCAGGATCCGGAGCTCTTGAAGACCAAGTTCCCGAAGGGCTTCACCGTCGTGAAGCCGTACCTCCGCGTCACGCCGCAGCCGAACAAGTGATCGGCTGACCGCTCGCACCATGCGCGGCGTTCGAGCTTGCTTCGTGGTGCTGCCTTGCGCAGCGCTGGCGATGGGCTGCACGGACATCACGACGGAGATCCAGGTGAAGGATCCCGCGGCGGTGAGCGTGCGCGTGCGTAGCAAGGACGGGACGGGTGAGGTCGTGCTCGCATCCGGCGCGGAGCCCACGGAGGTTCCGCTGCCGAAGGGCGAGCCGCCATACGAACCCGGCGTGATGTTCGAAGCCTCAGCCATCCGCCGTCCGGGTGGTGGCATCACGCTTCGCTGTGACGCATGCGTGGGGACCCCCACGCTGGTGGCGCTTCCCGACAGCGGGCTCTTGTCGGAGACGGTCGCGTGGAGCGCGCGGCTTCATCGCATCATCACCGTGCACGGCGACACCGCGACGATCGCGCGCGTCAGCTATCCGTACCTGGTGCCTTCGGGCAAGACGTCGTCGTCACACACAGCTTTCGTGGTGGACGTCATCACGCCCACGGCGAACATCGTCTATGCCCGGCGCGCGGGCGGTGACACGCACGTGGGAGGCTACGTCGGGACCGCCATGGGCGCGCTCATTCTCGGCGCGGCCACGCTGCTCTTCTACGACGGGGCGAACACCGGAAGCGCTGGAAATCCAGGCCACGCTGCCGGCGGGCTCACGGCCCTCCTGGGCGCGTGCGTCGTCCTCGTGGGTGTCGGCGCCATCATGAAGCCGCCTGTCAGCGAGATGGCGTGGCCACCTCCAGAGAACGGCGGGGGCGAGGGCGATGAAAAGAGCGCCGAGAAGCGCGAGGAGAAGCCGGTTTCGCCTTGACGTGTGGGCGCAGGGATCCGAACCTGCCATCGATGAAAACGACTCGCGTTGCCGGGCTTGTGGTGCTCTCCCTCCTCGTGTCCGCGGTCGCCGCCTGCGGTGAGGACGCGCCGCCTCCGAAGGTTCCGGAGACCGTGGTCGACGCGGCCCCGCCGCCGCCTCCCATGCCAGAGGTCGTGGATGCATCCCCTCCGCCGCCGCCGCCGAAGGCGTCCATGAAGGACATGCAGGGGGCGGCCATGCAGGCCGCGCTCGACGGGCTCAACTCGCACGACGCGAAGAAGTTCGCGAGCGTGTACGCCGACAATGCGATCATCAAGGTCGCGGGCGCGAACGAGGTGAACGGCAAGGACGCCATCCAGGCGAACATGCAGGAGTGGTTCGAGACCTTCACCAAGATCAAGCTCGGGTTCTCCCGCGTGTGGTCGAACGGAAACGTGGTGGTCCTGGAGTGGGTGATCAACGGCACGCACAGCGGGCAGCTGTTCGGCGTGAAGGGCACGGAGCAGCCGATCGGCCACAACGGTCTGTCGATCGTGTGGTTCGACGACGACGGCAAGGTCAAGGAAGAGCACCGCTACGGTGAGCTCGGCGTGGTGATGACGCAGATCGGCGCCACGAAGGAGAAGGCGCGTCCCATCCCCACGGTCCCCGCGACCGCAGAGCTGACAGAGGGCAGCGACGCCGACAACGCGAAGGTGCAAGGCCCCGCAAAGGCCGCGCACGCCGCGCTGGTCTCGAACAAGCCGGAGGACTTCGGCGGGCTCGTCACGGACGACGTCGAGTACGACGGCATCCTCTCCATCAACACCGTGAAGGGAAAGAAGGACGCTGGCGGGCTCTTCACCACGCTACGCACTGCATTCCCGGACATGGCGTTCAGGGACGAGAAGGTGTGGGGCTTTGGCGACTACGCCATCGTCGAGTACACGATGACGGGTACGCAGAAGGGCAAGCTCGGCACGTTCGCCGCGAGCAAGCGCCCGGTGAACGTCCATCTCGTCGACATCTACAAGATGAGGGACGGGAAGATCGCGCGCGGCTGGACCTACCAGAACTCGCTCGAGCTCATGAGCCAGATCAACGAGGTGAAGGTGCCCATGGTCACACCGCCGAAGACGGGCGTCACGCCGCCGAAGACGGGCGCAGCACCTGCACCTGCGAAGCCTGCGGCTCCGGCACCGAAGAAGTGACGGCAGCTGCGGCAGAGAGCAGGATCGCTCCCACGCCGTAGTACGCGTTCACCGACTCCGGAACGAGACCGTAAGAGAACGAGGGCCCCGCATTCGTGGGGCCCGTCGTGTTTCTGAGGCACAAGCGCCCACGTCGGTCGCGCATGATGCACGAGACAGCGGCGGCCACCGCGGCGAGCCCGGCGGCGCGATACGGCTCTTCGGGCACGAGCATGCCGAGCCGTGCGAAGCCGAGCATGCCGGCGCCCACGAGTGCGGTGCCGCTCGATTCGATGCGCGCGCGATCGTCCCTGATGATGGGCGAGAGGAGATCACTCGTGCTGCGAACGGGTGCGCGTGCGGCGTGCAGCAGGTTGGGCCAGGAGCCGTCGTTGCGCACACAACCGAGCAGCGCGGACGCGGCGGGCGCGAAGGCGCGGGAAAGGTCCGCGTGCTCGGCAGGCCCGAGATCGAGCACCGCGCACATCTCCGCGCCCGCCGCGAGCATCCATCCGTTACCGCGAAGCCAGAACGCACGCGACGTGGGGAAGGAGACGCTAGCGACGGGAATGTCTGCGTGGCGGAAGAGACCCACTCCTGGATCCTGGAGGTGCGTGACGAACGCGTGCGCCTGACCCAGCGCGCGAGAGCGCAGGTTCGAATCTCCGCGCACCACCGACGCACGGGCAAGCAGCACGCCCACCATCATGAGTGAGTCGGCCCACACGGAGTCCGGAAGCGGGCGCGCCCACAGCTCGTCGCCAAGGTGGAACACGGCGCCGAGATACGACGACGGCGCACGCCCCAGGTAACGGAGCGCGCGATCCACATAGGGCAGACCCACCCGCTCGCCCGTAGCCTCGTAGAGCGAGAGCGCGGGAAGCGCGCACGCGGCGGCATCGGAGCGCCGGATCCCGACGTTCTGGTGGCGAGGACTCTCGAAGAACCGCCGCACGCCCTCGAGCAGCTCAGCGTCCCCTGTCGCAGCACCAAGCGTGACCATGCCATGGAGCAGGATCGCAGTGCGCCACGACCACGGCAGTGTCTCGGGAGGGTGCAAGGCAAGCACATCACGAGCAAGCGCCCGAGCACGAGAGGCAAGATCGGAAGGAAGAAGCATCGAACAACCTCACCTCCAATTCGCGTGCCGAAGCGAAACCCAGCGAAAATCCCCCCAGACACCCCCAACCGTGAAGACCCAACCGTGCGCCCAGTGCAACACCCGTCCGACAACGACAACGACAACGACAACGACTTCGACTTTGACCTCGACTTCGACTTCGACTTCGACTTTGACCTCGACCTCGACCCCGACCCCGACCCCGACCCCGACCCCGACTTCGACCCCGACTTCGACCTTCCCATCCTGGATCCCCCTCGATCCCCTTATTTTTCTGCAAGAATTTGCCGTTCGCAGGCGATTTCAGCCGAGCTGCTTGCACGTGGGCTTCTGTGGGCTAGACCAACGGCTCTCACCATGCGCGCGAAGGTTGCGCGCAACCCACGAGGATCTTCCTGCCATGAAGCGTACTGTCGCCCTTCTCTCCTCCCTCCCGCTCCTCGTCTGGATCGCCCAGGGCTGCTCGAGCAGCGGAGACACGCCTGGCGGCGACACCTCTGGCGATGACGCCGGTGGCGGTGGTAACGGCGACGACGGCGGCGGCGGCCCCGGCCCCGGCACGGACAGCGGTGGTGGCGGAAAGAAGGACTCGGGCGGCGGCGACGGAGGCGGAGTCGTCATCCAGACCACCCCGGGCACCTCGCTCTTTTCTGGGATGGGCGTCACCGTCTTCGGCGTGACCTCGGACGGGTATGTCCTGTTCGGCAAGGATCTCGGAAAGACGGACGACGCGGGTCTTCCGCTCACGGACCTCGAGGTCGTGTCTGTGGCTGGCGGCGCGCCCACGGTGCTCGCGGCCTCGTACGATCCGGGCGACTCCATGACTGCAGCGGTCGACGACGCGATCATCGCCGGGTCGACCATCGGTCTGTTCACGAACATCGACCCGAACACCGGCAACGCGACCCTCTCGGTGTGGAACGCCGCCGGTGGCCTCAAGGTGTTGCCCACAAAGGCCCTCGACGGCATCTTCGACGCGGCGGCGGACGGCCTACATGTCCTGTTCGCGGGAAACCTCAACGCGGCGAATGGGACTGTGGACTTCACGGTCTCGAAGCCGGACGGCACGCTGCCAACAACGCTCTATTCGACCGTGCTGCTGAAGGCCGCATGCCCCGTGGGCTTTGGCTTCGGCAAGGGGATCGCGTACGCGACCGGATGCACCGGCGCCGCCGTGACGGCGAGCATTGCCACGCTGGATACCGGGAACGGCACGCTCACCGCGAAGGCCGGCACCGTGGCGAAGCCGGGCTTCGCAGAGGTGGACACCGCCGGCACGCACCTCCTCTACATCAAGAACACCAACCTCGTCGGCACCACGGCCACGTTCGACGGCAAGTCCATCATCGCGCACGGGAGCAACACGGCCTTCGCGACGCTCAACAGCGACGGCTCCAAGGTCCTCTATCGCTCGACCCTGGCGGACGGCGGCGCAAGCGAGCTCGCGATCTCTCCGGTTATCAGCAACACGCCCACGTCCCTCGTCCCCACCGCGTACGCCGTTCTCGGCGTGGCCACGGACTTCTCCAATGGCGTCGTGAACGTCAAGCCACGCGACGTGACCACGAACCCGAAGATTTCGCGCTACGACCTCAACTTCATCTCGCTCACCGCTGCTGGTGCACCGAAGCTCCTCACGGCGGCGGGCAAGGCCGTCGGGTTCAACACCACGGCGACGCACTTCTTCTTCCTGAGCGACCTGCCGATCACCGGCGGGCTTCCCATCGGCACTCTGAACGCGCACGCGGCGGCCGGTGGCACCGACAAGGTCGTGTCGAAGAACGTGATCGAGCCCCAGATCGTCGACGCAACGACCAAGGCCGTCTGGATGGAGAACGTCCAGCAGGACTCCAACGGTGGCGTCTATGTTGACCTCACCAGCGCCGACGCCGCAGGCGCGGGTGCTCCGGCCGTGGTCGTTCAAGGCGCGGACCCGGGCTACTACCTCTTCGGCGCGAAGATGATCTACACGAACTACGACAAGGGTCTCTACGTCGTCCCGGTTCCCTGAATCGCAGTATAGTGACCTCGCGATGAGCGAGCACGACAGCGCGAACGAAAAGAAAGACGGGACTCGGGCCTCCGGAGCGAATCCGGAGGACGGGCCGGGGAACTTTGTCCTCGACCTGGTCTCTGCGGATGCGGCCGCCGGCAAGAACGGCGGGCGTGTGGTGACGCGCTTTCCGCCCGAGCCGAACGGCTACCTGCACATGGGGCACGCGAAGGCGATCTGCCTGAACTTCGGCCTTGCGCAGAAGATCCCCGGCGGGAAGTGCAACCTCCGCTTCGACGACACGAACCCCGAGACCGAGGACGTGGAGTACGTCGAGTCGATCAAGGCAGACGTGCGCTGGCTCGGTTTCGACTGGGAGGATCGGCTCTACTTCGCGTCCGACTACTTCGACAAGCTGTACGACCTGGCCGTCTCCATGATCAAGGCGGGCACGGCCTACGTGGACAGCCGCACCGAGCTCGAGATCCGCGACACCCGTGGCGACTTCTACAAGGCCGGCGAGGAGAGCCCACACCGCGCGCGCACGCCCGACGAGAACCTCGCGCTCTTCCAGCGCATGCGGGCCGGCGAATTCCAGGACGGCGAGCACGTGCTCCGCGGCAAGGGCGACATGGCCGGCACGGACGTGAAGATGCGCGATCCGATCATGTACCGGATACGCCACGCGAAGCATCATCGCACTGGCGACAAGTGGTGCATCTATCCGATGTACGACTGGGCGCACGGCCAGAGCGACTTCATCGAAGGCATCACGCACTCGATATGCACGCTGGAGTTCGTGAACCACCGCGGCCTGTACAACTTCTTCCTTGATCAGATCGGCGCGAAGGAGGGCTCTCCAGGTGGGCGCCCACAGCAGATCGAGTTCGCGAAGCTGAACATCACCTACACGATGTTCTCCAAGCGGCGCCTGCGCGATCTGGTCTTCGGCAAGCACGTGAACGGCTGGGACGACCCGCGCATGCCCACACTTGCTGGCCTTCGTCGCCGCGGCGTCACGCCAGAGGCGCTTCGTGCGTTCTGCGATCGCGTGGGCGTGTCCACGAAGGACAGCGTCGTCGACATCTCGCTCTTCGAGCACACCCTGCGCGAGGATCTCAACGCGCGCTGCCCGCGCGTGATGGGCGTGATCCGCCCGCTGAAGGTGACGATCGAGAACTTGCCCGAGGGCGAGCTTCACGAGTTCGACGCGCCCTACGATCCCGAGAAGCCCGAAGGCCCGTCACGCAAGATCGCGCTCTCCCGCGTTGTGTACGTGGAGCAAGAAGACTTCCAGGAGATACCGAGCAAGAAATGGTTCCGCCTGGCGCCCGGCCAGGAGGTGCGCCTGCGCTACGCGTGCCTCATCAAGTGCGACCGCTTCGTGAAGAACGACAAGGGCGAGGTGACGGAGCTCTTCTGCACCTGGGATCCGGAATCGCGCGGTGGCATGCCCAAGGACGGCCGCAAGGTGAAGGGCACGCTGCACTGGGTGTCTGCCGCGCAAGGCATCTCCGTGGAGACGCGCCTCTACGATCGTCTGTTCTTGATCGAGAACCCGATGACCGAGAAGGACGACTTCACCAAGAACCTGAACCCGAAGTCGCTAGAGGTGATCACCAACTCCGTCGTGGAGCCAAGCCTCGCGAACGCGAAGCCAGGAGAGCGCTTCCAGTTCGAGCGCCTAGGCTACTTCGCAGTCGACACGGACAGCGGCGGGCAAGGCACGGGCGGCAAGCTGGTGTTCAACCGCACCGTCACACTGAAGGACACCTGGGCGAACATCGCGAAGAAGGACGCCTGATCGGCTGGAAATCAGCCTTCTGGCGTGTTTTTCGTGAAGTCGGTGACCTCGTCAACGGGCTTGCTCACGGCAGCTTCTGCGCGAGCGCGAGCGCGTCCGGGGCTCCCCAGCCCGTCGCGATGTCCCAGCCTTGCGTGCTGACGTACGTGCCAGATGCGCCCTCGGTGATGTCGCGGAAGACGCCGCCGCTCTGGCTCTGATCGTAGATCGCCGGATTCAGGTAGCCAAGGTTCCCCTTGCCGTGTGCAGAGCGATAGCTGACCGCATCCGCCACCATCGCAGCGAAGATGGGCGACGCGAACGACGTGCCGCCGTGCTGCTCCCACTTGCTCAGGATCTTCGTCTGGTAGTACGCCTGCCCGTTGAGGGAGAGGTCCGCCGTGTACCGGAAGTTCGTCGTGGCTGCGGACACACCCTTTTGAAAGCTGGGCTTCGAGAAGTACTTGGACGGGCCTGCGCCGCCAGAGAACCATGCCGTCTCGCTGGCAACCTTGTTATCCGCTGTCATGGAGAGGTTGGTGCCACCGACGGCGGTGACGTGCGGACACGACGCTGGTGCGTCCACCCCGCCGCTGTCTCCGGTGGCCGCGAGCACCGTCATGCCGATGGCCGCGGCCATGCGCCCCGCGTCGTTGTACGCCTGCGCGACGGGCTTGGAGATGGACGACTCGCGGTGACCGAACGAGTCCGTGATGACAGTTGCCTCTGAAAGACCAACGGCCTCGTTGAAGGCGAAGAGGATCGACGTGTCCCGGATGTCCGGCGCCTCGTAGACGATGAGTTCGGCGTTGGGCGCGAGCATGCCGGCCCACTGCACGTCGAGCGCGGTCTCCGTGACGCGCGTGGTGGTCGGATCACCGACGATCTTGCGGACCGGCGACTTGCGCTTCAAGCCGAACACCTGCCAGAAGGACTGCGCGTCGCCTTCCTTGTAGTCGTACGCGACCACGATGCCGATGGTCTGACCGTCACCCTTGCCGCCAGCGCTGAAGAGCGCGTCGAAGCCGTATGCCGCGGAGACCTGCGAGGGAACGAGGCCGTTCGAGAGATCAGTCGCGGTCGGAGGCGTGAGGTCCACCTTCGTGGAGTCGGGGCTCTCTGGCGTGGTGTCCACAGCGATGTCCGCGGTGAGCACGGTCGCGTTTGCATTCGACAGTTCGGACGGAAGGAGCAGTCCGCCGGGCGCGCCGTACACGATCTGCAGGGACGAAGTGCGCGAGTCGCCCGTGTGCTGGTACGTGTGCAGGTTCGTGGAGAACGCTTTGTTGAATGCGTCCACGCTGCCGGAGAACCCGACGAGCATCTTGTTGGTGGCCGTGCGGTCCACCTTGAAGCCGTGCGCGGTGAGGAAGCCCTGCACGGCGGAGACGTCCGCGTCGGACGGTCCGAACTGCCCCAGGAAGTCACCAGCGTTGAGGTAACGGCGGAACTGCGAAGAGCCCGGATCGTACTGATCGCGGATGAGCGAATCGACCTGGCTCGTGTTGTGGAGGCTGAGCCCCACGAGCCCGCGCACGGCCTCGTTCGGGGCGGTGGCGCCCTGATCGTTGTAGAGGCTGGTCGCAGGGATGGCGATCTGGATGCGCGTCCCATCGCTGGAGCTGCAGCCAGGGCCACCGAAGGCGACCGTGGCCGTCAGCGAGAGGAGCGCGACCAGCGTACCTCTCAGCTCAGTCCGAGAACGCATCGCCGAAGTCATCCGTGTTGACGTCTCCCTCTCCACCAGAGCCGTCATCGCCGACATCTCCGGTCTCGAAGCCGCCGCTGTCGTTCGAGTTCTGATCCGGATCGGAGGCGCACGTATCGTCGCCCTCGGTGCAGGTGTCGCCGTCCGGCGCGGACGCGCAATCCGAGCCGTCGTCCGCGCAGTCGTCGGACATGTCGTCCGCCGGGGAGTTGTTGTTCGAGTTGGTGGACGAGCCACCCTTCTTCTTCCCGAACACGCCGTTCGTCAGCTTGCCGATCGCGCACGTTGCGGCCTTGGTGACGCCGGTGCTGCCGAGGAACTTCTGACATGCGCTGCAGGAGCTGGAGGAGCTGGCAGTCTTCTTGGGCTTCTTGGCTGTCTTCGCCGCGGCGACGATCTGCGTCTTGGTGGCGGTCTTCTTCTTCTTCGTGGGACGCGCGGTGCCGCCGTCGCCCTTGACGCCGGAGTCCGTGCTGGCGCTGCCGCCCGAGTCCGCGCTGCCCGCGCCTGCGTCCTTGCCGGTGGTCGTGCCGCCGCTCATGCTGGTGCCGCCGCCCGTGAGGCCGCTCACGCAGTCCTTGCAAGCCTTCGCGCCCGCGAGGCTACCGGCGGGGTTCTTCGCGACGTTGCCGAGGATGCCTCCGAGCACGCCACCGATGCCGCCCTTGTCGCAGCCGCTGGTCTGTCCGGCCTTCGGGGGCTTGGTGCCTGCGCCCTTGCCTGCCCCGGAGCCTGCACCAGGTTTGCCTGTGCCCTTGCCGCCGCTTCCGCTTCCGCTGCCGCTGCCGCTGCCGCTTCCGCTGCCCGTCCCGCCGCCCGTCCCGCCGCCCGTGTTGTCGAGATGGAGGCCGCCGACGCTCGCGGTGGTCGCGGTCCCGCCGAGGATGGTGGGCTCGAGCGCGGTGAACACCGCGGCGAGCCATGTGGGATCGCGCATGGTGAAGTAGACGTTGTCGAGCTCCTCGCTCTCCCACACAGCGGACGTTCCCGTCGCGTCAATCCATCCGTCGACGTAGTCCTCGATGCTCGCGTAGCTGGCCGGGATGTCGAACGGCGTAGCGGAGTGCAGCTTGCCCGCAAGAAACTTTCCGAGCCGCGGCTGGCCGGGCGCGCCCGCCATCTTGTACGCGAACAGCGAGACGCGCGTGAGCGTGTTGTCTGCGTCGTAGGCCGAGCGAATGATCACGTTCTGATCGCCCACGCCAAAGAGCTCGAACTCGGTGCGAGAGAGATCCGCGCGGTCGGGGTAGAAGCTCACGGCCTCTGCGTGCATGCTCCCACCGCTCGCGCCCGTCTCCTCGATCACGATGGCCGGCATCACGCCGCCCCAGTAGTTCATCACTGGCGCCTTGGTGACCTTGAACGTTGCGATCTCCTTCGAGGTCGCGTCCTTCGCGCTGATGCTGATCGCGCCCGCCTGCGTCTGGGCCGCGAAGGACCGGATGTTGGTCACATCGGCGGTCACGGAGCTCGAGTCGGCAGCCACGTTGAGGGGCGCCGTCACGCCGGTTGCAGCTGGCGATGACGACGACGAGCAGCCCATGGTGGGGGCGGCGCCAGCGCCATAAAGACCGAGTGCAAGAACAGGTATCGTGAAGAGCTTGGCCGAACGAAGAGTTAACATCTTGCTCCTAGCATCGCATACGCTCGAATCTCGGACAATATCCCCTCCCGGATACGTCACCCGTTTCGATCGCGCTGGCGTGAGCCGGGGGCCCCGCCCTGACAGTAGGAGAGTGTGGTGAAGAAGCTACTCGTCACGATTTCTTCGTACACCTATCTGGAGCCGTCTTTCATGACGAGCGGCTACTTCGAGGCGGCGCAGGTCGCGCGGAAGAACTTCCCCGATGGGGAGCGCTACCTGCGGATCGAGTCGGATGTCTACGCACGTGACGTGGTGCTGCTGGGCGGCACGCCCACAGACCCGGACTGGCTCGAGTTGTACGATCTGGGCTGCGCCATCTCCCGCGCAGGCGCCCGCTCACTGGCCATCGTGATGCCGTACTTCGGATATGCGACCATGGAGCGCGCGGTTCTCCCCGGCGAGGTGGTGACGGCCAAGACGCGAGCGCGCCTCATCTCCGCCATCCCCACGTGCGAGGCGGGCACGCGCATCTTTCTCTTCGACCTTCACACCGACGGCATCGAGTTCTACTTCTCCGACGCCCACGTCACCCATCACTTGTATGGTGCACCCATCATCACGCAGGCCATCAAGGACCGGATGAAGGGCGCGCGGTTCGTCCTGGGCGCCACGGATGCAGGCCGCGCGAAATGGGTGCAGAGCCTGGCCAGCCAGCTGGGCGTGGAGCCCGCGTTCGTCTACAAGAAGCGTCACGCCGACGACGGCGCGATGAGCGTCACGGGCATCAACGCAGACGTCGCCGGACGCGAGGTCGTGATCTACGACGACATGATCCGCACGGGCTCTTCCCTCGTGCAGGCCGCAACCGCGTACCGGATGGCGGGCGCCACGAAGGTGCATGCGATCGCCAGCCATCTGGTGCTGCCGGGCGAGTCGCTCAAGAAGCTCAGGTCGAGCGGCGTGCTGGAGAACGTGTGGGGTACGGACTCGCATCCTGGCTGCAATGCGTTGCCAGAAGAGGATCGAATCTCGATTGCGCCGCTCTTCGCGAAGGCGCTCGCGCGTTAGCGATGAGGCGGTTGGTCGCGGTCTCCGCCATGACCTTGCTGCTCAGCTGCACGCGCAGCTGCGACTCACCGCCCGCGCCGAGCACCGTGGCCGACCGCGGCGGACCCGAGACGCCCGCGCTGCCCGCTGCGAAAGGTGCTGCGAAGGTCGAGGTGCGCTGTCCCAGGGCGGACGCGCGCGCCCTGATGGTGGGCCCGCATCTCTACGGTGTGGCGTTCGCGGATGAGGCGGAGACGTTGCATGCCCAGGGCCACCGCTGGGGCGGCAACACGACCAGCCGCTACAACTTCGTGCTCGGCAACGCGTGGAACACAGGCGCGGACTGGTTCTATCGCAACGTGGAGATCGACTCGGTCTCCACGTTCGTGCAGAAGGCGAAGGTGCGCGAGCCCATGGGAACGTTCGTCGCGATCACCGTGCCCATGCTGGGCTGGGTCGCCAAGGACGTGACCAGCGGCTCGTTCCCCGTATCGGTGGCGGGCGCGCAGGAGAAGGTGGCGCCGGAGAGGCCGGACCTGGGCAACGGGCTCGCGCCCAACAAGAAGAAGCTGACGCCGCTGGATCCCACCACGGCGAACGTGAGAGTGACGCCGGCCGACGTGGGCGCGTGGGTCGCGAAGCTGGAGCGCGAGGAGCCGGGCGTCACGCACCAGTACATCCTGGACAATGAGCCTTCGCTCTGGAGCTCGACCCATCGCGACGTCCACCCCGAACCGGAGACCTACGACGAGCTCATCGAGAAGACGCTCGCGTACGCGCGCGCGATCAGGGCCGCGGCGCCCAGGGCGGAGATCGCCGGTCCGGCGGAGTGGGGCTGGCCCGGTTACTTCTATTCGGCGAAGGATGCGGCAGCGGGGTTCCGCCTTCGTCCTGATCGCCGATCCCATGGCGACGTTCCGAAACTTGCATACTACATTCAAAAACTGAAGGCCGAGGAAGACCGGACCAAGGAGCGCCTGGTGGACGTCATCGACGTGCACTTCTACCCACAGGCCGAGGGTGTGCAGGGCCCCGATGGGGAAGGCGGTGACGGTGGCGGCGACGTGGATCCAAAGACGAACGCGCTGCGCCTTCGTGCGACGCGCGCGCTCTGGGACCCGTCTTACAAGGACGAGTCGTACATCGACGAGCCGATCTATCTGCTGCCGCGCGTCACGGCGATGATCACAGCGGAGAACCCGATGCTCCACCTCCAGATCGGCGAGATGAATTTCGGCGGCGAGCGGCACATCTCCGGCGGGCTCGCGCTTGCAGAGGCGCTGGGCCGCATCGCGGAAGCGGGCGTGCTCCACGCGTTCTACTGGAAGGCCCCGAAGGCGGACAGCCCAGCGTGGTTCGCGATGCGCGCCTTCACCAACTACGACGGCAGAGGCAGCGGCTTCGAGGGCGAGCTGGCAAAGACGACAGCCCCGGTTGGCATCTCGGCGTACGCGGTCCGGCACGACCACCTGCTCGTCATGGTGCTTCTCAACTTCGACGATGCGGTGGCAAAGGACGTGAGCGTCACCCTCACGGAGTGCTCCGCACAAAGAGGAGGCCGCGTCTTCACGTACGACGGCAAGGCCCCCGCGTTCGCACTGAGCGTGGCGGCAGATCCGGTGGCCGCAGGAGCGGACCGAAGCTGGAAGACGCAGCTACCACCAAGCTCGATAACCGTCGTGGAGCTGGCGGAGTAACAACGACTTCGACTTCGACTTCGACTTCGACCTCGACCTCGACCTTCACCTTCACCTCGGCCCGAACCTCGACCCTCCTCTCCTGTTCCATGCGATACTTCCCGCGTGAGGACTCGGCTCGCCTTCGTTGTTGTTGTTGCGCTCGCCCTCGCGGCTTCCACCTCTGGCTGCGCGTGCGTGAACAACGCCGTGAACTCGAGCGACTCGACGCGGTGGTGGCTCTTCGCAAACTTCGGCGCGCAGAAGATCTGCCCCGAGATGAAGAAGCGCGGTGTCCCGCTCAAGATGAGCGCGCTCGGCCCGCAGACCGTGGGGCGCTTCTTCCCGCAGGACTGCCAGGTGAGCGTGGACGAGGCGCACCACACCATCGCGGTGCAGGCCTCTGGCACCGGGTACGTGATGCTCCCGCTCGTGCGGCGCGTCGGCTTCTTCTGCGGCATCGCCGTGGAGTATCGACCCGACTTTCACGTCACGGATGAGAGCGTCTATGTCTGGGGTCAGTTCAATCGCGTGCTCGCGCCGCCCGACCTCCGCATCCTGGGCGTGGAGAACTCGCTCGTCAGCCTTGCCACGCGCACGCCTGTCGGCGACGTCGCCACGCTCCTCGGACAGGGCGTGGTCGAGAGCGAGATCGGCCGCGGCTTCACCGTGGTTCGCAAGGATGACGGCGACGACTTCACGCTCGGACACCTGGACCCACCAGCGATGCCGCCCCGCGCATTCAAGACAGGGAAAGGTCGCACCATGCTCGCTACCGACAACGTGAGCCTCGCGCCCGCTTCGCGCGAGTACCTGGGGCCGCTGGACGTGAACGAGAACAGCTCCGCGCTCTACCTCCACTCGCGCCTCTCGGGTCAGAACCTGTTATTCGCAGTCGTCGAGCGCGGCATCGGCGACCAGTGGCGCGGCTCCTATCAGGCTGGCCAGCCGCTTGGCCCGCCGCCGGGGCCAACGGTGTTCATGGGCAACCTGATGGGCGGTGAGTCCCAACAGAAGATCGCCGTGCCCAAGGGCCAGTACTATGTGGTCATCGACAACCAGGCCGCCCTGCCCTCGGCGCTGGGCTTGGCCCTGCCGCTGCCCGCTGCGAACACAGAGCTTTCGTACTCGATCGAGGAGGGAGATCGCTGATGCAACAACGACCCAAGGATGCGCCGCCCCTTGTCGAAGGAGACGCGGTCCAGATCCTCGACGCGATCGTGCGCCTCGCGCTGCGTGAGCGCGCCAGCGACATCCACCTGGAGCCAAAGGTCGACCAGCTGAAGGTCCGCATGCGCATCGACGGCGCCATGGTGGACGTGCAGGGCATCTCCAACGCGGTCGCGCCGCAGATCATCTCGCGCGTGAAGGTGCTCGCGCGAATGGACATCTCGGAGCGGCGCATGCCGCAGGACGGGCAGATCGCCCTTGAAATGGACGGCAAGACCGTCAGCATGCGCGCGTCCACGTTTCCGTCGCAGCAGGGTGAGAAGGCCGTGCTCCGGCTCCTCACCGGCAACACGTACGTGCTTCCCTTCGCGAAGCTCGGACTGGATCCCGAAGCGCAACGAACGCTGCGCGACGCGATCTCACGTCCGCAGGGCTTCGTCATCACCTGTGGTCCCACGGGCGCTGGCAAGACGTCCACGCTGTACGCCCTCCTCGAGCTGGTCCACACGAACGACGTGAACGTGGTCACGCTGGAGGACCCGGTCGAGGTCGAGCTCTACGGCATCACGCAGGGGCAGGTGCACAACCGCGCTGGGTTCACGTTCGCCACCGGTCTCCGCGCGATCCTCCGGCAGGATCCCGACGTGATCCTGGTGGGCGAGATGCGCGACTCCGAGACGGCGGGCATCGCAATGCAAGCCGCGCTCACGGGCCACCTGGTGCTGTCCACGCTCCACACGTCGGACACGGTGGAGACCATCGTGCGCCTCATCGATCTTGGCGTGGAGCCGTGGATCGTCGCGAACGCCCTGTCCGCCGTCCTGTCGCAGCGCCTCGTGCGCGTGGTGTGCCCCCATTGCAAGGACACGGTGAAGCTCGAGTCCGACTTCTGGGACGGCGACGAGCTCTTGCTCGCTGCAGGCAGCCCGATCGTGAAGCCGCGCGGCTGCAACCGCTGCATGCAGAGCGGCTACCGCGGCCGCACCGGCATCTTCGAGGTGCTAGAGCTCGACGACGAACTGCGCGAACTGGTGAAGGGCAAGGCGTCCTCACGCGCCTATCGCGACATCTTCGCGCGACGGAACATCAAGTCATTGCGTCGCATGGGCTTCGAGCGCATCCAGGCCGGCATCACGACCGTCGAAGAAGTGAGCCGCGTGACCTAGCCGCGCTGCCGCGTTTGCCGCGTTTGCCGCGTTTGCCGCGTTTGCCGCATTTGCCGGCTCAGCGCGGGAAGATTCCAAGGCCGCACGTCTCGCGCGACGTGAACACGACGTTCACCTTCGGCGGGAGGTCTGCGTCCAGCACAAGCGCAAACGCGACCGACAGCTGTCCGCCGCCGCCCAAGGTGCCGGTGAACTTCGCAAGGTCCGCGAGCGCGACACCGGCGACGCCTGCCTGCTTCATGGCCTTGCCGCGAGCGAGGTCGCCGCAGCTGACATTCGCGGTCTGGAACCCGAGCGTGAGGTGCGTCGCCGTGGTGCTGGACCAGTCGCCGTGAACGCGCGCGGGAAACGGGCCCACCTTCGCCTCGTCGCTCTGGATGCGAACGGCCTGTGTGGTTCCGTCCAGGTGGAATGCCATCGAGCCGTCGATCGGCGCGGACGCGCCCACCTTCATTCCGTAGAGCGCGAGGGTCCCCGAGCCGGAGACGTCTCCGCGATCCGCGATCTGCGCGTCCAGCGTGAGTTCGACGTCGGGGTTGTCACCCTCCGGGAGTCCGAAGAAGGAAGCCGGGAATCCATAACGCGCAAGCGGCGCTCGACGCGCGTCGGCACCCACGTGAACGACGCCACCATGGCGCACGATGATGACGGACGGACCGTCGGGCACCACGGGGTCGAGCGAGATGCGCGCGCGCGACGTGTCCGATGAGCGCTCCAGGTTCACGCCGAACGGGCCCAGCGTCATGCGCTCCGTCTTCACGAACGTGCGCGACGACAAGAACTGCGTCCTGCGGCCTTCCCGGGGCTCGACCTTGGAAGTGAAGCTGGCGCCCGTTCCTTCAATCGCGATCGCTGGGACGGGTGCGAGCTTGAACTTGATGTCGATGATGTCGAATGCGGCGGGCATGGTAGCGGCCGTGCTCCGGAGGACGCGATCGATGGACGCGAGATCGCTCACGGAGTCCATCTCCACGTTCGCCACCGTGATCTCCGCGCCGGTCCATGACGAGCGGATGTTGCCGGCATGCAGCGTGGTGCCCGGCAGTGAGCTGAAGGTTGCCTGGACGTTCGGGAACTCCCAGCCCTGCATCGAGATGGTGGGTGAGTCGGATGTCATGTTGATGCCAACCGCAGCGGCCGCGCTCTTCATCCTGGAGACGGCAATCCGTGGACCGGCAATCGCGACGAGCAGCACGAGCACCAGCACCGTGGAGAACGCGACGAGGATACGTATGGGCCACGGATTGCGCCGCTTGGCGGCAGCCTTCTCACGCTTGCGCAGCGCGCTCGGGTCGACCTCGATCTTCTGCGCTGTGCCCGCGTCTCCCATGTCGAGGAAGCGAATGACCTTGCGGCCGGGCACCCCGTCGCCCGCCTCGCTCTCGTTCGTCATCGGCACGCTGGTCGGCGCCGCGGAGCTCTGCGGGAGCTGTGGCGATGCTTGCGTCAGGGGCGGGGGCTTGGGAGGGCCTGGCCTGGCAACGGCACTCGGCGCAGGCTCTGCGCGGGGCGCGGCGGACGCGGCTGTAGCGGGCGGTGCGGGCTGCGGCTTCTGTGCGGGAGCGAGCTCCAGCGCGAGCGGCCCCTGGTTTCGCACCGGTGGAGCGGTCTCTTCCTCCATCACGCCGCCGAGCGCCGAGAGCGACAGCACGGAGACGCCACCCCCCTTGGGGACTGTCGTCTCGTCGGTGCTCTGGCCGACGGGCGGCATCGCCTCGATCCTTGGCTCGGGCGTCATGGTCTCGGCGAACGCCATCTGGTTCGCCCTTCGCTTCGCGATCTGCTTCGCCAGCGCCAGGTGCTCGGGCAAGGTCGTGAGCGCGGCGAGGGCCATCGCAAGGTCACCGACGTTCTGGTAGCGCGCAGACGGCTCCGACTGGAGACACCTGTCGATGACCGCGTCGGCGGCCTCGGGCAATCCTTCGACGAGCTTGCTCGCCTTCGGCCGCGCGTTGCGCAGCACGGCAGAGACGATCTGCGGGATGGCGTCACCACCGAACGGCGTCTCGCCGACGAGGAACTCGTGGAAGACGCAGCCGAGTGCCCAGATGTCGACACGGTTGTCGACGTTCTTCGGATGCTCGATCTGCTCCGGGGACATGTAATAGGCGGTGCCGACGGACGCGGTCGTGTGCGTCAGGTGCGAGGCCTGGTCGTCCATGCGCGAGATGCCGAAGTCCAGCACCTTGAGCACCGGTGTGGCGTTCGCCTGCCGCGCGAGGAACAGGTTCGACGGCTTCAGGTCGCGGTGGATCACGTGCGCGGAGTGCGCGTCGCTGATGGCCGAGCACGAGTGGAGCATGAACGTCACTGCGAGCTCGAGGGGCATCGGCCCTTCGCGCTTGAGGAACGCGGCGAGGTCCTCGCCATCCAGGAACTCCATGACGATGTACGGGAGCCCGTCGTCGGTCTTGGAGACGTCGATCACCTGGGCGACGTGCTCACCGCGGATGCGAGCGGCCACCTTGGCTTCACGCAGGAACCGAGCGACGGCGTCCTCGCGCTCGCGATACTCGTTGAGGAGGATCTTGATCGCGACGGGGCGATCGAGATCGATCTGGGTGGCCTTGACGACGACCCCCATGCCACCGCTGCCGATGGTCGACTCGACGCGGTACTTGCCTGAGAGAACCGTGCCCGCCTTGATGGCGTCGTCCATGATGGGGCAGAAGCGTATCTAGATTCGCAGCCATGCGCCGAAAATCCGGACTTCTCGAGGCTACTCTAGCGTGAGCCCGGTCTCGCGCTTGGCGGCTTGCAGCATCTGCTCGGAGGAATCGCCCTTGGGAGCGGTGGAAGGCCGCACGGTCGTCGTGGTCACAGGCGGCGCCTTGGGGCCAGCATGATGGGCGACGGGAGGCGGAGCGGCCTTCTTGATGACGGGAACGACGGCCTTGGGGGTCGGGGTCGGGGTCGAGGGGGTCGGGGTCGGGGTCGAGGGGGTCGGGGTCGAGGTCGAGGTCTTGGTCGTCGTCGTCGTCGTCGCGCCCGGGTTGACCATCGTCGTCGTGAAGATCGTCTGGGGCGGCTGGACGGCCTGGGCCGGCTGCACCTGTTGCTGCGGGTACATCGCGAGATCGAGGGCGGCGGGCGGCGGAGGTGCTGGAGGTGCAGCCACCATGGCCATCTGCGGTTGCTGCGACGCGCTCGTCGCGATGGCGAGCTGCTCGGCGCGGTACTTCATGACCGCCATGGAGACGAACACGCCCACGAGCGCGCCCATGGCCACCATGAAGATCGCCCACTGCGTGCGGGCGCGCGCCGGCCGGATGACGACCGTCTTCGACGTGAGGAACTCGTGCTGGCCGCTCTCGTCGGAGATCGCGACGGGCGCAAGCGATGATGTCGCGGACGCGGTGGCGTGCGGGATGACCGGCGTCGCAGTCCTTGCGAAGGGCGGCGCGACCCGCAGCTGCGGCTCCTGGCGCAGCATCGCCGGCTGCACGCTGACGGGCGTCGATACTCTGCGAAGGCCAGAAGGCTCGAACTGCGCGAGGAAGCGATGGAGCTCGGCCTCGTTCTGCGGCACGGGAGCATGCAAGCGCTGCTGATACACGGGGCGTGCACCAGGAAGCGGACGCTGTGAGATCGGAAGTGGCGCGGCGTATGACTGCGGCGCGTATGACTGCGGCGCGTATGACGGCGGCGCGTATGACGGCGGCGCGAATGACTGCGGTGCGTATGACTGCTGCGGCGCGAAGGTCTGTGGGGTGAACGACTGCGGCTGGCGAAGGCTCCTCGGGTTCGAGAGCGGGCTCTGCGCCGGGGGAGGGATGGTGGGGCTCATCGGGCGGCCACGGAGGACCGCGGCGGGGCTCTCCACGACCTCGAAATCACCCGACGAAAGAAACTCGGGGCTGTTGTTGGAACGACGGGGAAGCAAGGGGGGTGGCCCCATGGAAGCGAAAACCCTGCCAGTTCAACGAACAATGGTTCCGGATGGATGCGTAATCCAGTTGAGACACCGCGTCCTCAGTCCATGCCGCCTGGTGACAAAGAGATCCACCAGCTCAGCGCGTGATCGGGAACGCCGCGCGGTATGCCGCGATGGCGCTCTCTTCGTCGATCTTGTGCTCGAAGCCGGTCGCGGCTCTGAACGCGGATGCGTCGACCACGACCGGAAACTTCACGTGAGCGAGCGCACCGCGCGTGAGCTTCGGAAGACCAAAGCGACCAAGCGCCGCCGCGATGAGGATCTCCGGAACGGGGATGTGACGACGACCGGCTTGCTTGATGACGAACGAGAGCGGCAGCGGCGAAGGTCCGGCGACATTGAAGACACCACGGGGGCGCTTCTCGACCGTGAGCACCAGCGCGCGGACCACGTCCTCTTCGTGCATGAACTGGAAGAGCGGGTCGAAGCCCATGACCGTGGGCACGAGCGGCCCGCGGATGAACGTCGCGAGCGTGCCGTGGCCTGTAGGCCCGAGCGTGTACGCCATGCGAAGGACGGTCGTGTTGACCTCTGGCTTCTGCCAGAGCGCAGTCGTGGCGTAGAGGTCGGCGGCGACAAGGTCGGCGAGCTCCGGAAAATGCTGGAGCGCCATCGGAGGCTCATCCTCCTTGTGGTAGAGCGGCGCGTCGCCGGCGGCGCCGTAGTACGTGTGGCGGCCCACGAAGATCACGTGCTCCACGCCATAGGTCTTCGCGTGCTCGAACACGGCGCGCGTGCCACCAAGGTTGATGCGATAGCGATCCTCGCTGTTCTCCATCAGGTGGGTGACGGTGGCGAGGTGAATGACGGCATCCGGGCGGCGCTTGCGGAACACGTCCTCCGCCGCGCGCTTGCGGATGTCGACGTCGTGCATCTCCACGCCGTCGGGTGCGTCGCGGAACTTGCGTTTGTCGATGCCGATGACCTGGTGACCGCGGCGCAGGAGCTCTGTCGCGAGCATCTTGCCGAGCTTTCCGGAGATGCCGGGGATGACAATTTTCACTTGGCTATCCCCTTCTCCGGCGACGACCTTCGACGATGAGGCGCGCGATCTTGGATTTGACCTGGCCGACCCACGCCTCGACCACGTCGTCCTCCTCGGAGCCGTCGCCGTCGAACGTCATGGGCTCGCCGTAGACGATCTCGATCTTCACGGGAAGGGGAATGGGCAGCAGGTACGGCGTCACGGGGAGGTATGGCACGCCGAGCAGCTTGCCCAGCTTGTACGCGTTCTTGATCGTGGGCATCGCGTCACCCGCGCCAAGCACGGCCGTCGGAATGATCGGCGCCCCTGTGCGGAGCGCAAGCCGGAGGAAGCCCGTGCCGAAGTCCACGAGCGAGTAGCGCTCCTTCCAGAGCTTGGCGGTGCCGCGCGCGCCCTCCGGAAAGACCATCAGAAGGCGATCGTCCTCGAGCAGGCGAATCGCGTGCTCGGGGAGGCCCGTGAGCTGGCCCACGCGATCCGACATGAGCGATCCGAATGGCATCTTGCTGATGAACTTCTCCACCATGCCCTGCGCGAGCCGCGGCGGCTCCTTGTCGAGCAGCATCGAAGCGATCACCATGGCGCCATCAACTGCCACGCCACCGGAGTGGTTGCCCACGAGCATCGCGCGGCCGCGCTTCGGCACGTAGTCGATGCCATGGCACTCGACCGAGAAGTACGAGCGGTAGAGGATCTTGAGCATGGACATGAAGAAGCCCAGATGCTCTTTGGAGACTCCGTACGGATCCACGCCGCTCTTGCCGAACGGAACCTCGAGGCGGTCGATGCGCTCTCGCACTTCGGAGTCGACAGGGAGTTGCACGGCCCGAGCGTATAGGATTTTGCGGCCGCCAGGGCGCTGGAAGGCACCGTAGTGCGGGCGCCGTTCGAATCGGTGGACGTGCGCGCCACAACCGGCAACACTTCGGGCCGGAGCCCATTCATGAAGAACTTCGCACTTGCATCCACCGCCCTTGTCGTCGTGCTCGCCACCGCCTGCAAGGAGGACCCGCCGCCGGCCACCGCACAGGGCGCGACGCCCCCGCCGCAGCAGTATCCGCAGCAGCAGCCTTATCCGCAGCAGCAACCCTACCCGCAGCAGCAGCAGCCGTACCCCCAGCAGCCTCCGCAGCAGCAGCCGTACCCCCAGCAGCAACCGCCGCAGCAGCCCTACCCGCAGCAGCAACCGCCGCAGCAGCCGTACCCCCAGCAGCCTCCGCCGCAGCAGCCCTACCCGCAGCAGCCTCCGCCGCAGCAGCCTCCGCCGCAGCAGCCTCCGCCGCAATATCCGCAGCCGCAGACGCAGCCGACCGCGCCGCCCGCGCCTCCGCCGATGTCCGCGCCCGGCCCGCTTGCGCTCCCGTGTCAGAGCGACATGACGTGCGGCCTTGCTCGCTGCAACACGCAGTACGGTAAATGCGTCTTCCCGTGCGCCACCGCCTCCGACTGCGCAGCGACGGCCGCATGCAATCCGCAGACGGGCATCTGCCTGCCAGGCGGCATGCCGCACTGACGCCCCAGGATTGACCCGGGACGCCTCCCCGACTACTGACTTTGGCCATGAAGATCACGGCTCGGTCAGGCGTCCTCTCTTCTCTGCTTTTGGCTTCGCTCGCCGCTGGCTGCGGTGATCCGCCGGAGCCGCAGACGCCCGTGCAGACTGCACCCATGCCGTCGGCGTCGGTCGCGCCCGTGGCAAGCACGCCGACGCCCCCCGCGCCGCCCGTCGTGAAGACGGTGCCGCGTGCTGACTGGAACCGCATCGCCGCCGAGCTCGACCTCCCGATCTTCTGGGTCGAGGACAAGGACAAGGACGTCCTTGCCGACGAGCCCGAGCTCGCGCTCCTCTGGGGCGTGGATCCGACGTCGAAGCTCTCCGACTACGTCGCCAACGGCCAGTACACGCACAAGTTCCGCCATGTCCAGGCGCGCATCTTCGAGCGCTACACCAAGGGCCTGGTCACCGACGGGCTCACCAAGGAAGAGGCCGCGCGTCGCACGGCCGTGGTGAAGGAGCTCGCGCAGGGCCGTCCCACCGTGGTCGTGACCGATCTCTCGAAGGCGCCGGAAGAGGACAAGAAGTTCGTGCGGCACATCCTCGCGGCCGCCACGATGATCGAGAAGCTCTACGGCAAGCAGGAAGGCACTGCGGAGCTCGTCGCGAAGATCCCTGCAGGGGACACGCAGTCGCGCGCGCTCTACTTCCGGTCGCAGGGCCCAAAGTGCGGTGCGCCGCTCACCCAGAACGATCCCGCATGCAGCGCGATCCCCGGCGGCGTGCAGGGCAAGATCTCCGGCCTCTACCCGGCGCGCCTGCTCGCGCAGCCCAAGTTCTGTGACGACCTCACGAAGAACAAAGACAAGAAGCTGATGGACCCGTTCACGGTCGTGACGGAGGTCCCGCGCACGCCGACCGACAAGAATCCGAACATCGAGCTGAAGGCCGTCCCCTACACCGTCGCGTTCAAGGACGACATGGAGGCGATCGCAAAGGAGCTCGACGCAGCCATCGCCGACATTGCGAGCCCGGACGAGGCCGCGATGAAGGCGTACCTCACCGCCGCCGCGAAATCCTTCCGCACGAACGACTGGGTCCCCGCTGACGAGGCGTGGGCCAAGATGGGCGCCACCAACTCCAAGTGGTACCTGCGCATCGGCCCGGACGAGACCTATGCAGAGCCGTGCAGCACGAAGGCGCTCTTCCACGTGAGCTTCGGCAGGATCAACCAGGCTTCGCTCAAGTGGCAGAAGCAGCTGGACCCGAAGAAGACGGAGATGGAGAACGCGATCGCCAAGCTCGCGGGTCCGCCATACGTCGCGCGCAAGGTGTCCTTCAAGCTGCCAGACTTCATGGACGTGATCGTGAACGCCGGTGACTCGCGCCCCGCGTTCGGCGCCACGATCGGTCAGTCGCTGCCGAACTTCGGACCGGTCGCGAACCAGGGCCGCGGCCGCACCGTGGCCATGACGAACTTCTATACGGACGCGGATTCCATGGACGCGCTCGAGTCCACGGCGAAGTCGATGCTCTGTGTGGAGACCATGGCGCTCTACACGCGCGACCCGGAGCCGCTCCTCTTCTCGACGGTCCTTCACGAGGCCACGCACAACCTTGGTCCGTCGCACCAGTACAAGGTCGCCGGCAAGATCGACCGCGAGGCGTTCGGCGGCGGGCTCGCAAGCATGCTCGAGGAGCTGAAGGCGCAGTCCGGCGCGCTCTACTTCATCGACTGGCTCAGCGAGAAGGGCGAGTACAGCAAGGCAGAGGCGCAGAAGTCCCACGTGCGTGACATCCTCTGGGGCTTCGGCCACATCTCGCGCGGCATGTACGACGACGACGGCCACCCGAAGGCGTACAGCCAGCTCGCGGCCATCCAGCTCGGCGTCTTCATGACCGAAGGCGCGGCCAAGTGGGACGACAGCAAGATGGCCGCGAACGGCACCGACAAGGGCTGCATGAACATCGATTTCGCGAAGCTCCCCGGAGCCGTCACGAAGATGATGACCATCTCCGCGCAGATCAAGGGCAAGGGCGACAAGCCGGGCGCCGAGGCGCTCGTGAAGCAGTACGTGGACGTCGGGAAGGACGACAAGCTCCGCAACACGATCACGGAGAGGACCCTGCGAGCCCCGAAGCCGAGCTTCTACTACTCGATCCGCCTCGAGTAGCTCGCCAGACGACCTCGACCTCGACCTCGACCTCGACTTCGACCTTGACCTCGACCTCGACCTCGACCTCGACCTCGACGACGACTTCGACCTCGACGACAGCCTCGACCTCGACCTCGACCGATGCAGCGCCGCCTTCTCGTCATTCTCTCCGTCATCACGCTCGACGCTGTTGGCATCGGCCTGATCTTCCCCATCCTGCCGCGGCTCCTTTCGGAGCTGACGGGGTCGGCGGAGATTTCCATCCTCTATGGCGTGGTGCTCGCGCTCTACTCGCTGATGCAGTTCATCTTCTCGCCGGTGCTCGGCGCGATGAGTGATCGCTACGGCCGTCGGCCCGTGCTCCTCGCATCGATCAGCGGCGCGACCGTCGACTACATCGTGATGTCGGTGTCGCCTGCGTTCGGCGTCCTGCTCGTGGGCCGTGCGATCGCTGGCCTCACCAGCGCGAACATGGCTGTCGCCACCGCGTACATCGCCGACATCACGGACGAGGCGGAGCGCGCGAAGCGGTTCGGCTACATGAGCGCGTGCTTCGGCATCGGCTTCATCGTGGGACCGCTGATCGGAGGCGTGCTGGGCGACGTGTGGCTGCGCGGTCCATTCGTCGTCGCGGCGGTGTTGAACGCGCTGAACCTGGCGCTGGTGTTCTTCGTCCTGCCAGAGTCGCGCGACCTCACGAGGGCAACCGCAAAGCCCCTCACGCTCGCGTCTTTCAACCCCATGGGGCCCATGCGATGGGCGTTCGGCGTGAAGCCACTCGTGCCGCTGATCGGGATGGTGTTCCTGGTGGGCCTGGTCGGCAACATCCCCGGCACGGTGTGGGTGCTCTACGGCATGGACAAGTTCCACTGGAGCGGGGTCACCGTGGGGCTGTCGCTCGCGACGTTCGGGCTCTGCCACGCGGGCTCGCAGGTGCTCCTTGTAGGGCCCGTCACGAAGCGCTTCGGCGAGCTCCGCACCATCGTCATCGGCACCGTCTTCGACTGCGCGGCGTTCATCATCATCGGGCTCGCGACGCACGGGTGGGTCGCGTTCGCGATCGCGCCGCTGTTCGCGATCGCAGGCGTGGGGCCGCCGGCGGTGCAGTCGCTCGCGACACGGGATGTCAGCGACGACAAGCAGGGCGAGCTGCAAGGCGTGCTCTCCAGCGTCACGAGCCTCACCGCGATCGTCGGTCCGCTCCTGGGCACCATGCTCTACGCCGCCACGAAGCACTCCTGGATCGGCGCCGTGTGGATCTGCGGAGCGGTCATGTACCTGGTCATGGTTCCGCTGGTGATCGCCCGCAAGCGCATCACACCCGCGGCCACGGTGGCGACATGACGGACACCCTCGTGCTCCGCGCGGCAACGCCAGAGGATCTGCCGCTGCTCCAGGCATGGTTCTCGGCGGACCACGTGCGCGCATGGTTCGGCGAGCGCACGCCTGCCGACGTCGCCGAAGAGTTCACCGCGTACTTCGAGGGCCGCGAGCGGGTGTTCTCGTTCATCGTCGTCGCCGACGGGCGGCCGATCGGCATGGTGGGCTGGTCGCGCTTCGGTGACTTCCCGGACATGAGCGCCAGCTACCAGGTCTCCGATCCCAACGCCGCGAACTGCGACATCCTGATCGGCGAGCTTCCCATGATCGGCCGCGGCCTTGGTGTGCTCGTGATCGAGAAGCTGCTCCGCGAGCACGTCTTCGCCGACGGAACGATCACCCAGTGCATCATCGATCCCCACGTGGAGAACGCGCGCGCCATCCGCACCTACGAGAAGGCCGGATTTCGCTTCCTTCGCAAGGTTCGCGATCACGAGGACGACCGCGAGCTCCACCTGATGGTGCGCGCGCGCCCCAACGGGTAGCCACAGGCGCGAGGCGTAGAAGCCACGCAAATGTGCCGTTTTGCCCGCCGCTCGACGCGAGTCACCATTGTCGGGCTGGTGCCGCAGCCCGTAGTATGGCGGGCCATGAGAACCTCTCGCCTCGTCCTTGCCGGGTTGACGGTCGGCTTCCTGTCGCTCGGCTGCGAGCACATCCCGGTGCAGATGCACACGTCGATGACCGTGCAACACTCGGACGGCACCGTCGATCACAAGGAGACGCACTGGCAGGGCTCGCTCGCGCAGCTGCCGGGTCACATGGAGGAGCTCGGGCACGACCTCACCATGATCACGAACGAGCTCGAGCTGCAGCTCAAGAAGCTCACCGAGGTACCGCCTCCCGGGAAGGTCGCGCTGAAGGACCTCTCGCCCGGCTTCGCGAAGTACGAGGACGACGCGAACGTGAACTTCGTCGGCCATGCGATCGACGCGAAGACGAAGGAGCCCATCCCGTTCGAGTACGTGAAGATCGGCGTTGCGGACTACGACGGCTTCTTCCAGAGCGCGCAGGAGATCTACGCGCTCGTGTACGAGTGCACGGAGGCCATCTCGCAGATGCGCCAGCTCGCTGCGAAGATCCTGGACAGCGGCGTGGACGCAAAGGTGGAGCTGTGGGCGCAGATCGACAAGGTGCGCGCGAAGATCCAGGGCGGCGCAGAGGTCGACAGCGAGCTCATCGCGCGGTTCAACACGCTCGTCGATCTGGGCGCGGTGATGGTGCAGCTCGTCCCCGTCGTGGGCCAGAAGGCGATCAAGCTCGCGCAGCAAGGTCAGGCGCTCGTGATGAACGCGCAGTCCGCGATCACCAACCCAAAGGTGCTGCTCCACCTCCCCCTGATCAAGAAGGGCGTCATCGCCAGCGCGAAGGCCATGAAGGACAGCGGCGAGGTGCTCGTGGACTTCGGTCAGAAGATGGTCCACGTGGACGAGAAGGCGAGCAAGGCGACCTGACGCTGACCCGCCCAAGGATCGAGCCGCCGCCCACCGGCATCGTGTTCCCCGATCCGCGCGACGCGGTCGAGGGGATCGTCGCTGTGGGAACGGACTTCCGTCCGGGAACGCTGCTCACCGCTTATCGCTCCGGCATCTTTCCGTGGCCTCACGGCAAGGCAAACAAGCGCGTCCTGTGGTTCTCGCCGGAGGAGCGCATGATTTATCCGCTCGACGGCAGCGTCTCCCCATCGCGAAGAATGCGCGCCACCCTTCGCTCTCACCCGTACCGAATCACCACCAATGAGGCGTTTCTGGATGTCGCAAAAGCGTGCGGAACGGAGCGCGACCAGGGCACGTGGATCACACCCGAGCTCCTCGCCGGGTACGCCCAGCTGCATGAGCTTGGCTGGGCGGAGAGCCTGGAAGTGTGGGACGAACGCGGACCTGAACGCGCGTTGATCGGCGGAATTTACGGGGTATCGATAGGGGGCGTCTTCGCGGGGGAATCCATGTTCCATCGCGTCACGGACGCCTCGAAGATCGCCTTCTACGAGATGGCAAACAGGCTGTTCGCCCGTGGTTTCACCCTGTTTGACGCGCAGGTCCACAACTACCACCTGGAGTCGCTCGGCTGCCGCGAGATCCCCCGGGAAGAGTATCTGTCACGGCTTCGCCACGCGCTCACGGTCGAAGTCAAGCCGGGCGTGACTCCGGATCTTGCATAAACCCCACCGCGGACCCACGTTCTCCCAGGTGCCCCAGCGGGCTCCTCCGGCGTTTTTGGCCGAGGGTTCCGCTGCGTGCCACACTTTGTAGACGGATCCGTCCGCCCTCCCCATCCCCCAAACCGATTTTTTGGAAACAAGCACCAGCTCGAAACGTTGTTTCTTTCGTCGAAGTCTTTGAGGCGCTCGCCTCTGTACCCGTTCGATTGTTCGCTTCCGTCGCCATTCCCCGTTGAACGTTCACCGCCAGCGCGGAATCGAAAGAAGGCACCCCTTGAAGAAGTCCACCGCCACCGCAGCCGCAGCCACCACCACCAACGAGACTCGCACGAGCGGGCCTCGCGCGAGCGTTCCTCCGCTCGGCGGGGGCGTCCTCGTCAATACCCCTGAGCCCGAAGAGGCCCAGGAGGCAGTCGACCTGTACTTCCGGAAGATGTCGCGCGTGGCGCTCCTCACCCGCGAGGGTGAAGTCGTGCTCGCCAAACGCATCGAAGACGGAGAGCGCTCCGTGCTGGGCGCGATCGTGGACTCCAAGGTCGCGGCGTTCGAGCTCGCGCGCGTGGGCGATGCGCTCGCCCGCGGCAAGGTGAAGATCCGTGACGTGGCGCGCAACATCGACGACGAAGATGCATTCGACGACGGCAAGGCCAAGGAGGTCGCCGCGCTCCTGCATCGTCCAGAGGGCGAGCTCTTCAAGTCCAGCCTCTCCGAGAAGCGTCGCCTCTTGCTTCGCGGGCAGATCGTCCACCAGCTGGAGGAGATGCGCCTCGATCGCAACGTGACCGATCGCGTCTGCAAGCGTCTACGTATTGCGCTTCGTGAGATGCCGGAGGAGCGCAAGGCGCTCAAGCGCACGCTCGCCGAGATCGAGCAAGGCCGACGCATCGCGGATCACGCCAAGGCGCAGCTCGTGGAGGCGAACCTGCGCCTCGTCGTCTCGCTCGCGAAGAAGCACATCAACCGCGGCCTGCAGCTCCTGGATCTGATCCAGGAGGGCAACATCGGCCTCATGCGCGCGGTGGACAAGTTCGAGTACAAGCGCGGCTACAAGTTCTCCACGTACGCAACGTGGTGGGTGCGTCAGTCCATCTCGCGCGCCATCGCAGATCAGGGCCGCACCATCCGCGTCCCCGTGCACATGTACGAGAGCTTGCAGAAGCTCACGCGCATGAGCCGTTCGCTGCTCCAGGAGTACGGCCGTGAGCCGTCGCCCGAGGAGCTCGCAGAGATGAGCGGCATCCCGATCGAGAAGGTCCGCGCGGTCATGAAGATCGCGAAGGAGCCCATCAGCCTGGAGACCCCTGTCGGCAACGACGGTGAGTCCCACGTGGGCGAGTTCATCCCCGACGAGAATGCGACGTCGCCGGACGAGGCTTTCGCCAAGGTCCGCTTCTCCGAGCAGACGCGCCAGCTCCTCAAGACGCTGACGCCGCGCGAAGAGAAGATCCTCCGCATGCGCTTTGGCATCGACGAGGCGCGTGACCACACGCTGGAAGAGGTGGGCGAGAGCTTCCATCTCACCCGCGAGCGCATCCGCCAGATCGAGACGAAGGCCCTGCGTAAGCTGCGCCTCCCCTCGCAGCACCGTCGTCTGAAGAGTTACATCGGCGGCTGACCACCGATCCTGTCGCGCGTGTCTTTGTGGGCTAGAGTTGTTGCTATGGATCGGCAACATCGCATCACCGAAACCTTGCGTGCGAGCATGTCTCCCCTCGTGCTCGAGGTCGAGAACGAGAGCCATGGCCACAACGTGCCCAAGGGCTCGGAGACGCATTTCAAGGTCGTGATCGTGGCGCCCGCCTTCGAGGGCAAGAGTCCGGTGGCGCGCCACAAGCTCGTCTACGCCGCGCTGGGTGACGAGCTCGCAAAGGGCCTGCACGCGCTTGCGATCACGGCGCGTACGCCCTCCGAGTGGGATGCGCAGCCCGCCGCAAACGACTCGCCACGCTGTCATGGTGGCGAGAAGAAATGAGCGGCGGTCAATGAGCGCGAAGACCGGCGTGGAAGATCGGGCGCGGCTCGTGGACACCATCCGGGCATCCATCATCGGCGACGACGAGGTGCTCGTGGGCCCGTTCGGACCACGACGCATCACGTACGCGGACTACACTGCGTCGGGTCGCTCGCTCGCGTTCCTGGAGGACTTCATCCGCGCAGAGGTGCTGCCGCGCTACGCGAACACGCATACGGAGTCGTCCAGCACCGGCCTGCAGACCACGCGCCTGCGTGAGGACGCGCGCCAGGTGATCAAGGACTCCGTGGGTGCGACGGACGAAGACTGCATGATCTTCTGTGGCTCGGGCGCGACGGCAGCGATCAATCGCCTGCTCGACGTGATGAACCTGCGCGTGCCGAAGAACCTGGACGAGAAGTGGAAGCTCACGTCCCTGATCCCGAAGAACCAGCGCCCCGTCGTCTTCATCGGACCGTACGAGCACCACTCGAACGAGCTGCCGTGGCGCGAGTCCATCGCGGACGTCGTCGTCATTCCGGAAGACCTGGACGGGCACGTGTCGCTCCCGCATCTGGAAGAGGCGCTGGTGCTTCACGCAGACCGACCGATCAAGATCGGCAGCTTCTCCGCGGCGTCGAACGTCACGGGCATTGGCACGGATACGCGTGCAGTATCCACGCTTCTCCACAAACACGGCGCGCTCGCCTTCTGGGATTTCGCCGCAGCCGCGCCCTATGTGCAGATAGAGATGAATCCCAAGTACGACGGACCGGACGGGCACCTGGCGTACAAGGACGCGATCTTCCTCTCGCCGCACAAGTTCATCGGTGGCCCTGGCACGCCTGGTGTCCTCGTGGCAAAGCGCAAGCTGTTCGACAATCAAGTACCCGCGGCGCCGGGCGGCGGCACCGTCTCCTACGTGAACACGCTCGAGCACCGCTACCTGACCGACCCCGAGCACCGCGAAGAGGGCGGCACGCCCGCCATCATCGAGTCCGTGCGGGCGGGCCTGGTCTTCCAGCTGAAGGAAGCGGTCGGGACCGACACGATCCGACGGCACGAAGAGGCGTTCATCAAGCGCGCCATCGCGGAGTGGAGCAAGAATCCGAACATCCAGCTCCTTGGCAACAAGGATGCGTGGCGACTGTCGATCGTGTCGTTCGTGATCAAGGCGCCGAAATGCGCTGCTGACAGCGCCAGTAGCGGTGCGACCGGCCGCTACCTGCACCACAACTTCGTGGCCACGCTGCTGAACGATCTGTTCGGTATCCAGGCGCGCGCCGGCTGCGCATGCGCAGGACCGTATGGGCACCGCCTGCTCGGCATCGACCTGGAACGCTCGAAGGAGTTCGAACGCGAGATCGTCCGCGGCTGCGAGGGCATCAAGCCCGGCTGGGTGCGCGTGAACTTCAACTACTTCGTGAGCGAGACGGTCTTCCAGTTCCTGCTGGACGCCGTGAACCTGCTCGCGAACGAAGGCTACAAGCTCTTACCCCAGTACGACTTCGATCCAGAGAGCGGGCGCTTCGTGCACAAGCGAAGCACGCAGAGCGCAACCGTCATGCGCCTTGCGGATCTGGGCTATGCCGGCGGCAAGCTCACGTATCGCGCACGCCACGCCACGGAGCCCGAGTGGGTCCTCCCAACGTACATCGAAGAGGCGCGGAAGATCCTGGACGCGGTGGTGCAGACCGCACCCGGGACGACCCCGCGGCGCGCGCAGCTGTCCTCGGACTTCGAGCACCTGCGCTGGTTCCCGCTGCCGGAGGAGATCTAGCTATCTCCTGCTTGTCCGGTTGTTTCAGCTCGCCGCTACCGCTTGTGGGGCGGTTGTCGTTCTGCCTTTTGGATCTGCTTGTAGGTCGTGGGCCCCTGGCTGGTTCCGAGACCAAGGAGCGTCTGAAATGCGGCCTGGGGCGTG
>JBBRNJ010000064.1:0-51451 GCA_038230375.1 Polyangiales bacterium | reverse complement strand
GAGGCCTCTGCGCGCGCGTTCGCCTTGCGTCTCTGGAGCCCGCTGCTCCTCACGCGTCCCGCGGGCGAGCCCATCGACGAGCCCGATCTCGAGGAGACCTGGAAGTCCCTCGCGCGCGCGCCGTCGGAGATCCTGGACCTCGTGAAGGAGTCTCGTCCCACCGTGGACGCCGACCTTGCGCCCGGTCTTCCCCTCGAGGTGCTGGCGATCCGTCTTGGCGGCTACGCGCTCGATGCGTGCGGTGAGGACGACAGCCTGGGCCCCGGACGCGGCCCCACTGCGCACGACACGTGTCTGTGGCTCCGCAAGATCCACGGCCTGGCAGACGGCTCCCGGGAGCTGCCCACGGCGCTGAAGAACGCGCTCTCCTCGCTCTTCTGGCGCCTCGTTGACACCACGCGCGGCACGTCGCTCGGCGAGGTCGACGACGTTCGATGGCTTGGTCCATTCGCCGCGTGGTGGGCGCTCGTCATCGATCGTCCGGCCATGCTCACGCAGCTCGGCACGGCGCTCCCGATGATGGCGCCGGAAGCGCTCGCGTCGTGTTGCGATCGCGCGGAGGTGTTGCGCACGACCGTGTCCACGGGGCAGGCGGACGGCGTGTGGGGACATGCCGCGGCGGAAGCGCTGGTGTCGCTCCATGCAGAGGACACGGAGCTCGCCGTCGCGCTCGGTGGTCTTGCGCGCTCGCTGGACGCGTTCAAGGTGGCGGCCGGTCCGAAGCAGGGCCTCGACGTGCTTTGCGTCGGCCTCGTGGCCGCGGCGAATCGCCTTCAGGGCGCGCTCGCCAATCCTGTGAAGGCGCTGCACCCCGCCGGCGACGAGAGCGGCGATGACTGGCTCACCAAGAGCACCATCGACAACGCGCCGCGCGTCGCAGCCCTGGTCGCGCGTGCGATCCGAGCGCGCGAGCTCTCGCTCCTGGATGTGTGGTTCGCCTCGCTCGGACCCATCACTTCGCAGCTGCTCGAAGGGGCGATCTCGGCTGCCATTCGTCGCACACCGCCGCCGCCGCCCAAGCCGAAGAAGAACGAGCCGAAGGTGGTCGAGGGCTACGAGCTGGTGAAGGCGCTCGGTGAGGGTGGCATCGGCTCCGTGTGGCTCGTGCGCAAGCCCGGCGCGGATCGCTTCTTCGTCCTCAAGATCCCCAAGGCCGACGCGCTCGCCAGCGCGACCGACTTCGAGCGCGAGGGCATCCTTGCCTCGTTCGTAGAGGAGGCGCGCGCGCTCGCCGGCCTCTATCACCCCAACGTCGCCAACATCATCGATCGTGGCGTATCGCAGGGCGTCCCGTTCCTCGTGCTCGAGTACCTGATCGGCGCAGACCTGAAGCAGTACGCGAGCGCGAAGCACATGAGCCTCTTCGAGCTCCGCCACGTCGTGAGCGAGTCCTGCGCGGGCCTTGCTGCGCTTCATGGCGCGGGCCTGGTCCACCGCGACATCAAGCCCGCGAACATCTGGCTGCGTCTGCCGCTGGCGGGCGGTGAGCGCTTCGACCCAGAGAAGCATCGCGACCCAGCGCGTGCGCAGCCGCTCAACACGGTGGTCATCGACTTCGGCATGGTGCGCGCCATCCGCGTTCCACCGGACGCCGCGGGCCGCTTCGTCGCTGGCACTGCGGGCTACATTGCCCCGGAGCAGGTGCTCGATCCGATCGAGCTCGATCCGCGCGCGGACGTGTACGCGCTCGCGGGCACCATCTACAACGTGACCACGGGCCGCGCGTTCTTCGACGAGATCGAGAACCCGCGCGACCGCATCATGGCCCACATGCGTCGTGACCCGTTCGAGGACGTGGCGCTCCTGAAGCCGTTTCCTGCGGCGATCGCGAAGTTGCTCCGTGCGGCTACTGCGCGGGATCCGAAGGATCGCCCGTTCCCTCTGGAGCTGGGGCGCGAGTTCGCCTCCTCACTCTAGAGAGCAATAGCTGCAAATTCCCCGTATCTCGCGGCCTCCGCTGCGGGGAAGTTGGCGCTCGCGCGGGCGATGGTCCACGCTTAAGACATGCGGGTGGGACCATCTCGTGTGCTCGTTGTGTCGTCGGTACTCTTTCTAGCTGTGGCTTGCCACACGAAGGAGCCGCCGCCCACGGACGCCAGCGCCACGACCAAGATTGCGCCCTCCGACGTGGACGCATCGGCCGCTGGTGACGGTGGCGGCGCGGATGCGGCTCGCGTGAGCGGGGCCTGTCCCGCCGACATGATCTTGGTCTCCGGCAGCTACTGCCCCAACCCCGTGCACGTCTGTCTGAAGTGGATGGACCCGGCGGATAGCCCGTACCACGACTATCGATGCGCACAGTACAAGGAGCCCGCGACCTGCAACGGTGCCCGCGCAGACAAGAAGTTTTGCATCGATCGCGAGGAGTACCAGAAGGAAGGCGACACGCTCCCGCTCGCGCACCAGTCGTGGACCAGCGCGGGCGCGATTTGCACGGCACAAGGCAAGCGCCTCTGCCTGGAGAGCGAGTGGCAGTTCGCATGCGAGGGCGATGAGATGCGCCCCTATCCGTATGGATTCAAGCGCGGCGACTCCACGCTCTGCAACATCGACCGCATGGACCTGGGAAAGCCGAACGCGGGGCTGCGCGACAATCGCGCGCCGCTCTCCGCGCACCCGCAGTGCCTATCGCCCTTCGGCGTGCACAACATGAGCGGCAACGTGGAGGAGTGGGTCACGCAGGACCAGGGCGCGGCTCCGCAACGCAGCTCCATGAAGGGCGCATGGTGGCTGCCCGGAAAGAACACGTGCCGCGCGCGCACCATCGGCCACGGCGAGGTGTACGAGGGCGCGCAGGTGGGCGTGCGGTGCTGCGGCGACGCGAAGGGCTCAGCGAGCGAAAGCCACTGAGAACGCGTGGCCCTCGGGCATGGGCGCTTCGTTCTGGAGATCGTCCAGGTTGTTCGGAATGATCCGCAACGACCGCACGGCGGTTGCCGAGCCCGCATCTGTGCCGGGGACCAGGCCGCCGATGACATAGAGGCGCCCTCGGAAGACGACTGCGGCGGGCCCGATCAAGCCGACCGGCACCTTCGTGCTCATCGGAACGAGCGTGCTGGCGTTGACCCCGGTGACCGTGAAGGAATAGACGGTCCCGCTGCCGCTGGAGGCGCCGGGGACGACGTACACGGTGGTGCCGTCGGTCGCGGTCGCAAAGTCCTGATCGCCGTAGGGTCCGGTCGCCTTCCAGGTCAGGTCTCCGTCCTTCGCCGTGTACACGTAGTTGGCGCCGATCGCGACCATGGTGTCGCCGACCATCGCGCCGGCGCCGCGCGACATCCCGCCTGCGGGCAGGGCTGGCGGCGATCCGTACTTCACTGGCACGCCGCCATCGCCGACCTTCCACAACGTGACGGTGTCGAGAACGCTGCCGTCCGGACTCTCGCCGCCTGCGACGAACAGTGACGTGCCGTTGGACCCCGTAGATCGCGCGCCACGTGTCCACCGTCGCGGCGCCCGGCGTAGCGTTGAACGGTGGCAGGAGCGCGCCGCCATCGAAGCGGGCGTAGTACACCGTGTCGCTGAACGACGCGCCGCCCGTCGCGTGGAGACCGCCAAGGTAGAGCGCGAGATCGCCCACGACACCGCCCAGGGGAGCCGACGCCGTGCGCGGAAGATTGAAGGCCTTCGTCCAGTTGCCCAACCTTCCGTCGCACCGGATCGTGGCGCGGAGCACGTTTGTCGGCTCGCCGTAGTTGATGCCGCTGAAGTCACTCTGCCCGCCAAACACATAAAGATCGCCGGCCCCGTTCGTGGGCGAAGCGCATGCGTCGGTGGGCTCCACCTTGGCATCCGTGATGGTATCGGCGTCGGCGACAGAGGCGTCGCTGGCGGTTGGACCTCCATCGCTTGCGTCCGGATTGCTTCCCGGGCTGTTCGAATCGGAGCCCGAGAACGCCGAGCACGCGGCCACTAGCGCCGCGCCGATCAGCAGCGTCGTCACAAGCCACGTGGACGGTCGAACCATCCCCGCGACTCTAGCGGACGCCCGGCACCAATCAAAGGAGCGTGAAGCTTGCGCGACACGCGGGGCCGACCCCGTGTATCGTCCGCGACGTGCCGTACACGTATGCCTTCCCGAGACCGGCGGTCACCGCAGACGTCGTCATCTTCTCGATCCGGGCGGGTGAGCTCTCGGTCCTTCTCGTCAAGCGTGGCGAGCAGCCGCACAAGGGCGCGTGGGCGCTGCCCGGCGGGCACGTTGAACCGAACGAGTCACTCGAGAAGGCAGCCGCGCGCGAGCTCGCGGAGGAGACCGGCGTGTCGAACCTTCCGTTCGAGCAGCTCGGTGCATTCGGCGATCCTGGGCGGGACCCGCGTGGCCACTACGTAACTGTTGCATACTACACGTATGTCGGCGCCGAATCGATCCGGGCGAAGGCCGGGGACGACGCCAGCGCCGTCGCCTGGCATCCGATCAGCACGCTGGACCTCTCACCCGATCCGAACGCCAAGGTTCGCGCGGCCGCGGCCAAGGGTAAGCGCCGAAACCCGAAGGACCCGCCGCTGCTCCTGCAGCTGGCGTTCGACCACGCCAGGATCCTGACCCACGCCATCGACCGGCTGCGCGAGCGCTTGCTCGAGCCACAGCGGCCCGCGCGCTTCCATCTGGTCCCGCCGAACTTCACCATCGCGGAGATCCGTCGCGTGTACGAGGTCATCTTCGGTCGCGAGTTCAATCCGCGCTCCTTCAAGACCGCGATGCTCGCGCGCGATTTCGTGGAGCCTGTCGCTGCGCCTCGAGCGAAGGGCAAGAGCGCCTTTCGAGCGACGAAGAGCGCGCAGGTGCTCTACCGCTTCAAGCATGCGCCCCGGCGTCGCACGCTCGACGACTGACCCGCGATCGGGGTAGAGTCATCTGCATGCGACGACATCGGCTCGACCGGCTCAGCAAGCTCGCCCAGGGCGCAGCTGTCATCTCCATGGGTGTGCTCACGGCTGCCTGCGATAAAGCCGGCGCTCCCAAGCCCGAGGAGCCCATTCACACGAACGCGACCGCGGAGCCGCCGCACGTGAACGCGACGGCGATGCCCACGCCCTCTGCCGCGCCCTCCGCGGCTCCAGCCGCCACGCCCGTCACGCTGAACCCGTCCAGCGTGCCGCACACGGTCAACGCGCCTCCGCAGCAGATGCCTCCCACGCCGAAGTCCTCGAAGTAATCCATGCCGTTCGCGCTGCGGCGCACCACTGGCCGAGAGGACGAGCAGCTCGCGCTCACGACCGTTCACGAGGAGATCGCCGCGCCACGAAAGGGCAGGGTCGACTTCGAGGCGTTTCGCGCGGACGACTACGCACCCTCTGCGCTGGAGCTCGCCGCGCACGCCTGGAGCACGCGCGCGCTGCAGGAGTACTACTCGCTGGCGCTGTTCACGCAGCTCTCGTCGCAGCTGCACGTGATGGGCGTCCCGCTGGACTGGTGCGGAGCGTTCGCGCGCATGATCGAGGACGAGGTGCGCCACACCGACCTGTGCCTGCGCATGTGCGACGCGCTCGGGCGGCCCGCGAGCCCCGTGATCGACGAGACCGAGCTGCACCTGTCCTCCGACCGCACGCTGTCGTGCCACGTGCGGGATGTCGTGCTGTCTGCGTTCTGCATCGGCGAGACGATCAGCGGCACCATGTTTCGCCGCGCCATGAAGGCCGCCACCGTACCGCTCGCAAAGGAGGTCATTGCCGCCATCCTGGTCGACGAGACCTTTCACGGCGAGGCCGGCTGGGAGCTGCTCGCGCTCCTGCTCCGCGGCATCTCCGTCGATGATCGCACCGTGCTCGTTCGGCGCATTCCAGCGCTCTTCGCGCACTACCGGAAGCTCTGCGGCGCCATGCGCGGCCCCGCGTGGGCGCGCGCGGGCGAAGAAGCGGAGCCCGCGCCCAACTTCGGCACGCTCACGGAGGCCGGATACGCGCGCGCCTACTGGGACTCCATGGAAGAGGACATCGTGCCCGCCCTCTCCGCGCTGGGTCTGGTAGAAGCCCAGTCCGCCTACGAGGCCCTCCTGGTAGACGCACCCCACGCTCCCCACCCATGATCAGCATTCAACGCCTCGGAAAATCCTACGGCGGCCGCACACTCTTCGAAGAGGTGTCGCTCGAGCTCAACGAGGGCTCGCGCTATGGCCTCGTCGGCGCCAACGGCTCCGGCAAGACCACGTTCCTCAAGTGCCTGTCCGGCGACGAGCCGCAGACGGATGGCAGCTACACGTTCCCATCGCGCTCGCGGGTCGGCACGCTTCGCCAGGATCACTTCCTGGACGACGAGCAGATAATCCTCGACCTTGCCATGATGGGCGACAAGGACGTGTGGGATGCGCTGCAGGAGCGCACACGCATCATCGACCACGCCGAAGGCGATCCCTCGCGGCTCGCGGATCTCGAGCACACGATCTCCACCGCCGGCGGCTACACGCTGGAGGCGCGCGCCTCCTCCATCCTGGAGGGCCTTGGCATTCCGGTCCCCTCGCACAGGCAGAAGCTCTCCACGCTCTCCGGTGGCTTCAAGCTGCGTGTGCTTCTCGCGCAGGTGCTGGTGGGCGGACCCGACGCGCTCTTGCTCGACGAGCCCACGAACCACCTGGACATCCTCTCCATCCGCTGGCTCGAGAAGTTCCTTGCCGGCTATCGCGGCTGCGCGATCGTCATCTCCCACGACCAGCGCTTCCTGGACAACGTGGCCACGCACATCCTTGACGTGGACTACGACACCATCACGCAATACACTGGAAATTACCGTCGATTCGTCGCCGAGAAGGCCGCCGTGCGCGAGCGCAAGGAAGGTGAGAACGCGCGCAAGGAGAAGATCATCGCCGACAAGATGGCGTTCGTGGTGCGCTTCGGAGCGAAGGCCACGAAGGCGAAGCAAGCGCAGAGCCGGCTGAAGCAGATCGAGAAGATCGAGGTCGAGGAGCTGGCCCAGAGCTCACGGCGCGCGCCGTACTTCCGCTTCACGCCAGAGCGCCCGAGTGGCCGCGAAGTGCTCGACGTGAAGGGCATCTCGAAGGCCTACGGCGACAAGCAGGTGCTCACGGACGTGTCGATCACCGTGCGTCGCGGCGAGAAGCTCGCGGTCATCGGGCCCAACGGCCTTGGCAAGTCCACGCTGCTCAAGATCATCATGGGCAGGCTGGATCCGGACGTGGGTGCCGTGCGCTTTGGTCACGAGACGAAGGTCGGCTACTTCGCGCAGGACCACGGCGAGCTCTTGCCCGACGGCCCCATCAAGCCGCTCGACTTCATCTGGAACGAATGCCCCACCGAGCCCACGACGTACGTGCGCGGTCAGCTCGGGCGCATGCTCTTCTCGGGCGACGACATCGACAAGCCGATCCGCGCGCTGTCCGGCGGTGAGGCCGCGCGCCTCATCTTCTGCAAGATCATGGTGCAGAAGCCCAACGTGCTGGTCCTGGACGAGCCCACGAACCACCTGGATCTCGAGTCGATCGACGCGCTCATCGAGGGGCTCAAGGAGTTCGACGGCACGGTGATCTTCGTCTCGCACGATCGCGCGTTCGTCTCCGCGCTTGCCACGCGCGTGCTCGAAGTGCGCAAGGAAGGCCCGCGCGATTTCCCTGGAACCTACACGGAATATCTCGAGCGCTGCGGTGACGACCACCTGGACGCCAACGCCGTGATCGCCGTCAGCAAGGCCGCCAAGACCGACAAGAGCGACAAGAGCGACAAGAGCGAAAAGACCGGCGACAAGCCGGGCGACAAGGTCGACACGAAGAACGGAGCCGACGCGGAGGGGCTCTCCTGGGAGGAGCAGAAGAAGCGCCGCAACAGGAAGAACTCCCTCCCCGCGCGCCGGGACAAGCTGCTCGTGGAGATCGAGACCTGCGAGGCACGCAAGAAGGAGATAGACGCGCTCTTCGCGGCGCCAGGCTTCTTCGAGCGGACGCTGAAGGGACAGGTCCTTGCGCTCCAGGAAGAGGACAAGAAGCTCGCCTCGGACGTGGAGGCGAAGATCAAGGAGTGGGAAGAGATCGAGGCCGAGCTGGCGCCCGAAGGCGGATAGTCCCCGCGCCCTTCCCGACAGCTTCAAATGCGAAGCGCCCGCGAAGCCTCTCGGCCGCGCGGGCGCCAGCACACCTCACGAGCAGCTCAGGCCTTCTTGAGGTTCTCGTTCGCGAAGTCCCAGTTCACCAGGTGGTTCAAGAAGCACTCGATGTACTTCGGGCGGAGGTTCCGGAAATCAATGTAGTATGCATGCTCCCAGACGTCGATCGTGAGGATCGCCTTCTGGCCATGCTTCATGGGCAGGTCTGCGTTGCCGGTCTTGGTGACGGAGAGCTTGCCGGCCTTGTCGGCCACGAGCCACGCCCAGCCGGAGCCGAACTGCGTGGTGGCAGCCGCGGTGAACTCCTCCTTGAACTTGTCGAAGGAGCCAAAGTCGCGCGTGATGGCCGCCGCGATGTCGCCCGTGGGGGCGCCGCCGCCGCCCGGCTTCATGGAGCTCCAGTAGAACGTGTGGTTCCAGATCTGCGCGGCGTTGTTGAAGACGCCCGCCTCGGAGGTCATGATGATGTCCTCGAGGGACTTCTCGGCCTCGGGCTTGCCCTCGGTCAGCTTGTTCAGGTTCGTCACGTAAGCGTTGTGGTGCTTGCCGTGGTGGAACTCGAGCGTCTCGGCGGTGATGTGGGGCGCGAGTGCGTCCTTCGCGTAGGGCAGTGCGGGGAGGGTGAAAGCCATGAGCTCTCTCCTTTGCGTAATGGTTGGGGTTTGGGGGCGCAACAAGACCACGCTGACCTGGCAGTGTCAACGCACGCCCATCACGCCCACGCCCATCACGCCCACGCCCATCACGCCCACGCCCATCACGCGCCCATCACGCGCCCATCACGCCACGCCCCTCGTCCCGCTCGGCCCCGCTCACTGCGACTTGAGCACGACCGCGCCTAGGCCGCCGGTCAGCGTGATGCTCGCTGCGCCGGTGCCCGCCATGCCGTGACCCTTGCCGCTGACGACATCGGGGAACGCCTTGGTGTCGATGTCCGTCGCGTTGTCCGCGGCGAGGGTGATGACGTCCGCCGCGAAGTCGCTCGGGACCGCGAGCGCCACACCGAAGCCGCCCTTCAGCGACACGGCCGAGCCCTTCGTCGGCGTGTGCGACGCAGTGATGTCACCCGCGCCGTTGTCGTTGACGCTGAGCGAGCCGATGGTGCCGCTCACCTTCACGTCACCAGACCCTGCCTTCACGACCAGCGGAAGTGGCTTCATCGCGGTTCCAGAGGGCACCGTTATCTGGAGCGCGTCGCAGCCAGAGTTGGGGCCGTTGGAGGTGCCGTGTGACGCGCCGTGGCCGCATGTGATGGTGATGCCGGTTGCGTCCTCCGTGATCACGAGCGTCGCAAGCACGTCGGTCATCGAGAGCTCTGCGCTTGCCTGATCCGTCGCGTCCGCGTACGCGGCGGTGCGGCCCGTCACGGTGACCTTGGTCGCGGTGGGATCGCCGGTCACGGTGAGGCCGCTGCCATTGCCCTGTGTATTGATCGACGCGTCGTCGATGGTGATCGTCTGGCCGGTCCAGTCGGTCTTGGTCGACTGCGCGGCGATGTCATGCACATAGCGCGTCTGTGACTTCGCGGTCACCGCGACGCTGCAGCCAGTGACGAGGGAGAGACCAAGAACCAGGGGAAGAAGGAGCGTTCGCATTTGAAAAAGGCCTCCGAGCCGAAGGGGTGCAACCGGGTGAGACGGTCGAGCACACCTCTTCATTCACGAAGGCCCTTCTTCGTCGTCTGGAGCGGGCCGTTCAGGCGCTGCCGCGCCGCGGTTTCTCGGCGGAGCCCATGGACTCCCATGTGGTCATCATGGTGGGCGCGTCGTCGTCCTCGAGAGACTTCTCCGTGTCGGGCGCATGTGGGGTCTGCATCGCGGGCGGAAGATCCGAGTCCAGCTGCAGTGACAGGAGCTCGGCGGCCTTTGACGGCGCCATGGCCGCGAGCGCGTAGGGACGTGCGGGAACGCGCGAGGCCGGCGGCGGCAGCGTGCGCCTGGGCATGGGCGGCGGCGTGGCCGACACCAGCGTCGGGTTGGGTCGAAGCGGAAGCGGGGCTTTTGAGCTGGGCTTGCTGGGCTTGCTTGTGGGCGGCGCTACGTTCGCAGACGCTCGCTGCTCCGGCGGCGAGATCGGCGACACGCTCGGACTGACACGAGGCGCCATCATGATGAGTGCATTGTCCAGCATGTCCCCGGTGAGCGCTGCAAGCGGCATGGTGTGGTCCGGCGACTGGAACGGCATCGGGGGCGGCGCGAACGCTGCGAACGGGGCCGGCATCGGAGCTGTCATCGGGTGCGTTTCAGGGTGTGACGACCACGCAGCCATCTGCGCCGGCTGCATCATGGGCATGGGCGCGGGTGCACGAGGCGGCAGTGTGACAGCGCTCTTGGTGGGCTGCATCAGCACGTAGAGGGCCGCAGCGCTGAGCAGCACCAGCCCGACCACTCCGATCAAGATCAGGACCCACCATCCACTCAGCAGCGGCGAAAGACCCATTGGCTCCATCCTCTCAAGAGGCGCTCGTCAAGGCGGCGCCGTGTTCGTTCGCAGCGGAAGTTTGCACGGAAACTGGAACATGCAAGGAACGTTGCGAGGTCGTCAGGATTGTCCGACGTGGGCACACATCAGGCCAGCGACGGAGCTCCCGCCATTCCGATCGGCCACCCCATGGAGTACCGAGCATTGACCTCGCTACGGGGCTGGAGGTTTGGCTGATTGCCCGCTCCGAAGTAGACAAACGCGTCGATGCCGAACGCCCCGAAATAGGACGCCTCGTGCAATGCGACTCCGACCCGCGCCAGCTCGGCGCGCAGCGCTGGTTCGTGGATGCGCGCTGGATGGTCTTCGGGAAGTGGCTCGGTGGCGAGCCAGGCGCCGCGCGCGTCGCATCGCTGGTGAACCAGGTTGCCCGCGGTGAGTGTGCCGCGTTCGGTGAGCGAGCCGTGCAATCCGAGCTCGATCGAGATGTGGAGGTTCGGCTCGATCTGCACGCCCCGATCGCGCGCGATGCTCGCCTGCACGAATGCCTTGTCTGCGGAGTCGAGCGCGCCGCACGCGATCACCCGCTGGCCGCGGCCCGCCATGCCGAACGCGCGCTTCACCCGCCACGCGGAGGACACCGCGGACGTGGACGCGAGATGCGCGAGAGCTGCGCCGAGGTCCGTGACGAACGCGCCGCCGGGCAGCGTGGGGCCGAGCGACGCTGCGAACGCACGACCGTTCACGCGTCGAAGCACGTCGAACGAGGGATGCGCAACTGGCTCCGCGCCCGCGCGACGCAGCATGCCGAGCGCACGCGGTGTGGGGCAAAACGCAAGGCCGGGGAGCGGCGCTCCCGTCGCCGACAGCGCGGTGCCCGCAAGCGTGTCGTCATCCACGAGGAGGTCTCCGTCGCGCAGCAGCGTGCGTGCGAGCGCCGCGACGTGCGGGCGCATGGCCTCCTTCACGCGCAACGTCGGTGCGTATCTCGCGCTGGCCGCGAGCTCCTCGTCCGCGTCGAGGTTCAGGACGAAGGCGCGTCGGGTGTCCATGCTTCGAGCTCGTCCTGGAAGGAGGCGGGCTGACCTGCGCGTGTGCGCGCGTCGCGACGCAACGGAAGTCCGCGCATGAGGAGCGGTGTCAGTGGCTCAGGCAGCGCGCGGCGCCACGACTCGAACGTGAGCTCACCGCTCCACTCCGTGAACCATCGAACGCCAAAGCGCACATGCGCGATCTCCTCCAGTCCCACGAGCTCCTGCACGCGTGCGCCCGCTTCATCACCGACGGCGCGGAAGCGCGCAGCGAACGACGCGCTGTGCTCCAGGTTTGCGCTCTCCAGTCCGAGCCCCATGAGCGCAACGAAGGCGAGCGGGCCCGTGCATGTGGGCACGCGCTGCCAGAACCAGTCGCGCACGGTGAACTCGCCAATGCGATGTCCCAGCCGCTCGATCTCCGCCGCGTACATTTTCATGTGCCGGATCTCGTCCGTAGCAATGCGAAGGAGCCCCGCACGAAACTCCCGCGGAGTATCGGGGAACGCGAGCAGCGCCCACGCCATGAGCTCCGCGGCCTGGAGCTCGTGGTGGAAGAACGCATGAAGCGCCTGAGCGCGGCCTCGTGCAGTGGAGAGCCCGCGCGCCTTGCCTGCACGCGAGAGCACGACGAGCTCCGAGGGCCGCCCGGGAGCGGCGAGACGACGAACGACAGGCGCCTCCTCCCAGCGCTCGGGCAATGGCGGCGGCGCACACTTCAGATCGAGCGACGTGCCAAGGATGTACTCCCAGGCCCAACGCTCCACGGTCCCTTCCTGCGGTGCCTCCACGGCGACACTTCTAGCGCGCTCCCGCGTAGGCGTCGTTGAAACGTAGGAACAGGCGCGCCCCGCCCCCCAACGGGGGGCTTGCGCGTCTGGCGGAGAGAGAGAGATTCGAACTCTCGGAACCCTTGCGAGTTCACATGATTTCCAATCATGCACCTTCGGCCACTCGGTCATCTCTCCGGTGCTGCGGGAAGCCGCTTAGCACGGGCGAAACGAAAAGGGGAGCCCGCTCACAATCCCCACAAGCGCAGCGCTGCCTGCGTGTCCGCGTCGATCGTCGCCGGCTCGCGCGCGGGCGCCTTCTCCACCGGGTTCAGCGACTCGAAGAGGAAGGCGTGCAGGGCGTGAGCGGCGATCGGATGGGTCGCCCGCACGTCCGTGGTGCACGCAGGCTCCAGCTCCAACGAGCAGAGCCGTCCTTCATGCGCCGAGACGCCCGAGAGCACGAAAGGCCCCATCCGTCCGGAGAAGCGCGTGCCGTGGAGCGCCAGCCTTCCACGACCGTCATCGGACTCCTGCGTGCTCGCGAGCGCCCAGAGGTCACGCCCGCGGAAGCTTGCAGGCGCAACCAACCCGAGCCCGGAGAGCGCCGTCACGGCGACGTCTGCCGCGCTGGTCGGCGTGACCACGTGCGCACCGTCCGACATGCCCGGTGGCGCGACGTAGAGCGGCACGTGGAGCAGCTGCTCGTCGAGCGTGTCGGGGTCACCGAACGGGACGTGTGCGGTCTCGTCCGCTGCCAGATCCGCGGTCACCATCAGCAGCGTGCTGGCGTCGCGCCCACTTGCGCGCAGGCTCTCGAGCAGCTGACCGAGCGCCTTGTCCTGTCGCGTGAGCGCAAGGTCCGCGAGCGCCCACGCACGTTCGCGATCCGCGTCCTGGAAGCGCAGCATGGGTGGTACGCGCCGCGCGCGGCTCATCAGCTCCGCTGCGTGTCGGGGCTCCAGGCCACCGCCGTATCCAGTGGGCGCCATGTCCTTCACGTCGTCCGCGGACGCCTCCCATGGCGGGTGCGCGCCGCGCGCGTGGATGACCACCAGGAAGCGCCCGTCCTTGCGCGCCTCGATGAACTTCGCTGCGTCCTCGAAGACCTTCGTGGGAGGGACGTCCTCCTGCGGTGGGTGCGACTCGAACGTGCCGAAGCCGCGGTCGAAGCCGAACGCCTTTCCGGTGAGCGGGTTCGCCGTGAAGTAGGCGGTGTCAACGCCCGCCTGTCTGGCTGCGTCCGCAATGGTGGTGACGGACGCGGGAAGACGCGCGCTCTGATCGATCACGCCGTGCATGCGCGGTGTGACCCCCGTGAGCATGGATGCGAGCGCGCCGGATGCGAGCGTCGTCGAGCTCCTGTGATCGTCGAACACGAACGCGCGCTTCGCGATCGCGGAGAGGGTGGGGAGTGCAATCCGTCCGCCATAGCCAGGCACCGCGCGTGGCGACAGCTCCCCCATCACGATGAGCACCACGCCGTTCACCTTGGAGCGCGCCACCTGCTTGGTGACCTTTGGCAGCGGCCGCCGGAGCTTTGGCTCGGCCAGCAGCGCGCGCGCGCCCTTCGCTGCGCGGGTCACCACGAGTGAGACCTGACCAATCGCGTCGCCCCCGGGCACCTCCACGCTGATTGGCTTCCACGTCGCCGCGTCCTCCGCGACCAGATGCCACGTCGCGAGTGTCTGCGTCGGAGCGCGATCGCGCGCGACCTGGAGCTCCACGTCCGCGTCACCTCCCTTGGTGACGGAGAGCGAAGCGGTGAAGAGCGCGCCCTTCGGAATGAAGGTGGTGCACGACGCGAAGCCAGGCCCGCGCAGGGCGAGCGCGGGCTTCGCCTCACCGCTCACCGTGCTGTTCGTGAGAGCATCCGCGCGCGTCGGCGCCGAGTAGCCAGCGTCGTCCCCGACCGGTCCGATGTGAATCCAGTCGATGTCGGCGAGGTAGTCGGCGGAGTTCTTCGAAACGCCCCCGAACGACAGCATGATGTCATTCGGACCCTGGTCCACGGTCGCGCCCACGAGCTTCGCGCTGACGACGGCGGCCTTGGTCTTGTCGAGCGTGAGCGTCGCGCTGCCCTTGCCGTTGACCGAGACCGTGAGCGTCCGCGCCGACCCCGACTTCGCGCGCGCCACCACCGTGAGCCCATCACCACTCACGGCGACGGGAGACAGATAGGACATCGGGAGCCTCTTCTCGTGGGCGCGCAGCCACGTCGCGCCCTCGTGCTCAACCACCTCGCGCGTGCCGTCCTTGCCGAGCCCGAATGCGTCAGCCAGGCTTGGATCGCCGAAGTCGAGCAGGATGCCGTCGTGACCGAGCGTGCATCGCGAGAGGTCGCGCGTCATGTCGAGCGTCACGCCGTCGGGCGCAACGCCCTTTGGTGCGGTTGTTGCGGGCAGGACTGCGTCCTTCGTCTCGGGAGGCGAGGTGGTCTTCTTGCTGCCGCAGCCGAGCATCGCCACCGTGGACGATGCCGCGAGCGCCGCAGCCGCGATGATGAGCCTTCGCACGGGATGGCGGCTACCGCGCTCTCATGCGTCGGTCAAGCTCGGCGCTTGCGCGGGTGGTGAGCCCGCGTCAGGGAGCGAGCTTCACGCGCGCGATCTTGCCAGGGCGGACCTCGATGACCTTCGAGTGCTCGTCCTCCGTCGCGCCTACGCGCACGTCATGGTTGCCTGCCCAGAGCGGGAGGCTCAGGTTCGCCGCGGCGCCGCGGTCCAGACCGTCCACGCGCACGGGATCCTTGCCCTCGTGAATCACCTCGAGGACGCCCAGGCCGGGCTCCACGCGCGCGCCTGCCGGCATGTCGACATAGGTCACGTCGCCAGCGGCCTCTGCCTGGGGCGCCTCCGCGCCGTTGCTCTGCATGGCCGGAATGGGTCCGCGACCGAAGAAGAACGCGATGGCGGCGACGCCGATGGCGGCTGTCATCCCGAAGAAAAGCGGCCAGCGCTTGGGATCGTTGCGCTCGCTGACAGCGTCCTTCACGTTCACGCTCTCGAGCGGCGTGTCCTGGCGGAGCACGGTCGACGGCTCCATCCGGATCGACACGGAGACCGACTCATAGCCGCGCGGCGCCGGAGCATCCCCCTCCTCGAAGAAGGTCTGCTCGACATCCGTGGGCTCGGGCTCGCGGATGCCCATGGGCTCGGGCGAGGGAGCGCTCATGGCGATCGCGGCCGCGTCGGACTCGGCGCGAATGCTCTCGTGCTGCTCTTCGTGAGCCTCCTCGGTCCTGTTGTTCGTGGCCTCCCCGAGCTCGGTGACGACCACCGCGGGCGCACTTGCCGCGCGCGCACGGAGCGCCGCGACCACGTGGTTCGTGCGCAGCGGCGACGGCGTGGAGCCGATGAGTCCACGCGACCTGGAGTCCACCAGGCGGAGCGCTGCTTCAACGGCGGGGCCGAGGACGTCAACGCCCTTCGGCTGCTCGACGCGGATGATCACGCCGCGTGCACCAAGATCGAGCAGCAGGTCCGAGAGGCCGCCGATGTCGGCTGTACCATTGTCGAGCAGATCGCGCGGCGACGCACCTGCGGCCAGTGCGGCAAGGATGCGCTTCTCGCGCTCGGGCGTGGCCTTCTTGTAGTCCTCGAGTGCCTCTTCGTCGAAGCCAATGACAACCGTACGCAGGAGCTCCTGACCGGAGGTCAGCGACTGCGCGGCGCGCGCGATGGCGATGGGTCGCGCGAGCTGATGCGACAGCTCACCGACAAGCTCCGCCGTGATGGCTGCGGTGCTCGGCGCGACGACGAAGCGCGCGGCGGACACGCCGATCATGCTCGCGAGCACCTTCGGCCCGTTCATGAAGCTGCCGTCTCCCGCGGTGCGCGTTGCGCGGGCGGGCGCACCGTCACGAATCTCGACCTCGTAGAGGAACGATGCGTCGCGGATGCTCACCCGCGCGTTGTCACGCGTGCGGCACACGGTGTCGAGGAGCGAGCGGACGGTGATGCCGTCGAGGCGCCCACGGATCTCGCCGTCGGAGCGGAGGCGAGACTCCACGCGGGTCTTCGGGCGGAGCGACTCGCGAATGCGCGAGACCATCGCACGGGCGTCGCTCTCCTTGCGGAGGTAGGCGGAGGCGCCAGCGCCGAGCTCGCGCACACGCTGCAAGAGGTCTTCCTTCCACGAGAGAAGGACGACGGGCACGTCGCGCAGGACGACGTCGCGCTTGAGCCGTCGCGTGAGCGCAAAGCCGTCGAGCTTCGGCATGAGGATGTCGCTGACGACGACATCGGGCACGTGCTTCCACGCGAGCTCGAGGGCCTGTTCGCCGTCGTGCGCTTCGATCACGGTGCAGCCGGCGGCCTTCAGGAGGTCCGCGATGAACCACACCACGCCGGGATCGTCGTCACACACGAGGATGGTGCGCCCCGTGAGGCGAACGTCGGCGGCAGAGGCGCCGCGCAGGTGGCCGGCCCCACGGAGCCCCAGGCCGCCGTCGGTATCGAGCGACGGAGCGAGCGCGATCGCGCCTTCGGGGCCCTGCGAGTTGAAGCGCACGACGCCGCTGGTGCGTGCGGTGACGACCTCGCGAACGCGCGCGATGGCGCCCCAGATCGCGCCGAGCACCTCGGTGCCCTCGCCGAGCGGGACGCGCTGGCCACGGAGCGACTCTTCCACCGCAGAAACAAGCGCCTGACGGACCTCGTCCGCGAGTCGATCGCCGAGCTGCTGCACGGTGGGCTCTCCCAGGACGACGCGCATCGTGCGGCCTTCCTTCGTGAACACGCTCTCCTCGCAGGCGCGGCGAAGGCGCTCGTGCGGTAGCGGCTTGCTGAGCACCTTGGAGACGCCCATCGCGACGTAGCTCTCGCGCGACCCCTGATCGAGGAAGCTGCCGATCACGACGATCGGGACGGCATCCGTCATCGGGTCGTCCATCAGAGCCATCGCCAGCTCGGAGGCGTCCTTCACGTCTGCGTCGAGCACGATGACATCCGGCGCCAGTGCGCGCGCCACATCGACAGCGGCCTGCGCGTCCTCGACGTTCTCGCACGCGAACGTGAGCCCGTCCGGATCGCGGTAGGTGAGCGCGTCGGCGATCGACGGGGCGCCGACGATCAGCACGGAGTGCGCTTCGGTCTCCTGCGCGGCGACGGGCGGCGGCTCCTTCGTCTCGTTCTGGCCGCTACGACGCGGCGACTCGCCCCACGCCAGCGCCGGAAGATCCTCGAGCATGCGCCCGATGGTCTCGATGTCCTCGGTGGTGAGCTCGCCTTCGTGCGACACCCGATGGAGGAGCGCGAGCGCCTCTGCCAGCCCCTGCTCCATCGCAGGGAAGCGGAGGATGTTCGCGCCCTGGGCCATGGCGGCCAGTCGGCGCATCAGCTCGGACCGCAGGTGTGCGCTTCCACGCGCCACCCCCAGCGAGAGGAGCACCGTTCGCGCGTCCGCGATCTTCCGCCCCAGGGAGGCAACGAAGTCCGCGCGCGCGCCACCCAGGCGATACCGAAGCTCACTTTTGTTTTCGTGGGTCTGCATGGTCCTACTTGGGCGGTATCAGAATGGTGTCAGCCGGGCCCAATTTGCTGCGAAACTCAGCCCATGCCCGTACGCATCCGAGAGGCCACAGAGCACGACCTGGAGAGGCTCGTGGAGATCCACGCTTTCGCGTTTCCCGACGCGAGAGGCCATGACGCGCGCATCCGCAACTTCCGCAGCAAGCCTCTCGGCGGCCTGCGGCGCCTGCGCGTCGCGTACGATCCCGAGCAGAAGAACCGCATCGTAGGTCACGCATTCCTGCTCGATCTGGCTGTCTTCATCGGTGGTCGCGCCGTGCGTACGGGCGGGATCGCGACCGTGGGCGTGGAGCCTGCGTACCGTGGCCGTGGTGTCGCGACGTCCCTCGTGACCGCGCTTCACGAAGAGGCCTCGCGCGAGGGCATGCCCCTCACCATGTTGTATGCGTTCCGCCAGGGCTTCTACGAGCGCGCGGGGTACTCGGCGGTCACCCCGTTCCAGCGCCTTTCGCTCGTGCCGTCCTCCATTCCGGCGTCGTTTGGTTCGAGCCTCCACATTCGTCATGCCGGCGCGGGTGATCGTGAGGCGCTGTGCGCGGTCTACGAGCGTGCCTGCGAACGCTCCACGGGCTTTGTTGCGCGTCCAACCGCGCGCTGGGACGAGCTCCTGTCCGATGAGCGCCTCGCGTTCGTGCTCGCGCTCGACGACGCGGGTGCCGCGCTCGGCGCGGTCGCTTACCGCTTCGTGCAGACCGAGTCGCACGCGAGGGTCGCGCTCCACGTGGAGGAGCTCCACGCGACAGACGAGCGCGCGCGCCTCGCGCTCCTCGCACATTTACGCGCGCAGAAGGACCAGGTCGCATCCATCGAGATATCGCTCGCGTGGGACGATCCGCTGGTGCATGCGCTCACGGATCCCGATGCCGATCGCTTTGGTGAGGCCACGGTCGAGCACGCGCTCGGACGCGTGTGTGGAGGGCCGCTCGTGCGCGTGGGGTCACTCCATGCTTTGCTCGCCGCGCGCGGTTACGATCAGGATGGCGAGCTTGTCGTCGCCACCACTGGCGCTGACCACGAGTGCGCGCGTATCGTCGTGAGCGGCGGAATGGCGGAAGTGACCCCAGCAGATCCGGCGCTCGCGGAGGTCGTGCTCTCATCCCACGCGGCGTCCGTGCTCGCGGGCGGCGTTCGCCTTCGTGATGCGGTGCGCGTCGGGCATGCGCGGCTCGGCGATCGGTGCTCCGTGGACGTGCTACGGCGCGCGGACGGACTTCTCGCCACGCCGGCATTTCTGTCCTACGACGGTTTCTGATGACGCCTGCCGACAACGAAGCGCCCGAGACGGAGTCCGCGTCGCTCTCCGTGGTGGCGCAGATCGGCGTCGCGTTGGGCGGTGCTGCGCTGTCATCGCTCGCATGCACGGGGCACGCAGCGGTGCGCTTGACGCCAGCGGGCGTGTCGTGGCCGGTCGCGTGGCTCGCGCTCGCCGCGGCTGCCTTTCTTCCCGCGTTCGTGCTGCTCCTTGCGTTGCCGCGCGCCACGTCGATGCTGCTCGCGTTCGAGCCCAGGGCCGCGCGCACGCTCTGGACGGCCGTGTTTCTCTGGATCACGTTCATGGAGCTTTCAGTCTTCGTGGTCGGCAAGTTCCTGCGCCAGTCGACGCACCACCACGCGCTCGCCGGCGCAACGTTCGCGGTGCTTGCCGTCGTGGTCGCCGTGGGTGCGGGGTTTCTCTCTGCGCGCCTTGCGTGGCTCTTCGCACGCCTGGGCGAGCAGGTCGTACGCATCGGCGTGATCGTCGCCGCCGTCGCGGCGGTCGCGGTCCTTGCGTTCCTTGCGCGCGCCGTCGGCGATGCGGCGCGCCTCACGCTCATCGACGCCGCTGCATTCGTCGTTGGAGTGGGTCTGGCCGCCCGTGCCTCACGCGTGAGCGATCCGAAGGTCGGGTACATCGGGGGGCCCCTCGCGCTCGGGTTGTTCATCGCGGGCGCGTGGCTACTCAGGTCACCTGGAGACGTCCTTGTCTCTGCCGTGGACGCCTTCGTGCCGCTTTATTCCAAGCCGGCGCTCTTTCTGATCGGACGTTGACGGCGTCTGCAGCATCCTTAGATTCGGAGTCCTCACGCTTCACCATGCACATCCTTCGTCGCGTCATCTGGGTCTCGGGCTTCGCGGCGTCGCTCGCGGTCCAGAGCGGCGCGCTCGCCGCGGACGCGCCGCAGGGCCCGATATCCACGTGGTCCGTCCCCACCGCCTCTGCAGCCGCTGCGTCGCCGGCCGTTCCAGCGGCCGCGCCCAGCACGCCCCCATCAGCGTCGGGTCCATCGAGCGTGGCGCGTGGCCATGGTGTCGCGGTGCTCGCGCTCGATGGCGCCACGGACTCCGCATGGCGCCTTGCTGCACGCGTGTACCGTGGTCCGCTGCGACCCACCTCCCTTGACGAGGTACATGCGCGCGCGCTCGTCGGAGACGCGCCTGCCTCTGGCGCCGCCCGCGACGTTCAGGATCTGGCGGAGACCCGTGCCGCGATCCACGGCGAAGACGCGCCCTCGCGACGACTCCTTGCGTCACTTGCCGCGCAGCTCGGCGTGGAAGCGATCGTGGTGGTCCAGAAGGACGCATCAGCCGGGACCGCAACCGCACGCGTGTTCCTCGCATCCAATGGTGCGTTCGATGCAGCGCGCTACGCAGAAGACAATGGCTCCTGGGAGCCCACCGCCGCCTCACTGGAGCGCACGCTTCGCGCGGATTCTCGCGCAGACACGCAGCCCGTCGGCGCGCAAATACCCACCGAGGTGCCCGTCGGACCTACCAACGCATCCGCCAACCCACCTGCGAACGGTGAGCCTCCGCCTGCGGATGGCAGCAAGCCGTTCTACAAGTCGGTGTGGTTCTGGGGTGCGCTCGGCGCCGCGGTCTTCGCCGGAGGTGCGATCTTCCTCGCAACGCGCGACAATGGAGATGGTACCGGCCCCATGCACGTCCAGGTGAAGGTTCCGCGATGATGTCCCGTCCGCTGCGCCAGCTCCTCGCGCTCGTCTTCATGCTGTTCTGCATGTTGATGGGCGCGTCGACCGTGAGCGCGCAGCCATTGCCGTCGCAAGCCGGTGGGGCAGGTGCGCTGAACGCTGCGCCGGCGCAGGAACACGCGCAGGAGCCCAGCGTTCCCCTGGATACGCCCCGCGTCATGAGCGACGTGGTCGTGCCGCCGGTTCCCGCCGAGATGGAGACGCGCAACCTGGGCTGGCTGCGAATCTCGTATCCGCCGGCATCGCGCGAGCGCATCGAGCCCGTCATCGCAGGTGCGGAGCTCGTGAAGGAGCACCTATCCGCGCGCTTCGGTCAGCCGGTGCTGTCCAATGTCGAGGTTCGCATCGCGCGCTCGTGGGAAGAGATGGCGACGCTGGCGCCAGCGGTCGCGCCGCCGCCGAAGTATGCGTCGGGCGTGGCGTACTCGCCGCTCCGTCTTGTGCTCGTGACGCTCGTTGCGCCTCGTACGTTCGAGGCGGTGAACCTGGAAGAGACCGTCCGCCACGAGCTCTCGCACATCGCGCTCTCCGACGCAGTCGGTGATGCGCACCTCCCGCGTTGGTTCCAGGAGGGCGTCGCCATCCACGAGTCGGGCGAGCTCGGCATGACGCGCGCAACGGACCTGTCGCAGGCGTCGCTGTGGGGCACGCTGATCCCCCTCTCCGACCTCGATCGTTTTCCCGCGGACGGCTACGGCGTTTCCGTCGCATACGCCGAGTCCGGCGACTTCGTGCGCTACCTGATGCGCGACGAGGACGCGCCCCGCTTCCTTCACCTCGTCCAGCGCGTGCGCGACGGTCAGCGCTTCGACGGCGCGGTGGCGGACGCATATGGCTCCGACATGCGGAAGCTGGAGTACCAGTGGAAGCAGGACGTCTCGCGCCGTTATTCGTTCTGGCCCGGACTGCTCACGGGCTCGTTCTTGTGGGTCCTCGTCGTGTTCGCGCTGTCGTGGGGCTACATCAGGCGTCGCCGTCGCCAGAAGCAGGTCATGGCCCGCTGGGCGAAGGAAGAGGCCTACGAGGACGCGCTCATCGCCGCGCGCCGGGCCGTGCTGGAGAGCGAAGCAGGCATCGCAGCAACGGCGACTCATGTCGTGGTGACGCTCCCCGTCGTGCAGCACGAAGGCCGCACCCACACGCTTCATTGAGCGCGCGCCCTGCTCGCAGTCGCCCTACTTGCCCTCGCTCTACTTGAGAACTGTCGGGCACCCGGCGATGATCCGGACGTCGAGCACGTCACCGTTCAGCACCTTCTGACAGGACGTGCCCTGCAGCGTGATCGTGCCCCCGGTCATGGTCCATCCGTTGGTGGTGTCTTGCGGGACCACCACCTCGTCGAAGAAGAGGTTCACGAGCGTGGGGTCCACGTTGCCTTGCAGCTTGAACGTGCACGTCGCCGTCACCTTCGCTGCGACTGACTTCAACGCGGTGAGCAGCGCGGTCTGGTCGGTGGAGTCCACGCGGTAGTACTTGGACGTGCCCGTGGTCTGGGCCGTGCCGCCCGCGATGGCGAGCGAGTCCAGAAGCGCCGCATACGGCGCGCTCCCCGGGATGCCGATGACATAGGTAGGAATGCCAGCGGCCTTGAGCTTGTTCACCGCTGCAAGCGTCGCCTGATCATCCAGGCAGTTCGAGGGGGTCCCCTTCGGCGGCGCGCAGCAATTGGTCGTAGCGTCACAACCTGCAACGCCTTCGATGTTCGGCATGCACCCCGCGATGGTGCAGGTCGCGGCCTGGTTGCAGTTGGGGCCGCCGTCCGTCGCGAGCACGACGAAGAGGTTGCCCTTCAGCTGCGCGAGCTTTGGCATGAGCGCAGTCAACGTCGCGGACGTGGGCGTGCCGCCGCTCGCGGCTGCGGCGGTCGACGAAAGGAGCTCGGTGGTCACGGGCCCGTCCAGACCGGAGGTGGACGGCGGGTCACCTCTCCGTACGCTCATCACCTCGATGCCGCTCGCGCACTGGTCCACGTTGGATGGGCCCGGGAACACCGCTGCGCCGAAGTTCGCCCGCGGGCCGATCGCGCGCAGCACGTCTGCGACGGCAAGGCGGACGGTCGTCCACTTGTTCGACTCCGCCATGCTGCCGGAGCGATCGAGCACGAAGTACATGGTTGGCGGATCGGCGAAGAGCGGGACGTCCTGGCATCCGCAAGAGCCGCCGTCTACCAGCGTGTTGCACGCCGCAGGCATGGATCCGGCGTCGCTGCCGATGAGATCTCCGGTGCCGCCGCTGATCGGGGGCGCGTCGTTCGCGAGCGGCGGGTGGTGCTTGCTCCCGCACGCAGCGATGAGCACGGAGAGCACGGCGAGGCCCGCGAGGCCGGCGACGCCCCTCGCTACCCCTGACAGCATCGCCGAACGTTGGAGCGTGCCCCTCACGCTGCGGAGCGTAGCACCCCATGCAGAGGACAGCCCACAGTCCGCCGAAGGTCGATTAGCCTGACGGCGCGTTCATGGACAAGGCCGCGCGCATCCTGCTCTCCGCGATCCTGTGTCTCCTCGTGGGGATGCTTCCTGGGAGCGAGCTCGTGGGGTTTCCGCCGCCAGTGGAGCAGAAGGCCCCTTCGGTGCCGGACAGTCATGGCCCCCGCGACGCGCGGCTCGACGTGGTGGTGAAGACCGAGGCCGGTCAATCCGTGCAGAATGCAACCATCGACGCGTACCTCATGATCGCGGGCCGCGCGTACCACGCCGAGAGCGCGCACACCGATGCAGCGGGCGTGGGGCGCCTCACCACGATGCCGCGTGGCGAGCACTACGTCGTGGTGGACGCAAAGGGGCTCGCGCGGAAGAGCACGATGGTCGTGCTCGAGCCCGGTGCGCGTCGGCTCGACATCACGCTCGCGCCGGCGCAGTCGCTTACCGTGGTGGTGGAGGACGAGGCTCACACACGCATCCCCGATGCAGAGGTAGAGGTGTCCACGGGCGACCCCGTCCCCATCGGCGCGCGCACGGGCAACGACGGCGCGGCGCAGGTCACAAGCCTTGGCGCCGGTCCGTACCGGGTGCGCGTGCAAGCGAAGGGCTTCGACCCTCTGACGAAGAGCGGCGTTGTCGGCGGCGAGACGTGCGTGGTGACGCTCTCACGCCTGGGCACGCTGGAGGTGACGGTGGTGAGCGCCTCCGATCAGCCAGCCCCGCACGCGACCGTCAGCATCGCGGGGGTGTCGCTGTATCCATCGCGCGCGGCGGAGGCGGACGGCGCAGGACACGTCCGCATCTCTGGTCTGTCGCCTGGCTCGTACGCACTGCGAGCGCGCCTGGGCGCGGAGATCTCGGTCACCGAGCTCTCCGTGTCGCTGGGTCGCGGCGAGACGAAATCGATCACGCTGAAGCTGGGCCAGGGCCTGAATGCGGAGGTGGTGGTCACGGACGCGGACGGCGATGCACCGCTCGCCGCCGCGCGCATCACGCTCGCGGAGGGCGGTCTCTCCCCGTTTCCGCTGGAGGCCGTGACCGGAAAGGACGGACGGGCAGTGATCGGACCGTTCAGTCCGGGCCGCGCCATCGTCACCGTGCAGAAGGAGGGCTACGTGCCTTCGCCTTCGCTGAGTGTCCCCGAGGACGGCTCGCCGCTTCGCGTGTCGCTCGGTCGCGGCGCGAAGGTCCAGGGACGCATCGTGGATGCACGCGGATTTCCGATCGACGGCGCAACGTTCGTGGTGGTCGGAACGGATGCAAACGGCGGCCCGATCGACGACGATCCGCGCGCGCGTGTCTTCACCAGCGCGCACTTCACGTCGCGCCTGTCGGGGCCGGCGGCGCTGATCCCCGCGGGCGAGCTCGGTGTGGTCCCCGGGCCCGTTCCTGCGATCCCGCATGGTGAGTTTGCGGGGACGTCGCTCGCGCCGCAGGCCCCGGTCCCTGGCGTGCTTCCCGATGAGCCTTGGGTGTCCAAGCGCGACGGCACGTTCTCGCTCTCACCCGTCACTCCAGGTCGCGTGCGCGTGCTCGCGCGGCATCCCGAGTACACCGACGTCTTCGGTGACGTCGTCGCGATCACCCCCGGCAGCTCCACGCACGTTGACCTCACGATGCGTCGTGGTGGCAGCATCGAAGGGCGCGTGCTCGACCCACGAGGTCGCGCGGTGCCCGGCATGGAGGTCACCGCGCTTGCGACCCACGGCTCCATGGAGCGTGGCGCACGGACGGCGTCGGACGGCACGTTCGCGTTTGCGGCCATGCCGGAGACCGTGACGCTGCTGGTGTCAGACCCAGCGGACCCCGGCGAGCCACTCGCGCGCGTCATTGTTGACGTGGCCGATGGCAAGCGCACCGACGTGAAGGTGACCTTGCCGGAGCCGCGGCCGGCGCTCTCGGTGCGCGTGGTGGATGTGCGAGGGAAGGGCGTGTCGAGCGCGATCGTCACCGCTGCGTCGGCCGACGAGAGGCTTTCGCTCCATGCGACTGGCTTCGCGGATGAGAACGGCGACCTCACGATTCCGCGCGGGCAAGACGTGGCGCTGCGGTTCGATGTGCGCGCGCCGTCGTTTGCGTCGCGCCGCGTGATGTCGGATGCGCGCAAGGAGCCGCTGCGGATCACGCTGGAGCCATCGGTGATCGTCACGGGCGTCGTCGAGACGTCGCGCGGAGAGCCCATCGCAGGCGTGGAGATCACGGCGAACGCGGACGTGGGTGCCATGCATGCGCAGACGGACAAGGACGGCGCATTCCGCTTCACGGAGCTGGGCGCGGGTACGATGCGCTTCGTCGCGAAGAAGGCAGGGCGCGCGCCCGCGGAGGTCGAGGTCGCAGTCGCCTCCGCGCACGCCGACCGCCCCTTTGCGTTGCCCAGGATCGTGCTTGCGGAGGAGGGCGTGATCACCGGCAGCGTGGTCGATGAGGCGGGCGCACCCGTGCAAGGTGCACGCATCGCGAAGGACTCCGTGTCCACCTACCTCGCCGCGGCTTCCGGCGCGGGGGCAGGGCAGGCGCCCTTCGCAGTGAGCGGCAAGGACGGCACGTTTCGCCTGGGCGAGCTCCCCGGCGGCGAGCTCACCTTCGAGGCGCTGCTCACCGACGTAGGGCGCGGCACGCAGACCGCGCACGTGGATGCGGGCCGTACCACGCGCGAGGTGAAGATCGTGATCGCGAAGACTGCGGACGAAGGCTCACGAGAGCACGCAGCTGGAGGCGTCGCCGTGACGCTCGGCGAGACCACGGAGCCGGTCGAGGTGATCGTCGTTGCGGTCGCGCCCGGCGGAGAGGCAGAGCGTGCGGGGCTCTTGCCGCGCGACGTGGTCCTGGAGGTGGACGGCCACGCCGTGTCACTCATGAAGGACGCGCGTCAGCGCCTGTCCGGGCCGCTGGCGGACGAGGTGGTGCTTCGCGTGCGTCGTCTTGACGAGCCCCGCGTGCTGCGGTTTCCGCGCGAGCTGGTGCACAAGTGAGGTGCACCGCCGGTGCGTGCGCTCAGTTCTGCTTGCGGAACGTGATGGTGCTCGCGCCGCTCACCTGCCAGCGCATCGTGGAGTCGTCGACCATGGTGAAGGTCTCGGGCTGACCTTCCGTGTCGGTGCCCGGGAGGATCTGCACCACGGTCTTCTCTTCCTTCAGCACGCGAAAAGGGCTCTGTTGCTTGGTGCCGTTCGCCGTGACGGTGAGCGAGTCGCCTTTGAACTCCAGCTGCATCGTCTGAGCGAACTGGTTTGCGTTTCCCTGCGCGTCGGCGGAGACCCCGTCCGCGCCGAGCCCGCGCCAGGTGCCCTCGAGCAGCTTGGAGCCCTTGTTCCCCCCGCAGGCGGCAAGGAGAAGCCCCACGCAGAGCGCGACGCGACCTCCCGCGGTGGTGGCAAGCCGCCTCATGGCATCGAGGTTAGCCGCGAGTCCTCCGGCAAAACAAGGACGGACTTCATTTCAACGGGGATCCTGCGCACGACGTGCCCGTCATCCACGCAGGCGAGGCGCGTGTGGCCGGTCGTGAGGAGCTCCGCGTCCCGCAGGATGCGATAGGAGAACGTGAGCGTCGCCGTGGTCACCTGGGAGAGCGTGGTCTCGATGCAGAGCTCGTCCTCGAACCTTGCGGGGCGTTTGTACTGAATCGCGATGTCCACGACCGGGAGGTGGATTCCTGCCGTGGCCCACGTCTGGTACGTCACGCCGCGGCGCCGCAGCCACGAGACGCGCGCGGCCTCGAAATAGACCACATAGCTCGCGTGGTGGACGATCCCCATGAGGTCCGTCTCGCCAAAGCGCACACGGAGCGGCACGCGCGAGACGGAATGGACGGGATCGAGCTCGAAGTTCGGCACCACGACGGGCCCTCTTTTAGTGCGCTAGAATGATCCCGTGGCAGAAAAACGACGCCTCCCCGTCCTCTCCGCGCAGCCGCCCCCCTCGGGCGAGGGCGAGGACGACTCCGACCGCCCGGAATGGCAGTGGGTCGGATTCGGTGTGGTCGCCATGTTTGCGGCGTGGCTCCCGCTCGCGGCGGCCGCCGGGATGTTCGCGCGCGGCGTGGCGGAGTCCATGCTCGGTGGGGCGCTCGACGCCGCCGACACGCAGGCGAAGATCGCCGCGCTGGACACGTTCTCGCAGCGCAAGCTGATGGCGTCCTACGTAGCGCCGCACGTCGTGGCGCTCGCTGTCTCCGGGGTGTTCGCTGGCTTCGTGATCGGCAAGTTCGGTCATGGTGGCGCGCGCGCGGCCGCGGTGGCTGCGGGTATCGTCTGCGTGGTGGCCGGTCTCCTGGCGGTGCGCGACCTCTCGTCCCTGGTGGCGCTCCTGGCCGTTCTGGTGGTGGCGGTGCTGTCCGCGCGCGGCGGTGCGACCTGGGGAGCGCGCAGGCGCAAGCAGTAGTAAGAGGGGAAGCAGATGCTCTGCCTCACGGTCCCCACCGACTCCGCCTGGATCGCGCACGCCATGAACGATCTGGGTGCGTTGATGGTCGATCATGCGCACTGCGAGCTCAAGGCCGCGACCAACGCCCTGTCGCTGGCCGCGCGCCACGCGGAGCGCACTGACCTGGTGCTCGCGCTCACTGACCTGGCCCGCGACGAGATCGACCACTACCAGCGCGTGGTGCGGATGATCGCAGCGCGCGGCCTCTCGCTGGGTGCGCCGCCCAAGGATCCGTATGCGCAGGAGCTACGGCAGGCCGCGCACGCGACCATGCCGCCACGTGCGGCCGCGGACCTGACGCCGGCGGTGCTCGTTGACCGCCTCCTCATCGGGGCGCTCATCGAGGCGCGCTCGTGCGAGCGCTTCAAGCTGATCGTGGACGCGCTCGCCGAACGCAAGGCCTCGACCGTCGATCGCTCTTCAGATGGCGATGGCGACGGCGACGGCGACGGCGACGGCGATGGCGATGGCGAACTGCATGCATTTTACACGGAACTGTTCGCGTGCGAGGCGCGACACTTCCGCGTGTACGTCGACCTTGCGAAGACGGTGACGCCCGACAAGGCCGCGGACGTGGACGAGCGGCTGCGGGTCCTGGCCGGAGCAGAAGGCCGCATCATCGAGCGGCTCGCCCACGAGACCTCGCGCGCGATGGTGCACGGATGACGCAACGCGGAACGCCGGACGTGGAACTCGCGCTCGCCACCGGCGATCTGGTCACGCTCTCCGCGGGCTATGCGCGCGCGTTCGGGCGCGTGGACGCCTACCGCGCGAGCCTTCGCGAGAAGGACAGCGAGCAGGACCCCATCGGCGATGCGCGGGCGCTCGCGGGGCAGAAGGCATTCGAGTCCGTCGGCAAGCTGCTCGAGGGCGATCCGCTCGCTCGGGAAGGCGCTCGTCGTGCCACGGCGGCGCTCACGCTGTTCCGCATCGGCGCACCTCTCGAGCGCGCGCTCTTCCTCGCGCTCGGCAAGCAGCGCGAGCTCGCGTTTCCCACTGGCAGCATGAGCTCGTTCTCCGCGTCCGTCGCCGCGCTCGCGTGCGAGCATGAACCACGTGCAAGGCTCGCGCATCTCGACCTCATGCTGTCTGCCGCACCCGACGTTGCCGCGCCGCAGCGAGAGCTCTCGATGGTCCGCCGTGAGATCTGCGCGCGCCTCGCCGTGGCACATCCGCTCGCGTACGCCGCCGAGTCGTCCGCGGAGGAGCTTCGAACCGCGGCCGAGACGCTGCTCTCCCGCACCACGCGCCTATGGGAGGACGTCGTCGCGCGGCAGAAGAAGCTCTCCGGCGACCCCAGCTGGTCGCCGCTCTCGGGCGTCGATCTCGCGCGCGTCGACTCCGCGGTAGAGGGTTGGCCTGCGCGCGTGTCGCGCGAGTGGCTCACGGACGTGGTGCCTGCGCTGCGCGAGCGCGCGATCGTTCCGGTGCGGGCGCAGAGGCTGGTGGGCGCCGCCAGCTTCTCGCGCGTGCTCTATGCGTACGGCGCGGAGCTACGTCGGCGAAGCGCGCCACGCCCGCTGCCGTTCTACGTCGCGCAGGATCCGTGGCCGCGTGCCGCTTACAAGCTCGGGTACATGCTCGCTGCTCTCCCTTGCGCGGTCGCGTTCCAGCGCCGCTCCCTTGGTCTGTCGCCAGGCCCCGCGAAGGACCAGGCGTTGCAGCTCACCGTGGGCGCGCTGGTCTCCGTGCGATGGCTCTGCGCGCGCGTGCTTCTTGGCCTGGATGACCCGAGCAGCGAGCGCTTCACGGAGCTCACGCTGGCTGCGTTCGGCGCGCCGTTTCCAGAGCGCCTCGGGGGCGCCTGGCCCACCGCGCGCCTGTCCGACGGAGCCCGGCTCCTTGGGCTGCTGGAAGCGCAGGCCTGGTCCACGGAGATGGTTCGCCGCTTCGACGACGACTGGTTCGCGAACCCGCGCGCCGGCAAGGACATCCAGAACCAGATCACGGGCCCCATGCGCCCGCTGGAGGACCCCAGCGCGCCGCCACAACCGAGCATCGCACAACGGGTCGGCGAGCTCGCACGCGCCCTGGAGGCGCCGTTCGGCTGATGAGTCCGTGGCTCTTCGTGCCCCTGCTCTTCGGAATGAAGACCGCGCCCGAGCCGCGGTGGCCGATGCTCCCCAGCGTGTCGCGCGTGCACGTCGACGTGCTGCCGACTCACCTGGTCGTCACGCGCGACGTGACGTTGCCCCGCGGCGACTTCCACGGTGGTGAGCTCATGATGCACGTGGGATGGGACGCCACCTTGCCGATCGCGTTCGATGCAAAGCTCATCGCCGCAGCCGACGGCGAGCTCGGCGCGGACCTGCGCGCCACGGGCGACACGTTGCCGGTGGAGCTGGGCACCCGGCCCGCGCTCTTGCTCTTCGGTTCCCGTGAGATGGTCGGGGCGAACGTGCGCGTGCCAGAGCCGCTGTTCGTGAAGGCGCTCGCGCCGGGCAACATGGCCGTCCTGCGCCTTCGTGAGGTGGTCAGGCTGCCACCCAGAGACGAGAGCGGCGAACGCCTTCTGCTCGTGCGTCTGGGCGCGGCGAACGGTGTTCCGCTCACGCTGGCCCGGATCGAGGTGCGTCGCGGTGAAGGCACTCCGGAGCTCACGCTCGCCCGCGCGGAGCTCTGTGGAAAGGACGCAGTGCCATCGCCCCTGTTCGTGTCCGTGGAAGGCGGCAAGGCGCAGCCTGATCCGCAGGCGATCGCGCCCGTGCTGGCGACGCGCCACTCGACGGACGATCTCTGCGTTCGCTTTCGCTGAGTACTAGAGCCCTGGGTCCGACATCTCGTCGGAGCCGGTCTGGTCGTAGAAGAAGCGGAGGCCGAGCACGCCGAGCGTCGCGGGATGATCGCTCGAGACGTCGCGTCGGATGCCGAGCTCCACGCTCCACTTGCGATCGACGTAGCCCACGCCGCCCGAGATGGCGTGCGTCTTCGTCCCGTCGTCGTAGCGATAGCCAAGGCGAATGGGCACCTTGTCGATGAGGAGATACTCGCCGCCGAGCATGTAGCGGCCGCGCGTCTCCGCGTACGTCGAGAAGTCCGCGTTGGCGTCCCCCTCCACGGTGAACGCGCCGGCCGTGTAGCCGACAGCCCCGACCGCGGAGAGCGGCGCGAGCGTCCCGCCGTTCGGCGTCAGGTTGCGACCCACGGCTGCCACGTACAGTCCCTGCGTGGGGATGACGGTGACGCCAGCGTCCCAGGTGAAGCCGTTGTAGATGGGGTCGCCAGGCGTGCCCGCAGACGTCTGGCTCGTCCCGAGCGGCCCCGCGTTGACGGCCTGCTGCAACCGCAGATAGCGACCCGTCGCGCCCACGGAGACGCGGTCGGAGAGCGGGTAGGCGACGCTCAATCGCAGGTCGGTCCAGCTGCGGTGGATCCCGTCGGGATCCAGCATCGAATAGGTCCCTCCGAAGCCACCGGCGATGCGGCTGGTGCTCGAGTCGGCGATCGCGCCCCCGTACTGCTGACGTCGCGCCTCCAGCCCACCGGCCGCGATGCCTTCGAAGTGATAGACGCGGGCGAGGGCGAGGTTAGCTGGATTGAGCCAGATCGCGGCCGTGCTCTGTCCCAAAGCGGCCTGGGCACCGCCCATGGCGACACCCCGCGGATGTTGCACTTCGCCTCCTTCGAACCCCTGCTCGACAGTTGTCTTCGAGGGGTCGGCGTGCGCGGTTCCGAACGCGAAGATCCCCGCAAAAACCAGGGCGAACGCGGTGGTTTTCGGTGTCAATACACGACGAGCAGAGGGGGCCACACGCCAAGCTCTAACCCCGGAAGGGGTCAAGGGGATAATTTTTGGCCATTCTTGGATGGGCGTGCAGGGGGTGCGTCATCGGTTTGACACGTCGAACACTTGGTTTTTGTCGCACAACGTCGTCTCTTGACAACGATTCGCTCGGAGAAAACCAAGGTGGCAAACTTGCCCCAGGAAGCAAACTTGCTGTGTCGACCCGATTACGATGTCACGACGCCCACTTGCGTAAGCACCCCCAGAATCTCGCGGTAGCGTTCTCAAATCTCGGGTGCTCTACAATCAATAATCGTTCGCAAATTCATGCAGTTGTCACTTTTTTGCAAACGACCGTGGACGAACAAAAAAAAGGCATGTACCAACGTCGTCCACGTCGCGGTGCGGGGTGGATTTCGCACCCCAAGCTGGGTGGTTGCATGGGGTTAGCTTCTCGTGAGGAGATGGCCCGTGCCGCCGCGCCAGTGCGGAGGTATTTTCCAACGCTCCGGTTTGCTTCTTGAATTGCCTTCTCGAAGCTATCTCGAAGCGATGGGGCCGTCGGCGGGGGACAACAAGCATCAGGGGGGCTCCATCAGTTATCCACAGCCTGTGGATAACCTGTGGTGGTTGCCAGAGCCACAGCTCCATCAGCTGCGGTCCTGAGGACTTTTGTGCCCTCCTGCCCTCCTCCCTCCTCCCAGCTCCCGCTGCCCCCCTCCTTCTCCCTTCCTCCTTCCCGCCCCCCGCATCTCCCCGGTAGCCCAAGACCTCGTGATGACCAACCAAGAGAACCTCTGGAACGACGCCGTGTCGTTCACCCGGGAGAAGTCCCCCGGAAGCTTCGAGCAGTGGTTTTGCGGGATCCAGTACGAAGGGCTCACGGAGGGCGTGCTGTGCCTTCGTGCGCGCGATGAGTTTGTGCGTGAGTGGGTTGACCGTCACTTCCTTCCGACCCTCACCGACTTCCTGCGGGCCCAGACCGGCCTCTCCATCCAGGTCGCGTGGACGGTGGGTGGCGAGCTCCAGACCCCCGTGGCCGTGCCGCCAGCGTTGCCGCGCGCGCGTGCGCAGCGACCGTCCCATCCGCCTCCTCCGCCGCTGCAGGGCGCGGGCGCCGGGTCCTCCTACGGTGGGCAGATGATGCCCGCCTACGGGAGCACGGCAAACACGTCCAACATGGATGGCGGACGCAGCGGTCCAGACACGGGACGCGGCCCGAGTGGATCACAGGCCGGCGTGAAGGCATCACGCCCGATGCACGCGGTGCCTCCGCCGCTCGAAGGCCTGAACCCGAAATACACGTTCGAGAACTTCGTCATTGGCCCGTCGAACCAGCTCGCCTATGCGGCGTCCATGGCGGCAGCGGGTGGCTCTGGTCCTCGCCACAATCCGCTATTTTTGTGTGGCGGCACTGGACTCGGCAAGACGCACCTGGTGCATGCGGTGGCGCACAAGTTCCGCGCCGAGCGACCAGAGGCGCGCATCCTCTACGTGTCGGCCGAGAAGTTCGTGAACGAGTTCCTCCAGGCGCTGCAGGATCAGCGCATGAACGACTTCCGCGCGCGCTACCGAGAGCGGTGCGACCTGCTGCTCGTCGACGACATTCAATTCCTCGCGAACAAGACGCAGACGCAGGAGGAGTTCTTCCACGCGTTCAATGCGCTGCACCAGTCGGACAAGCAGATCATCGTCACGAGCGACAAGTACCCGCAGCAGCTCGAACGCATGGAGGAGCGCCTCGTGTCGCGCTTCTCGTGGGGGCTCGTCGCCGACATCCAGGGCCCGGAGCTGGAGACGCGCGTCGCGATCCTGCGGAAAAAGGCCCAGATCGAGCGCATCGAACTCTCCGACGAGATCATCCTCTACCTTGCCCAGTCCGTGCGCTCCAACGTGCGCGAGCTCGAGGGCACGTTGATCCGTCTGGCCGCGAAGAGCTCGCTCACCAAGCACGCCGTCGACATGGACTTCGTGCGCGCGGAGCTGCTGCACGCGTCCGGGCCTCGCGCCAGCGAGCAAGGCGTGGAGGACATCCAGCGCGTCGTTTGCCACCACTTCAAGCTTCGTTCGTCGGACCTGCTCTCGAAGGATCGCCACAAGAGCATCGCGTTCGCGCGGCACGTGGCCATGTACCTCTGCAAGCAGCGCCTGAAGTGCAGCTTCCCGGAGCTGGGGCGCGCATTCGGCAACCGCGATCACACGACGGTCATGAGCGCCGTGCGCAAGGTGCAGGATCTTCGCACCGCAGACCCCGAGGTGCGCGCCCACCTCGACGCGCTCGAGCGCAAGCTCGGCTCACTCGACTGAGCGCAAGCTCGGCTCACTCGACTGAGCGCAAGCTCGGCTCACTCGACCGAGCGCAAGCTCGGCTCACTCGACTGAGCGAAAGCTCGGCTCACTGGACTGACGGCTCACCAGACTGACGGCTCACTCGAGCAGGAGCTCGGCGCAGGCGCGCTCGGGCAGGATCACGCGCTCTGCCCCCGCCTGGGAGAGCGTTGCCGCGAGCTTCTCGTCTTCGCACCTGGCGTCCACGCGGACGTCCGGCTTGATTCGTTTCGCGGCGAGCACGACGAAGACGTTTCGCTCGGCATTCGGCAGCGCGCAGACGATCCGTTTTGCGCGTGTCGCGCCGGCGTGGCGGAGGACGCTCTCGTCGCGTGCGTCACCTTCGACCACCACATAGCCGAGCTCGCGTAGCTCGCTGGCGCGATCGACGTTCTCGTCCACCACGACGAAGCTTACGCCGCCCTTGGCGAGCAGCCTTGCGAGGTGTTCGCCGACGCGACCGCCGCCGCAGATGATCACGTGGTCTGACAGTGCCTCGATCTCTTTCATGCGCTTCCGTTCGCGGAGGTTCCGCCAGAGATGGTTCTCCATGACGAGATCCACGACGTACCAGCCAATGTACCAGGTGATCACCGTGCCGCCGTGGAGGAGGACCACCTGGATGAACCACGCCGCGCCGTCTTGTCGCTTGGTGAGGTACGCCAGCGTATCGATGGTGAAGACGAGCGCGTCAACGGGGCCTGTGCCGCGGACGGCCCAGTTTGCGAGCGTTCCGAGCGCGACCCAGCCCAACGTGATCCAGAGGATCTTCCGGGCCCGCGCGTTGGCCAGCCGGAGCTCGCTGGCCTCGCGGCTGTTCATGTTCGCCTCAGGTGCACCGCGCAGGAGGGAATCGGGCGCTCGCCGCGCGCGGCGGCGAAGACGTGAGCCTCGTCGCGCACGAACGGCGACAGCGGCTGCTCCACTCCGGGGACCGCGGCGAACGCGAGCGCGACCGCGGCGTCCCACGCGGACAGCATGCGCGTCGAGTCGTCGGGCCTGACGACCTGCCGACACGATGCAGCGCCGCAGCTGCATGGCATGTCTGCCTCCAGATTGAGCAGCGCGTAGTCACACGTGAGCTGCTCGCCCGCCTCCACGTCGCGCACCGCCACGTCAATGTCGAACCCTGGGCTGAGCACTGCGGGGTCGCAAGAGTGATTCATGAATCGGCCAAAATCCCAGCACAGAACCCATTCACCTGCGCGGTTCTGGTACGCGTAGCGATCGATCGCCGCGTGGTACGCAGGGCCAAGGTCCTTCACTTCGGCGGGCGTGAGCACGCGGTCGAGTGAGCACTGGGCCCACGTGATCGTCCCACGTGGGATGCGTCGCGTCGCGAACACCCCACTGCCGATCTCCGCGTTGATGAACCGAAGCTCGGTCCACGGGTGGATCATCGCCCGAGCTTAACAACGTCGCCCGGCGCGGCCCAGCTATTTAGGGCTTCGGGTGCGCAAGCAGGAAGTCGATCGCGTCCGGCGCGAAGTCGTGCGTGAACGTCGGGATGTGCGCGCCCCCCGCGATCGTCCACAGCTCGGTCGCGGCGCCGGCCTTGCAGCCCATCGCGTACTTCGTGACTGTGGTCTCGGCGCCGACCACACCCACCTCGAGATCCAGGTTTGGTGCCGACGTGTCCGCGGTGGATGAGCAGCCGTCGTAGGTGGTCCAGTCGGCGATCGAGGTGGTCGCGCCCGGGAACGCGTGGCCCACGTTCGACCCGCCGGCGTACGGGATCGTTGTATCCGCGGTGCCGTGCACCTCGAGAACGGAGACCGGCGTCTTTGCGGGGCACTTCGACAGGTCCTGCCACATGGCGCCAGCCAGGCTCACGATCGCGGCGATCTTGTCGCCGTGGTCGCACGCCATTCGATACGACATGAACCCCCCGTTGGAGTGGCCGATGAAGTACACGCGCTTCGGGTCGACCGTGAAATGCGCGGAGACCTGATCGATGAGGTTCGACAGATACGTGGAGTCGTCAATGAACGGAGCCTGGAAGTTGCAGCACCCGTCGGTGCCGTTCCAGAACAGTTTGCCCATCGCATCCGCGGTGCCGTTGGGGCGAACGTAAAGGAAGCCCTTTGAATCCGAGAGCGCCGTGAGCCCGAGATAGCCCTCCTCCGCGTCGCTGCTGGCGGAGTACCCGTGCAACATGATCACGAGCGGCATGGCTGTGCCTTGCACGTAGCTCGGCGGGACGTGCACGCCAACCGGGCGACTCCCGCCGATGACGCCGCTTGCATCCGGTCCGCCGTCCTTGACCGATGTCGCCGCGTCCGTGGTGCCGGTCGAGCCGCCCGCGTCCGCATTGTCCGCGCTCGCGTCCGAGAACTGCATGTCAGGCAACGGCGCGCTGCTGGTGCCACACGCAGCGAGCGGAATGAAAAACGCGAGCAGTGCGAGTGTGGACCGGGCGGAAACGCGGGCGAAGGAACTGCGCATCGGCGACACGGTAGGCGGTTTTGTCGTTGCCAGCTATTCTTGCAGTGTGCACTTGCCCGAGGCCCCGTATCCCGACCCGACCGTCTACGCGATCCCGTTCTTTCTGGTGACGCTCTTCGGCGAGATGTGGCTGATGCAGCGCTGGACGCGCAACGGCAAGAAGGTGCAGGGCTACGAGCGGCAGGACACGCTCGCGAGCCTGGGTATGGGCGTGGGCTCACTCGTGGTGGTCGGCGTGATCAACCTGGTCACGTACTCCGTCGCCACGTGGCTCTACCAGTTCCGGATCGTCACGCTCGGCGAAGGCGTGCTCGGCTGGGCCGTGGCGCTCATCGGCTGGGATTTCTCCTTCTACTGGCATCACCGCGTGGAGCACGAGAACCGGCTGCTCTGGGCGTGTCATGTGAACCACCACTCCAGTCAGCACTACAACCTGTCGACAGCGCTCAGGCAGCCGTGGACGCCGTTCCCCACCGTGCTCTTCTACGCGCCGTGGGCGCTGCTCGGCGTCGCGCCGTGGATGATCATGGTCTCCGGTGGCTGCAACCTGGTCTACCAGTACTGGATCCACACGGAAGGCATCCTGCGTATGCCGCGCTGGTTCGAGGCGGTGCTCAACACACCGTCACACCATCGCGTGCATCATGCATCCAATCCGGAGTACCTGGACAAGAACTACGCGGGCGTCCTCATCGTGTGGGACCGCCTCTTCGGCACGTTCGCGGAAGAGCGCGCGCCGGTGGTGTTCGGGCTCACGAAGAACATCTCCACGTTCAACCCGTTCCGCATCGCGTTCCACGAGTACGCGTCCATCGGGCGCGACCTCCGCCGTGCGAAGGGGCTCCGCGAGCGCGTCGGCATCCTCTGGCACGGGCCAGCGTGGACGGCTCCGAGCTTGGTCACGAAAGGGCGAGGAGCCGCTCCAGAGTGAAAGCCCTCCTCGCGCTCGTAAGCGGGGCTCTGACAATCAGAGCAAGACGCGCCAGGTGGAGCCGGTGGGGGAGTCGAGGATCTCGATGCCCAGCGCGTCGAGCTCCTTGCGCAGCACGTCTGCCTTCGTGAAGTCCTTGGCGTTGCGCGCGGCCGTGCGGTCCTCGAGCTTCTTGTCGATGTCCGCGGCTGCAAGGCCTTTGATGCGGAGGCGACGCTCACGCACGCGCGCGAAGTAGTCGTGCGCGGGGGTCTGCAAGAGGCCCAGCGGATGCGCGCACGCGTTGATGGCATCGAGCGCAGCCGCCGCGAGCCCGCGCACCATGTCGAAGGCCTTCGGGTCCTTCCTGAGCTTCTGCGCGCGCGTCGCGATCTCGTTGCCCGCCTTTGCGGCGTCTCCCAGCACGCTGAGCGCGACGGGCGTGTTCAGGTCGCGATCCAGCGCATCCAGCACGCGCTCCTTTGCCTCCGCGACGATCTTGGCCTGCGCGGATAGCTCCTTGGGACCGCCCTGCGGATCTGCGGAGGAGGGCGCACCCTCCGCGATGGAGGCCAGCAATTCACGTGTAATATACAGATAATCCGCGCGGCGTTCGCCCTCGTCCACGCCGGGGAAGCGCACGCGGCCGCTCTCTTCCTTCTCCACGTCGAACGACAGCGGGCCGCGGTAGTGCGTACCCAGCAGGAAGTAGCGGAAACCCTCGGCGTCGTTGCGCTCCAGCACGTCACGGATGGTGACGAAGTTGCCAAGCGACTTGCTCATCTTCTCGCTGTCCACGTTGAGGAAGCCGTTGTGCAGCCAGTAGCGCGCGAACGGCTTGCCCGTGTCCGCCTCGCTCTGGGCGATCTCGTTCTCGTGGTGGGGGAAGATGAGATCCATTCCGCCGCAGTGGATGTCGAGCTCGTCGCCGAGATGCTTCTGCGCCATCGCGGAGCACTCGATGTGCCAGCCGGGACGGCCCTTGCCCCATGGGCTGGGCCAGCCGAAGCCTTCGTCCTCGGACCCCTTCCAGAGCGCGAAGTCGAGCGGGTCCTTCTTCACGTCGCCTACCTCGATGCGCGCGCCCGAGAGGAGGTCGTCGATGTTGCGCTTGGAGAGCTTGCCGTATGTCGGGAAGCTGCGGACGCTGAAGTAGACGTCGTGGCCCTTGTCCGTCTTTGCGACGTACGCAACGCCCTTCGCGACGAGGCGCTCGATGAGCTCCACGATCTCGGTGATGTGCGTGGAGACACGCGGCTCGATCGTGGGCTTCTGCACGCCGATCTCGGCCAGATCCTGGTCGGCGATGAGGCTCATGCGCGCCGACAACGCGAGCGGCTCTTCCCCGTTCTCCGCCGCGCGCTTCACGATCTTGTCGTCCACGTCCGTCACGTTGCGGACGTAGACGACGTCGAGTCCGCGCCCGCGCAAATGGCGCACGAGCGTGTCGAACGCGACGTTGCTCCGCGCGTGCCCCGCGTGCGCAAGGTCGTACGTGGTCAGCCCGCACTGATAGAGGCTCACCTTCCCGGGTTCGCGGGGGACAAAGTCTTCGAGCTTCTGCGTGAGCGTATTGTGGAGGCGGATCATCGTGGTCTCTGAGTTCCGCATTCGATGATATCAAAAGGGTGCTCGTTCATGCGGGAATCCGGCACGTCACCCGTCATTCACCTCGCGCATCTCGCGGCGTGTGCAGCTGTCGGCGCTCTCCTGGTGCTCGCAGGGTGCGGCGCGTCGGGAGCGGCGACCCACGGCGAGACCGTCTACCGCGACGGGGCCGTGGCATTCAAAGTGCCAGAGACCCCCACCAGCTGGAAGCAGATCAAGGTCTCGCACGCGGCCCTGAGCTACCGCGACGACGTTCACGACGCGAGCATCCTGGTGAACGGACGCTGCACCACGCTCGATGGCGACACGCCGCTCCTCGCGCTGACGAATCACCTGGTGATGGGCACCACCGAGCGCGTGGTGGAGAGCCAGGTCGTGGAGCCGTTCGACAATCGAGAGGCGCTGCACACGCGGCTCACCGCCAAGCTCGACGGCGTGCCGTTCGGCTTCGACATCTTCGTCCTCAAGAAGGATGGCTGCGTCTACGACTTCGTGTACGTGGCATCGCACGACGTGATCGAAGGCGGCGCGCCCGTGTTCGACGCGTTCGTACGTGGGTTCCGGACGCTGCCGGGCTCGGGAGCGAAGATCTGATGGAGAGCGGGGGCTTCACGCGGTTCATCGAGGCGCTCGGCGAGATCGCCGTGCTGGTGCGCGCCACCATGCGATCCCTCTTCAAGCGGCCGTTCGAGATCTCCTCCACGCTCTACCAGATGGAGTCTCTCGGCGTGCGGTCGCTGGGGATCGTGACCGTGACGTCCGTGTTCATCGGCATGGTCATGACCATCCAGTTCGCGTTCGGCCTGCGCCGGTTCGGCGGTCTGGAGTACGCACCACGCGTCATCGTGCTCTCGTTCCTTCGCGAGCTCGCGCCCACGCTCACCGCCGTCATCGTCGGCGGACGCATCGCCAGCGGTATGGCGGCGGAGGTCGGCGCCATGAACGTCACCGAGCAGGTCGATGCGATCCGCGCGCTCGGCGCGGACCCGGCGAAGAAGCTTGTCTTGCCGCGCGTGCTCGCCGCCACGCTGGTCATGCCGCTGCTCAGCGTGTACGCGCTGGTGCTCGGCACCATCGGCTCCATTGGCATCTGCCACTTCCAGTACGACATCAGTCCGAGCGCCTACGTGCTCTCCGCCATGGAGGTCGTCAAGATCTCCGACTTCGTCAGCGGCATCGCCAAGACGCCGGTCTTCGGCTTCATCATCGCCATGACGGGCTGCTACTTCGGCATGCACACGCGGGGCGGCACGGAGGGCGTGGGACAGGCAACCACGCGCACCGTGGTGGCTGTCTCGATCGCCATCCTGATCGCCGACCTGCTCCTTACCAAGCTGTTCATCACCATCCTCTCCCAGTGAGAAAGAACGCCTTCGAGACAGCCTTCATCTCCGCGACGCTGATGTCGCTGGTCGGTCTTGCCCTGGTGCCGATACATGCAAACTACATGCGTTTGCGCAGGGGCGCGGATGCGCCTGCCATCGCGGAGATCGCCACGCGCCTGCCTTCCGGCGATCTCGCGCTGTCGGGCGGCGCGCGATGGCTCCGTTTCCCATCGCTCGAGGAGCCGGGCGCCGCGTTCGCGGATGGCCCCGCGGTACCCGATCCCGACCCCGCTGGGGCCATGATGGCGCCCCCGCGCGAGCTGTACAACGAGCGCGCGAATCCCGGCACGCACGCGGTGCCCACCAGCGCTGCACCGGCTGCGCCGCGAGGGGGCGACGGCCCATGAGCAAGCCGCACCAGAACCGCACGCTGCTGTTGCTTCGCTTCGCCATCAGCGGCCTCAAGCGTCGTCGCGCGAAGGCGCTCGCTGTCGGCGGTGGGCTCTTCTTTGCCGTCGCGCTGCTCTCCGCAGTCCTGTTCCTCTCGGACGCGCTTCGCGCAGAGGCCCAGCGCGCAGAGGCGGCGTGGCCACACCTCACCGTGTCGTCGCTCAAGGGCGGTCGGCCCACGGCCACATCCGTGCAGGATGCAGCCAAGATCCGCGACGTCCTTGCCGTGGGCTCCGTGCGCCCGCGCGTGTGGGGCTACGTATTTCTCCCTGCGCTGCAGGGCAACGTGACTGTGGTGGGCGTATCGAAGGAGTCCGCGCCGCCGGAGATGGCGCTCCGTGCGTCGCTCGCGAGCGGTCGTGACCTCGTACTCGGCGCGCACGAGATGGTGACGGGAAAGGACCTGGCCACCTTCCTGGGGCTGCGCGCCGGCGACGAGCTCGGCCTCCCGTCCGTCTCGCCAAAGGCAAAGCCGTTGAAGCTCGTGGGCACGTTCGCCTCCAACGTGGACCTCTACACCACCGATGTGGTGCTCATGGACGAGGCCGATGCGCGCGCGGTCCTTGGCTACGCGGACGACGAAGCCACGGACCTTGCGGTGACGCTCACGAACGAAGCGGAGAGCGCTGTGGTGGTGAAGACGGTGACCGAGCGGCTTCCAGGCGCGCGCGTGATCGAGCGCGGCTCTGCGACGCGTGCGTACGTGCTTGCCTATGGCAGGCGCGCTGGTCTTGTGCTTGCGGCGTGCATCCCGGTGATCCTTGCGCTGCTCATGATCGCGTGGGACCGCCTGAGCGGTGCGGGGCCGGAGGAGCGGCGCGAGATCGCGGTCCTGAAGGCCGTGGGCTTCTCCACGAAGGACGTGCTCTGGCTGAAGCTCGCGGAGTCGCTCGCGACGGGTGTCCTTGCCACGGCGCTCGGCATCATCATCGGGTACGTGTGGGTGTTCGTGCTCGGTGCGCCGGGGCTCCGCGCCGCGCTCGTGGGTTGGAGCGTGCTCTACCCCGATGCGCCGCTCACGCCCGCGGTGGATGCGGCCCAGGTGCTCGGGCTCTCGCTCGTGATCCTGGGTCCGTTCGCGCTGCTCAGCATCGTGCCGGCATGGCGTGCCGCCATCGTGGACCCCATGGATGTACTTCGTTCGGGGTGATCGCGGCCTGGCTGGACCCGTGGCTGGAACCCGCCGAAAGTCTGTTATCCTTTCAGTCTGCATGGCAAACCCGGAAGTCTTCTCGCTCGAGGCCGCGAACGCGTTGCTCCCGCGCATCCGTACGATCTGCGAGCGGCAGTTCGCGCGCCGGCGGGACATCGAGAGCGCGCTCCAGAGCCTGGGTGAGAAGACCGGTGAGACCGGGCAGAACGGCGGCACGGTCACCATGTCCGCGGACGACAACCCGTCCGTGCGCGAGATGAAGCGCGAGATCGTCACCCTGGTGGAGCGCTATCGCGCCGGCTGGCGCGAGGTGGAGGGCCTGGGCGTGGTCGTGAAGGATCCGCGCGTGGGCCTCTGCGACTTCCTCGGTGAGCTCGACGGCCGCCCGGTCTACTTCTGCTGGCGATACGGTGAGGAACGCGTGAGCCACTGGCACGCGCTCCACGAGGGCGCCGCGAGCCGTAGAGCGCTCGAGGAAGAAAAGCGCAAGCGCCTCATCAACTGAGGATCCAGCATGGACAAACCTGACCGAGCCGCAGCGGAGCGCGCGATCGATGATTTCCTGCGGGCGCTCGGGCGCGATCCCGCCGCCGAGCCGGAGTTACGGCACACCAGAACCCGCGTCGTGAACGCCTTCGTTGATCAGTTGTGTGTAGGATACACGCAAGATCCGAATGCCGCACTCGCGCAGCACGCGATCGACGGTGTCCGCGGCGAGGTCATCGTTCGCGGAATCCCCGTGCTCACGACGTGCCCGCACCACCTGATGCTGGCGACCGGCGAAGCCACCGTGGGCTTTCTGGCGATGGGTCGTGGCGTGGGGCTCGGTGCCATCACCGACGTCGTGCGGATCTGTTCGCGGAGGCTCATCCTGCAAGAGGCCATTGGCGACGACGTGTGTCGCGCCATCCACGAGGTGCTCGCGCCTGCGTGGGTCTTCTGCCGCGTGACGCTCGCGCACGGCTGCATGCGCGTCGCGGATGATTCGCTCTCGCGGACCACCGTGGAGACCCTGGCCACGCGGGGCGACGTGCCCGCGTCGGCGCTCGCCCTTCCACAGGCCCAGGTCCACGCGTGAGGACGGCGCTCGTCACGGGTGCTGGGCGCGGGATCGGTCGCGCGGTGGCAGTGTCTCTTGCAAAGCGCGGGTGGCATATCGCGCTGGTGTCTCGCACCGCGAGCGAGCTGCAGGAGACACACGCGCTCGTCGTGGAAGAGGGACAGCGCGCGGTCGCCGTTGCATGTGACGTCTCGCGCCCTGAGGAGGTACAGGCAGCGCGTGAGCGCATTGCGAGCGAGCTTGGTGCGCCAGAGGTGGTCGTGTGCGCCGCAGGGATCGTGCGTCGCGTGCCCGTGCTGGACATGACCGACGACGATTTCGATCAGGTCATCCGCGTGAACCTCCACGGCGTCTTCTACTGCGCGCGCACGTTTGTTCCCGCCATGCGCGCGGCGCGAACCGGCCGCTTCGTGGTGGTCTCCAGCATCTCGGCCACGCTCGGGTCGGCGAGTCAGAGCGCGTACGCGGCCTCCAAGTGGGGCGTCGACGGCTTCATGAAGTCGCTCGCAGAGGAGCTGCGCGGCAGCGGCGTGGCCGCCATGAGCGTGCGCCCGGGCGCGGTGAACACGCGCATGCTGGAGGGGTCTTCGTTTCCGGCGCAGATGCAGGCAGAGGACGTGGCCAACCTGGTCACCTATGCATGCCTGGACGCGCCGCTCTCCATGAACGCAAGCGCGATCGACATCTTCGGGCCATGACAAAGAAGCTGGTGGGCAGAGTTCCGCGCGCGGAGGCGGAGCAGAAGAAGATGCTGCGGATGGACTACCCGCCGTTCGACGTGCTGCTGGTCTTCGACGAAGGGCGCTTCTTTGCGATCGAGGACGCGTGCAACCACGCGGGCGCAAGCATGGAGCCGGGATACGTGGAGAATGCATGCATCGTGTGCCCGGTGCACGGCTACAAGTTCTCGCTGGAGACGGGCGAGCTGCTCGCGCCGAAGGGCCTCTGCGATTCGCAGCGCACGTTCACCGTGGAGCTTCTCCCGGACGAGGTGGTGGTGTGGGACACGTTCTCGCTGCTCGTCGTACGGTGATACGCTGAGGAGATGAGTTCCCGTCGAACCCTTGGAGCTTCGGTGTCCGCGCTGGCGATCACCATCGCGGTCGGGGCGTGCAGCGCCTTCGGCGGACAGGATTCGTCGTCTCGATCCGCTGGGTCGGATGCAGGCGTAGGGGCGCCCGATGGCCAGGGTGCGGATGGCGGCGTGGTGCTGGACGCGGGCATGGCGGGCAACGTTGATGCTGGCGGTCCACCCCTTGATGGGGGGCCTGCTGCTCCGCCGGCACCATCCACGGCGGCTCAATGTGGCAGCCTTGGAGCGTCGCTCTTTTGCGACGATTTCGAGGCCGTCGTGATGCCGAACTTCGGCTTCACCGCGCACACCGTACCGCCCGGCACGACCATCGACGTGGTCCTGTCCGGCGACGGAAAGACACATCTGCTCCGCGTGATCGGCGACACCACGGGCCTTTCCAACATGCAGGCTGCGCCGAGCGTCTTTCTCATGGCCGAACTCGCGCAGACCGGTGACGCCATCCTCGACTACGACTTCTTCCTGCAGACCTCGGCGCTCTCGTACGCAACATTCGGTGTCCTGCAGTATGCGAACATCACCGGCAACGACGAGGTGGGCGTGGGCGCGAACCAGCTCGTCCTGGGTCAACCTCGAGACCCGTTCATGGGTGTGACAACGGTGAACAACGGTGGCGGCGCCTGGCACCACGTGACAGCCAAGGGCGTCAGCGGCATGGGAGCCACCTCGAGCACCACGATCGACGGCACCCAGGTCCAGTCGCTCGCGAGCAACATCATTCCTGCAGGGTCGAGCGTGGTGTTCGGTATCTCCGAGTGCGGGTTCCACATGGGTCCGACACCGCCACCGTCGTCTACTACGACAACATCGTCGTGAGGTAGCGCGCGCTCAAAACGTGTAGCTCACCAGCAGTGAGCTCAAAACGTGTAGCTCACCAGCAGTGAGCTCAAAACGTATAGCGAAGGGACAGCGCGCCGTCCCAGGCGAGGGGCGTGTCGCTTGCGCCGACCGTCTTCTTGAAGCCCGTGAGATCGCGTACGCCACCGAGGAGGCCAAGCGCGAGGTGGCGATCCAGCTGGTACCACTCCACGCCCAGGTGACCGCCGAAGTAGAGGTTGAGCGTCTCGGCGTTCTTGTAGCCGATGTTCGCGAGCGCGCTCTTCGCGATGTCCGCCTTCGCGAAGCCCACGTTGCCCTCCACGAAGATCGCGACGGGGTCCGTGATGTGCACCGTACCGCGCAGCCCGGCTCCGAACCCGAACGCAGCGAACGCGTGCGTCTTGGGCGCGTTCTGCAGGTTGCTCGTGTCCGTGAAGAACAGGTTGCCCTCGCCGAACACCATGAGGAACTTGAAGGGCTCGTACCCAGCCTGGAGGCGCAGCTCTGGTGCGGGTGGCGCGACCTTCCGGAACTGGCCCACGAAGCCCATCGCGCCGAGCGCTGACTGCAGCACGATGCCGCGCTTGTGCGGCTGCACCGGCGGAGGGTCGTCAGGCGCAGCGGGCGGCTTGCTGGTGTCCGCGGCGGGAAGCGTGGTGAGGTTCGACGTGTCGACCACCGTGTGCTCTTCCGCGCGCGCGACGGTCGCGGACATGCAGCACGAGGCCACCGCCAGCGGCAAGAGTGCTGCGCGGAGAGCTACGATTCCGAGCTTCGACTTCGTCGTGCGGCTCACGTGCCGAGCATACACTCACTTGAAGTTCTGGACAGCCCACACCTTGCCCGCGCCGCTCGTGTAGAAGCCGCACGCCACTTGCGTGTACTTTGCATTCTTCATGTTCTCGTAGTGTCCGCCGCCGGGACCTTCGGCCCACATCGCCTTCAAGCAGCTCGTGACCATGGTGGTGTCCGCGGGGCCCGGCCAGCCTGGACATTCGTCTTGCGCGAACTCCATGCACTTCCCGAACGCGCCATGAGCACTACCCGTGGAGTCACTCTTGGCCTGCCCATCCACGCAGCTCTCCTCGTCCATCCACCGGGTGAGCGCGGGAGAGCCAACGGTCTTCCGATAGGCGTTGATCGAATCAACACACGCCTGCTGAGCCGTCCCGTCACCGGTGCCAGTGCCGGTGCCAGTGCCGGTCCCAGTCCCAGTCCCAGTCCCAGTTCCCGTCCCGGTGCCCGTGTTCGTGCTGTCACTGCTGCAAGCAACAAGAGCAGCAAGGACCACGACGACCGCCCCACACGCCGCGAAGGTCCTCATCCCAGCAGTGTAACGCTATTTGAGCAGCCATCCGAACAGCATGTGCTTCGTGGTCGCGCGCGACACCTGGGCGATCGAGTCAACCAGCGGGATCTCCTTCGGGCATACCTCGACGCAGTTCTGCGCCTTGCCGCAGTCCGCGACGCCGCCCTCGCCCATGACGGCCTCGAGCCGCTCCGTCGCGTGCATCTTGCCGCTGGGGTGCAGGTTGAAGAGCCGCACCTGGTTGATCGCCGCGGGCCCGATGAAATTCGAGCTGTCGTTCACCTGCGGGCAGGCCTCGAGGCAGCAGCCGCACGTCATGCAGCGCGAGAGCGGGTACGCCTCCTCCTGGTTCTCCGGCGCCTGGCGCGGGCCGGGCCCGAGCTCGTGTGAGCCGTCGAGCGTGATCCACGCCTTCACCTTCTGCAGGTCGTGGAACATGCGCGAGCGATCGACGATGAGGTCGCGCACGAGGGGGAACTTGGTCATGGGCGCCAGGGTGATCGGCTCGCCGTTGGGGCTGACCTGATCGATGAGCGCCGTGCACGACTGCCGCACGCGTCCGTTCACGATCATGGTGCACGCGCCGCACACCTCTTCGAGGCATGACGACTCCCACACCACGGGGGCTACCTTCGTGCCGTCCACCGTCACGGGGTTGCGTTGCACTTCCATGAGCGCGCTGATCACGTTCATGCGCGGGTGCCACTCCACGTCGAACTCTTCCCAGCGTTTCGCCTTGGTGGGGCTGTCCTGGCGGAGAATCTTGAGGCGGATCTTCTTGTCTGACATCGTCGGTCTTTCGTTCTACGGATCAGGCGGAGGGCGTGGCGGCGGCGGACTTCTTGGATTCCGTGCCGGAAAGGGCCCCCGTGGCTGCGGCGCTTGCTGCGCCCGCTTGCTCGTACTTGCGTGCGCGCGGTGTCACCAGGCTGATGTCCACGGAGTCCGTGATGTGTACCGAGCGCCCGGCCAGAGTGTAGTCCAGCTCGCGCACGTAGGTCACTTCGCTGCGGCCCTTTTCTCCGCCCTTGTAGAGCGCGAGCGTCGACCGCAGGAAATCCTTGTCGTTGCGTTCCTTGAAGGCGGGCTTGAAATGCGCGCCGCGTGACTCGTCGCGGTTGCGCGCACCCTGCGCGATCACGCGCGCGAGGACGAGCATGTTGTTCAGGTGGCGCACGAACTGGGCGCCGCGGTTCGCGTGCTCAGATGTGTCGAGCACGTTGACCTTCTTCGCGCGGTCCTCGAGCTCGTCGATCTTCGCGATGACCTTGTCCAGCTTGTCGTTGTGGCGCTCGATGGTGCAGTCGAGCAGCATCGCGTCGCCGAGCTCCTTGTGGAGACCATACGGGTTCTCCTTGCCATCGAGCTTCAGGAGATCCGTGTACTTTGCACGTTCACGCTTCTCGGCCTTGTCGAACGTGGACTTTGGCGAGTCGTAGCCCGACGTCTTCATGTTCTTGCGGTACGTCGCCATCGACGGGCCGGTGACCATGCCCGCGTAGATGCACGAGAGCAGGCTGTTCGCGCCGAGCCGGTTGGCGCCGTGGTACTGGTAGTCCACCTCGCCTGCGGCGTAGAGGCCTTCGATGTTCGTGGACTGGTTCCGCGGAGAACCAGGCACGAGGGAGCCGTCGGCGCTGCGCTCGAAGTCGACCCACAGGCCGCCCATGCTGTAGTGCACGGCGGGGAAGACGCGCATCGGGTTCTCGTACGGATCCTCGCCGACGAACTTCTCGTAGATCTCCAGGATGCCGGCGAGCTTGTGCTTCAGCACGTCCTTCTGGATGTGCGTGAGATCCAGGTAGACCTCGAGCTCGTTCTGGTTCGTCTTGTCGTTGTAGACGCCCTTCTTCTCGTGGAAGCACTTGAGGAACAGCTCGCGGCTCGCGATGTCGCGCGGGACCAGGTTGCCGTAGCCGGGGTACTTCGCTTCCAGGAAGTAGTCGCGATCGCCCTCGGGTACGTCGCGTCCGATGCGGCGCTCCTTCGGATCCTTCGGGACCCACACGCGTCCGCCTTCGCCGCGCGCGCTCTCCGAGATGAGGCGCAGCTTGTCCGCTCCGGGGATCGCGGTGGGGTGCACCTGGATGAACTCGCCGTTTCCGTAGCACGCGCCCTGCTGGTAGACGGCGCTGGCCGCGGTGCCAGTGTTGATGACGCTGTTGGTCGAGCGACCAAAGACGATGCCGGGGCCGCCAGTGGCAAGGCACACGCCGTCTGCCGGGAAGCTCGTCACGTCCATGGTCTTCAGGTCCTGCGCGACGATGCCGACGCAGCGCCCCGTGTCGTCCTGGACGATGGAGACGAAATCCCAGAACTCGAACTTGCGGACCATCTTCTCGCCCTTGACGACGATGCCCTTGTCGTCCTCGACGTCGACGGTCTCGAAGCGGCGCACCTGCTCGTCCAGTGCGTAGAGCAGCTGCTGTCCGGTGGTGGCGCCTGCGAACGCGGTGCGGTGGAAGAGCGTGCCGCCGAAGCGACGAAAATCGAGCAGGCCTTCAGCCGTGCGGTTGAACGGCACGCCCATGCGGTCGAGCATGTAGACGATCCCGGGCGCCGCATCCGCCATGCCCTTCACGGGTGGCTGGTTCGCGAGAAAATCTCCGCCGTACACCGTCTCTTCCAGGTGCACGCGCGGCGAGTCGCCTTCGCCCTTCGTGTTGACGCTCGCGTTGATGCCGCCCTGCGCGCACACCGAATGGCTGCGCTTCACCGGCACGAGCGAGAACAGATCCACGGGGACGCCAGCCTCGCAGAGCTTGATGACCGTCATGAGCCCAGCAAGGCCTCCTCCGACGACGATGACTCGCCGGACCTTGCCTGACTCGCTGCGGATGCCCTTCGCTTGCGCCATGATGTGATCCTTAGGTTGCTACTTGGCCTCCGGACAAGGCGCTTCTTGCACGTCGTGTCCGGTGGGGAGAAGACGGGTTCCCGTCGAAAAGAAGACGATGGTCGAGAAGCCCAGCAGGAAGAGCCCGACCGACAGCGCCGTGGCGCCCCATGCGACCAGCCGTTGCGCGCGCCGGCTGACGACGATGCCCCACGAGAGGCAGAAGCCAACGACGCCGTTGCCGAAGTGGAACACGGCGCTCCCGAGCCCGATCACGTACGCGAGCGCATAGAGCTGGACGCCCCACGTGGTGGCGGAGAGGTGCGCCTGCAGCGTGTCGTAGAACGCGCCCGACGTCATCCCAAAGAGCCACTTTTGCACACGAAATTCCCACAGATGCGCGCACAGGAAGAGCAGCGTGAGCACGCCGGTCACGCGCTGCATGACGTAGAGCCAGTTGCGGCCGTGCACGTAGGCGATCGGGTTCGGGCGCGCTTCGGTAGCCAGCTTGATGCCGTAGAGAGCGTGGAAGGCGAGGGGCAAGAAGATGCCGCCGACCTCGATGATCGGAAGCGCGGGCAGCTTCTGGATCTGGTCCACGGAGTGATCGAACTGCGCGCGGCCGCCGAGCGCGGACGCATTGGTCCAGAGGTGCTCCACGAGAAACACCCCCACGGGGATGATCCCGGTGAGGGAGTGGGCCTTGCGCAGCAGGAATGCCCGTCGACTGATTGCGGTGGTGTCCGCCATCTGAACAGGCCCAAGAACTAGCATGTCGCCGGGGCTGTCGGCTCTCGAAACCCCCGCGCCCGAGTCCCCTTCAGGAGGCGCGGGTCAGCATCCATCGCTGAGGCGTACCGCCGTGACACGTATACTGCTGCACGCTGAGGCCGCGCTCTGCCGTGCCGTGAGGAACGTCGACGCAGAGGCCGCTCGCACCGGAGCGGAGTGTGTAGCTGCCGTCGGCCCCCAGGTCGAACGTCCAGCGCTGCGCGGCGGTGTGATTGCACTCGTACTGCCACAGCGTGATGTTGTTGCTCTTGTCCTCATAGGGGACAGCGAGGCATTTTCCGCTGACGAGCGCGCGCACCTCGTACGTGTCCTCGGCGACGCGATGGAGCGTCCACGACTGCGCGTCGGTCCCGTTGCAGTCCCACTGCCAGAGCATCGTCGGAGAGGACATCGAGCGATGCGGCACGTCGAGGCACTCTTGCGAGGCGACGTTGCGCAGCACGTAGGTGCCATCCGGCAGACGCGGCGGCGGAGGCGGAGCGGCCGCCATCTTCGGACGCGGAGCGCCCGAGGGCATCGAAGTTCCCGCGTAGGCAACCACGACGGTCTGCGGAGCTGCGAAGACTCCTGGATGTGCTGGCGCCGTCTCCGCGCAGCCCGCGCCAGATGCAGCCGCCGAGGTCAGGGCAAGGAGAGCGATCACAGCGATGGGCGCGCCTTCATGACGTAGGACGGGCATGCCGTCATGGAAGCAACCGACATGCCCGCGCGTGCGCCCAGGGATCACGCGGGCTTCGCCGCAGCGTCACCGCACTTTGCGGCGCTGGGCTCGCTCTGGCGCTCACACGATGGTGAGCTTCACATCGATGTTGTTGCGGGTCGCGTCGGCGACCTTCATCTGGCGCGCGACCAGCGCCGCTGCGCTGCCGAAGCATGCGGCGTAACCCGCGGCGAAGAGCTGCTCCGGGTTCGTGCCGGCGCCGCCTGGGCCGCCGAGCCCCTTCGGCATGCTGCGCGCGTGGTCCAGGATTCCGTCGTCCGTGGAGACCTTGCCTTCACGTCCCGAGGTGGCGGTGGCGGTGGCGACATGAAGCGGGGTCATGACAGTGGTGCCTTTCGTTTCGGGTTTCGGGTCGTCTCGAGCTTCACGAGCAGCTTCTTCACGGAGTTGCGGACACGGGTCACCTCGTCCACGGTGGAGTCCAGCCCGCAGAAGAGGCCGCTCATCACCGCCGGCGCGCGCGCCTTGAGCTTCTTGCCGCCGGCCGCGAGGGTGAGGACCACCTTGCGCTCGTCCGCACGATCGCGCGCCCGCGTGACGAGCCCCTGCTTTTCCATGCGTTTCAGCAGCGGCGTCAGCGTTCCGGAATCCAGATGCAGCCGCTCACCCAGCCGCGAGACGGTGACACCATCCTCCTCCCACAGGCAGAGCAGCACGAGGTACTGCGGATAGGTCAGACGAAGCGGAGCAAGGAACGGCTGATACGCGGCGACCATCGCCCGACTCGCGGCATAGAGAGCGAAGCAGAGCTGGTCGTCGAGTAGGGGAGCTCTGGCCACGGGAGATATATTGTGCGCAATTGAATTGTGCACAAGGCAAATCACCCCGGAGGTCAGGTCGAGGTCGAGGTCGAGGTCGAGGTCGAGGTCGGGGTGGAGGTCGAGGTCGAGGTCGAGGTCGAGGTCGAGGTCGAGGTCGAGGTCGAGGTCGAGGTCGAAGTCGAAGTCGAAGTCGAGGTCGAGGTCGAGGTCGAAGTCGAAGTCGAAGTCGTTGTCGAGGTTGAGGTTGAGGTTGAGGTGCGGGCGGTTCGTCTCACCGGCAACCGGTTCGGTGGCTTTGCGGGGCTCGCTCGGGGACTCGGGGTCGCTCCTTTCGGTCGACCAGCGTGTCATCGTGCTCGGACGCGTCAAGGCCAGGCCAGCTGCGCTGGTCGCCCTTCGGGCGAGCCTTGACCCGTCCTCCGCGCGATGCCCCGTCTGGTGCGATCGAAAGGAGCTCGCACATGGAGTTGAGAATTTACGGAGTGATCATCGAGACGGTT